>NKIM01000085.1 GCA_002255955.1 Burkholderiales bacterium PBB2 | reverse complement strand
GCGGGTGCAATGGATGCAGCGGCTCATCTCCTGCATCGAGATCAGCGGCCCCACGTTCTTGTGGAAGACGACCCGCTTTTCTTCCTGGTAGCGCGACGACGAGCCACCGTAACCAACGGCCAGATCCTGCAGCTGGCATTCGCCGCCCTGGTCGCAGATGGGGCAATCGAGCGGGTGGTTGATGAGGAGGAACTCCATCACCGACTTCTGCGCCTTCAGCGCCTTGTCGGATTGGGTGCGCACGATCATGCCCTGCGTGACCGGCGTGGCGCAGGCCGGCATCGGCTTGGGCGCCTTCTCGATGTCCACCAGGCACATGCGGCAGTTGGCCGCGATGCTCAGCTTCTTGTGGTAGCAGAAGTGCGGGATGGTCGTACCGGCGGCGTCGGCCGCATGCATGACCATGCTGCCTTCGGCGACGCTGACCTTCTTGCCGTCGAGTTCGATTTCGATCATGTTGTCAGACCGGTTCTTCAGACGTAGGCCGGGACCATGCAGGTCTTGTGCTCGACGTGGTACGCAAACTCGTCGCGGAAGTGCTTGAGCATGCCGCGCACCGGCATGGCCGCCGCATCGCCCAACGCACAGATGGTGCGGCCCATGATGCTCTCGGCCACGCTGTCGAGCAGGGCCAGATCCTCGGCCTTGCCGTGCCCATGCTCGATGCGGTTGACCAGGCGCCACAGCCAGCCGGTGCCTTCGCGGCAGGGCGTGCACTGGCCACAGGACTCGTGGGTGTAGAAGTAGCTCAGGCGCAGCAGGCTCTTGACCATGCAGCGGGTCTCGTCCATCACGATGACGGCACCCGAGCCCAGCATGGACCCGGCCTTGCTGATGGAGTCATAGTCCATCGTGCAGTCCATCATGACGCTGGCGGGCAGCACGGGCGCAGACGAGCCGCCAGGGATGACGGCCTTCAGCTTCTTGCCACCTTTCACGCCGCCAGCCAGCTCGAGGATCTTGCTGAACGGCGTGCCCAGCGGGATCTCGTAGTTGCCCGGCCGTTCGACGTCGCCCACCATCGAGAAGATCTTGGTGCCGCCGTTGTTGGGCTTGCCGCACTC
>NKIM01000063.1 GCA_002255955.1 Burkholderiales bacterium PBB2 | reverse complement strand
CAAGCCGCAGCTGCGCACCGGGCCCGGCGTGACCGAGATCAACCCCATCGGCGGCCATGCCAAGGAATACCTGGTGGCGCCCCGGCCCGAGCAGCTGGTGGCCCATGGCCTCAGCCTGGCCGAGCTGGTGCAGGCGCTGGAGCGCAACAACAGCAATGTCGGCGCCGGCTATATCGAGCGGCGCGGCGAGCAATATCTGATCCGCGCGCCGGGTCAGCTGGGCTCGATCGAGGACATCGCCAACACGGTGATCCAGACCCGTCAGGGCCTGCCGCTGCGCGTGCGCGATGTGGCCGAGGTCGGCCTGGGCCAGGAGCTGCGCAGCGGCGCGGCCACCGAGAACGGCCGCGAGGTGGTGCTGGGCACGGTCTTCATGTTGATGGGCGAGAACAGCCGCGTGGTCGCGCACGCGGTAGACCTCAAGCTGAAAGAGATCGCCCGCAGCCTGCCCGAGGGCGTGATCGTGCAGACGGTGTACGACCGCACGGTGCTGATCGACAAGGCGATTGCCACCGTCAAGAGCAATCTCTTCGAGGGCGCGCTGCTGGTGGTGGCGGTGCTCTTTCTCTTCCTCGGCAATCTGCGCGCGGCCCTGATCACGGCGGCGGTGATTCCGCTGGCCATGCTGTTCACGTTCAGCGGCATGGTGGCCAACCGCGTCAGCGCCAATCTGATGAGCTTGGGCGCGCTGGACTTCGGCATCATCATCGACGGCGCCGTGGTCATCGTCGAGAACTGCGTGCGCCGCCTGGCCCATGCCCAGGCCTTGGCCGGTCGGCCACTCAGTCGAAGCGAGCGCTTTGCCGAGGTGTTTGCCGCCGCGCGCGAGGCGCGCCGGCCGCTGCTCTACGGTCAGCTCATCATCATGGTGGTCTACCTGCCGATCTTTGCCCTCAGCGGGGTGGAGGGCAAGATGTTCCATCCCATGGCCTTCACCGTGGTGGCGGCCCTGGCCGGCGCGATGATCTTGTCGCTGACCTTTGTGCCGGCGGCCGTGGCCTTGTTCATCGGCGATCACGTGGCCGAAAAGGAAAACCGCCTGATGGGCTGGGCCCGCCGCGGCTATGCGCCGGCCCTGGACTGGGCCTTGCTGAACAAGCCCCTGGTGCTGGCGCTGGCGGCAGTGTCGGTCAGCCTGAGCGGCCTGATGCTCAGCCGCATGGGCAGCGAATTCGTGCCCAGCCTGGATGAGGGCGATATTGCCCTGCATGCCTTGCGCATCCCGGGCACCAGTCTGAGTCAATCGGTGGCCATGCAGGCCGAGCTGGAGCGGGTGATCCAGACCTTCCCCGAGGTGCAGCGCGTCTACGCCAAGCTGGGCACGGCCGAGATCGCCACCGACCCCATGCCGCCCAATGTGGCCGACACCTTTGTCATGCTCAAGCCTCGCGCCCAGTGGCCCGACCCCAAGCGGCCCACGGCCGACCTGGTGGCCGCGCTGCAGGCCGCCGTGGCCCAGGTGCCGGGCCAGAACTACGAGTTCACCCAGCCCATCCAGATGCGCTTCAACGAGCTGATCTCGGGCGTGCGCAGTGATGTGGCGGTCAAGGTGTTTGGGGACGAGATGGCGGTGATGGAGCGCAGCGCCGAGGCCATCGCGGCCGTGCTGCAGCGCATCCCCGGCGCGGCCGACGTCAAGGTCGAGCAGACCACCGGCCTGCCCATGCTCAGCCTGCAGCTGGACCGCGCCAAGCTGGCCCGCCTGGGCCTGAGCGTGGCCGAGGTGCAGGAGACGGCGGCGATTGCCATCGGTGGCCAGGAGGCGGGCACGCTGTTCGAGGGTGACCGCCGCTTCGACATCCTCGTGCGCTTGCCCGAGACCTTGCGCAGCGATGTGGAGGCGCTCAAGCGTTTGCCGCTGCGTCTGCCTCCCACGTCTGCCAATGCCGCGCCGGCCTACGTGACCCTGGGTGAGGTGGCGCAGTTCGACATGGCGCCGGGCCCCAATCAGCTGAGCCGCGAACAAGGCAAGCGCCGCGTGGTCGTGACGGCCAATGTGCGCGGACGCGATATCGGCTCCTTTGTGGCCGAGGCGCAAGCCCGGCTGCAGGCCGAGGTCAAGATCCCGCCGGGTTACTGGACCCAGTGGGGCGGCACCTTCGAGCAGCTGCAGTCCGCCAGCCAGCGCCTCAAGATCGTCGTGCCCCTGGCCCTGAGCCTGGTCTTCTTGCTGCTGTTCGCCATGTTCCGCGACCTCAAGGACGGCCTGCTGGTCTTCACCGGTGTGCCCTTTGCGCTGAGCGGCGGCATTGCAGCGCTCTGGCTGCGCGACATCCCGCTGTCCATCTCGGCCGGCGTGGGCTTCATCGCCCTGTCCGGCGTGGCGGTGCTCAACGGCCTGGTGATGATTGCCTACATCCGCAGCCTGCGCGAAGAGCAGGGCATGGCGCTCGATGATGCCGTGCGTGAAGGCGCGCTCACCCGCCTGCGCCCGGTGCTGATGACGGCGCTGGTTGCCTCGCTCGGCTTCGTCCCCATGGCCCTGGCCGTGGGCACCGGCGCCGAGGTACAGCGCCCGCTGGCCACGGTGGTGATCGGCGGCATCTTGTCGTCCACCGCGTTGACCTTGTTGGTGCTGCCGGTGCTGTATCGCTGGGTGCATGGGCGTCGGGCCGCGCGCCATGCCCTGGCTCACGGAGAGCAACAAGCGGACCGCAACGCAAGTGCCGCTGATTTCAGCGCCTAGTCGGTGCCGCCCTCACGTCTAGGCACTGCGCCGCCATTGCCGCCGAGGGGGCGAATCCGCCCCTTCGGGTGAAGGCTGTGTCGCGCTGCGTCGCGCAAGCGGGTGCTTGCGGCGTTTGAGGCGCAGCCTGCCATCTGTGCCTGAGGGCGCCTGAGACGGCGTCTGAGAAAGCGGTGGAGCGAAGCGTCGGCATGGCCGGCGCTTTTTTTGCCTCTGCGCTCGGGTTCTCATTCGCCGGCCCGGTTGTTTGGAACCGCGCGGACAAAAAAAAGCCCGCAACCTTTCGGATGCGGGCTTTTCATGTTTTGGTGGCGCTTCAGGGATTCGAACCCCGGACCTGCGGATTATGATTCCGTCGCTCTAACCGGCTGAGCTAAAGCGCCTCAAGCCCTCTACTATAGCACCGGATTTTTGAGCCGCGCAAGCGTTCTTTGAAAAAATATCAGGAAATTTGAAAACGAGGGGTGAGGTGAGGCACAGCGGCCGGCTGCAGCCGGGGCTGAAATCGGCCCCAAGCCCCGTGTCATGGGCTTTGCAGCGCGACGCGCACGGCGGCCAGGTCCCAGGCGGCATGGCCGACGGTCTTGAACAAGAGCGGTGGGCGAATCAGATCGGAGTGACGCAAGGCTTCGGCCAGGCTGTGCACGCGGCTCCAGTCGATGCCAGCCTGCAGCAGATCACCGGCTTCATGGCGGGCGCCGTCGAGGTCGTCGACCCAGACCTGGCGGCGGCGCACTTCGCTGGCGGGCAGTTCGGCCATTTGTGGGGTGAAGCTGCCGATGCCGACGATCAAGGTGGGGTCGGCCACATGCGCGGGCAGCACGGCGCTGAGGCTGGTGGTGGCGGCCACCGTGACCTCACTGTCTTCCAGCGCCTGCTCCAGGGGCAGGGCGCGCAGGCCCGGCAGGCCTTCCTTGCTCAGCTGCGCGGCGAAAGCCTCGCCCTGGCCGCGGTTGCGGCCGACGCAGCGCAGTTGTACGCCGGGCCAGCGCTGGCTCATGGCCCAGGCGTGGCTGCGTGCCTGTTCGCCGGTGCCGACCAGGGTCAGCACCGCGGGCGGGCGCTGCAGCAGGGTTTCGATGCCGAGCAGGGTGACGGCGGCCGTGCGGCGCGCGGTGACCACCGAGCCATCCATCACCAGCAGTGGCTCGCCGTGGCTGGCGCTGCTGACCAGCAAACGGCCCTGGATGGTCGGCTGGCCCAGGGCCCGGTTGGCGGGCGTGACCGCGACCAGCTTGGTGATGGCGTACTGCGCATCGGTGCAGGGCATGGCCAGATAGCTGCCGCCATCGGGCAAGGGCAGGACGGAGCGGGTGGCCGCGTGGATCAGCCCGGCGCGCAGGTCCAGCATGGCCTGTGCCACGGCCGGAACGAGGCGATCGAAGGGCAGCAGGGCGGCCGTGGCCTGGGCGTCGAGGATGTCCATCGGTGCGTGAGCCGGGCGGCGAGGCGGCGGCTGGAAGCGGAGCAGGATTCGAGTATCCACCCGGGGCGTGGCGGCCGACCGGGTGGCCGGGCATTTCGGGCATTTCGCGGTCGCGGCCGGCGCTGGAGGGGCGCCGTTTATGATTCCGGCCGCAGCCGCAGGCGAGGGTGTCGATGCCGACGCCCCGCTGCGGTGCGAACCCCGATCACCGGGATGAGCGTCGCGCTGGCTCCGCCGGCCCACTCGCCCGCTGGCACTGCCCCGGCTTCCTGTCCTCATGATCCAGAAGCCGCAGCAGCGCCGCAGCCCAAAGTGCCCATGTTCAGTTTCTTCAAGAAAAAATTTTCCAGCAGCCCGGCGCCTGAGCCCGCTCCTGTTGCGGCTCCGGCCCCGACACCAGCTCCGGTCTTGGCTCCGGTGCCCGCGCCTGAGTTGGCGCCGGAGTTGACACCTGCGACCGAGCCCGCTGCGCTGCCAGCGCCAGCCCCGGCCGCTGCTGCGGTGGCGACCGTGCCCGTGGCCGTTGAAGCCCCGGCGCCGGCGCCCGAGCCGCGCCGCAGCTGGATCGACAAGCTGCGTCAGGGCCTGCGCAAAACCGGCTCCAGCATCGCCCAGGTCTTCACCGGCACGCAGATCGACGATGCGCTGTACGAGGAGCTGGAAGAAGCGCTGCTGATGGCCGACACCGGTGTCAAGGCCACTGAGTTCTTGTTGACCGATCTGAAACGCCGCGTCAAGGAAGCCAAGGCGACCGACCCTCAGGCCGTACGCGGTCTGCTGGTCGAGGCTCTGGCCGAACTGCTCAAGCCGCTGGAGAAAAGCCTGGCCGTGGGCCAGCACAGCCCGACGGTGATGATGGTGGTGGGCGTCAACGGCGCCGGCAAGACCACCAGCATTGGCAAGCTGACCCGCCATCTGGCCGAGGCCGATCAAAAAGTGCTGCTGGCGGCGGCCGACACCTTCCGCGCGGCCGCGCGCGAGCAGCTGTCGGTCTGGGCCGACCGCACCCAGGTGCAGATCATCAGCCAGGAGGGCGGTGACCCGGCCTCGGTGACCTTCGATGCCGTGGCCGCCGGCCGCGCGCGCGGCTGCGATGTGGTGCTGGCCGACACGGCCGGCCGCCTGCCGACCCAGCTGCATCTGATGGAAGAACTGAAGAAGATCAAGCGCGTGATCACCAAGGCGCAGGCCGATGCGCCGCACGAGGTGCTGCTGGTGGTGGATGGCAACACCGGCCAGAACGCGCTCAGCCAGGTCAAGTCCTTCGACGACGCGCTGGGACTGACCGGCCTGATCGTCACCAAGCTGGACGGCACGGCCAAGGGCGGCGTGCTGGCGGCGATTGCCCGCGAGCGGGCCATACCGGTCTACTTCATCGGCGTGGGCGAGAAGCTGGAAGACCTGCAGACCTTCAATGCACGCGAGTTCGCGCAGGCCTTGCTGGAATGAGTGGTGACTCGTGAACGAGTGAACCGCTCGGTTTCTGCACCATGAAAAAAGCCACCGCTTGCGGTGGCTTTTTCGTGGGTGAAGTGCCGGGGGGCTTGGGGCTTCAGCCGCCGAGGCCGCCCATTCCGCCCATGCCACCGCCGCCGCCCATCATGCCCTTCATGGCTTTCATGCCGCCCATCTTCTTCATCATCTTCATCAGGCCGCCGCCGCTCATCTTTTTCATCATGCCCTGCATCTGGTCGTACTGAGCCAGCACGCGGTTGACGTCCTGGATCTGCACGCCGGCGCCGGCGGCGATGCGGCGCTTGCGGCTGGCCTTGCTCTTGCCGTCCAGCAGCAGGGCGGGCTTGGCGCGCTCTTTGGCCGTCATGGCATTGAGGATGCCTTCCATGCGCTTCATATCGCGCTCGGCACGGTCCATGTCGGCGGCGCCGGCTTTGGCCGTCATCTGGGTGGGCAGCTTGTCCATCAGGCCGGAGAGGCCGCCCATCTTCTTCATCTGCGAGATCTGGGCCAGGAAGTCGTTGAGGTCGAAGCCGCTGCCGGTCTTGAGCTTCTCGGCCAGCTTCTGCGCGGCGGCCACGTCCACGCCCTTGGTCACTTCCTCGACCAGGGCCACGATGTCGCCCATGCCCAGCACGCGGCCGGCGTGGCGCTCGGCGTCGAACACTTCCAGGCCGTCGATCTTCTCGGACGTGCCCGCGAACTTGATCGGCGCACCGGTGATCTGGCGCACCGACAGCGCGGCGCCGCCGCGTGAATCGCCGTCCAGCTTGGTCAGGATGACGCCGGTCAGGGGCAGGGCTTCCTTGAAGGCCTTGGCCGTGTTGATGGCGTCCTGGCCCTGCATGGCGTCGACCACGAACAGGGTTTCAACCGGGTTCAGCACCGCGTGCAGATCGCGGATTTCGGCCATCAGCGCTTCGTCGATGGCCAGGCGGCCGGCGGTGTCGACCAGCAGCACGTCGAAGTAATGCTTCTTGGCGTAGTCGATCGCGGCCAGGGCGATGTCGTGCGGCTTCTGGTCGGGGCTGGAGGCGAACCACTCGCCGCCGGCTTGCTTGGTGACGGTCTTGAGCTGTTCGATGGCGGCCGGGCGGTAGACGTCGGCCGAGACGGTCAGCACCTTCTTCTTGCGCTTCTCGATCAGGTGCTTGGTCAGCTTGGCGGTGGTGGTGGTCTTGCCGGCGCCTTGCAGGCCGGCCATCAGGATGACGGCGGGCGGCTGGGCGGCCAGGTTGATGTCGGCCACGCCCTCGCCCATGGTGGCGGCG
Source organism: Burkholderiales bacterium PBB2 (assembly GCA_002255955.1). GTDB lineage: Bacteria > Pseudomonadota > Gammaproteobacteria > Burkholderiales > Burkholderiaceae_C > Paucibacter_A. The sequence continues at coordinate 10,684 of NKIM01000063.1, read as the reverse complement.
AGTTCCTTGTGGACGATGGAGACCAGCACCTGTCCCGGGTTGAGCGAGCCCACGACCTCGGCGCCGAGCGACTTCTCCTTGACCCGCGCGATGAAGTCGCGCACGACGGGCAGGGCCACGTCGGCTTCCAGCAGGGCCATGCGCACTTCGCGCAGCATCTCCTGGACATTGCTTTCGGTGATGCGGGCTTGGCCGCGCATCGTTTTCACGAGGCGACTCAGGCGGTCGGTCAAATTGGAAGCCATGGGGGGTGGCGCCGGTCCGGACGGGCGGCGCGCAAAAGTACACTGTGCCGATGATTTTATCGTCTGCCTTCATGAGCCCCTCGGCGGCCGTCACGCCGTGGCTGACTGCGGCCAGTGTGCTGGCAGCCTTGAGCTACCTCTGGGTGGGCCTGCGCGCGCCGGTTGCACGGGCCGCCGATGGCGCGGCCGAGCGTGCGCGGCTGGGTCTGGACTGGCCGGTTCTGCTGGCCTGGTCGGCGCATCTGGCCGCCCTGGTGCTGGACATCGCCGGCCTGGGCCAGGACCTGGTGGGGGCGCGTTTCGGCTTTGCGCCGGCCTTGTCGATGACGGTCTGGCTGGTGCTCAGCGTGTATTTGGTGGAGAGCCGCTTTTTGCCGCTGGCTGTGCCCGGGGTGCGCCGGGTGCTGGCTTTGCTGGCGATGGCGGCGGTGGCGCTGGCCTGGGTGTTCCCGGGCGAGGCGCGGCCGCTGGCCGGCTCGCCCTGGGCGCCACTGCACTGGGTGCTGGGCCTGGCCTCTTACGGTTTGTTCGGTGTGGCGGTGCTGCATGCGGCCTTGCTGAGCCGGGCCGAGCGGCAGATGCGGCAGGTGGCCTCGGGCACCATGGGCCGGGCCGGCATGCTGGGCGCACGCCCCGAGCCGGGCCTGCCGCTGCTGCGCCTGGAGCGCCTGACCTTTCAGTTTGTGGCGGCCGGTGTGAGCATGCTGTCCCTGGCTTTGCTGCTGGGTTGGTGGTTCACGCCGCAGTGGCGCTGGGATCACAAGAATTTGTTCGCTGTGCTGGGCTGGCTGGTGCTGAGCGGCTTGCTGACCGGCCGCCAGGTCTTTGGCTGGCGCGGCCGGCGCGCCACGCGCTGGTTGTACTTCGGCGCCTTGCTCCTGCTGCTGTCCTATGCCGGCTCGCGCTTTGTGCTGGAAGTGCTGTTGCAGCGCGCGCCGCTGTGATAGTCGCCTGCTGATCGCCAGCCGCGCTGCCCGAGTCGCTGAACTGTTTCGATTGCGTCCATGAAATATCTGCTTCTGATCATGCTGCTGGCCCTCTTGTTCTTTGTGCTGGGCTTCAAGCGCGCGCGCCCGGCCGCGCCGCCGGCCGAGAAGAAGAAATCCGGCCCGGCCACGCCCCAGGACATGCTCAGCTGTGCGCATTGCGGCCTGCATCTGCCGCGCGATGAGGCGCTGCCCGGCATGGGCGGGGTGTTCTGCAGCGCGGCGCATCGCAGCCAGTACGAGGCGGAGCACGGCGGCCCGCGATGAGCTTGGGCGCCAGCAAACGGGCGGAGCCGGCCCAGTCCTGGTTCGGCCCGGGGCATGAGCTGGAGGCGGCTGAGACGGGAGATGCGGGCGAGTCGCAGTTTGACGCCGGCAGCAGCCTCGGTGGCGGCTGGGGCCCGAGTCAGGCCGAGGGCGCCGCCTGGGATGCCTTGCAGGCCGAGTCCCTGCACGAGAGCGCCGAGGACTCTCAGTTCTTTTTCCAGCAGGCGCGGCGTCTGGTGCAGGCCGGGGGCAATGCGTTTTCGCGCCTGTACCGCGCGTTTCTGGCCGCCCGTGCGGCGCTGGGCCTGGTGCTGGTGGCCACCCAGGTGATTGCCGGCCTGCTCGGCGCCTCGCCGCCGCGCTGGACCCTGGCCCTGTGCCTGCTCTACGCCGCCGAGGCCCTGGCCTTGTGGCTGCTGCCGCGCTTGCAGCGTGGCGCCACGGCCAAGAACCTGGCGCGCATCTCCAGCCCACAGTGGTGGGCCAGCATCGGCCTGGACCTTGGCTTGTTCGGCCTGCTCCATGCCTTCGACCGCCTGGCTGGCGTCAACTATGGCGCCTTGTTTGTCTTACCCGTGCTGATGGCCGGCGTGCTGACCCCGCGCCTGCTGGCCCTGGCCACAGCGGCCATGGCGGCCTTGTTGATGCTGGGCGTGGCGGCTTGGGCCGTGCTGGAGGGGGCTGACATCGGCCTGCGCATGACCCAGGCCGGCCTGGTCGGCAGCGGCTTTTTTGTGGTCAGCTTGCTGGCCAGCGAGCTGGCTGGGCGCCTGGCGCGCGAGGAGCGCGCGGCCCGCGGCAGCATGGAGCTGGCGCGCCAGCAGGCGCAGCTGAACCGCCTGGTGATCGAGGAGATGCAAGAGGGCGTGCTGGTGGTGGACCGGCGCGGCCGCGTGCGGGCGGCCAACCCGGCCGCGCGCATCCTGCTGGCCGATGGCGCGCCAGTGGCCGCAGCTGAGGCAGCGCCGGCCGGCCCGGCCATGGTGCGCAAGGCGCCATTCCGCCTGCGCGGCGTGCCGGCCTGGCAGCCCCTGGTGGCTTCGGTGGAGCAGGCCTTTGTGGCCGGCAACTGGCCCGAGCTGGGGCGCGATGTCAGCCTCAGCTTCCCCAGCGGCTGGCAGCGCAGCTTGCGCCTGCGCATGCGCTTCACGCGCCGGCGCGAGTCGCACACCACCGAGGATTTGTGCGTGCTGCTGATCGAGGACAATCGCCAGGTCCAGGCGCGCAGCCAGCAGGAAAAGCTGGCGGCCATGGGCCGGGTGTCGGCCGGCATTGCGCATGAGATCCGGAACCCGCTGGCCGCCATCGATCAGGCCAATGCCTTGCTGGCCGAGGACAGCAGCGGCGAGCCGCGTGCGCAGCAGCTCACACGCATGGTGGCCTCCAATGTGCAGCGGCTCAAGCGCATCGTCGAGGATGTGCTGGAGGTGGCGCCCGGCGCCGTGCCCACGCCCACGCCGGTCGATGCCAGCACCCTGGTCAACGAGACCTGCCTCGACTGGGCGCGCACCAACCAGCTGGCGCCGGGGCCGCTGGACCCGCTCAGCTGTGTCGTTCCTTTGCAGCCTTTGGTGGTCAGCTTCGACCCCGAGCACCTGCGCCGCGTGCTGGTCAATTTGCTGGACAACGCGCTGCGCCATGCCGACCCGGGGCCGGCCTCGGTGCAGGTCTTGCTGGAAGAAGAGGCGGCCGCCAGCGGCCCGGGCTGGGCGCGCCTGGTGATCTTCAACGCCGGCCGGCCGATCGCGCCCGAGGTGGAGCGCCATCTGTTCGAGCCCTTCTTCTCCACGCGCAGCCGCGGCTCGGGCCTGGGCTTGTACATTTGCAGGGAGCTGTGCGAACGCTACGGCGCCCGCATCGATGTGCAGCGCCGCCATGATCCGAACTTGCCCGGCAATGAGTTTGTGCTGCGCTTGCGCCGCGTGCCGCCGCCGAGCACCCCGCCGGCCGCCCCGTCGGCCGCTTTCACCCCCACCCCAACGAATTCGAGATGAGCATGAGTAGCAGCAGCAGTTCGCCTGCAGCCGTCGGCCCCACGCACCGCCTCCTGGTGGTCGATGACGAACCCGATCTACGCACGCTCTACGAGCTGACCCTGCTGCGTGAGGGTTACGAGCTGGAGACCGCCGGCAGCGTCAACGAAGGCCTGGCGCGCCTGCAAGCGCAGAGCTACAGCGCCGTGATCACCGACATGCGCCTGCCCGATGGCAGCGGCCTGGATCTGCTGCACTGGTTGGAGCAGCAGGGCCGTGGCGAGAAGACCCTGGTGATCACCGCCTACGGCTCGGCCGAGAACGCCGTCGAGGCGCTCAAGGCCGGGGCCTACGACTACCTGACCAAGCCGGTGGACCTGCGCCAGTTCCGCCTGGTGGTGGCCTCGGCCTTGGGCCGTGTGCCGGCCGCGCCGCCGGTGGTGGCCAAGTCGCCGATCGCTGCGCCTGCCGCTGCGCCGACTGCTGCACTCGAGCCTCAGACATCACCTGTGGCCAAGACGCCGGCGCCGCGGGCTGCTGCAGCGTCCGTGCCGGCCAGCAACTCGGCTCTGTCCCGCCTGGCCGGGCAATCGCCGGCCATGCAGGAGGTGAGGGCCTTGATCGACAAGGTTTCGCGCAGCATGGCGCCGGTGCTTTTGCAGGGCGAGTCGGGCACCGGCAAGGAGCTGGTGGCCCGCGCCATCCATGACAGCGGTGTGCGGGCGCGCCAGCGCTTTGTGGCCGTCAACTGCGGCGCCATTCCCGAGCAGCTGCTGGAGGCCGAGTTCTTTGGCTACCGCAAGGGCGCCTTCACCGGCGCGCACGAAGACCGCGAAGGCTTTTTCCAGGCGGCTGATGGCGGCACGCTGTTCCTCGACGAAATCGGCGATCTGCCCCTGGCCATGCAGAGCAAGCTGCTGCGCTCCATCCAGGAGCGTTCGGTGCGGCCGGTGGGCGCGGTGGTGGAGGCGCCGGTCAATGTGCGCATCCTCAGTGCCACCCACAAAGACCTCAGCGCCGAGGTGGCCGCCGGCCGCTTCCGCCAGGACTTGTTCTACCGCCTCAATGTGATCCAGCTGCGCGTGCCGCCGCTGCGCGAACGCATCGAGGATGTGGCCCAGATCGGCGAGCGGGTGCTGCAGCGCATTGCCCAGGATGCCGGCGTGTCGCCGGTGCCGCGCCTCAGCGCCGATGCACTCGAGCTGCTCAGTCGATATGCCTTCCCCGGCAATGTGCGGGAGCTGGAGAACCTCCTGCACCGCGCCCTGGCCCTGTCGGGCGGCGAGTGGATCACGGCGGCCGACCTGGGCCTGCCCGAGGATGTGCTTGATGACTCGCAGCTCGGCGCGTTCGATGCGCTGGAGCCGGCGGAGGCCGGTGTGGTGGCCGGGCTGGGTGAATCGGATGAGGCGCTGGATCGGGGCCAGAGCCAAGAGCTGCCCGCCGATCTGGCCGTCTACTTGGATGAGGTGGAGCGCGAGATCCTGCTGCGCGCCCTGGCGCGGCACCGCTTCAACCGCACAGCGGCCGGCGCGGCCCTGGGCCTGAGCCTGCGGCAGATCCGCTACCGCATGGCCCGCCTGGGCATCACGGCGGGCGACTGATCGCGGGGCCTTGAGAAGCCCCTGATGCGGACTCGGTAAAAAAACGTAAGTCCGTGCGCTGGCCGCGCTGCTGCACGGGCCCTTGGCTGCCTGGATGAGCCGCTCCAACGGAGTTGTGGACCGGCTTCAGTCTGAAGTGCGGGGGTTCGAAATGTGGCCAAGCGCCTTCGCGCCGAGCCAGCATTGGCGCGGCTTGGCGAGCGATTTCGGCCGCCAGGCCTGATTTGATGCGGGTTGGCGCGCGCGTTGCGCGTGGCCATCGAATTCAGACCGTGATTTCCTGCTCAAAACAGGCTGCAAGCCCCGGTTTCACGGGCTTGTCGGGGGCTGAGGCATAGCGCGTTCATACGGGGTCGTCAACCGGATTGATACGCTATCGGTAGTGCTTGAGGGGGTGGTCGGCCCCAGATATAGTGTTCTTCATGGTATCCTTCAATCTTGGCTGCGGTGCTCTGGAGACACCTCTTCACGCCTTCGGGCGGCAGGGGCTGGAGCAGGGCCCAAGACTTGATTTCGAGGCTTCGAACGGCGCTCGCCGACCCACCGGTCGGTGCGGCAGCCGCGGCGAAGCAGGCGCCACCCGCCGATGGATCGCGGGTTCTTGCGTCAACCTCGCAGCAGTCGGCCGAGCCGGCCGGTGCTCCCCAGGAGCCCGATCCGCTTCGCGCCAGCAGCCGGAAACAACCATTGCCCGACCCGAGGCGGTCCGGCGTGTGCCAGCGATGCCCCTGACGGGCGCGCACCACGCCGCCGCCCCGCTATGTATTGACTGAATCAAACGTGACCTCACAAGGAAGATCCATGCAGACACAAGCCGCTCCCGCTGTGAACCCGGCGCCCGAAGGCGCCAGCCGCCTGGCGTCGTCCACTCTGAGCCTGGCCGCCCAGTCGGCGTTCCAGGCCTATCAGATCCTGCGCCGCAACGGCGCGGTGGTGGCCTTCGAGCCGAGCAAGATCGCCGTGGCCCTGATGAAGGCCTTTCTGGCCGTGCATGGCACGACCGGCGCGGCTTCGGCCAGCGTGCGCGAGACGGTGGACGGCCTGACCGAAGCGGTGGTGCGTGCCCTGCTGCGTTCGCGCCCGAGCGGCGGCACCTTCCACATCGAAGACATCCAGGACCAGGTGGAACTGGGCCTGATGCGCGGCGGCCATCATGAAGTGGCACGTGCTTATGTGCTGTACCGCGAGCGCCGCTTCCAGGAGCGCCAGCGCCAAGGCCTGGTGGAAACCGCGCCGGCCGAGAGCACGCTGACCGTGATCGACAACGGCCAGCGCGTGCCGCTGGATCTGCCCCATCTGCAAAGCCTGATCGTGTCGGCCTGCGCCAACCTCGGCGCCGATGTGAAGCCCGAGCCCATCCTGGCCGAGACCAAACGCAATCTGTACGACGGTGTGCCCATCGACGAGGTCTACAAGGCTTCCATCCTGGCCGCCCGTACCCTGATCGAGAAAGACCCGGGCTACAGCCGCGCCACCGCACGCCTGCTGCTGCACACCATCCGCCGCGAAGTGGTGGGTGGCGAGATCAGCCAGGAGCAGATGCAAGAGCGCTACGCCGAGTACTTCCCCAAGTACATCAAGAAGGGCGTGGCCGCCGAGCTGCTGGACGAGAAGCTGGCCCAGTACGACCTGGTCCGCCTGGGTGCGGCGCTGAAGGCCGAGCGCGATCTGCAGTTCGACTACCTGGGTCTGCAAACCCTGTACGACCGCTACTTCCAGCACATCGATGACAAGCGCATCGAAATGCCGCAGGCCTTCTTCATGCGCGTGGCCATGGGCCTGGCGCTGAACGAGATCGACCGCGAAGCCCGTGCCATCGAGTTTTACGAAGTGCTGTCCAGCTTCGACTTCATGTCCAGCACCCCGACCCTGTTCAACTCGGGCACCCGCCGCTCGCAGCTGTCGAGCTGCTACCTGACCACGGTGGCCGACGATCTGGACGGCATCTACGAGGCGCTGAAAGAAAACGCGCTGCTCTCCAAGTTCGCCGGCGGCCTGGGCAATGACTGGACTCCGGTGCGCGCGCTCGGCTCGCACATCAAGGGCACCAATGGCAAGTCGCAAGGCGTCGTGCCTTTCCTGAAGGTGGTGAACGACACGGCTGTGGCCGTGAACCAAGGCGGCAAGCGCAAGGGTGCGGTCTGCGCCTATCTGGAAAGCTGGCACCTGGACATCGAAGAATTCCTGGAGCTGCGCAAGAACACCGGTGACGACCGCCGCCGTACCCACGACATGAATACCGCGAACTGGATCCCCGATCTGTTCATGCGCCGTGTCATGGACGGTGGCGACTGGACCCTGTTCAGCCCTTCGACCTGCCCGGACCTGCACGATCTGTTCGGCAAGGAATTCGAAGTCGCCTACACCGCCTACGAGGCCAAGGCCGACCGTGGCGAGATCAAGCTCTTCAAGCGCATGCCGGCCAAGGACCTGTGGCGCAAGATGCTCTCGATGCTGTTCGAGACCGGCCATCCCTGGATCACCTTCAAGGACGCCTGCAATGTGCGTTCGCCCCAGCAGCATGTCGGCGTGGTGCACTCGTCCAATCTTTGCACCGAGATCACGCTGAACACCAACGACAGCGAAATCGCCGTCTGCAATCTGGGCTCGGTCAACCTGGTCCAGCATTTGAAGGACGGTGGCGTTGACCACGAGAAGCTGAAGAAGACGATCGCCACGGCCATGCGCATGCTGGACAACGTGATCGACATCAACTATTACGCCGTCAAGAAGGCGCGTGACTCCAATCTGCGCCACCGCCCGGTGGGCCTGGGCCTGATGGGCTTCCAGGACGCGCTGTATGCGCTGCGCACGCCCTACGCCTCGCAAGAAGCGGTGGAGTTCGCCGACCGTTCGATGGAAGCGATCTGCTATTACGCCTACTGGGCCTCGACCCAGCTGGCCGAAGAGCGCGGCCGCTACTCGTCCTACCGCGGCTCGCTGTGGGACCGTGGCATCCTGCCGATCGACTCGCTTGAGCTGCTGGCCGAAGCCCGCGGCGGCTATGTGGAAGTGGACCGCTCGACCAGCATGGACTGGGACGCGCTGCGTGCCCGCATCGCCACCCACGGCATGCGCAACAGCAACTGCGTGGCCATCGCCCCGACCGCGACCATCTCCAACATCATCGGCGTGGACGCGTCCATCGAGCCTTGCTTCGGCAACCTCTCGGTCAAGTCCAATCTGTCGGGCGAGTTCACCGTCATCAACGAAGCGCTGGTGCGTGACCTCAAGGCCCTGGGCCTGTGGGACGACGTGATGGTCATGGACCTCAAGCATTTCGACGGTTCGCTGCGCCGCATCGACCGCGTGCCGGAAGAGCTGAAGAACCTCTACGCCACCGCCTTCGAAGTGGAAACGCAGTGGCTGGTGGAAGCCGCCGCGCGCCGCCAGAAGTGGATTGACCAGGCGCAGAGCCTGAACATCTACATGGCCGGCGCTTCGGGCAAGAAGCTGGATGAGACCTACAAGCTGGCCTGGCTGCGCGGCCTGAAGACCACCTACTACCTGCGCACCATGGGCGCGACTCACGCCGAGAAGAGCACGGTGACCAAGTCCGGTCAGCTCAACGCGGTGTCCTCGGGTGGCGCGTCGGGCCTGTCATCGGCACCGGTGGCTGCTGCACCGGTGGTCGCTGAACCCGAGTTGCCCGCCACGGACATGAAGTTCTGCTCGATTGACAACCCCGATTGCGAGGCTTGCCAGTAAGCAGATGAAAAAGAGGCGATGTGAGATCGCCTCTTTTTGTCTGCGGCCTGCGATGTCAATGTTCATCGATGTCGCCGGTCTTTTGTATGCACAGATTTGAAGTTATGTGTTGAGCGTGATCTTGTGCGCGGAATCGAAAATTCGATGCAGCACAGCAACGCACAAGGCGTCTTGATGTCAAGAAGTCCTTGGTGTTTGAACACAACACTCTGATAATTCGACACGATAGGAAGTCCACCATGTTGGTTTGGGAAGAAGACCTGAAGCCTGCTGATTCAGCCACTGCAAATGCCGCATCCAGCCCCGCTGCGAATGCGCGTGTTGATGCCTCCGTCGGCGCCGCCCATCTGGCCGCCGCGGGCGCCGCCCCAGCAGCTGGCCTAACCTCCTCCTCACCCGCCATTGCGGCGGTGTCGGCCTCCTTGTCGGCTCAGGCTGCCGAGCGCCGCGTCAAGGCCGCCGACAAGCGCATCATCAACGGCCAGACCGACGTCAACCAGTTGGTGCCCTTCAAGTACAAGTGGGCCTGGGAGAAGTACCTGGCCACCTGCGCCAACCACTGGATGCCGCAGGAAGTGAACATGTCGCGCGACATCGCGCTGTGGAAGAGCCCGAACGGCCTGTCCGAAGACGAGCGCCGCATCATCAAGCGCAACCTCGGCTTCTTCGTCACTGCCGACTCGCTGGCCGCCAACAACATCGTGCTGGGCACCTACCGCCATATCACGGCGCCCGAGTGCCGCCAGTTCCTGCTGCGCCAGGCTTTTGAAGAAGCCATCCACACCCACGCCTACCAGTACATCGTGGAGTCGCTGGGTCTGGACGAGGCAGAGATCTTCAACGCCTACAACGAAGTCAAGTCCATCCGCGACAAGGACGAGTTCCTGATCCCCTTCATCGACGCGATCATGGACCCTAACTTCCACACGGGCACGCAGCAAACCGACCAGACCCTGCTGAAGAGCCTGATCGTGTTCGCCTGCCTGATGGAAGGCCTGTTCTTCTACGTCGGCTTCACCCAGATCCTGGCCATGGGCCGCCAGAACAAGATGACCGGTGCGGCTGAGCAGTACCAGTACATCCTGCGCGACGAGTCCATGCACTGCAATTTCGGCATCGACCTGATCAACCAGATCAAGCTCGAGAACCCGCAGCTCTGGACGGCCGAGTTCAAGGCCGAGATCAAAGCCCTGTTCATGAAGGCCGTGGAGCTCGAGTACGCCTACGCCGAAGACACCATGCCGCGTGGCGTGCTGGGCCTGAATGCATCGATGTTCAAGGGCTATCTGCGCTACATCGCCAACCGTCGTGCCACCCAGATCGGTCTGGAGGAACTCTTCCCGAATGAAGAGAACCCCTTCCCCTGGATGAGCGAAATGATCGACCTGAAGAAGGAACGCAACTTTTTCGAAACCCGCGTCATCGAGTACCAAACCGGTGGCGCGCTGAGCTGGGACTGAGGTTGTTGGAGGCTGCGGCCTTCCTCGCCCCCCCGTTTCAGCTCACCGAAAAAGATCAGAAGAAAGATGTGTGTATTGGCCAGTTCTGCGCGCCGCTGAATCCACAGCGGCTCGCGTGACCGGCACCCCCATTTGCCGTACCGGGGCACTCCTCCTGGGTGACATTCGGACGGCAAATAACTGCGCTGCAGCGGCCTCGCTGACTGTAGGCAGTGCTCTTTTCACTTGATCAAGGAGAACTGAAATGGCAACTGCGAAGAAGGCTCCGGCCAAGAAGGCCGCCGCTCCGGCGAAGAAGGCTGCTGCTGCACCGAAGGCTGCTGCTGCACCGGCGAAGAAGGCTGCTGCACCGAAGGCTGCTGCTGCACCGGCCAAGAAGGCCGCCGCTCCGGCGAAGAAGGCTGCTGCTCCGGCCAAGAAGGCCGCTGCTCCGGCGAAGAA
>NKIM01000077.1 GCA_002255955.1 Burkholderiales bacterium PBB2 | reverse complement strand
GCGCGCGGCTGGAGGCGGAAGCCGCCGCCGAACGCAACCGCATCGCCGCCGAACAGGCGCTTGTCATCACAGCACTTGGCACGCGGCTGGATGCCCTTGCCGATGGCGATCTTGCCGCGCGGATCGAGACCGCATTCCCTCCTGCCTACGAAGCCCTGCGCACCGCGTTGAACAGCGCGGTTGCCGATCTCGATCGCCTGCTTGGCCGGGTAGTTCAGGCGGCCAGCCAGATGGCGACAGGTTCGGGCGAAATCCGCACCGCTTCGGATGACCTTGCCCGGCGGACCGAGGAGCAGGCCAATGCCATCGCCAGGAACAGCGAAGATACGAATCGCCTCTCGGCCGATATCCGCACCTCAGCCAAATCAGCCGACTCAACCAACCGTGCGACGGCGGCGGCACAGGATCACGCCGTGACCGGGGGCGTTGTGGTCGAACGCGCCGTTGCGGCCATGACCGCGATCGAACAGTCTTCCAAAGAAATCTCACAGATCGTCACCATCATCGACGGCATTGCCTTCCAGACCAACCTGCTTGCCCTCAACGCCGGGGTCGAAGCGGCCCGCGCCGGGGAGGCCGGCAAGGGTTTTGCCGTTGTCGCCACCGAAGTGCGCGCACTCGCCCAGCGCAGCGCCGATGCCGCACACGACATAAAGTCGCTCATCACGGCATCCTCCGCGCAAGTCGTCACCGGCGTCGAACTGGTGGGCGAGACAGGCATCGTCTTGGCCCAGATCGTGGACCAGATAACCGGCATCAGTGGCGCGATTGGCGCGATTGCCAAGGAAGCGGCGCAGCAGGCCGATGATCTGGGCACCGTCAATGCCAGTTTCTCCCGGATCGACAAGTTCACCCAGCAGAACGCAGCAATGGTGGAACAAAGCAACGCCGCCGCGCACAGCCTGCTGCGCGAGGCCGAGACACTGCGGGAACTGGTCGCCCGCTTCCGTCTGTCCGCCCATCAGGCGGCAGGCACCCCGCACACCGCCGCAACGCCGCTCAGCTACGCAGCCTGAGGGGTCTGGCCGAGCCTTTCACTGCAGACATGCAAATTCTTGCAAAAAGGGTGCTTGTCACCCTCGAATCCCCCGCC
>NKIM01000011.1 GCA_002255955.1 Burkholderiales bacterium PBB2 | reverse complement strand
CACTGTTTGACCACAGTGAGCGCAGCGAACGGAGGGAGTTTGGCGCCGCTGAGCCGCGGAGTGAGCACCGAGGGGAGTCGGCTCGCAGAGCCGACCCGCGAACCATGAGCCCGGCGGCGGGACGAGACACCGAAGCGAGAAAGATCAAGACAGTGGAGGTCCGTTATTTACCGTTTGCAGCTGTCGGCCTCAGACCTTCTTGCTGTTGAAGGCCTGCGTTACCAACTGCTCCAACCCGCCTGCGTCCACATCGGCCAGCCGCTTCAGGTAGATGCAGCCTTTGCCGCGCTTGAGCTTGCCCAGCGCGTCCAGCAAGGGCTCGGCCTCGTCAAACCCTGTCAGGCCGTAGAGCGCGATGTCCGCCGACCGGGAGGCAAAGCCCACGGCGCAAATCTCGCCAGTCTTGCCGCCTGCCAGTGGGTAGCGGTGCAGGCCGAAGCCGATGATGGCGCTGCCCCACATCACTGCAGGCTGGCCGGTGGCGCGCTGCATCAAGTCGGCCAGCGCCAGGCAGTCAGCGCGGCGGGTGGTAGCGGCAATCGCGTTCAGGTAAGCGGCCACATCGGCGGCTGTGGCTTGGGTTTTGTTGGCGGGCACGGAGGCCTCCTGGTAGAAGAAGCCTGATTGTGCGTCGCCCCCGTCTTTCCATGAGCCGCAAAAAGCCGGTCAGAAGCCCTTGAGCAGTTCGACGACAGGCAGCGAGAGCGCGCTCAGCAGCAGGAGCATGGTCTGGCGCCAGGACCGGCGGAAATGCGGCATGCACAGGTGCACATAGAACAGAAAGACCAAGACCGGCCAAATGCCCAACAGCGCTGCGCCTCGGTCTGAGAGCTGATGGATCACCAGTGGCTCACTGTGCAGGCGGGCGTCCGCAAACAGCAGGCAACTGATCAAGGCCGTGGTCAGCACCACCCAGCCTTGTGGTGTGTAGAGCAAGGGCCCGCGAAGCAGCGCGAGGATGGATTTGCGTGTGTAGTCCATGAGGCGAGTGGCCGCGGACGTGGCCGGGCGATTGGAGTTGTTCAGAGCCACCAGATTTGGGCGTTTGAATTCATCGTTATGGCTTTCGGCTGGCTGGGATTTGACAGCAAATTTTCAAGCCATAGAAGCCCATCGCTTTGCTCTTCGCACATCGAAGAGAATGCGGCTACCCTGTGTCAGGCCTGCCCGTTCCCATGTCACCCGACCCATCCCTGGCCGTCTATCGCGCCCACGCCCTCCGCCTCGCCCACCCCGACCCCAGCCAGCCGCCCCTGATCCAGGGCCTGAGTTTCGAGCTGCGCCCGGGCCTGAGCCTGCTGCGCGGCGGCGATGGTCGCGGCAAGACGCGTTGCTTACGCTACATCTCGGGGCGGCTGGGCGCAGCGCTGTCGGGCCAGATCGAATGCAGCCTGGCTCCTGCGGACATCTTTTTCGAGGACCCGACCGACCCGGCGCTGGATGCACAGCTGGCCTCGGCGTGGCTAAGCGGCCTACGCCAGCGCTATGCCGCCTGGCGCGCCGACCTGGAGCCGGCCCTGGTCGAGGGTTTTGCCCTGGCGCCGCACCTGGACAAGCCGCTCTACATGCTCTCGGCCGGCAGCCGGCGCAAGCTGGGTTTGCTGGCGGCCGCTGTTTGCGGCGCGCGCCTGACCCTGCTGGACACACCGTTCGCCGCCCTCGACGGGCGCTCCATCCGCCTGCTGGGCGAGCTCCTGCAAGAGGCCGCAGCGCAGCGCGAGCGTGCCTGGCTGCTGGCCGACTACGAGCGGCCGGCCCGTCTTCAAGGCACATCGCTTCAGGCCGAGATCGATCTCGGCGACTGATGCGATCCGCAGCCCGCCACTATTCACGCGTCACCTGGGGATGGCCGGCCGGTTCGTGAGCCCCTAGCGTCTGACTCGCCCCGCAGCGTCGCGGGCGTTCAGCGAGCAAGGAGCATGGCATGGCATACGGTGATCGGGTCTTGCGACAAGGGCTCAAGGGTGACGATGTGGTGGAGCTGCAGCTGCGCCTGGCGGGCTACCGCGGCACGCTGCTCGATGGGGACTTTGGCTCGGGCACCGAGCTGCAGGTGAAGTGCTTTCAGCGTGACTACATGGGCCTGAGCGCGCCCACCGGTGTGGTGGACCGCGCCACCTTTCTGGCCATCGACGAGCTGGCCAGCCGCTTTCCCATCGACTTTGCGCAGCTGCGCTGCCCTTGCGGCGTCTGCAGCGGTTTCGGTCAGGGCCGCTTCAAAGGCCGCTACATGCCGGGCGGCGAAGGCCAGGAAAAGTTCCACCGCTATGAATACCCCGGCATCCACCGCCTGATCCTCTGGGCGGCGCGGGCCTTGTTTGCCTACCGCGAGGACATTCGCTTCAGCTTCTCCTCGGGTTACCGCTGCGCGGTCGAGAACGAGCGCAAGGGCCGCACCACCACCAATCACCACGGCAAGGCCGTGGACATCGACACCGTGCTGGCGCCCGGCATGGGCAAGAGCGAAGACCTGGAGCGCTGCAACGAGCTGCGCAGCCTGCTGGTCGAAAAGTCCAATGCCCAGATCGGCTGGCTGGCCCGCAACCGCAAATCGCTGGAACCCTCGGACATCGCGCCCACCTGGGTCCATTACGACGTGCGCGAGTACGAGAGCAAATACCTGCGCGACGAGTTCTTCTGTCGCGATCTGGCCGGGCTGGACCGGCGCCTGCCGATCACGGTCTGAGCCCGAGCTTGCCGCTCAAAAGCTCAACACAAAAGCCGCGCCACCCTCCAGCGGCCGCACATGGCGCACGCGGCCGCCCATGCCGTGCACCAGCTGGCGCACCACGGTCAGGCCGATGCCCTGGCCGCCTTCGCGGGCGCTGAAGAAGGGCATGAAGATCTTGTGCTCCAGGCCCGGCGGCACGCCGGGGCCGTTGTCGCGCACGCTGAGCTGCAGCCGGCCGCCGCGGCCCTGGCGCGCCTGCACCCAAAGGCGTGGCTGGCTCAGGCCCTCGGTGGCCTGCTCGGCATTGCGCAGCAGGGCCAGCAAGGCCTGCTCCAGCTGGCCTTCATCGGCTTGCAGGCACAGGCCTGCGCTGGCCGGCTCAAAGCTGGCCTCGCCGCCGCGCTGGCGCCAGGCCGGGGCCACCGCCTGCTGCAGCCGCTGCAGCAAACCATCGAGCGCCACCGGGGCCAGCACCGGCGCCGGCCATTGGCTGACACGCCGGTAGGTGCGCACAAAGCGCGCCAGCTCGGCCGCGCGCAGCTCGATGCCGGCCAGGGCGCTGCGCAGATCGGCTTCCACCAGGGGCGGCTCGTCCAGCAGCAGCTGGGCGGTCTGGCTCAAGCTCTGGATGGGCGTCAGCGAATTCATGATCTCGTGCGTCAGCACCTGCACCAGTTGCTGCCAGGCCTGCAGCGATTCACCCTCCAGCTCGTTCTCCAGTGGCACCAGGGCCAGCAAGGTCTGCTGTTCGCCGTCCAGCGAGAGCGGCTGGCGCTGCAGCTGCCAGCGCTCGCTGCCGCGCTCGGTGTCCAGCAGCACCGGGCCGCTGCGCGTGCCGGGGTGGCGAAGCAGAGCATGCAAGGCCGCGGGCTCGCGCACGCCGCCGGGCGCTGTCAGGCGGCGCGCCCTGCTGCTCAGGGCTTGCAGCGTGGGCTGCGCCGCGCTTTCGCGCAGCACCCAGGCGGCCACCGGCAGGTGTTCCAGCTGGGTCTGCAACAGGATCAGCTGGCGCTGCTCTATAGCCAAGGGCGGCTCGGGCGGCAAAGGCAGGGGCGGGCGGCGGCGCAGCTGCACCGCGGCGCGCAGCAAGGGCCAGGCGCAGGCCGCGCCCGCCACGGTCAGCAGCAGCAGGCCCAGGGCGCCGCGCGCGCTCAGCGGCCCGTGTGCCAGCAGGGCCTGGCCCAGTGCACCGGCGGCGGCCCAGAGCAGGGCGGCCGCCAGCAGGCGCAAGGATTCAAAGACCATGTTTGTCCAGGCGCCGGTAGAGGGCCGCACGCGACAGGCCCAGGATGCGGGCGGCGGCGCTGAGATTGCCCTCGGCCTCGGCCATAGCGGCCAGCACGGCGGCGCGCTCCTGGGCGGCGAGGGAGCGGTCGCTGTCAGGCGTCAGCTCGGGTTTCGATGTAAGCGGTGGGGTCAGGTCTTGCCGGCTCGTCTGTTGTTGCTGATCCACCCGCTGCAAGGCCTCGCGGCATGTGGCGATCAGGCGCACGTTGTCCCAGGGCTTGGTCAGAAAGTCGAAGGCACCGCGCTTGAGGGCCTGCACGGCCAGATCGATGTCGGCGTAGGCCGTCATCACCACCACCAGCGGCGCCTGCGGCCGGGCCTGCACCTCGGCCAGCAGCTGCAGGCCTTGGGCGCCGTCGCTGCGGCCGGGGCCGAAGTTCAGGTCCAGCAGCAAGAGGCTGGGGCGCAGCCGGTCCAGGGCGGCCATCAACTCGGCCGGCCGGCGCAGGCAATGGATGGGCGCTACCCGGCGCTGCAGCAGCAGCTGGGCGGCCAGGCCGACGCCGGGGTCGTCGTCGAGCAGCAGGATCTGGTGGGCGGGCGGCAAGGCCAAAGCTTCGTGTTCGTTCACGGCCTGCATCTTCGCAGCAGCTCGCACGCGCGCGCCAGCCCGGTGTCCGGAAGCGGACAGGGGGCTTGGCGGCCCGCTTGCGGGGCGGCGATGCTGGCAGGGCCGGGGCTGAAGTCTTCCGCAGGTCCCATCTTTTTTGCCGACGCCCGCCGCGGGCGCAGCCATCACCTCATGATCGAACTGAGCCAACTGAGCAAACGTCACCGCGCCGGTGATGTCGAGACCCTCGCCCTCAATGCCATCGACCTGCGCATCGAGGCCGGCGAATACGTGGCCATCACCGGCCCCTCGGGCTGCGGCAAGTCCACCTTGCTGGGCCTGCTGGGCCTGCTAGACCGACCCAGCAGCGGCCGCTACCTGCTGGAAGGCGAAGACCTGGCCCGCAAGAGCCCGCGCGAGCTGGCGGCGCTGCGCCGCGGCCGCATCGGCTTTGTGTTTCAGAGCTTCAATCTGGTGGAGGAGCTCAGCGTGCAGGACAACGTGCAGCTGGCCCTGCGTTACGGCGAGCAGCCCGAGCGGGCGCAGCGCCAGCGCGTGGCCGAGGTGCTGGAGCGTCTGGGCCTGAGCCACCGCGCCGGCCACCGGCCCAGCCAGCTCAGCGGCGGCCAGCAGCAGCGTGTGGCCATCGCCCGCGCCATCGCCGCGCGCCCGGCCCTGCTGCTGGCCGACGAGCCCACCGGCAACCTCGACAGCGCCCATGGCCAGGAGGTCATGCACCTGCTGCGTCAGCTGAACGAAGAGGGCACGACCCTGGTGATGGTGACCCACAGCCCCGAGCATGCGGCCCTGGCCTCGCGCACCGTGCGCCTGCTCGATGGCCGTGTGCTGGTGGACGCCCATGCCGAGGCCTGCGCATGAGCGGCCCGCTGACTCTGCTGCTGCGCGAAGCCTGGGCCGGCTTGCGCCAGCGCCGCGCCGCCACCCTGGTTTCTGCCGGTGGCTTGATGCTGGCGCAGGCGGCCTGCTTGCTGGTGGCCGTGCTGGCCCTGTCGCGCAGCGCCATCGATCCCGGTGTGCCGGCGCCCGAGCGTGTGGTGATGCTGGACTTCCGCCCTCATGCCAAGGGCGAAGGCGGTGCGGAGAGCGACTGGCAGCTGGCCGCGCCGGCCGGCCTGGTGCCCTGGCTCAAGACCCGCGGCCTGCCGCTGGAGCAGATCAGCCGCAGCAGCAGCGAGGGCTTCACCTTGCAGATGAGCGGCGATGGCCAGAGCCGCGTCGAGGTGGTGCGGGTGCTGATTGCCGACCCCGATCTGGTGCCGCTGATGGGCTTGAAGACCCTGCATGGCGACCTGGCCGCCACCCTGGCCCGCAAGGACGCCATCGCCCTGACGCCCAAGCTGGTGCGCAAGCTCTGGGGCGATCTGCCCCTGGCCCAGGCCCTGGGCCGCATCGTCGAATGCCGGGGCAAGAGCTACACGGTGACGGCGGTGATCCCGGCGCTCGACAGCCGCAGCACCCTGGACGCGGCGCATGAGGCCATGGCCAGCTTCGAGCTGGCGGGCGTGGATTTCCGCGGCGGCCTGCTCGACAGCCCCGAGGCGCTGGAGGGCATCCACAAGGGCAATGCGCAGATTTATGCGCGCTTGCGCCCGGGCGCTGAAATCCAGCAGCTCGCGCCCTTGCTGGCTGCCGCCTACCGCGCCCATCCGCTGCACGACAAGCTGCCGGCCGAACGGAAAACCGCCGGGGCAGACCCGGCCGCGGCCGATTTCCGCGCGCTGCCCCTGCCCCAGCTTCCGCTCGAGGGCCAGGACTTGCTCTGGACCGTGCTGACGGCCCTGGGCGCCGCCAGCGGTTTGCTCCTGCTGCTGGCCGCCATCAACACCATGAACTTGCAGGCGGCCCAGCTGCTGCAGCGCCAGCGCGAGACGGCGCTGCGCCGCAGCCTGGGCGCCAGCGGTGGCCAGCTGCTGCAGCTCTGGTGTGCCGAACTCTTGATCACCTTGGGCCTGGCCGCCGCTGGCGCGGCCATGCTGGCCTGGTGGCTGGGCCCGGCCGCCGCCGACTGGCTGGGCCTGAGCGCCCAGCGCCCGGTGGTGGACGCGCTGCCGGCGCCGGCCTGGCAAGGCCTCTTGCTGCTGCAACTGGTGCTGCTGCCGCTGAGCCTGGCCTTGCCGGCCACCCTGGCCCTGCGCCAGGTGCCGGCTCCAGCCTTGCAAGGCCGCACGGTCAGCGAAGGGCCCTGGGGCCGGCGCCTGCGCCAGGGCTTGTTGAGCCTGCAGCTGGGCGGCGCCTTGCTGCTGCTGGCATTGAGCGGGGTGATGGCTTTGCAGCACCGCCACCTGCTGCAGCTGGACCGCGGCTTCGAGACCCGCAACCGCCTGGTGCTCAGCGCCATGGTCGAGCGCGATTTCGTGCCCAAGCTCGATGCCTTTGTCGATGGCCTGCGCCAGCATCCCGCCATCCAGCATTTCGCCTTCAGCACGGCCCGCCCGGCCATGGACCATTGGGGTCCGAGTGAATTGCACGTCAGCCCCAGCGGCGCCAGGCAGATGCTGCGCATGACCACGGTCTCGCCGAGCTACTTCGTCACCTACGGCATGAAAGTGCTGGCCGGCGCGCCCGAGCAGGGCAGCGGCGAGGGGCGCCTGGTGATCGACGCCAAGGCGGCGCGCCTGCTGGGCTTTGCCACACCGCAGGCGGCCGTGGGCGCCGTGTTGCGCGGCGGTGGTGATCAAGTCAAGGAGGGCCAGGAGCAGCGCCGGGTGGTGGCGGTGGTCCATGACATCAAGCAAGAATCGGCGCGCGATGCGGCCCAGCCGCAAGGCTTTGTGCTCAGCGATGCGCCGCAGTGGGACTTGACGGTCTACGGTCCCGATGCCCGCGCCTTGCGCGCCGGCCTGGAGGAGGTCTGGCGCACCCATGGCCCGCCGCTGGGGCATCTGATCTGGAGCGCCGAGGAGCAGACCGCCCTGGTCTACCGCCAGGAAGAGCAGCTGCGCCAGGTGCTCAGCGTCGTCGCCCTGCTGGCGGTCGGCGTGGCCATGCTGGGCGCCTACGCCCTGGTGGCCGATACCTTGCGCCGCCGTCGCACCGAGCTGGTCCTGCGTCGCTTGCATGGCGCCAGCCATGCCGACATTGCCGCCGAAGTGGCGCGCGAGTTCCGTGGCCCGCTGCTGCTGGCCGGCATCCTGGGCCTGCCTCTGGCCGGCCTGGCGGGCATGGCCTACCTCGACGGTTTTGTCGACCGCCTGGCGCCGCTGCCGGGCTTGGCCTTGCCCTTGCTGGTGGCGGCCTTGCTGACCCTGGGCATCACCGTCTTGGCTGCGGCGCGCCACATCCGACTGGCCTTGGGCCTGCAGCCGGTGGAGGCCTTGCGTTGAAGCCAGTGAATCAGGCGCCGGCCCGCAGCTAGACTTCCCGCTGTTCGGTTAGCCGGTGAGTGGGATAGAAAAGATGAGTGAACAGCAGCAGCAGCGCCTGATCGTGGGCGTCGACAAATTCGAGAACATCGTCGCCTTGTTGCTGGAAGAAGCGGGCTTTTGGGTGCGCCGTGGTTTCAAGGTCGCGCTGACGCAGGATGAAAAGCGCCAGATCGGCAAGACCTCGGCGCCCAAGCCCGAGATCGACATGCTGGCCTACCACCCGGGCCGCCAGGAGCTGCTGGTGCTGGAGGTCAAGGCCTACCAGGACACCCCCGGCGTCAAGCTGGCGCAGATGCAGGAAGTTCACGAGGTGCCCACCGGCCGCTTCAAGCTCTTCACCAGCGATCTCTACCGCCAGGTGGTCTTCACCCGTCTGCAGCAGCAGCTGCTGGAGCTGGGCCAGATCGCTGAGCAGACCCGGCTTCGCCTGGGCCTGATCCCGGGCAAGGTCAACCAGGGCCAGAGCGAGGCCCTGCGTGCGCTGATGCAGGAGCGCGACTGGTTCTTCTGGTCGCCGGACGAGGTCAAGGCCAAGGTGGCGGCGCGCTCGGCGCAGGGCTGATGGCCGTGGCTGAAACCGGCATGAGCTCGCTGGAGGCTGAGCTGCCGCAGCGCAGCGCTCGGCTCATCCTGCGCCGTTTGCGTGCCAGCGATCTGGCGGACTTTCAGGCTTACCGTCAGGACCCGCAGGTCGGGCTGTACCAAGGCTGGCAGGCGCAGAGCGATGCCCAGGCCCTGGCCTTTTTGCAGGAGATGGCCAGCGCGCCCCTGCTGCAGCCCGGCGCCTGGTGCCAGCTCGGTCTGGCCGAGGCGGGCAGCGATCGCTTGATCGGTGACATCGGCATGTGCCTGGCGGCTGACTCGGCGTCCGTCGAGATCGGTTTCAGCCTGCATGCGGCCCGCCAAGGCCAGGGCCTGGCGGCCGAAGGCGTGGGGGCGCTGATCGCTTTGCTGTGGGCCTGCTCACCGGCGGCCGAAGTTCGTGGCATCACCGATGCGCGCAACCTCGGCTCCATCCGCTTGCTGGAGCGCCTGGGCTTTGCGCGGGTGGACAGCCAGGCCGCGGTGTTTCGCGGTGAAGCCTGCGTGGAGCATCACTACCGCTTGCTGCGCTCCGCTCAAGTTGCCAGGTAGCTCCAGCTGCCTTCGCAGCGCACGTGGCTGCGCACCGAGTTGGCGATGAAGCAATGCTCGTGGGCGGCATGGTGCAAGGCCTGCACGGCCGCCTCGTCGGGTGCTTTGGCGCCGCCAAACTGCACTTCGGGCCGCAGCATCACCTCGGTGATGGCATCCTGCCCGGCTTCGTTCTGGGCCATCAGGCCTTCGGCCGGGTCGTCGTAGCGGGTCACCACATAGCCGGCGCGGGCCGCCAGGTCCAGGAACCAGAGCATGTGGCAGCTGGACAGGGCGGCGATGAAGGCCTCCTCGGGGTCCACCGCGCTGGGGTCGGAGAAGGGCCGGCGCACAACCGTGGGCGAGCTGGAGGCCGCCACATCGGCGCCGCCGTCGAACTGCCAGCGGTGGGCGCGGCTGTAGCGCCGGCCGGTGAAGTCTTCATCGGGGCCCAGGGCCCAGCGGATGGTGGCGTGATGGGTGGACATGAAAGCCTTTCGCTGCAGCGACGGCCTGCATCTTCGTTCATCCCGCGCAGCGCAAGGTCAGGTTGATGCGCTGCTCGCCCAGCAGCGGGTGACGGCCCGGCGCCAGCGCCTGCACGCCGTGGAAGGCCAGGCGCGAGGGCCCGCCCCAGACCAGCACATCGCCATGCTGCAGCGGCCAGCGCGCCGGCCGCTCGCTGCGGCTCAGGCCGCCGAACAGAAACATGGCCGGCAGGCCCAGGGATATGGAGACGATGGGTTGCCGCAGATCCTGCTCGTCGCGGTCCTGGTGCAGGCTCAGCGGTGTGCCGGGCAGGTAGCGGTTGACCAGGCAGGCGTCGGGCCGAAAACCGGGGTAGCCGGCTTCCTCGGCCACCGCCACGGCCAGCTCGGCGATCACCGGCGGCAGCGCCGGCCAGGGCTGGCCGCTCAGCGGGTCCCTTGATTGGTAGCGGTAGCCGCGCGCATCCGAAACCCAGCCCAAGGGGCCGCAGTTCGTCATCGCCACCGCCATGCGCCGGCCGCCGGGGGTGAGCCAATGGCGCAGATTGGCCGCGGCCATCACACCCTCGGCGGCGGCCAGCAGCTGGGGCGCCTGGGCCAGCGCCCGGCCGCGCAGCAACACGGCGCCGGGGGCCAGGTCCTGCCGGGCCGGCGGTGGCTCCTGAGCGTCATCAAACAGGTCGAGATTCATGTGGCGCGAGCCTGGGTGCTTGTCAATTGGTGAAATCTTTTTTGGGTCAAATTCAGCAAGACAGCCAGCTTGCAGAAGCTTGCAAACCTGTGTTCCCGAGGTCTGAAAAGCGAGTGGCCGCTGACATATTTATTTTTGTGCGGACGCCGCCTTGGCCGGGCAGGTCCATCTGCTGATCCGGGTCAAAACGGGCTCGCTAAGATGGATGCAGCATGCGCAGCCGGGCTTTCATGGCCCGGCCAGCCGCCACGATTCAGACCTGATTTTGCGCCCCGGAGTACCCCGTATGAGCTCGCCCAGCACGCCTCAAGCCACCCAGTTCGATTTCGAAGACAGCCTGGCGCCGCAGCGCCAGCCCCTGGCGGCGCCGGCCGCTCTGCCGGCCCAGGAGATCAGCGCTGAGGTGCTGCTGGAGAAGTACGCGAAAGGCGAGGAGCAGAGCCTGGACGAGCTGCGCCTGCGCGTGGCGCGCGCCCTGGCCCAGGCCGAGGCGCCCGAAGCCCGGGCCGAGTGGGAAGCGAAATTCCTCGATGCCCAGCGCCGCGGCTTCGTGCCGGCCGGCCGCATCAACTCCGCCGCCGGCACCGAGCTCAGCGCCACCTTGATCAACTGCTTTGTGCAGCCGGTCGGTGATTCGATTGCCTCGCTGGACGATGGCCACCCGGGCATCTACACCGCCTTGACTGAGGCGGCCGAGACCATGCGCCGCGGCGGCGGCGTCGGTTACGACTTCTCCCGCATCCGCCCGCGCGGCGCCTGGGTCGGCTCGACCCAGAGCAGCGCCTCCGGCCCGGTCAGCTATATGCGGGTGTTCGACCGCAGCTGCGAGACGGTGGAATCGGCCGGTGCGCGCCGTGGCGCGCAGATGGGCGTGCTGCGCTGCGACCACCCCGATGTCGAAGAGTTCATCCGCGCCAAGGACAAGGGCGATCTGAAGAACTTCAACATCTCGGTCGGCGTGACCGATGTGTTCATGCAGGCCGTGGAGGCGAACGCCGAGATTGAACTTGTGCACAAGGCCGAGCCCGGTGCCAAGCAGCGCGCGGCCGGCGCCTACCAGCGCGGCGATGGCCTCTGGGTCTACCGCAAGCTGCAGGCGCGCGAGCTCTGGGACATGGTGATGCGCTCCACGTATGACCATGCCGAGCCCGGCGTGCTCTTCCTGGACCGCATCAACGCCGACAACAATCTGTACTACTGCGAGTCGATCTCGGCCACCAACCCCTGTGCCGAGCAACCGCTGCCGCCTTACGGCTGCTGCTGCCTGGGTTCGGTCAACCTCACGCATTTCGTGCGTCAGCCATTTGGCCTGGACGCCAGCTTCGACGGCGAGGCCTTTGCCGAGGTCTGCCGAACGGCCACCCGCATGCTGGACAACGTGCTCGACGTGACGCCCTGGCCCCTGCCCGCGCAGCAGCAGGAGGCGCGCAACAAGCGCCGCGTCGGCCTGGGTTTCACCGGCCTGGGTGACACCCTGGTGATGCTGAACCTGCGCTACGACAGCGAAGCCGCGCGCGCCATGGCCAGCGAGATCAGCACCCTGATGCGCGACGCCGCCTACGAGGCCTCGGCCGATCTGGCGATGGAGCGCGGCGCCTTCCCGCTTTTCAATGCCGACCTCTACCTCTCGGGCGGCAACTTCGCCTCGCGCCTGCCGCAAGGCCTGAAGGACAAGATCCGCGCCCAGGGCCTGCGCAACTCGCACCTGCTGTCAATTGCGCCCACCGGCACCATCAGCCTGGCCTTTGCCGACAACGCCTCCAACGGCATCGAGCCGGCCTTCAGCTGGAGCTACACCCGCAAGAAGCGCATGCCCGATGGCAGCTACAAGGAGTACGCGGTCGAGGACCATGCCTGGCGCCTGTACCGCCATATGTTCGGCAGTGATGCGCCGCTGTCACCGGCCTTCGTCACGGCGCTGGAGCTCTCGGCCTCCGACCATGCCTTGATGGTGGCGGCGGTGGCGCCCTTTGTGGACACCTCGATCTCCAAGACCGTCAATGTGCCGGCCGACTACCCCTACGCCGATTTCCAGGACCTGTACACGCAGGCCTGGAAGAGCGGCCTCAAGGGCCTGGCCACCTACCGGCCCAATAGCGTGCTCGGTTCGGTGCTCAGCGTTGAATCGGCCCAGCCGGCGCCGGCTGCCGCGGTCAGCTCACCCGAGCCGCTCAAGCCGGTGGCCTCGGACGGCGGCAACCAGCGCATGCTGGTCTCGCGCCTGCCCAATGCCGTGCTGGCCTCGCTGCGCTGGCCCAGCCGGCCCGAGCTGCCGAATGGCAACCCGGCCTGGAGCTACATGATCCGCCACCCGCATGGCGACTTTGCCCTCTTCGTCGGCGAGCTTCCGGCCGAGGGGCCCGATGCCGGCCTGTTCGGCAAGAACCTGCCGTTTGAAGTCTGGGTCAACGGCGCCGAGCAGCCGCGCGGCCTGTCGGCCGTGGCCAAGACCTTGTCCATGGATTTGCGCAGCAATGACGCGGCCTGGCTGCGCCTCAAGCTCGACGCCCTGGCCACCGTGGCCGAGGAGCGTTCGTTTGAGATGGCCATGCCGCCGGGCGGCGAGCAGCGCCTCTTCCCCGGCGTGGTGGCGGCCACGGCCGCCGTCATCCGCTGGCGCTGCGAGCAGCTGGGCGCCCTGGCCGAGGGCGGCGCCACGCCGGTGATCGATGCCATGTTCAGCCGCGAGGAGCCGCGCACCAGCACCATGGGCACCCTGGCCTGGGCGGTGGACGTGGACAACCCGGCCACGAACGAGCAATTCACACTGACCCTGAAAGAGGTCAGCCTGCCCACGCCGGACGGCGGCTTTGTCACCCGGCCCTGCGCCATGGGCTTCTCGGGTAACTACCCCAAGGCCCTGGACGGCATGGCCCGTCTGCTGAGCCTGGACATGCGTGTGATGGACCCGGCCTGGATCGGCATGAAGCTGCGCAAGCTGCTCAATGTCGGTGAACCGCTGGGCCACTTCATGGCGCCGGTGCCTAACCTTTCGGGTGAGCGGCGCCAGCAGATCTGGCCCTCGACCGTGGCCTATGTCGCGCGCCTGATCATCCACCGCTACGCCATGCTGGGCGTGCTGGACGAGCAAGGCCTGCCTCTGGTGGAGATGGGCTTGCTGCAAGCGCCGATCAGCGCGCGCAAGGCCAGCAGCGCCGGCGCTCTGCAGGCCCAGGCCGGCAAGCCTTGCCCGGAATGCGGCAACCGCACCATGATCCACAAGGACGGCTGCGACTTCTGCACCGCCTGTGGCTATGTGGGGCAGTGCGGCTGATCGAGTGAACCGGTGAACGGGCTTGACGCCCGTTCGCTCAGCCGGCCATCGCGATCAGCACCACGCGCCGGTTCTTGGCGCGGCTGGCTTCGTTGCTGTTGTCGGCAATCGGTTTCTCGTGGCCGAAGCCCTGGGTTTTCAGCGCGCTGCTGGGCCAGCCCGCGCCTTGCAGGGCCTGGCTGACGGCGCTGGCACGGCGCAGTGACAGCTGCTTGTTGTAGCCGGCGTCGCCCACGGCGTCGCTGTGGCCTTCGATGCGCAGCCGCGGCACCTCGACCTCGCGCAGCTGCTGGCCCAGCTCGATCAGGCGCTTGCGCTGCTCCAGCTGCAGGCGGTCGGAATCGAAGCCGAACAGCAGGCTGGTGGCCAGGTTCAACTCCCACTCATCGCCGTTCGGCACAAAGCCCAGCTCTTGCAGGCGGCGCCGTTGCTGCTCGGTCCAGGGCGAGGGCGGTGTGATGACGGCTGCCGTGCCGGGGCTGCTTTGACAGGCCTGCAAGAGCAGGGGCAGCAGGGGCAGGCCAAGCAGCGCGCGACGCTGCGTCAGGCCGGCGGCCCGGTCACGGGGCTTGAGGCTGGTTTCAGTCCGGGCTGGGTGTGGGGCGTGTCGGGGCTGCTTCAAGTGAACTCCTGCTTGATGAGCCAGGGGCCGGCACGCTGCGTGCCGCCCGCTTGCGCTGGTACATGTCCTGGTCGGCCGCCTTCATCAGCTCGGCAGCGCTCAGGCCATGGGTGGGGAAAATCGCCAGGCCGACGCTGATGCCGGGCACCACGTCAGCCCCGTTGGGCAGGGTCACCGGCTGCGCCACGGCATGGCGCAGCTGCTCGGCGATGGCGGGCGCATTGGTGGCCTGGCGCAGGCCATGGACCAGGACCACGAACTCGTCCCCGCCCAGCCGCCCCACCAGGTCCTGCGCACGCACGCTGCGGCTCAGGCGCTGGGCCACGGCCACCAGCACGCAGTCGCCGGCCTCGTGGCCATGCTGATCGTTGATGTGCTTGAAATGATCGGCGTCGATGAAGAACAGCGAGAAGCAGCCGCCCGCGCGGCTGGCCTGCGACAAGGTGCTGGCCAGTACGCGCTCGAAGTGGGCACGCGTGGCCACGCCGGTCAGGCCGTCGCGCGCGGCCTGGTCGCTGAGCTCGGCATGGGCATGGCGCAGCGCGTCATGCTCGCGCAGCAACTGTTGCTGGTGCTCGCTGAGCTCCTGCAGCAGGGCGTCGAAATCGGCGCTGAGCTGATCCAGCTCGCGCACGCCAGCGCGCGGGGCGCTGCGTGGGGTGAGCAACTGACCCTGGGGTTCACGCAGCTGGCGCATCTGGCGGCTGTAGTCCGCCAGGGCTTGCAGGGGCAGGACCAGGCGATCGGCCAGGCGCTGCGAGACCCGCAACACCGCCACCCCGACCAGGCCCATGGCCAGCAGCACGCCCGCGGCAGCCCAGCACACCAGGCTGAACAGCGCGCTGGCATCGGCCTGCAGCTCCACCACGGCCTGCACCCGGCCCTGAGCCAGCACGGGGGCTTCGGCGCGCACCGGCCAGAGGTGTTCGGCCAGCCAGGCCCGACCACCCTCGGCCTCGGGCTTGCGGTAGCGAGCGAAGTCCTCACCGGGGTCGATGCCGGCCGCTCCATCCCGCTGCGGCTGCGCGCTCAGGCTCATGGGCCCGAGCCGCACGCGCGCGGCCGACACCGGCTCATGGCGCAGCAGCTCCTGCAGCAGGGTTTCGGTGGCCTGGCGATCCTGGAACACCACGGCCGCCTCCACCGAATAGGCCAGCGAGCGCGCCTGCAGCTCCAGATTGCGCACGGTGGACAGATGCAGCAGCAAGGCCGCGCCCACGGTCAGCACCAGGCCGACGCTGAGCACCGAAAGCCAACCGATGCGCCAGCTGGCCGCACGCATCAGCTCGAACACGCTGGGCACGGGCCTGCCCTGTGCCGCCGGGCTAGCACCCCAGAGATGACGCAGCCGCTTGCTCATGCCTTGCGCCCCTGGGGCTGTGCCAGGCGCAGCACCTGGGGGTGCACGCGCAGCCCGCTGCGGGCCACGGCGTCGAGGTTGACTTCAAAGCGGGTGCGTCCGTCCTGCGCTTCCAGGCAGAACATGCCGCCGTCGCTGCAGAACTCGGGCCCTCGGCCCAGGGTCAGCACCGGTTGCTGGGCCAGGCTGCGCAGCAGCAGGCGCAAGGTCTCGGGCTGCCAGCCTTCCAGGTACACCGCCTGGCATTGCGCGGGCAGGGCGGTCTGGTTGGCTTCGATCAGGTGCACATCCAGCTGGCGGCCATCGTGCAGGGGCTGCACCTGGCGGGCGATCTCCTGCGCATCGCTGGCGCTGCGGCTGATGCACAGGCCCAGGCTCGCCGGGCGCTGCGGCCAGCGCGTGTAGCTGACGATGGCTTGCAGGATGGCCCCGGTGGCCAGGGCCGATTGCGCCACCACCGCCTGCGGCGACGGGGGCTGCGCTTGCGCCTGCGCGTGGACGCAGGCCAAGCTGCCGAGCGCCAGGCCCATGCCCCAGTTCAGCTGAAGCTGGCGCCGCACAGCCCCACAACGCAGCGCGGTGCCATGCAGCAGCCCGATCCCGCGCAGCAGCGCGGTCGGGCGGGAGACAAAAAAGGCAGCCAACATTCAGATTCCAAACCAGCCACGCGGGGCCCGGGCCGGGGCCCAGGGACGCGCTTCATACTTCCGAATGAAGACGAGGTCGGTCCAGTATAGGCAGGGCTGAAGCCGGGGTGCCGCGCATTCCTGCCCGCTGCGCCCCAGCCACCCCCGCAAGTGCAGGGGTGGCCTGTTGCGCGGGCACGGCAGCCGGGCAAAGCGCGGGCTTTTCTGCGGATAGGCCGCGCGGGCCGGGCGCTAGGCTCATGCGCATCTGAATCCCTCGCCCGGGAGGCCTGGATGGCATTCGCACATGAGCTGCTCCTGTTTCCTCTGGAACGTGAGGTGCAGGCCGCGGCCCAGCAGCTGCAAGACAGCTCCGACTGGAACTCACGTCTGGCGGTGGCCTGGGGCCTGCGCCAGCTGAACAGCCCGCGCGCCCAGGCCCTGGCCAGTGCCCTGCTCAAGGAGCTGGACGAAGCGCAGGAACAGACCGCCTTCATGGACCCGGCCGCCCTGAGCACCATGCGCGCCCGCCTGCACCTGGTGCAGGGCGAGGTGGCGATGCTGATGATGCGGCTCGATGAAGCGCAGACCTGGGTCGAGCGCGCCCGTGCCGAACTGGCCGAGCACGCCAACCCCTGCGCCCAGGCGGATCTGTACGGCCTGCAGGCCAGCATCCACGCCGACCGCGGCGATGTCGATTTGCAGCGCGATGCCCAGCAAAGCGCGCTGGACTGTGCCGATCAGGCCCAGGATGCGGAGCGCCAGCTCTACTACCGCGCCTGCCTGGCGCGCGCCGATCTCTTCCTCGATTTCGAGCTGGCCCGGGCCACCTGGTCCGAGCAACTGCCGGCCAGCGGCGAGGGCCTGTCGGCCCTGTGCCGCGCGGCCCTGTCGGACTACCGGGCGCTCGAGCATGGCCTGGGCTCCGACTATGTCGAGGCGGCCGCCTTTCTGGAGCAGTCCTACGAGGCCAGCCTGGAATCGGGCCAGGTGCGGCGGGCCATCGGTGCCGCCTCCAACCTGGGCTACAGCTACACCAGCATTTCCGATTTCGAGACCGCCCTGGCCTGGCTGAAGAAAGGCCTGGCCGTGGCGCGGCGCGTGCGCTGGCCGGGCGCCATCGGCCTGTGCCTGGCCCAGACCGGCGAGGCCCTGCGCCGCGTCGGCCAGACCGAATCGGCGCGCGAACTGCTGCGCGAATGCCTGCAGACCCTGGCCCAGCATCCGCACAGCCGCACCGCCATGATGGCGCTGGATTACCTCGGCCAGGCCGAGCTGGACCATGGCCACTACGAGGAGGCGCTCAAGCATTTCGAGCTGCTGGGCCAGCGCGAGCGGCATTCGCACTCCAGCGATATGCGCACCGGCGTTGTGCTCGGCCAGGCCCGGGCCTTGATGCATCTGGGCCGCCTGGACGAGGCGCGCCGCGTGGCCCTGGAGGCGATCAAGGCCGCCACCGCCCAGCAGCAGCGCACCGATCTGGTCGAGCTGCGCGCCTTGTTGGCCGAGATCGAACGGCGCAGCGGCGCCGCGCCCGAGACCGTGTTGAACTGGCTGCAGCTGGCGCTGGAGCAGGCCCAGGCGCTGGAGGGCTATCAGCCGCAGTCCTCCCTGCTCGACGCCGCCGCCGAAGCCCTGGACAAGGCCGGCCGGCCGCAAGAAGCCTATGCGATGGCGCGGCGCGCGGCAGCCGCCCGCCAGGTCGGCTGGAACACCGCCTCGCGTCATGCCCGCCAGCAGGTCGAGGTGGCGCGCAACGAGCGCCAACATGCACGCCAGCAGGCCCAGGCCAAGGAAGAACGCCTGGCCAAGCTGCAGGCCGCGCATGAGCAACTGCAACAGCTGGTGGTGCTGGGCCGCGAGATCTGGCGCCAGCGCAGCCCGGGCCTGATCTTCACCGTGCTCTGCCGCGAATTGCGTTCGGTGCTGGGCGCCGAGGTGCTGGCCGTCTACCGCCGCGATGCCAGCGGCCAGACCCTGGTGATGGGCGAGTCGTCCAAGGGCGAGCATGAAGGCCTGCCGCTGAAGATCGCCGTCAGCGACCCCGACAGCCCCTGCGCCGCCTGCAGCCGCGACTGGACCGAGCGCCACGACACCCTGGCGCAGGGCCCCACCCGCATCTTCGCGCCCATGGTGGGTGACGATGCCAACCCGGCCGTGCTGGTGCTGGAGCTGCCCGAGGGCCAAGCCTGGGGGGCGCGCGAGCAAGGCATCCTGCGCCATCTGAGCACCGATGGCGCCCTGGCCTTCAAACGCGCCATGGCCTGAGCCGGTCTTTCAGGCCAAGACGGGCTCGGGCGTACGCGCGTCCTCGATCTCGGGCCAGCCGAAGAAGCTCGCCACCCGCTGGCGCTGGGCCCAGGTGTCGGCCTCGCCCAGGGCCATCAGCTCCTGCGTGAAGGGCGCTTCGAACAGGAGATAGCTCGCCAGGGCCGCGCCCTGGGGCTTGGGCTGCGTGGGCGAAACCTGGCCGACCCCGGCGCCGCGCAGCAAGGTGCGCACCGCCCGCGGCAGGCTCTCCAGATGGCGGGCGGCAATGTCATCCAGGCGCTGCGAGGGTGCAATCACCAGCGCATCGAGCGGGCGCAGCGGCGTCTCGGCCAGGGCCTCGGGTGGCAGCAGGGCCAGGGTGCGGTTGATGCGTTCCATGCGCTCGATGTCCACCGCCAGCGCGTCGAGAAAAATGCCCGAGAGCGCATGGCCGGCCACCTGGGCCAGGCTGGGGTAGGCCGAGCTGCTTTGGCGCTGCAGGGCCGGCTCGTGCATGCGGCCGGCGCCGATGATGAGCAGGCGGCGTGCGCCCAGATGGATGGCGGGTGAGAGCGGCGCCGTCTGGCGCATCGAGCCATCGCCATACCAGGCGCCCAGGCCGTCGTGGTGCAGGCGCGTGGCCGGAAAGATGAAGGGAATCGCCGAGGAGGCCAGCAGGTGTTCCTGCGTCAGCATGGTCGGCACGGCCAGGCGGCTGGAGCGCAGCCAGGGCGCGATCGGCCGCGCGGCCTGGTAGAAGCTGACATGCTCGCCGCTGCTGTAGCTGGAGGCGGTCACCGCCAGCGCTTGCAGATGGCCGCGCGCCAACATGCTGGGCAGGCGGCTCATGGGCACCAGGCGGCTGAGCAGGCCACCCAGCGGCGTGTTGTCCAGCAGCGAGCGCGGGCGAAAGCGCGCCAGCGCCCAGCCCAGCGACATCATGCTCAGCCAGCGCGCGCCGCTGCGCGCCACACCCAGCGCATCGCTGCGGTAGACCTGCTCGGCGCTGAACTGCGACCAGACCTCGGCCAGCTGGTCGACTCCGGCATCGTAGTGGTCGGCATGGCAGGCCAGGGCCGCGCCGTTGATGGCGCCGGCTGAGGTGCCGACGATCACTCCGAAGGGGCTGCTCCGCTCGCTGCGCCCGCCCTGGTGCTGGCGGCGCAAGGCGGTGATGGCCTTCAGCACGCCCACCTGGTAGGCCGCCCGCGCGCCGCCGCCGCTGAGGACCAAGGCGGTGGTGGCGGGCTGGTTCATCGCGCGGCCTCGGTGGGGCTGGGGGCTCAGAACAGCTCGATGCGCGGGCCGTTGGCGCCGGCCATTTCCAGCTGCAAGCCCGGGGCCGGGCCGGCGCTGTCGTTGGCGGCGGCGCTGCGGGCGCTGCTGCTCTCCGGCATGCTGCCACCCAGGGCCAGGGCATGGGCCACCCGCTGCGAGTGCATCACGTAGTTCGAGGTCCAGAGCTGCAGCAGTTCTTCCAGCAGCACCGGCGGCGGCGGGGCCTGGCCATCGATCAGCTGGTAGAGCTGCGAGAAATGGTTGGACAGGCTGCCCAGCGCCTCGTTGATCTGCTCCAGCAGCTGCCGGTTGATGTCCTGGAACTGCATGTCGCCGAGCGTGTCGATGATGTCGGCGCTGACGCGGTCCACACCGGCATTGACCTCGTGCGAAAGATCGCTCAGGTAGGGCACGACCTCGCCCAGGGTGGCGCTCATGTTCTGGATGTGCAGGGCGATTTCGTTGAGCTGGGCGGCGGCGCTTTCACCGGCGTGGATCTGCAGGGACTGGGCCTCCTGGTCGATGCCGGCGGCCACCTGGGCGATGCCCTCGGCCACCTGGCGGGCCGCATCGGCGGTCTGCGCCGACAGGCGGCGCACCTCGGTGGCCACCACCTTGAAGCCGGCGCCTTCCGGGCCGGCGCGGGCCGACTCGATGGCGGCGTTGATGGCCAGCAGATTGGTCTGGCGCGAGATCTCGGAGATCAAGGTGGCCAGCGGCGTCAGCTGGCGCACCTGCTGGGCGCTGCTGCGCACGCGCTCCAGCAGATGCTGGCGGGCATCCTCGAAGCGCTGCTGGTGCTCGGCCAGCTGGCTCACTGCCGAGGCATGGCGAGAGCTTTGCGCCAGCGAATCGGCCGAGAGCTGCTCGGAATGCTGGACCGCATCGACCAGGCGGGTGTGCAGGGCCTGCGAGTTCTCATGCACGCGGCCCATGCGCTGGCCCATGGACATGACGGCCGTCTCCGAGGTCTGGATGGTGGCGCTGACCTGCTGCTTGAGCACGGCAAAGGCTTGCTGCAAGGTGCTGATGTCCTGGGCCACCACATCGGTGGGCAGGCGGCGCTGCGGGCCGATCTGCTGCAACCAGGGTCGCGCCGCCCAGCCCAGGCTGAGGCCGCCGAGGAACCAGATCAGCTGGCCGTAGCTCAGCCAGTCGGGCGCCACCGCCGGCAGCAAGGCCAGCAGCAGCAAGCCGGCCAGGGCCGCTCGGCGCAGGGTGATGCGGCGCGCCGCCTTGCGGTAGACCGGCGAGGCTGCGGCATCGGCGCCTTCGAGGCCGGCGTCATCCTCGGTCGAGGGAGGGGAGAGCATGGAGAACTTCATGATGGGGGACCTCGCTCATGCGCCGGGCAGAACCTGACGGATCACGGACAGCAGCTCGGCCCCGCCGACCGGCTTGACCAGCCAGCCGGTGGCGCCGTTCTTCTTGGCGTCTTCGCGCTTGCCTTGCTGGCTCTCGGTGGTCAGGGCCAGGATGGGGATGAAGCGCAGCAGCTTGCGGGCTTCGCGGATCAGGGCGATGCCGTCCATGCGGGGCATGTTGATGTCGGTGATGATCAGATCGGGCTTCAGGCCCTGCTGCAGGCGGCTCAGGGCCAGCTCGCCATCGCTGGCCGTGTCCACCTTGAAGCCGCTGATCTCCAGCGTGCCTTTGAGACTCATCAGCATGGTGGCCGAATCGTCGACGAGAAAAATATGTTTCATGGCGGGCTCCTCGGTGATCGCTGCGTGTCGCTTCAAGGGGTGGCTGGGCGAGGCGCGTGTCAGCGCGGCAGGCTCAGCAGCAGATGGGCCAGGCGTTCGTCGCTGGGCGGGGTTTTCAGGCGCGGGCGCAGGGCCAGCAACACCTGCAGCACGGCGGCGTGCAGGCCCTCGCAGCGCTTCAGGTCCACCATGGGGCGGGCCTGTTCGCCCAGCCAGCTGGCCAGGGCCTCGGCGTCCTCGACGCTGATCTGGCCGTCCAGGGCTGCGTGTTGTTTCAGGTATCGGATGGCCATCACAGCAGCTCCTTGGGGTTGAGGATCATCAGCACGCTGCCATCGCCCATCAGGGCGGTGCCGGCGAAGGCGGTCAGGCCGGCCAGCACGCCGTCCAGGGGCTTGAGGATGATGTCGCTGGTGCCGTGGAACTCATCGACGATCAGGCCGATCGGCTCCTGGCCCAGGCGCACCAGCAGCACGGCGTGCTCGCCTTCGCTGTTCAGGCGCGGTGCACAAGGCATGTCGAGCAGGCTGTTGAGCGTGCGCAGGGGCACGACGCGGCCGCGCAGCACGGCGGTCTGGGCGCTCTTGAAATGGTGGATGTCTTCGGCCGGCACTCGCACGGTCTCGATGATCAGGTCCATGGGCACGCCGAAGCGGATGCCAGCGGTCTCGATCATCATCACATTGGTCACCGCCATCGACAGCGGCAGCGACAGGCGGATGCGTGTGCCCTGGCCGCGCTCGCTGCTCAGGCTGACGACGCCGTTGACCCGCTCGACGGCGGCGCGCACCACATCCATGCCGACGCCGCGGCCGGACAGGTCGGAGATCGCGTCCGCGGTCGAGAAACCCGGCAGAAAGATCAGCTGCACCGCTTCATGCTCGCTCAGCAGCTCGGCGCGTTCGGCCGGGATCAGGCCGCGCTCGACCGCCTTGGCCCGCACCCGCTCGGTGTCGACGCCGGCGCCGTCGTCGCTGATGTCCAGCAGCACGCGGTCGCCCTCCTGGCGGGCGCTGACGCGCAGCGTGCCCATGGCCGGCTTGCCGGCGGCCAGGCGCTGGGCCGGGCTTTCGATGCCGTGATCGAGGCTGTTGCGCAGGATGTGGATCAGCGGGTCGGCGAGCGACTCGATGACGTTCTTGTCGGCTTCGGTGTCCTCGCCCTCGATCACCAGGCGCACCTCCTTGCCCAGGCGCTTGCTGGTGTCGCGCACCAGGCGGCCGAAGCGCTGGAAGATGGTGCCCACCGGCAGCATGCGCACCTGCATGATGGCGTGCTGCATGTCCTCGGCGATGCGGTTGATGACGGCGTACTGGGTCTTGATCTCGCGGGCCAGGTCGCGCTGGCCGTACAAGGTCTCGGCCCGCTGGGCCAGGTAGGGCAGGGCGTTCTTGGCCACCACCATCTCGCCGATCAATCCCATCAGGCGATCGATCTTGTCCTGGTTGACCTTGAGCACGCGCTGGCCGCGATCGCCGTGGCCGTTGCTGCCGGCACCGGGCTCGCTGCCCTGGTCTTCGCTCAGGGTGCTGTTGCCGGTGCCCGCTGCCTTGGCATTGCTGCCCGGGCGGTGCTGGGCCGACCAGGCCAGCAAGGCGGGCGCGTTCTCGGGCACCTGCATCAGGCGGCTCAGGCTGGCATCGAGTTCGGGCACCAGGGCGCCGTCACCGGCCGTGCCTTCGCAGGCCAACACCTGCAGCAGGTGGGCAAAGACCTCGCGGGTGGCGCGCAGGCTGGCGGCATTGGGCGAGCCCTGCTCCAGCAGGCGGCGTTGCTCGTCCCAGATCTGCAGGGCGCGGCGCGCCAGCATGGCCTGGGTGGCTTCGAGTGTGCTGGGGTTGGCGCCGGCAGTGGCTGCCGGTGCCGATGCTGCGGTCGCTGCTGGCGCGCTGGCGGCGGGCACCAGGTAACTCTCGATCTGCTCGGGCACGTAGCGGTAGTGCTCGGTCACATAGGCCAGCGGTGCGTCGCAGCTGAGCAGGAAGTCCAGCCGGCATTGGTAGCAATCGAAATCGGCCGCTTCGGGCCAGGCGATGCCGGGTGCCAGATCCAGGTGCTGCAGGCCCGGCGTGGCCATGACCAGGCGCAGCGGGTCTTCACCCTTGAAAAAGCATTCCGGCTCGGGGCGGTAGCGCAGCAGCACGCGGCCGGGGCGGCGCTGCGCCTCGGGCAGGTCGAGGATCCAGTCGGGGGCTGCAGTCGTGGCCGGGCCGGCCGCAGACGCGGCGGCCGCCTCGGGGGGGCTGGCCTTGCCATCGTTCAGCCGGGCACGGATCTGCTGCGCCAGGGCCTGGCTTTGGGCCAGGCGGCTGTCGTCCAGGCGGCCGTCGCTGGCGATGCGCTCGACCAGTTCGATGGCCAGGTCCATGGCGTCCAGCAGGGCGTCAGCGATCTGGCCGCTGTAGCTCAGTTGGCCGCTGCGCACGCGGTCCAGCAGGTCTTCGCCGGCATGCACCAGCAGCTCCAGCGGCTTGAAATCAAACAGGCCGCAATTGCCCTTGAGCGTGTGGACCAGGCGGAACAAATCGTTCAGCAGGGCCGCGTCGCCCGGCGCGCGCTCCACCTGCAGCAGGCGTTCGCCGATCTGCTCCAGGCATTCGCGCGCTTCCTGCACGAATTGGTCGAGAAGTTCGGTGGTGCTCATGCCAGGACTCCTTTGGGCAGGCTCAGCGAAGGGGGCAGGGCCGCGGCGGCGCTGGCGGCCTGCAGCGCCGCAGTGATGTCACCCAGCAGCAGGGCGGCGGTCAGCACCAGCTCGGCCGGCTTGGCCGGTTTGATCAGGTAGCAGTTGGCGCCGGCCTGGCGGGCGGCACCGGCATCCTGGCTTTGCGCCTCGGTGGAGACCATCAGCACCGGCGCTTGCAGGGCCAGGGGCAGGCGGCGCAGCTCGCGCACAAAACCGTAGCCGTCGAGCTTGGGCATGTTGACGTCGACCACGAAGAGGTCGAAGCGCTGACCATCGGGCAGGCTGGCCACTTTCTCCAGCGCGTCCATGCCGTTGACGGCCTCGGCGCATTGCCAGCCGGCATCGCCCAGCAGTTTGCGGTGGTACATGCGCACGGTGGCGGCGTCGTCGACCACGAGGATATGGGCTGCACTCATGGGGACTCTCCCTGCAGAGGTTTTTGGTAGACCATGGCGTCGGCGAAGCGCCGAACGCGGTAGAGCGAAGTGATGCGGCTCATCGATTCCGAATGGCCCAGGCAGATGAAACCGCCCGGGCTGAGCGCATCGAACATGGCTTCGGCGGCCACCTTGCGGGACAGGTCGTCGAAATAGATCAGCAGATTGCGGCAGAAGATCAGGTCGATATTGCGGAAGCGCCGCGTGTCGGCCGGGTCGCTGAGGTTGACTTGGCTGAAGTCCACCGCCGCCACCAGATCGCGCGAGATCGTCCACTCCTGATCGCGGGTCTGGGTGAAGTAGCGGTTCAGGTAGTCGCGCGGCAGGTTGGCGATGGAGCGGGCCGAGTAGACGCCGCGCTGCGCCGCGCTGAGCACCTTGGTGTCGATGTCCGAGGACAGGATCTCGACCTCGTAGTCGTTGATGTGGGCCCAGCGCTCCAGCAGGTAGATGGCGATCGAGTAGGGCTCCTCGCCGGTGGAGGAGGGCACCGACCAGATGCGGATGCGGTCACCCGGTGCCTTGCGCTTGATCACCTCGTTCAGCATGTCCTTGACCATGCAGTCGAACTGGTAGGACTCGCGGAAGAAGTAGGTCTCGTTGACCGTCATCGAGTTGACCAGGTGCTGCAGCTCTTCCTGGCTGTTGCGCTCGAAGCGCAGGGCCAGGAAGTAGGCGCGGAAGTCCTCGGCTCCGGTCGCCTCCATCCGCTCGATCAGGCGCTTGTCGACGAAGTAGCGTTTGCTTTCTTCGAAGTGGATGCCCGTCTTGCGATAGAAGAACTCGCGGAACTTGAGGAAGTCCGCCTCGCTGATCTGGGCCCGGTTGCGGGCTTTGAGTTCGGTGTTCATGCGGCGCCTATGTGTTGCAAGGCCATGTCCACGGCGAAGCTCAGGTAAGCGTCGTCGGCGAAACGTTCACGGACTTTCTGCAGCGCCGGCATGTGCTGGCGGTCACCGAGCTCGACCAGCAAGTCCACCGCGCTGGCCACCACATTGAGCTCCTGCTCCTGCTCCAGCACCAGCAGCAGCCATTGCGGCACTTGCTTGTGGCGGAGCTCGCCCAGCAGGTTGACGCTGAGGATGCGCACATCGGGGTCGGGGTCGCGCAGCAGCTGTTCCATGCAGGGCGCCACCAGATGCGGCATCGAGGCCAGGGTCTCGATGGCGCCGTTGCGCAGCTGGGCATCGTCGCTGCGCAGCAGGGGCAGCAGGGCCTGGGCTGCGGTGGCATTGGCCAGGGTGTTGAGGCTGGTGAACAAGGCTTCGCGCACGGCGCTGTCCCGTTCGATCATCAGCTGGGCGCCCAGAGCCGGCGCGGCATCGGGATGGGCCGCCAGGTCGCGTGCGGCCCATCGGCGTTGCTCGGCCTGAGGGGCGCTCAGCTGGACCAGCAGGTCGGGCAGGAGCCGGCTTTGCTGGCGCGGCTGGACTGCGTGCAGCGTGGCGCCGTCGGTGACTTTTCGGAGTGCCATGGTGGGGGTCCTGTTGCGCCGTTTAGGACGCGGAGATCCAGTGCTGGATCTGTTGGGCAATTCCGCTGCTGGGGCGCACCACGCTGGCGCCCCCGAGGCGGATCAATTCAGCCGGCATGCCGAACACCACGGCGCTGTCGCTCGATTCGGCCACCGTGCGGCCGCCGCTCTGGCGCAGCCGGGTCATGCTGGCGGCACCGTCGTCGCCCATGCCGGTCAGCAGCACGCCGATCAGGCGCTGGGCGGGCAGGCGGCGCATGGCGCTTTCCACCAGCACATCGACGCTGGGATGCCAGGGGTGGGCGGGCGATTCGGGCCGCGGCTGGGCCACCAGGCGGCCCAACTGCTCGGTGACGATCATGTCGCAGCCGCCCTTGGCAATCAGCACCATGCCCGGGGTCAGCGGGGTGGGGGCGCTGCACTCACGCACCGTGAGGCGGCACAGGCCGTTCATGCGTTGGGCAAAGGACTCGGTGAAGTGCGGCGGCATGTGCTGGGCCACCAGCACGGCCCAGGGAAAGTTCTCGGGCAGCTGGGGCAGGATGTCTTCCAGCGTGCGTGGGCCGCCGGTGGACACGCCGATCAGCACCAGGCCGGGCAGCGCCTCGGTCGCCACGCCGCTGGCCTGGGCCTGCGCTGCGGGGAAGAAGCGCGCCGGCGCCGGAGCGGCCACACGGGGGCTGCGTGCCGGAAACTCGGGCCGCGGGCTGTGGCCGCCGCCGCTGCTGCTCAGCGCCGGGCGCTGGCTGCGGTCGCGGTTCAGGCCGCTGGGGCGGCGCGGCTGGGCTTGGGCGGCGGCTCGCACCTTGCCGACCAGTTCCTCGCGCACCTGGTCCATGGACAGGGAAATGGTGCCGCCGGGCTTGTGGACGAAGTCCACCGCGCCCAGGGCCAGGGCTTCCAGCGTGGCCTGCGTTCCCTGCTCGGTCAGCGAGGACACCATCACCACGGGCGTGGGGCGGGCCTGCATCAGCAGGGACAGGGCGGTCAGGCCATCCATCTCCGGCATGTTGATGTCCAGGGTCACGACATCGGGATGCCATTCGGTCAGGCGGTTGACACCCTCGACGCCGGTGCGTGCGGCTGCGACTTCGAAGCCGGCTTCGCTCAGCATCTCGGTCATCAGCCTGCGCATCAGCGCCGAGTCATCGACGATCAGTACCCGTTTCATGGTGCGGCTCGAGGGCAACGGTGGTGGGTGACGCGGGAGGGCGGCGGGCGTGCGGTGGGCTCAGGCGGCGCGGGCCAGCTCGGGCTCCAGCGTCGGCGCGCTGCGGCTCTCGAAGGCCTGGTGCATGGCCAGGGCTTCGCCGGCGTCGAGCAGCTGGCGCTGGTCGATCAGCATGACCAGGCGCTTGTTGTCGTCCAGCTTGGCCACCTGGGTGATCAGGCGGCCTTGCTCGACGCTCAGGGCCGGCGCTGGCGAGACGCTGTGGCGGTTGATGCGCAGCACCTCGGCCACCGAGTCGACGATGAAGCCGGTGCGCATGCCGTCGACCATGAAGACCATGATGCGTTGGCGGTCGTTGCGCTCCAGCGTGGCCATGCCCAGGCGGCTGCGCTGGTCGATCACCGGCAGCACTGTGCCGCGCAGATTGATCACGCCCTCCACATAGGACGGGGTCTTGGGCACGCGGGTCAGCAGCTCGGGCACGCGCACGATCTCCTGCACGCTCATGATGGGCACGCCGAACTCTTCGGCACCGAGACGGAAGATCACGACCTGCAGGTCTTCCTGGTGCTCCAGGCTGCTGGCTTCGGTGGGGC
Organism: Burkholderiales bacterium PBB2; assembly: GCA_002255955.1. GTDB lineage: Bacteria > Pseudomonadota > Gammaproteobacteria > Burkholderiales > Burkholderiaceae_C > Paucibacter_A. Next base: position 119,559 of record NKIM01000011.1, on the reverse strand, counting down.
TGCTGTGCATGGGGGCGGGCTCCGCGGCGGCTGAATCGTTGGGGAGGGAGCCGGGGCTCAGTTGCAGGGCCGCGGCCTCTTGCACGGCGTCCAGACCGAGCAGGGCTTGGGTGGAAATCACCGAGACGAGGCGGCGGCCTTCGTCCAGGCGGCAGATGGAGGCGAACTCCTGCATCTGCACATCGCGGGCCAGGATGCCGGGCATGGGCTCGTTCTGGCGGCGCGGCACATGGATCACTTCCTTGACGGTGTCGGTGATCAGGCCCACCAGGGCCGGCTCACCGCCGGGCACCGCCGGTGGCAGGGCCACCACGACGATGCGGTGGTGCTCGTCGGCCGCGATGCTGCCCAGGCCGAACAGGCTGCGCAGGTCCAGCAGGGGCAGCAGGCGGCGGCGCAGCGAGATCAGGCCGCTGACATGGATGGGCGCGTTGGGCAGGCTGGTGATGTGCTCAGGCAGCTGCACGATCTCCTGCACATCGTTGATCGAGATGCCGTACTCCTGGCTGGCCACGGTGAAGCTGACCAGCAGCAGGTCTTCGCCACCGGCTTTGTCACCACCGCTGCGCTCGCCGTCGGCGCTTTGCTGGACATCGGTTTCGACCGGGGTGTGGGCGCTGTCGTTGCTGCGGCCATCGCGGCTCTCTCGGCGGAGCTCACCCGCGGCTTGCAGGCCGCCGAACTGAGCTTGCACCAGGCGTTCGAAATCCAGGATCAGCAGCAGCTGGGTGCCGCCTTCCGGCCGCTCCTGCTGGATCAGCCCGCTCAGGTATTCGGTTCGGACCACGCTCTGGATCGCGTCGGCCGCCTGGATCTGCGAGGGCTCCACATTCACGACGCTGGCCACATGGTCGACGATGAAACCCAGGGCCTGGCCCAGGTTGATGACCAGGGCTCGGGTGGCGTCGTCGGCCTCGCGGCGCTCGGCGCCGAACAGGGTGCGCAGGTTGATGATGGGCAGGACCCGGCCGCGCAGATTGGCCAGGCCTTCCAGGGCATGGGGCGCCAGCGGCAGCTGGGCCACTTCGGGCAGGCGGATGATTTCCTGCACCGGGTCCATGGGCACGGCAAACATCTCGCCGGCCACGCTGAAGGTCACGAACTGGCGGTCGGCGCTGCCATCGCTGGCCGGGCTGCCAGCGTCGGCGCGCGCGGGCTCGCCGTCCGGATGTTGATGCTTGAGGTTCACGGCGACTCCTTGAGGCCTGAGGGCGTGCGCGGTGGACTCAGTTGCTTTGCAGCTCGTCGGCCAGGGAGGAGATTTCCTCGATGGCAGCGCTCAGCTCGTCGGCGCCCTGGGCCTGCTGGCGGGCGGCGCTGGCGGCCTGCTCGGCTGCCTTCTCGGACTGCTGGGCTGCGGCCGAGACCTGGTCCACGGCGATCTTGACCTGCTGCATGGCGGTGCTGATCTCGCGGGCGCTGGCCACGGCTTCCTGGTTGCCCTGCTCGACCTGGGCCACGTCTTTCTCCATGGCTTCGAGGTTGGCGGTGATGGCGCGGGTCTTCTCGACCTCGGCCAGGCCGGCGCTCATCAGATCGCTGAGGTCACGGCCGACGGCGCTGATCTGGTCCTGGATGCTCTTGACCAGGTCCTTGATGCGGTCAGCGTTCTCGGCCGAATCGTGGGCGAGGTTGCGGATGTCGGTGGCCACCACCACAAAGCCCTTGCCGTACTCGCCGGCGCGCGCGGCTTCGATGCTGCCGTTGACGGCCAGCATATTGGTCTGGATGGAGACTTGCGTGATCGCATCGACGATCTTGTCGATCTTGCGGCTGACCAGCTCCAGCTCCTTGATCTGCTTCATGCTGGCGCGGGTCGCCTCGACGCTGCCGCCGATGGTGCGCACCAGGCTGTCGATGTGCTGCTTGTTCTCGCCCATCAGGCTGCGGATGGCGGCGGCGCGCTGGCTGGCTTCGGTGGCGCGCTCGTCGGCGATCTGGGCGCCGCGGCTGATCTGGCTGACGGCCGCGGCCGATTCGGTGGTGGCGCTGGCCTGGCTTTGCGCGCCTTTGCGGATCTGCTCCAGGGCCACCATGATCTGGCTGGCCGCCCGGGTGATTTCGGCCACGGCGCTGGACAGCTCTTCGGCGGCCGAGGCCACCTCTTCGGCGCTCTTGGCGATGTCGGTCGAGCTCTTCAGCTCTTCGGCGATCTCCGAGAGGTTCTGGGCCGTCTGCTCGCATTCCTCGAGCGCGGCGCTTTGCTCCTGCACGGTCTTGGCGGCCTCTTCGCAGGCCGAGGACTGCTCGGTCGCGGCGGCGGCGATCTGCTCGGCGCCCTTGAGCGCCTGGTTGGCCGCGGTGCTGCTCTGGCTGGCGGCGCTGGCGATCTCGACGGCGCCGGAGACGATCTCGGCCGCGTCCTGGCCGATGCGGGCCAGCTGCTGCAGGATCTGTTCGCTCTTCTCGACCTCGGACTGCACGGCATCGGCCGACTGGTTGATGCCTTCGGCGATCACGCCGACCTCGCCCTGGATTTGACCCACCAGATCCTGGATCTGCTTGGCGCTCTTTTCGCTGGTTTCGGCCAGGGTGCGCACCTCGTCGGCGACCACGGCAAAGCCCTTGCCATGCTGGCCGGCGCGTGCGGCTTCGATGGCGGCATTCAGGGCCAGCAGATTGGTCTGATCGGCGATGCGGGCCACGGCCTTGACGATGTCGCCGATGTTGGCGGCCTGGCGTTCCAGCTCGGCCATCATTTGCACCGAGCTGGCCTGGCGCTGGGCGGCCACGCCAACGGCGCTGATGGTGGCCTTGACTTCCTGGTTGACGCGGCCGGACATGTCGCGCATGCCCTCAGCCTTTTGGCGGGCCTGAGTGCAGGCCGTCATCTGGCGGCTCAGCGAGCCCACCACCTGGGTGATGGCGGCCAGCGATTCCTGGGCGGCGCCCGAGGCTTCCTCGGCGCCGCTGGCGATCTGGTCGGCGGCGCGCTTGAGTTCTTCCGAGGCCGAGGCGGCCTCGTTGATGCCGGCCGAGAGCTGGGTCGAGGCGCTGGCCACGCGTTCGGCGGCCTGCTGCTGCTTGGCCAGGGTGCGGGCGCGCTTGCGGTTGGCTTCGGCGTCGCGGGTCATCGACTTGGTGATGCCTTTGACCAGACCGGGGGCGAGGGCAGGGGCGCTGACGGTTTCGCGCTGTTTGGTGACCAGGGCCATGACGGAACTCCTTGAAATGGGCTTGATGTGATGCTCGGCACGGGGGAAGTGGATGTGCCTGGGCTTCGTCCTGGACATCTCGGCCAGCGCCTGCGAAGGCGTTCAACGGGAGCGTTGGTGTCGATGTGCTGGCTGCTATTTCACTACAAATGATAAAAATACTAAGTGAACGACTGCACGAATTTAGCGATTTGTCGGGGCGAATGATGCAGTCGCCAGCACGGACGGACAGCGGGGATCGATCCTCAGATCGATGGGCAGGCGGCAAAGTCGCTGCCAGCCCCGGTGTGTGGGGCAAATGATTGCTTTGATAGTTTTTATCGATCAAGCTGGCGGATCGGCCAGGCCTGGGCCAGGCCCCAGAGCAGCTCAGGCCCCAGGAAGAGCAGCAGCAGCGGCGCCTGGGTCTGCCACCAGGCATGGGCCATCCAGAGCGAAAACAGCGCGCGGGCAGCGGCATCAAAGCGGCCCAGATGGCGCTGCGGCCGGCGCAGGCGCAGCAGGGCCCAGACGGTGACCAGGCTGCCCATCAGATGGCAGAACAAGGCATGCAGGGGACCGAAAGCCGGGAAGGCCTGGCCACCCAGGGCCTGGTTCAGCGCCGAGAGCTGGGGCAGCAACGCGGCCAGGGTCCAGGGCGTGGCAAAGCCAATGGTGAGCAGCAGGTCGTAGAGCGCACTGGCGCGCACCAAGCGGCGGTAGTGGCGCGGGTGGAGACGGGGCCAAAAGGTGTTCAGGGCAAGGGATGGAAGCATGGAATCTCCAGACGCTTGAAGTTGAGCGGGGGCAGGCTTGAAGCCGGGCGCGGCGCGCCCATCTCCACAGCCAGAGCGGCAGCCTCGGGCCTGGAGTACGCTCCAGGGTCAAGCCCCGGCTCATGCCTTTGTTTCCGACCTTGTGAACCCACCCTCCATCCGCCATGCAGATCGGTGAACTCTCCGCCCGCACCGGCTTGAGCCGGGACACCTTGCGCTTCTACGAAAAGCGCGGCCTCTTGCGCGCTCGCCGCAGCGACAACGGCTACCGCGACTACCCGCCCGAGGCCGTGCGCTGGCTGGCTTATGTGCGCATGGCCCAGGGCCTGGGCTTCAGCCTGGCCGAGATCGAGGCCGACCTGCCCCGCGTGACCGAAGCGCAGCCGGCCGCCACGGCGGATGAGCTGCAGGCCGTGCTGGCGCGCAAGCTGCAAGAGATCGACGCCCGCATCACAGGCCTGCAAGGCCTGCGTGCCGAGCTGCTGGCCCAGCTGCAGGCGCCGCAGCCGGCCTGTCCTTTGCAAGGGCTTCAGGTCGAGGTGCCGGCATGAGCGGCGGCGGCCCCTTGATGATTCCGCCCGCGGGCGAGGGCCTGCCCGATCGCATCGCCCAGGCGGTGCTCAGCCTGGTGGCGCAGCGGCCCGAATCGCAGGCCCTGCCCAGCATGCGCCCGGCCGATGCCGCGCGCCAGGCCACCGGCGAGGCGGCAGCCAAGGCGGCGCTGGCGGCCGGCTCTCTGGCCCTGCCGCCCGGGCCGCTGGGCTGGTTGACGGTGCTGCCCGAGATGCTGGCGGTCTGGCGCATCCAGTCCCAGCTGGTGGCCGATATTGCCGCGCTCTACGGTCGCACGGCCGAGCTGGGCCAGGCGCAGATGCTGTACTGCCTGTTCCGCCACACGGCCGCCCAGGCGGTGCGTGACCTGGCCGTGCGGGTGGGCGAGCGCTGGCTGGTGCGGCCGGCCACCACGGCGCTGCTGCAGCGCGTGGCCGGCCAGCTGGGCGCCAAGCTGGGCGAGAAGCTGTTGCAGAAAACGGTGTCGCGCTGGGTGCCGCTGCTGGGCGCGGCGGCGGTCAGCGCGTACGCCTTCTACGACACCCAGCAGGTCGGTCGCGTCGCGATCGAGTTGTTCGAGCGCGAGCAGGTGCTCGACAACCCTGTCTGAATTTCGGCCGCCGCGGCCTACACTGCGGCATGACCGCGGTCCTGCACAGCCCCAGCCCCCTGGCCCTGCGAGCCCCCGCCATCCTGGATGTGGAGGCCTCGGGCTTTGGCCGCGGCAGCTACCCCATCGAGGTGGGCTTTGTCGAGCCCAGCGGCACGGTCTTCTGCTCCCTGATCCAGCCCGAGCCCGACTGGCAGCACTGGGACCCCAGTGCCGAACTGGTGCACGGCATCAGCCGCGAGATCCTGCAACGCCACGGCAAGCCGCCCGCCTGGGTGGCCGCCCAGATCAACGACCGTCTGAGCGGCCAGACGGTCTATTGCGACGCCTGGGCCCATGACTACTCCTGGCTGGCGCGGCTGTTTGACAGCGCGGACATGATGCCGGCCTTCCATCTGCAGGATTTGCGCTGCCTGCTCAGCGAGGCCGAGGCGGCCTGCTGGCACCAGCTGCGCGAGCAGGTGCGCGAAGAACTCAAGCTCGACCGCCACCGCGCCAGCGCCGATGCCCGCGTGCTGCAGACCGCCTTGCTGCGCCTGCGCGAGCCGGCCCGGCGCTGAAGCCCGGCCCGCGCCTCAGGCCAAGTCGTCGAGGTTGCCGCGCGCGCAGTTGCGGCCGGCACGTTTGGCTTCGTAGAGCTTGGCATCGGCTTCGGCCACCATGGGCTCGAGCAGCAGGCGGTGGTTGGGGCTGACGCAGAAGCCCACGCTGATGCCGATGTGCAGCTCCAGCTGCTCGATGCGGAAGGGCGTGCCGATGGCCTGGATCAGTTTCTCGGCCACGGTGCGCGCGGCGCCCGGGTCCTGCAAGCCCGGCAGCAGCACGGCGAACTCGTCTCCGCCCAGGCGCGCCACCAGGTCTTGCGGCCGCAGCACATGGCGCATGCGGCCGGCCACGGCTTTGAGCAAGGCGTCGCCGATCGGGTGGCCATGCTGGTCGTTGACCGGTTTGAAACGGTCCAGGTCCAGGTAGAGCAGGGCGGCATAGCCGCTGCTGCGCCGTGTGCTGACGGCATCGAACAGGTCTTGCGCTTTCTTGTTGAAGCCGCGCCGGTTGAGCAGCTGGGTCAGCGGGCAGGTCTGCGAGGCATCGCGCAGGCGCTGCTCTTCACGCCGCGCCTCGGTGACATCGTGGGCAATGCAGATCACGCCTTCGATGGCCTCGCTCTCGCTGCGCAGCGGCGCGTAGCGCATTTGCAGCACCAGGCTCAGGTCCTCGGTGGGCGCGCGGCTCTCCTCGCGTGCGTCTGCCCGGCCCTGGGCTGCGGGGGTGCTGCTGCGGTCGTAGACCCGCTCCAGCTGGCTGGCCAGGCCTTGCAGCGCGCGCTCGATGGCCGGGCGGCGCGCCTGGTACTCCGCCTCGCCCAGCAACTCGGCCACATGGCGGCCCAACCAGGCCTCGCGGCGCACGTTGTAGCGCCGCTCGAAGGCCTGGTTGAAGAACAGGAAGCAGGCGTCCAGGTCCAGCACCGAGATCATGGCCTGCGAGGTCTGGGCGATGGCCCGCATCATGGCTTCGGTGCGTTGGCGCTCGCGCTGGGCGCGCACATCGGCCGAGATGTCGCGCAGGATGACCGAGAGCGTTTCCACCGCACCGCTGGCCTTGCGGTGCAGCAGCACGGTGGCCATGCAGGGCACGGCTTGCCCTTGGTGATCCAGCACGGTGCCCTGGCCCTGCCACTGGCCCTGGGCCAGCACGGCGGGCAGGATTTCCCCGCGGAAGCGCTCGGCGCCGCCGGGGGCGAAGAAGTCGGTGTAGTCGGTGTCGCTGAGGTCGCTGTCCATGGGCACGCCCAGGCGCAGGCGGGCCGCCGGGTTCATGTAGATCAGGCGGTGGTTGTGGTCCAGCTGGCAGACGTAGTCGGGGGTCAGTGCAAAGATGGCGTTCAGCGTGCGCGCGGCGCGCTGCTGCTCCGCCAGCTCGGTGATGTCTTCGACGGTGCCGACCTGGCCTTGCAGCTTGCCGTCCAGGCGCAGCGGCGCGGTGCGCACGGCCAGTAGGCGGCGCTGGCCGTCGGGGCGCTGGATGCGGCTGAAGGCCTTGAGGCCTTCGCCGCGACGGATCATCTCCAGCCAGTTGCTGCGCAGCTGCTCGCGCCGCTCGGGGGCTTGCAGCTCCAGCCAGCCCCAACTCAGCTGCGCGTCGCTCAGCCCCTGCAGTTGCAGATACGTCGGGTTGGCGTACACGGTGCGGCCATTCTGGTCGCAGCGAAACAGGCCCAGCGGCGAGGCATCGCTGGCGGCGCGCTGGATCGCCTCATCCAGCCGCAGGCGCTTTTGCATGCGGGCCAGCATGCCCGTCATCAGCAGGGCCAGGCCGCTGACGACCACGCTGAAACCGATCACCACCAGGCGCTCGATCCGGTGCCGCGCCAGCGCGGCGTTGTCGCCCTGCGAAACCAGCAGCTGCAGGCCGAAGACATCGAGCGTGCGGTAGGCACCGTGGCGCGGCTGGCCATCGCTGGCCAAGCCGTCGGTGGCGAAGAAGCCCTCGCGGTCGCTGAAGGCGGCGCGGCGCTGCGGCCGCTCGGCAAACACATCGCGGCCGATGAAGCCGGGCAACTCGGGCACGCGCGAGATGGCCACCCCGTCGGGGCGCAGCAGGGTCACGGCGGCCGCCGGGCCGCGGGCAAAAAAGCCGTGCAAGCGCTGCAGGCGGTGCAGGTCGATCAAGGCCACGGCGGTGCGCAGCCGCGCATCGGGAGCGCTCAGTCGCATCAGCAAGGGCAGCTGCAGCGGGCCGTTGGCGCGCAGCTGCAGGGGCAGGCCCAGCAAGGGCTTGGCGCCGGCGCTGCCGTCCTTCAGGCTTTGGAAGGCCGGCTGGGCCGACAGGTCGGCGGTGGCCTGGCCACTGATGGCCGGGATGCGGAAGGCCCGCCCCTGCTCGTCCAGCAGCAGCACGTCGACCATGCCCCGCGAGGTTTCTCTCAAGGTGTCGGCCAGCTGGGCCAGGGACGCGTCGGCCAGGGGTTCGCTGCGGCCGCGCGTGAGCAGCCACAGGTCGATGGTGCGCAGGCTGCGCTCGGCGTCGCGGAACACCGCCTCGGTCTGGGCCGCTGCGGCCTCGGTGGCGCTGGCCATCTCGCTGCGCTGGTCCTGCAGCAGCTGGGCCGGGTAGAACAGGGTGAACCAGACCACAAAGCCCCAGAGCATCACCAGCACCAGGCCGATGGCCGCAAACGGGCCCAGCGCCAGCAGCCCGGCCAGGCGGGGGCTCGGGGGCTCAGGGTTGAGGGGCGGCGTGTGGTCTGCGGGCATCCGGCTTGGTGGCCGGCCACGACGGGGGCCGGATGCAATCATTGTGCGGCAAGCGGGCCGCCGGAGATCGGCCGAAAAGCGCCGAGCCGACCTCCTTTCGTTTCAGCGCCGCTGACCCAGCAGCATGGGCACGGGGCTGAGCCGCTGCTCGGCCAGAAAGCGCTGGCGCACCTGCTCGATCAGGCGCTCGCCGTCCTGCCAGCCTTGCTGGCGCAGCAGCTGGGCCAGGTGCCAGGTGAACACGCCGTGCAGGCGGGTGCTGGCCAGGCCGCCGCCCTTGGGCATCCATTCTTCTCGCACCCGCTCGTGGCTGCGGCCGGCGAACAAGAGGGTGCGGCCGTCGCTGCGCGGGCTGCCGAAGCGGCCGGGCGAGCGCGTCGCCTTCGCGTCTGCAGCGCTGCTGCGCGCATGGCCCAGGGTCAGGCCGAGCTCGGCCGGGTGCAGGGCGCGCACGCGCGGGCCGGGGCTGGGCTCGCCGCTGTCGCTGCGGGCCATGCCGGCGGCGTGGCAGGTGTCGAAGACGGCCCAGACCTGGGCGCCGCGGTCAACCAGGCGGTCGATCCAGTCGCCGATCTCGTCGTCGAGCAAGGCATTGGGGATCTGAGCGCCGGCGCCTTCGCCATTCCAGGCCTGCACATCGGCGGGCAGCAGCACTTCGTCCAGGCCATCGGCCTCCGGCCAGCGGGCATCGGCCGGCTGGGCTTGCTGGCTGCCGTGGCCCGAGAAATAGAAGAGCAGGCGCTCGCCCGCCCGGGCCTGCCGGGCCAGGTCTTCCATGGCTTGCAGAATGTCGGCCCGGCGGGGCGCGCCGCTGAGGACCTGGAGCTTGGCGGCTTCCATGCCCTGGCTGCGCAGCAGCTCTTGCATCAGGGCCACATCATTGTCCGGGCCGCGCAGCCAGAGGCGGGTCGGCAATGCCGGATAGCGCGAGACGCCCACCAGCAGAGCCCGATCCAGGGTTGGCAGGCGGGCGGTCGCGGCGGCGCGTGCTGGCAGCGGGCCGAGGCTCAAGCCCGCCAGGGCGAGCAGGCAGCAGCGGCGGGTCGGCAGGGTCGGCAGCAGGGCAGAGCAGGGCACGGCGAATTCGATCAGTGAATCCAGGTGAAAGCGGCCCAGAAATGCGGATGGGCGCGGGCCTGGCCGCGGTACTGCTGCAACCAGCGACGCTGAGCCAGGGCCAGCAGCGCGGGGCTCAGCGTAGCACGGGCCTGGGCCCGCGGCGACCGGGCTTGCCAGGGGGGCTGGGCGTAGAAGGCGCTCAGCCAATCGGCCGTGCTGTCGTCGGCCACCCGCCACTGGGTGGCCATCAGCTGCTGCACGCCGGCACCGCGCAAGGTGGCGGCCAGGCCCAGCCATTCGCGCCCGCGGCCGCGCCGGCTGGTGGCACTGTCGTCCAGCACCAGGGCGGTCTCGCAGGCCGAGAGCACGGCCAGCTGCACGCCGGCCCAGGGCAGGCGACCCAGCTCCACCAGGTTCAGCCTCTGACCGTCGCCCAGCAGCAGATAGGACTGTTCACGCCCGGCTGGGTCGAGCACGAAATGGCTGGCCAGGTGCACCAGGGCCGGGCCGGCTTCCAGCGCGGCCTGCAGGCTTTGGGCGGTGAAATCCGGGTCCAGTTGCAGCTGCGCTCCGGTGTGCTGCTGCAGCGCTGCCAGCTCACGGCGCACGGCAGGCAGGGGCGCCAGGCGGCCGTCCTCGCTGGCCAGGCTGCGCCCCAAGCCCAGCGCGCCCTGGCGGGGCTTGGCCGGTGCCGCCAGGGCGGCCGGCAGGCCGCTGTCCATGCTCAGGCTGAAGCGTTCGACCAGGTAGCGCTGGCCATCGTGCAGGGCGGCAAAAGGCAGGTAACGCAGCACATCATCGGCGGCGATGTCCAGGTGTTGGGGCTTCGGTGAAACCGGCAGCAGGCGCAGGGCGGGTGCCATCACAGCCCGGTGGAGCGAACGCGAGAGGGTCAGGTCTTGCTCGCAGCGGCGCTCCAGGCATTGGCGCAGGGCCAGGGTCTGCCGTGCCAGAGCGGTGCGTGTCAGGGGCAGCTGCAGATGGCGGGCGGGTTGGCCGGCGGCTTGCACCCGCAGGCTCAGGCGGTTGTCGCGCAGAAAGAGGTAGCTGAGGCGGGCATGGCCGGGCGCCAGGGCCTGCCCGTGGCTCGCGGCCGGATCGGCATTGGCGGTTGCCGCGGTCTCAGCAGTTTCAACCGTCTCGGCGCCCTCGTCCGCCAGCTGGCGCAGCTTCTGCACGGCGGCGTCCAGTGCCGTCTGCGCCGCCTGCGAATGCACGGCGCTGCGGTCCAGCAGGCCCATGGTCTGCTCGATCTCGCTGTCGATGCGGTCGGAGGTCTGGCGAAGCTCGCGGCCCAGTTCGGCCAGGGCCGCCTGCCAGCGCTGTTCGGGCGCGGTCAAGAGCAGGCGGCCCTCCGTCGTGCTGGCGCTGCGGCGCCCGCCGCGCAGCAGCTCGCCGCGTTCTTCCTCCTGCAGAAAGGCCAGCGCCGCCTCGCTGTCCTTGAATCGGCCTTGGTCAATCAGCAGGCCGACCCAGGCGCGCAGATGGTGCTCGTAGCGGGCCAGGCCGGCGCGCTGCAGATCGGCGCTGTCTTGCGGCAGATCGCTGCGCAATCGTCGCAAGGCCAGGGCACCGAGCTTGTAGAAGATCAGAGCCAGGCGGGGTTGGGCCTCGCGCAGGCGCTGGGCGTTCTCGAACAAGGCCTGGGCCTCATGGGCTGGGCTGCGACCCATGGCGCCCAGGGCGAGGGCGCGCCACTGGTGCCAGGCGTGCAGCTGGGGCTCCAGCCGCGCGCGGGCCAGGTGCAGGATGGCGCGGTTGCTTTGCAGGGGCGTGCTGTGCACGGTGACGATGCGCTCGACCTCGCCTGCGGCCCAGCGCAGCAGTTCGGGCTTGCCCTCGCGTTCGGCCAGAGGCAGCAGGGCTTCAGTGAAGAACAGCGAGTAGTTGCTGCCCGAGCCCTCGCGCACGACGATGTCACGGCCTCGCTCCAGCGCCTGCGGGTCACCCAGATGGTGGCGGGCCAGCTGTTCGTAGAGCCGTGTGGGCAGGGCCTCGGCATAGACCAGGCCAAAGGCCAGGCCCGGGCCGCGTGCGACTTTCTCGGCCACCTGCAGCACCCGCGGGTAGTCACCGGCGGCGTGGCTGAAGCGCACCAGATTGTTGTAAGCCCGGCCCAGGCGCATCCAGGCCGGCCGGCCCTGGGCCTGCTCGCCCTCCCAGTAGGCCACCACCTGCTCGTGCTCGCGGATCGCCTCCATCACCTGCCCGCGCTCGTACATCACGATGGAGCGCTCGCTTTGCAGCAGGCGCAGCAGGCGTTCGTCGCCGGCTTGCTCAGCGTGGGCGCGCTGGTAGGCGGTGTCGATCAGCTGCCAGGCCTGGTCGATGCGCCCGAGCCGCCGGTGGTACGCCGTCAGTGGCCGGGCCAGGACCAGGGTGGGTGTGGCGCCAGGCCCCAGCTCACGGGCCAGGGTCTCGGCCAGCGCTTCGATCTGAGGCCGCGCGCCGACGGTGCCGTAGAGGCTTTCGCTCAGGCTCAGCAGTTCCTCTTGCGCACGCAGGGCGGCGGGGCTGCGCGCGCCCGGGCCGGCCTGGCGCAGGATCTGCACGCGGGACTGGATCTCGCCATCCAGCACCGCTTGAGCTTCAACCACCCGCCCGTGGTTCAGCAAGCCGCCCCAGAGCATGCGCAGCATCTGCATGCGGGTTTCAGCGTCGCCTGAGGCCGCAGCCCTCGCCTCGTGGGGGCGGTGGATGTCCAGCAGTTCCGGCAGCGGCAGGTCCGGCCGCTCGCTGAGGACCTGATGCAACCGATAGCCATGCAAAGCCCAGAGCGAGTAGCTGGCCACTTCATCGGGCATCAGCTGCCAGGCGCAGGACTCCCAGCTTTGGTAGAGCCGGTAGCGGTCCTGCATGGCCTCGGCCTTGAAGGCCTCGCTGTTCATCGCGGCCAGGCCCGGGTGGGGGTGCCGCGCCAGCGCTTCGGGCTCGCGCGTGCAGCCGCCCTCGGGATTTGCCCGCAGGGGCCCGAAACTCAGCAGAGCCAGGGTTACAGTCAGCGCCCGTGTGAAGCGCATGCCTGCGCTTCGCTCGCTTTGACGCTCGCGCTGGAGGCGCTGCCTGCGGTGGTCTCCCATGTGCCCGATTTTTCTTGTCCTGTTGCCGTGCTCGTTGGCGGGCTGCTTGCCTTGCGCCGGCGCGCCCGGGCCGAATCCTAACCAGCCCCATGTTCGATCGCACCAAGGATGAACCAGTAGCACCGGCCTCGCGAGCCGGTGCCAGCGAGGCCGATCTGGCGGCGCTGTATCCGCAGTGGTATCCGCGTTTGCTGCGTTACTTCGTCGGTGCCTGCGGCTGCAGCGAGGCCCTGGCCCATGAGCTGGTGCAGGACAGCTTTGCCGCGGCCCTGCGCGGCCTGGCCGGCTTTCGCGGCGAGGCCCAGCTTTCGACCTGGCTCTGGCAGATCGCCGGCAACACCTTGCGTGCGCACCTGCGCCGCCAGCAGCCGTTGCAGCTGGGGGCCGAGCCGCCGCCGGAGGCCGAGACGCAAGACCTGGCCCCCGGGTTGGGTGCCGCCCTGAGTTTTTCCGAGAGCACGCATCTCAATGACTTGAGCGACTGCGTGCAGCGTGCCTTCCGGCGCTTTCAGGCCCAGGAACCCGAGCGGGCCGAGGTCCTGTACCTGGCCTATGTCGAGGGCTGGACCCGGGCCGAACTGGCCCAGCGCCTGGGCCGCAGCGAACACGCCACCACGGTCTACCTGGCCCAGTGCCGGGCCAAACTTCTGCCCTTGATGCAAGACTGCCATGACTGCTGAGCACCACCCCACCCCGGCGCCGGATGCGAGCGCGCCCGATGCGCAGGCCTTGCGCCAGGCCGGCGATTGGCTGGACGGGCTGACCGGCCGGCCGCAGCCGGCGCCTTCTGAGGGCGCCGCTGAGCCTGAGGTGCACGAGGCCTGGCATCAAGGCCTGCGCCTGCGCCGCGGCCTGGATCGACTGCCGCAGCCGCCGCGCGCGGCCATGGACTGGAGTGAGGTTCGCGCCCGTGCCGGCCTGCAGCTGCAGCCCGCTGCGGTGACGGCGCTGACGAGCCCGCAGCCCGAGGCCGCCAATCACAGCCCGCTTCGCCGCAGCAAGCCCAGCGGCAGCCGCTGGGCCTGGGGCCTGGCAGCCTCGTTCATGTTGGGCGGTGTGCTGCTTTGGCCGCTGCTGTCGTCGAAGGACCCGGCGAGCGCTGAGGGCGCCTGGCGCGGTGCGCCGCCGACGCCAGAGGCGGCCGTGGCCGTCTGGAAGGTGGCCGATGTGGCCGAGATGGCGCGCCTGAGCCTGGACCTGAGCGCGCAGTTGGAGGCTCTGGGAGCGAGTGTCGAGATCTCCTCGCGCATGGCCTCCGGGGTGCGCGACCGCGACGGCCTGTGGCTGCACATCCGCTGCGCCACGGCCTGCGATGCGGCCCGGGTGGACCAGCGTCTGGCTGAACTCGAAACCGCGCTCCAGCCGGCCGCCGATGGCACGCGCGGCTTGAGCCTCAAGCTGCTGCCGCGCTGAGTTTCGCTGTGGCGTGCGTGCCGGTTTTGGCACGATCTCGCTTGCCCTGATTTCCCTCTGGCCTGATATTCGGGCCTGGCATCAGGGAGACACGAATGAAATTGCGGTTTCAGGTCTTGGCTCTGGGTTTGGCCGGCACCTTGCTGGCCACCCTCACCGGCGGTATCGGCTTGTGGTCGGCCGACCGCCTCGGCGGCAATATCGAAGATGCACTGCATGCCGCGGCGGCCCTGCAAGCCAGCCAGGAAGCGGACATGATGCATGACGCCATCCGTGGCGATGCCCAGCTCGCCTTGCTGGGCGCGCTCGAGCAGGAGCCCGCCCGCATTGCCGAGGCCGAGAGCGGCCTCAGCGACCATGCAGCCACCTTCGAGAAGAACCTCGCCCTGCTCGACCAGGCGGATCTCAGCGAGGAGGCCCGCCAGGCCTTGCGCACCGTCCGGCCCCTGGTGCAGCGCTATGTCCAGGCCGGGCGCGAGATGGTCAAGGCCGCGCGCAGCGATGCGGCCGCAGGCCAGAAGGCCGGGCCAGCCTTGCAGGCGGCGTTCTCGGAGCTGGAGACCCAGATGGCCAGCTTGTCGGATGCCATCGAGAAGAACAACGAGCGGCTCAACGAACAGGCCGGCCGGGGTGTGAAGACGACACGGTACTTGATGGCGGCCGCCTGGCTGGCCTCGGCCCTGACCATGCTGCTGGCCTCGCTGTGGCTGGCCCGCCAGATGACGCGGCCCATGAACCAGGCGGTGCGCGTCGCCCAGGCCCTGGCCTCGGGCGAGCTGGGCAATCGCATCGAGCCGGTCGGCAACGAGGAAACCCAGCAGCTGCTGCGCGCCCTGGCCGAGATGCAGGGCAGCTTCGCCACCATCGTGCGCGAGGTCAAGCTCAACGCCGATGAGGTGGCCAGTGCCAGCCAGGAGATCGCGCATGGCAACCAGGATCTCTCCGACCGCACCGAGCAGCAGGCCAATGCCCTGCAGCGCACCACCTCGACCATGTCCGAGCTGGACGCCAATGTGCGCAACAACGCCGACAACGCCGAGCAGGCCCGCCAGCTGGCCGAACAGGCCTCCAAGGTGGCGGTCAATGGCGGCGACATGATGGGCCGGGTGATCTCCACCATGGGCGGCATCAACGACAGCTCACGCCGCATTGCCGACATCATTGGCGTGATCGACGGCATCGCCTTTCAGACCAACATCCTGGCCCTCAATGCCGCGGTCGAGGCGGCGCGCGCCGGCGAGCAGGGGCGCGGCTTTGCGGTGGTGGCCGGCGAGGTGCGCGGCCTGGCCCAGCGCAGCGCCGCGGCGGCGCGCGAGATCAAGGACTTGATCGACACCAGCGTCGGCCAGGTGGGGCAGGGCACCGAGCTGGTCAACCAGGCCGGCCAGACCATGGACGAGATCGTCAGCGCCATCCGCCGGGTCACCGAGGTGGTGGCCGAGATCAGCCGCGCCTCCGGCGAGCAGAGCGCCGGGGTGCGAGAGGTCGGCCAGTCGGTCGCGCACATGGACCAGGCCACGCAGCAGAACGCAGCCCTGGTCGAGCAAAGCGCGGCGGCCGCCGACAGCCTCAGCCAGCAGGCGCAGCAGTTGGTCAAGGCGGTGGCGGCCTTCCGCTTGCCCGGCTGATGGCCTGGCAGGCGTGCCAGGCTCAGGCCGCGGCAGCCAGCTCCGCAGCAATCTCCTGACGCGCAGCCATGGGCCAGGCCACGGCGCGCGGTGCGGGGGCGGGGGCGGGGGCGGGGGCGGGGGCGGGGGCGGCCGCCCAGCGCAGGCCTTCTTGCAGCGAGGGGCGCTGCGTGCGGGCAGGCCGGGCCGCGGCCTCCGGTTCCTGGCGCCAGTGCAGCAGGTCCACGCGCTCGGCAAAGTTCAGCGAAGGCCGGGCCGCCAGGTTCAGCAGCAGTGCAGGCGGAATGGCGGCCCAGTCGCCGGCATCCAGCTGCAAGGTCCAGCGCTGGTCACGGCCTTGCAGCTGCAGCAAGACCTGACCCTCCATCAGCAGAAACAGGTCCGGCGCATGGGTCAGCGCGCCCAGACCCGGCGTCGCGCCGAGATGGAGCTTGGACAGATCATGTCGCGTGGCATGTCGGCGTTCCGCCTGGTGCAGCTGGAAGCGGCGGTGCAGGGCCTCCAGCTCGGTTTGGTAGACCACGCCGGCCGGGCGCCCGGTACGGGCCGGGTACAGGGCCATATGGCCCACGCTCAGCTTCAGCGGCGCCAGCAGGGCGCCGATCTGGGTCAAGGTCTGCGGTGGCTGCCAGAGCGAGGGGCTGCTGAGTTTGCTGCTGTCATGGGCGTACAGGCGCATGGCGGTTTCCTCCGTGAGTGTGGTGTTCTTGTGCTTGGGGGCCAGGGGCGCGAGTCAAGGCAGGCGCGAGGCCTGGACGCTGCTCAGACCGCAAATGACCACTCCTGAAAGCTGGCCTGGGCCGGGCGCTGCTCGCGGGCGGCGCGGGCCAGGGCCGATTCCACCCAGCGCTTGGCCAGGGGGAAGGGGCCGAAGCCGGCCTCGGTGTTGATGTGGCCGACGCGGCCCAGATTGCTGTAGTTGCTGCCCCAGCGGCGCGCCCAGCGCTGGGCGCTTTGCGCGGACATCCAGGGGTCGCTCTCGCTGGCGATCAGGGTGCTGGGCACGCGCAGGCGCTGCTGCGGCAGGAGGGCCGCAAGGCCGAACTTGTCGGGCTCGGCCGGCGCCACCAGCAAGGCCTGGCGGATCGGTGAATCGAGCTGGTCCTGCAGATGCCGGGCCAGGGCCAGGGTGCCGAAGCTGTGAGCCACGGCGATCCATTCGCCCGGGCCGGCATGGTCGATGGTGCTGCGGATGCGCTCGGCCCAGCGCAGCAGATCGGGCTGGCTGAAATCGTGCTGCCGCACCCGGCGGGCGTCGCGGAACTGGGCTTGCAGCCAGGTCTGCCAATGGGCCGGGCCACTGTCGTGCAGGCCGGGGATGATGAGCAGGCGCGGCGGGCGGTAGGCGGGCATGGTCAATCTCCTGCGGGGCGGTCGGCGCGCGGGGTCAGAGCGTGGCGATCGAGACCTCGGTCGACTTGACCAAGGCCACCACCTCGCGGCCCACGACCAGGCCCAGGTCTTTGACCGAGCGGGTGGTGATGACCGAGGTGACCAGGGCGCCCGAGGGCGTGATCACGTCGACCTCGGACACCACCGGGCCTTCGATGATCTCCTGGATGGTGCCGCGGAACTGGTTGCGCACATTGATGGCGGTGATGCTCATGGCAGTCTCCTGATGGGGTTGTGTTGGCGCTTTGGCCGTCGAGAGTTGCCAGCTTAGGACGCGGGCTTCAGTCGGGAAACGAAGCGAAACGCGAGAGCTCATGCGTGCGGCAGATATGCCTTGGCTGCCGGCCAGGGGGCTCAGCCCGGCTTGCGCTCGCTGACAATGGCCGGCCATGACGACGCCACCTGACTCCCCATCTCAGCGCCACCATCTCCCCGGCCTCGACCTGCTGCGCAGCATCGCCATCCTGTGGGTGCTGCTGTTCCATTCGGTCTTTGTGGGCGGTGTTGGTCCGAATTTCGATCCATTGGCGCGGTTCGGCTGGGTCGGTGTGGACCTGTTTTTCGTGCTCAGCGGTTTTCTGATCGGCGCGCCCTTGTTGCGGCGCTTGCAGCGGGGCGCGGCGGGGCAGGGGGCGGGCCTGGCGGAGTTCTACTGGCGGCGGGCCTGGCGCATCCTGCCGGCCTATGTCGTGGTGCTGGCGATCTACCAGGGGCTGCCTGTCTTGCGCGAGCAACCCGGCCTGGAGCCCGCCTGGAAGTACCTCAGTTTCAGCTTCAATCTGCTGGTCGACTATGCCCACAACCAGGCCTTCTCGCATGCCTGGTCCTTGTGTGTGGAAGAGCATTTCTACCTGGTCTTCCCCCTGCTTGCCTGGGCCCTGGCCGGCCGCGTGCGGGCCTGGCAGTTGCTGGCCCTCCTGGCCCTGCTGGTGCTGGGCGGCGTGGGTTTGCGGGCGGCCATCTGGCTGCATTTCGACGCCTTGAGGCCGGACACGCCCTGGTTCATCGAGGCGCTCTACTACCCGACCTGGTCGCGCCTGGATGGCTTGCTGGCGGGCGTGGGCCTGGCCCTGTTGCAAGTGCATCGCCCTCGGCTCTGGGCCTGGGGGCAGCAGCGCGCGCAGTGGCTCTTGATCCTGGGCTTGGCGCTGCTGGGCCTGGCCTGGTGGCTGTTCCGGCAGCGCACCGGCTTGTTGGCCAATACCGCGGGCTGGCCCGTGCTGGCCTGGGCCTGGGGCCTGATCATCTGGGCGGCCACTTCGCCGCAGACCGGCCTGGGTCGCTGGCGCTTGCCCGGTGTGGCCTGGCTGGCTGCACTGTCCTACAGCCTCTACCTGAGCCACAAGCTGGCCCTGCATGCGGTCGAGACCTGGCTGCTGCCGCATCTGCCCGATCAGGGCGCGCTGCAGTTCGCTGGCTATGCGCTGGCAATTCTGGCCACGGGCGCGGTCCTGCACTACGCGGTGGAGCGGCCGGGCCTGCGCTGGCGAGATCGCTGGCCCGGCCGTGCCGCAGCCGATGTACGGCCGGCATCGGCGGCCCTGACCGTGCGCTGAGCCACCCCTCCCCCTAGAACTTCAGTGTTGACCCTGGCAGCGCTTTCAGCGCCGGGGCTGGCGCCGCTTTGCCCAGTGTTGGCGCGGCTTGGGCGCGATCGGCAACGAAAACGCGCCGGCTCACCCGCCAGACTGGGCGCCCGCGCATCATCAAAACGAATGATGTTGCTCGCTCGGCCCCCCTCATAGGCTGCGCGGGCCTGATGCAGCCATTGCCGGTCGCGACAGGCAGCGTGCCGCCGCGGCCCGGTGCTGTGGTGGGCGGATCGAGTCCCGAGCGTCGCGTCGTGCGCCTTGTCGAAACGGCGCCAGAAGGAGTTTTCCATCATGCCTGCGCAACTGAACTATCCCGGCGTCTACATCGAGGAGCTGCCCAGCGGGGTGCGCACCATCAGCGGCGTGGCGACGGCCATCGCGGCTTTCGCCGGCTCCGCGCCCCGGGGGCCGATCAACAAGGCGGTGCGCCTGTTCAGCTTCTCGGACTACGAGCGCCGCTTCGGCGGCCTGGCCCTCGACTCCGAGCTGGGTTATGCCGTGCGCCAGTACTTCCAGAACGGCGGCACCGAGGCTTATGCCATCCGCCTGGTCAAGGACGCCAGCGCGGCCGAGCGCAGCTTGCGCAACGCCGCCGCCGCCGATGTACTCAAGCTCACGGCGCTGGACGCTGGCGCTTCCGGCAATGGCATTGAGGTCCGCGTCGATCACCAGAGCGCCAACCCGGGCAGCAGCTTCAACCTCTCGCTGTTTCGCGCGGAAGACGGAGCGGCCGAGAGCTATGCCAATGTCTCGATGAACTCCGCCGATGCGCGCTACGTGTTGGATCTGGTCAATGCCAGCTCGCAGCTGGTCAAGCTCAGCCGCCTGGTCAGCAAGGCCGCGCTGGACGCCTTGCCGGCCGGCACTTCGCGAAGCCTGCCGCTGGTCGATGTGGCCACCCTGCTGGATGCCAACCACAACGAGTTCCGCGTCGCGGTCAACGGCCTGCCGCCGGTCAAGGTCTTGATCGCTCTGCCGGCGGACATCGGCGGTGGCACGGCCACGCAAAGGCTGGACAGCTTGTGCGCCGCCATCCAGCTCCAGGTGCGCGCCCAGTCCAACAGCCAGCAGGCCTACGACCTGTTCACCTGTGCCCGCCCGCCGGGCACGCAGCAGATCTTGATGAGCTCGGGTCAAGGCGGTGAGTTCTCGCAGGTGCGAGTGCTGGCCGGCCAGAAGAACAACGCCAGCGGTGTGCTCAAGCTGGGCGCCGCTTCGGGCGGCCTGGAGGTGGACGCGGTGGCGACCATCCGCCCTGCGCCCGTGCCCGATCCTGCCACGCTGAGCAGTGCTGTGTTTGCGGCCAATGACCTCAACACCCTGCCGGATGCCACGCACAGCGCACTTCGCATCAGCCTCGATGGCTACGGCCCCGATGTGGTCGATATCGGCAGCGCCGCCGCCGCAGGCGCTGACCTGGCCGCCAAGCTCGACGATGTGGCGGCGCGCCTCCAAGCCGCAGTGCGAGCGCTCAAGCCCGGCCAGCCGAGCTACCGCGATTTCACGGTCAAGGTCAGTGGCAGCAGCCTGGTGCTGGCCACGGGTTCGCTCGGTGCCGGCAGCAGCATCGCTGTCAGCGCTGCCCCGGCCAAGAGCATCGCCAGCGAGCTGCACCTGCTGGCCGGTGCCACCAGCACCCAGCCCGGCAATGTCTACCTGGCCGGCGGCACCGAGACGCCCTACGCCGAGGCCGATCTCTACCCCACCTTCATTGCCGACCGCGCCAAGCGCCAGGGCATTTATGCGCTGGAAGAGGTGGACCTGTTCACCCTGCTCAGCCTGCCCGGTGTGACCGAGCCCGGCGTGCTGGCCGATGCGGCCGCCTACTGCGAGGAGCGCCGCGCCTTCTTCGTGATCGACGCGCCGCCCTCGGCGCAGGACCCGGCCCAGATGGTGGCGGCCGTCAACGGCACCGGCCTGCCCAAGTCCGACCATGCGGCGGTCTACTACCCCTGGGTTTACATCGCCGACCCGCTGCGCAATGGCAAGCTGCGCCTGACCCCGCCCAGCGGCACGGTGGCCGGCCTGTTCGCCCGCACCGATGCCGAGCGCGGCGTCTGGAAGGCTCCGGCCGGCACCGAGGCCACGCTCAGCGGTGTGCAGAAGACCGCCTACACCCTGACCGATGGCGAATGCGGCGCGCTCAACCCTCTGGGCGTCAACTGCCTGCGCGTGTTGCCGGTCTACGGCGCCGTGTCCTGGGGCGCGCGCACCTTGCGCGGCGCCGATCAGATGAGCTCGGAATACAAATACGTGCCGGTGCGTCGCCTGGCCCTGTTCCTCGAGGAAAGCCTCTACCGCGGCACCCAGTGGGTGGTCTTCGAGCCCAATGACGAGCCGCTCTGGGCGCAGATCCGGCTCAATCTGGGCGCCTTCATGAACAGCCTGTTCCGCCTCGGGGCCTTCCAGGGCAAGAGCGCCAAGGAAGCCTACCTCGTCAAGTGCGACCGCGAGACCACCACCCAGGACGACATCAACCGCGGTGTCGTCAACATCCTCGTCGCCTTCGCGCCGCTCAAGCCGGCGGAGTTCGTCGTCATCCGCATCCAGCAGCTGGCTGGTCAGATCCAGGTTTGAGTCAAGGAGTCGCGTCATGGCCCAGTTCACCGTCAACGCCCAGCGTTTCGATCCCTACAAAAATTTCAAGTTCCGCGTCAAGTGGGATGGACGTTATGTCGCCGGCATCAGCAAGGTCTCGGCGCTCAAGCGCAGCACCGAGGTGGTCAAGCACCGCGAGGGCGGCGACCAGAGCAGCAGCCGCAAATCGCCCGGTCGCACCGAGTTCGATGCCATCACCCTGGAGCGCGGCGTCACCCACGACACCGAGTTCGAAAAATGGGCCAACAAGGTCTGGAACTATGGTTCCGGCCTGGGCGCCGAGGTCTCGCTCAAGGACTTCCGCAAGGACCTGATCATCGAGCTCTACAACGAGACCGGTCAGCTGGTGCTGGCCTACAAGGTCTTCCGTGCCTGGGTCAGCGAGTTCCAGGCCCTGCCGGACCTGGACGCCAATGCCAATGCCGTGGCCATAGCCCGCCTCAAGCTCGAGAACGAGGGCTGGGAGCGCGACTACGAGGTGGCCGAGCCCAACGAAGTCAGCTTCACCGAGCCGAGCTGAGCCTTCGCGCCTGATCGCACCGAGGGTCTTTGAATCATGGCTTCCCTGAGCTCCGCCGACTGGCTGGACCTGCTCGACAGCAGCCACGGCCTGCCGCCGCCGCTGCGCGCCTGTGCCTTGCTGGACCGCGTCTGGCAGGCCGAGCCCGGCTGGGCTGCGAGCCTGCCCCTGGGCCAGCGCGACCGCCAGCTCCTGGAGCTGCAGCAGGCCTTGTTTGGCCCGCAGCTGGAGCTGCTGGCCGCCTGCCCGCGCTGTGGCGAGCGCTTGGAGCTGGCCCTGCAAGTTCCCGAGCTGATGGTGCCGGAGCAAACCTCAGGCAGCGCAGAGGCCCTGACGCTGGAACTCGACGGACGCCTGTTGCGCTGCCGTCTGCCCGACAGCCGCGACCTCTGGGACGCGGCGCAGCAGGCAGACGAGGGCCAGGCCCGTGCCTTGCTGATGGCGCGCTGCCTGCAGCTGAGCGAGCAAGACCAGGCCGAGGCCGCCGAACCGCTGGCTCTGAGCGAGGAGGCAGTGCAGCGGCTGAGCGCGGCGCTCAGCGACGCCGACCCGCAGGCCCACACCGAGCTGGCCCTGCAATGCCCCGCTTGCGAGCATGGCTGGAGCGAGGGCTTTGACATCGCAAGCCATCTGCTCAGCGCCTTGGCGAGCTGGTCCGAGCGCTGCCTCGATCAGGTGCATCTGCTGGCCCGGGCCTATGGCTGGAGCGAGGCCCAGGTGCTGGCCCTGAGCCCCAGCCGCCGGGCGCGCTATCTGGAACGGGTGCTGGCATGAAGACCCAGGGCATGGCCTCGGACTTCTTCGCGGCGCTGGCCCGCAAGGCCGTGCAGGCGCCCGGCTTGCAGCCGCGCCGTGCCTCGCGTTTTGAGGATGCCCCAGCGGCGAACGGACCTGTGCGATGGGGGGCGGATCCGGCAGGGCTGGCCGAGCCGGGTGAGGGCGAGGGCCTCGGCGTGCCGTTGCGCGGCCCGTCCCCGCAGCCCTGGACCAGCACCCGCGCAGATGCTGCGCCTCAGCCGCAAGGCCCTGTGATGCAGGCCTTGTCAGACGCCGGTTCATCGTCGCGCCTCGCCCCGGCGACGAGCGAGCGCGACCTGGCGCAGCGCGCCACATCCGAGCAGGCGTCTGCTGCGGAGGCTCGTGCGCAGCAGCCTTGGCATCATGTGACGGCCCTGTCGCGGCCCCAGGAGAGTGGCTGGGCCCATGCCAGCCGGAGCCCGGCTGAACGCCGCCCTGCGCGCGATCGCGGGCAGGAATCTGAGACCGCGTCGCAATCGGCCGATTCTCAGCTGGGCCGCTCGCCGGCTGTGACGCCATCGCGTCCAGCACGAATGGCCGAGCTGGATCGCCTGGAGCCGGCAGCCACTGCGGACGACAGCTCGGCGCCGCGCGGGCCGGCGCTGCCATCGCTGGCATCCTTGAAGCTCCAGCCGCTGGATGCCGTGCAGGCCCAGCGCGAAGCTTCCCTGCATACGCTGCCTGAACGGCGCGAGAGTGCCGCTTCGGCGCACTCCATGCGGAATGAAGCTCCGTCGCCGCAGATCGAGATCCACATCGGCCGCATCGAGGTGCTGCCGCTCGGGGCCCCGGCGCCTGCGGCCGCTCCGCAGCCGAACCCCGCGCAGGCGCATGCGCGTGCGCCACAGTCGCTGGAGTCCTATTTGGCAGAACGGCGGCGCTCATGAGCTCGGCCCTGGGATTGGCCGCCACCTCGGCGGTCTTGCAGCAACTGATCAGCGATGGCTTTGTCGCGCTCAAGCTGGCCGATGTGCTGGGTGCCAGCCCGGCGGTGACTTGCTTGCCGCCCGAGAAAGCCCAGGCCCAGGCGGACCTGCCTTCGCTGAACATCGTGCTCTACAACCAGACCCGCAACACCGGCTGGGCCAATCTCGACCTGCCCAGCCGCGACGGGCGTGGCGAGCGCAGCGCCAACCCCGCCCTGGCCCTGGACCTGCATTACCTGCTGGTGGCCTACGGCCTGCAGGATTTCCATGCCGAGATCCTGCTTGGCGCCGCCATGCAGGTCTTGCACGACACGCCGGCCCTGGGGCGTGAGGCCATCCGCCGTGCGCTCAAGCCGGAAGCCAATAAACCCAATCTTCCCAAGCAGCTGGAGCTGGCGGGCCTGGCCGACCAGCTGGAGCAGCTGCGCATCACGGCCATGAACCTGGGCATGGACGAGGTCTCGCGGCTCTGGGGGGCCATCCAGCTGCCAGCGCGGCCCAGTGCGGCCTATTCGGTCAGCGTCTTGCTGACGCAGACGCCGCGCAGTGTGCGCACACCGCTGCCGGTGAGCAGCCGCCAGGTGCATGTGCTGACCTTGCGCAGCCCCCGCATCGACCGGGTGGAAGCTGAAGGGCCGGCTGGCACGCCCATCCTGCCCAACAGCATCGTGCGCATCAGCGGCGCACTGCTGAAGTCGCCAGAGCTGACGCTCAAGCTCAACGGCGTGTCGCTGCCGCCGGCCAGCCTGCTCTCGGTCAGCAACGAAGAGATCCGCCTGCAGCTCAGCCCCGCCCTGGACTTGCGCGCCGGCCTGTGCAGTGTGCAGGTCTGCCATGCCCATCTGATGGGTTCGCCACCGCAGCCGCATGGGGTGGTGGAGTCCAATCTCGGCGCCCTGGTGCTGCATCCGCAAGCGCTGTTTGCGCTGGAACCCGGTGCGGGCCAGGACGTGATTGACGGGCAGGCCTATCGCAAGGGCCGCATCAGCGCCTCGGTGACGCCACCGGTCGGCGCGCGCCAGCGGGTGCGCCTGCTGCTCAACGAAAAAGACCCGCCCGCCGACCGGCCGGCGCGGGCCTACAGCTTTGATGCGCCCGAGGGCAATGGCGTGGTCGCGCCGGCCACCAACAATGGCGTGCTGCGCATTCCATTCCAGCATGTGCTGCCCGGCCGCTACCTCGCGCGCCTGCAGGTCGATGCCGGCGTCAGCCCGCTGACGGTGGCGGCCGATGGCCGCTTTGCCGGCCCGGAGTTGCTGCTGTGAACACCGCCTCGGCCCCATCGAGCTCGCCAATCGTCAACGGCAGCAGCAGCCACCGCGAGCAGGCGCGCAATGCCCGTGTACTCACGCAAGCCCTGGCGCGCATCGAGCAGCATCTGCAGCAGGCACCGAGCCAGCCCATGCCTTTGCTGTCGGGCGAGCAGGTGCCGCCGGCCTTGGCTCAGCTGGCGCACAGCTTGGGCCTGAGTCCGTTTGAGCGCGATGCCTTGTTGCTGGCCGTGGCGCCGCAGCTCGATGCCCGCATCGGCCCGCTGCTGGCGCAAGCGCAGGGCGAGGGCGGGCAGCCCTGGATGAATGGCCGCCTGGCCCTGGCCTTGCTGGCCGAGTCGCGTTGGGAAGCCCTGACGCCGGTGGCGCCGCTGCGCCGCTGGCAGCTGATCGAGCTGGTTGGCGGACTGGGCCCGCTCGACGCACGCTGGGCGGTGGACGAGACTGTGCTGCATGCCCTGGCCGGCGTCCGCTATGCCGACCCGCGCCTGGCGCCCTGGCTGCAGCGCCAAGCGGCGCATCGGGATGTGGATGCGGATCTGGGGGCACAGCAGGATGCGGGCCTCGCCGCAATGGCCGCCGCCTGGGAGGCGGCGCCTTCATTGCTTCACACTCCAGTGGCCCGCTACGCCGGCCGTGAGGCCGAGGTGCTGGTTCACACCTTGGCGCAACGCCTGGGCCTGAGCCTCTACCGCCTGCAAGAGCTGCCCCCATCGGCCGAGCGCGAGGCCATGACCCAGCTCTGGGCCCGCGAGGCGCTTTTGCACCGCGGCCTGCTCTGGGTGGATCTGGATGCCATGGAGGAGGGCGGCGCCGCCGGGGCGCAGCTGGCCGCCTGGCTCGACGGCCTGCCCAGCCTGGTGCTGCTCAGCAGCCGCGGCGAGGCGGGTCGCCTGCCGCTGCGCCGCGCGCAGCGCTCGCTGCCTTCCACCGAGCTGAGCACGGAACGCCGCCTGGCCTTGTGGCGTGACAGCCTGGGCCAGGGGGATGTGAGCGGCGAGCTGCAGCGTCAGCTGCCGGCCCTGGCCGAGCAGTTCCAGCTGTCCCAGACCCAGGTTCTGCAGCTGGCCGGGCAATGGCGCGCTTCGCTGGACGATCTCCCGGGTGAGGATGAGCGTGCCCGGGCCAACCGCCTGTGGCAGGCCGCACGCGAGGCGGCGCGCGAGGCCGCGGGTGAGCTGCTGCGGCCTTCCACGCGCACGGGTCCGGGCATGAATGGGGGCATGACAGGCGGTTCGGGGGGCGCCGGGCTGGACGGCCTGGCCCAGCGCATCGAGGCACGCGCGCAATGGGCCGATCTGGTCCTGCCCGAGCCGGCCCTGCACAGCCTGCGCAGCATGGCCGCCCAGCTGCGCCAGCGCCACCGGGTCTACCAGAGCTGGGGCTTTGCCGAGCGCAGCAGCCGCGGCCTGGGCTTGAGCGCCCTGTTCAGCGGCGGCAGTGGCACGGGCAAGACCCTGGCCGCCGAGGTGCTGGCGCGCGAGCTGCAGCTCGATCTCTACCGCATCGATCTGGCCAGCCTGGTCAGCAAGTACATCGGCGAGACCGAGAAGAACCTGGCCCGGGTTTTTGCCGCCGCCGAAGCCAGTGGCGCCATCCTTTTGTTCGACGAGGCCGATGCCTTGTTCGGCAAGCGCAGCGAGGTCAAGGACAGCCACGACCGCTACGCCAATATCGAGGTCAGCTACCTCTTGCAGCGGGTGGAGAGCTACCGCGGCCTGGCCATCCTGACCACCAATCTCAAGCAGGCCATCGACCCGGCCTTCCAGCGCCGCATCCGCTTCATCGTCCAGTTCCCCTTCCCGGACGAGGCGGCCCGCGCCGCGATCTGGGAACGCGCCTTCCCGGCCGCTGCGCCGCTGGGGGCCATCGACATCGGCAAGCTGATGCGGCTCTCGCTCTCGGGCGGCCACATCCGCAATCTGGCGCTCAATGCCGCGTTTCTGGCGGCCGACGAAGACTCGGTCATCACCATGCGCCATCTGCGCGATGCCGCCGCGGCCGAGTTCGCCAAGCTGGAGCGGCCCTTGCCCGCCGCCGATGTGGGAGACTGGCTGTGAACAAGCCTGTCTCAGTGGTCACCTCGGTTCAGGCTGTGCCGCGGAGCAGCGCGGCGCCGGCTCCTCGGGTGCAGCTGCACATCGGCAGCCTCGCCTTGCCGGGCTACACGGCGCGAGATGGTGCGCGCCTGGCCGGCGCCTTTGAGCAGGAGCTGGGGCGCCTGCTGGCCCAGCAGGCTTCGCAGCTGGCCCTGCAGCCCAGCATGGAGGCGGAGCTGCTGCGCATCCCGCGCTTTCGCCGCTCGGCCGCCGAGTCGCCTGAGCGCACCGGCCAGCGCCTGGCCCGTGCCTTGATCCAGGGGCTGCCGCGATGAGCAACAGTGCCGTGCACGCCGCCAGCCCCACGGGCGCGGAGCGCGAGCAGGCGCCGCGCGGCGAGAAGCGCCCGCCTGGCAAAGAACCGGCGGTTCGCCCCTTGCTGCAACGCCGCTGCGCCTGCGGCAGCGGTGCCGGTGCCGGCGGCGAATGCGAGACCTGTGCGGCCAAGGCCTTCTTGCAGCGTTTCAGCAGCGGCGGTGGCAGCGGCAGCCGGGCCTCCAGCCAGAACGAGGCCGCCTGGCCCGGCTCGGTCAGCGACACCTTGTCGCGCGCCGGCCGGCCGCTCGATGCCGACACGCGCAGCTTCATGGAATCGCGCTTCGGCCCCGGCAGCGATTTCTCGGCCGTGCGCGTGCACGACGACAGCGCGGCGGCCGCTTCGGCCCGTGATGTCGATGCCCAGGCCTACACCGTCGGCCAGCACATCGTGTTCGGCGATGGCGCCTACCAGCCGCACAGCGAGCCAGGCCGCCACCTGCTGGCCCATGAACTGGCCCACACGGTGCAGCAGCAGGGCTTGCAGCGCAGCGGCATCAGCAATCTGGCCGATCACGGCCCCGACTACCGCCGCCTGGAAATGGAAGCCGATCAGACGGCGGACCGGGTGATGCGCGGCGCGGCATTCGATGGGCTGAACCTGAGCCAAGGCCTGAGCCGCAGCGGCCCGCGCCTGTCGCGCAAGCCCACGGCTGTACCCACCAGCACTGAGACCAAGACGTTCCGGAAGAGCAATCCTTCGAAGGCGGTGACGCTCAATATCGAGAACGCCTCAAACATCATGAGTTTCGTTTCGGAGCAGTCTGGCGTCTGTCTCTATGAGTTTGATGTGCTTCGAGTGCCGCCGGAGAAAGGCCCATTGGCGAAACCGGTGTACGCCAATGTGGCAAAGCTGAAGGCGAAGTTCTCTGGAACGGCCAGCCAACCCATACCCGAAGGCAATATCGCTCGCGACGAGACCGACAAGTTGCGTCGCAGCTGGCTCGCGGTTCGTCAACGCGAGTTGGCCACGGCTGACGCACAGTGGAAGGCTGCAGGTGGCGCGGACACCTTCCCGCAAGTCAAGACGGAACCCTCCGTCTGTGAGGTCGATCACATCCAGGAACTGCAGGTCGGCGGCACAAACGATGGTTCCAATTTGCAGCTCTTGACCAAGGCCAACAATGGTGCGAGTGGCAATCTGTTGGCGCAGCAACTTCGGTCCATGGCTTCGGCGGCCATCAACGATGCCAATACCGTTCAAGGCGTCTCGAAGCCCACGGTCGAACTGAAGTTCAAGCGCACGGAGCTGGCCGGGGCGCCCAAGCAAGATGCTTGTCTGGCTGTCGGCGACGCTTTTGACAAGAATACACCTGCGGCCAAGACCGCCGTCGCGACGACCGACTTCGTTTTGACGCTGGGCAGCTTGACCAGCACGCTGAAACTTCCTGACGACAAGAGCAAGGAGGTCGATCTCGAGTCTTCTGGTGTGGTGGAGAACAGCCAGTTCGCCTGGAGTGTCAAAGGCGTGGTGTTCGAGCGCTTGATCCGTGGTGGCAAGGCATTGGCACCCGAGAAGCTGATCTTCCGTCTCGACACCGTGGCTTTGAACCTCTCGTCCAAGGCTCATGGTGGGGCGAAGGCCGGTCAGTCGATTCCGATTCAAGGCGGCAAAGCGAATCTGGCGGCAGCGGCAAAGCTTGGGGTGCCCTTCGACTTCTCGAAACTGAGCCCCGGAACGTTGAAGTCGCTGGATATCAGCCCGCAGGGCTTGAGTGCCACCGGGACACTCAAACCTTCATTGCCTTTGCTGCCGACCTTTGACGTGGTCATTGACCCCCAAGGCTTCCGCATGGGCAAGGCGCTCGATCCCAAGAAGATCAAGCCGCCTTTCCCGGGCATGAAGGTCACCGAGGCCAGCGTGATGATGGAGCTGGCGCCGGCCTTCAAGCCGGTGGGTACCCTGGCTTTCGAGATCGGCGGGGCCAAGAAGGTGGCCGATGTGAAGCTGACGGCCAGCGCCGACGATCAGGGCTTGGTGCTCAAGGGCGATCTCTTCGTCTACATCCCCGGTGTCGACGAGGCCAAGGGCACGGTGCTCTACCAGGCCGGGCAGTGGAGCGGCGGCGCCAAGGTCGAGGCCAGCAAGCTCAAGCTGCCTTTTGTCACCGGGGGTGCGGTCGATGTCAGCCTGAAGAACGGCAAGCTCGATGCCAACGGCCGGGTCGATCTGGAGCTGCCCGGCAAGAACCCGGCGTCGCTCGAGGTCAAGTACGCCAACAACCGCTTCAGCTACTCGGGCCGCGGCCGCATCGAAACCAAGAGCAAGTACCTGAAGCCCATCGATGCCAAGCTCTCGGTCGATGGCGATCTCTTCCGTGCTACCGGCAGCACCGGCATTGCCTTCTCGGGATTGGATGGAACCATCACCGCCACCTACGAGAACCAGGGTGGCAAGGAAAAGGTCTACGGCGGCGGCAATATCAAGATCGACAAGGGCCGGGCCAAGGGTTCCATCGACGTCAAGCTCCACCCCAACCAGACCCTCACCGGCAGCGGCAAGCTCAGCTACGAGATCAAGAAAGACATGGTGGCCTCGGCCGCCATCACCATCGACGAGAAGCAGAAGATCACCTTCGATGGTGAGCTGAGCTTCCCCGACATCACCCTGTTCCCGCGCTTTCCGAAGGACGAGACGCCCAAGAGTCTGTTCAGCGCCTCGGGCAGCATCCCCATCCCCGGCGCGTCCATCGGCCCCATCGGCCTCAAGGTCGAGCTCTACGGCGGCCTGGGCTATTACTACTACGTCGGCCCGGGTGTGCTCACCGGCATCAAGGCCACGGTCAAGTTCAGCCCCTTCGAGCCCGACCCTGACTTCGCCTTCAGCATGAAGGCCAAGGCCAGCATCCCGGCGGGCGGCGGCATCACCGGGACGGTGGGCGCCAATGTGGTGCTCGATGCCTTCATCGGCAAGGTCGGCGGCGGGCTCAGCGTGGAGGCGCGTGCGGGGCTCAAGGGCAAGGCCGAGTTGGGCGGCGAGATCGCCTACGCCAAGGACCGTTTCAGCGTCGATGCCAGCGCCTACATCGGCGGCAGCATCGAGCTCGGTGCGGCGCTCAAGGCCAAGGTCTTTGCCGAGGCTGGCGTCTCGGTCTTCAAGGTCAGCACCGAAAAGGTCTGGACGCTCAAGGAGGCCAAGTTCGACACCGGCCTGAGCCTGGGTGTGCGCATGCCGCTGCACTACGACAGCGTCGAGGGCTTCCGCATGCCCAAGCTCTCGGACATCCAGCCTGAGCCCGCCGAGTTCAAGCTCGACACGCAAAAAATGCTCGGCAATCTGTTCGGTGCCGCCAGCAGCGAGGAGAAGGAAAAGTGACCGGCCTGACCCGCTCGCCCAAGCTGCTCAAGGGCGGCATCATCTTGATCGACCCGTCCAGCGGTGCGGTGCAGCGCGTGATCGCCCTGCAGTACAACCCCGATTTGCTGACCCGCTCGCTGACGCCCCAAGGCGCCGGCAGCAGCACGGCACTGAGCCAGCCACTGCGGCTCAAGGGCCCGCCGATCGAGACCCTCAAGCTCGACGCCGACATCGACGCCACCGACCAGCTCGCTGCGCCCGACCAGCATGCTGCCGTGGTCGAGGTGGGTCTTCATGCTCAGCTGGCCGCGCTCGAGGTGATGGTCTACCCCGACAGCGGCACCCTGATCCGCAACAACGCCCTGGCCAGCGTCGGCACACTGGAGATTGCGCCGGTGGAGGCGCCGCTGCCCTTGTTTGTGTGGAGCAAGGAGCGGGTGGTGCCGGTGCGCATCACCGATTTCTCCATCGTCGAAGAGGCCTTCGACGCCCAGCTCAACCCGATCCGTGCGCGCGTTTCACTGGGCATGCGGGTGCTCAACATCAACGACCTGGGCTTTGGCAGCAAGGCCGGCCACCTCTACATGGTCTACCACCAGGGCCGCGAGCGCCTGGCCCGCAAGGCCTCCAGCGCCTCGCTGGCCAGCCTGGGCCTGAACGCCTTGTTCTGAGACCTGCGCCCCCACCGAGAAGCACATCATGAGCACCGACCAGCGCTACCCGCCCAACAGCCGCTACCACGGCATCGAAACCGCCGAGTGGGGTGAGGCCGACGGCCGCACCGTGGTCTATCTGCGGCGCCGCTTCGTGCCCGACCCGGCGCGTTTTGTCGGCTTTCAGGAGTACCGGGTGGTGGAGGGCGACCACATCGACCGCATGGCCGCGGCCGTGCTCGGCGACCCCGAGCAGTTCTGGCGCCTGCCCGATGCCAACGGCGATCTCGATGCGCGCGATCTGGAAGAGATCGGCCGCCGCATCCGCCTGACCCTGCCCGAGGGCATGGGTGGCGGCTCGGGTGGCTGGGGAGGGGCGGGTGGTGCTTAAAGGCATGCATGTCACCCTGCTGGTCGGGCCGGCCGTGCCGGTGCCCGTGCCGCAGCCGGTGATGGAGGCCTTGCAGAGCTTCCAGGTGACCTCGGCGGCCGGCTCGCGCAGCGGCTTCCAGATCAGCTTTGCCATCGAGAACCGTTCCCCCCTGCACACCTTGCTGGTGCTGGCCGGCGGCCAGGTGCCCTGGTTGCGCGTGCTGATCGTGCTGACCATCAACAGCCTGCCGCGCGTGCTGATGGACGGGCTGATCACCAAGCAGGAGATCAGCGGCTCCAACGAGCCCGGCGTCAGCACCCTGACCATCACCGGCGAAGACCTGTCGGTGGCCATGGACCAGCAGCAGTTCAACGGCCTGCCTTACCCCGCCATGCCGGCCGAGGCTCGCGTGGCCCTGATCGTGGCCAAGTACGCCATGTTCGGCATGGTGCCCCTGGTCATCCCCCAGGTCTTCAACGATGTGCCGGTGCCGGTGGAGAAGATCCCCACCCACCAGGGCACCGACCTGGCCTATCTTGAAAAGCTGGCCAAGGATGCTGGCCATGTCTTCTACATCGTGCCCGGCCCGGCGCCCGGCATGAACACCGCGTACTGGGGCCCGGAGATCAAGATCGGCCTGCCCCAGCCTGCGCTCAATCTGGGTATGGATGCGCACAGCAATGTCGAGTCGCTGAACTTCAGCATCGACCATGCCAAGAAGGCCATGCCCGTGGTCTTCGTCCAGAACTCGTTGACCAAGTTCCCGATCCCGCTGCCGATTCCCGATGTCAGCCTGCTCAACCCGCCGCTGGGCCTGCTGCAGTCCTTGCCCAAGTCCATCAACCTGATGAGCGACACGGCCAAGCTCTCGCCCATGGCCGCGCTGTCCAAGGGCATGGCGGCGGCAGCCGGCTCGGCCGATGTGGTGCAGGCCACGGGCTCCGTCGATGTGCTGCGCTATGGCACGGTGCTGCGCGCGCGCGAGCTGGTCGGCGTGCGCGGCGCCGGCGTGGCCTTCGACGGCATGTACTACGTCAAGTCGGTCACCAGCAGCTTCAAACCTGGCGAGTTCAAGCAGAACTTCACCCTGACCCGCAACGGTCTCATCTCAACCCTCCCGATGGTGCCCCCATGAGCAGCGAAGGCAAGTACTACGGCAAGTACCGCGGTGTGGTGCTCAACAACATCGACCCCATGCAGATGGGGCGCCTGCAGGTGCAGGTGCCCGACGTCATGGGCCTGGGCCTGTCCAGCTGGGCCATGGCCTGCGTCCCCTTCACCGGCAAGCAGGCCGGCTTGTTCTGCCTGCCGCAGATCGGCGCGGGCGTCTGGGTCGAGTTCGAGCAGGGCGACCCGGACCACCCGGTCTGGGTCGGCGGCTTCTGGGGCAGTGCAGCCGATGTGCCGGCCCTGGCCCTGGCCGGCCTGCCGGTCTCGCCCAGCATCGTGCTGCAGACCGGCAACCAGAACGCCTTGATGATTTCCGACCTGCCCGGCCCGGCCGGCGGCATCCTGCTCAAGACCACCGCGGGCGCCCTGATCTCGATCAACGAGCTGGGCATCACCATCAGCAACGGCCAGGGCGCCACCATCATGCTCAACGGCCCCAGCGTCAACATCAACGCCGGCGCCTTGACGGTGATCTGAGCGCAGCAGGAGCCCCACCACCATGCCAGGCTTCATCGTTCATGTCGGCGCCACCGTGCTGTGCTCGCACGGCGGCCAGGCCAACCCCAGCGTGCCTTTCCCGCGCGTGCTGGTCTCGGGCCAACCGGTGGTCACCATCGCCGCACCCTATCTGGTGGCCGGCTGCTCCATGCCGCCACCGACTGCCGGCAATGGCCCCTGTGTCACCGGCCAATGGCTGACTGGCAGCACGCGGGTGCTGGCCGGCGGCCAGCCGCTGGTGCTGCAGTCCAGCAGCTCCGTCTGCGCGCCCACCGGTACGCCCTTGATCATCGCCATGACGCAGCTGCGCGCGTCGGCACTCTGAGTGAGGATTGGCAGCGATGGCCCTCGAGTTCCCCTACCGCATCGACAGCCGAGGCCGCAGCGCCGAGCGCGAGGCCGATGCCCGTATCCGCCAGATGATCGAGCAGGTGCTCTTCACCCAGCCGGGCGAGCGCGTGAACCGGCCCGATTTCGGCTGCGGCC
Source organism: Burkholderiales bacterium PBB2 (assembly GCA_002255955.1). Taxonomy (GTDB): domain Bacteria; phylum Pseudomonadota; class Gammaproteobacteria; order Burkholderiales; family Burkholderiaceae_C; genus Paucibacter_A. The sequence goes on along the minus strand of NKIM01000011.1, from coordinate 86,061 downwards.
TTTTGCAGCTGGTGTTCGCGCCCAACAGCGATGCCCTGGCCGCCGCCCTGCAGTCCACCGTGCAAGGCTCGCTGCAGCAGTGGCTGGGCGAGCTGATCGAGGTTGAGGGTGTGCAGATCGAGCATGTGGACGAGCGCCTGCAGGTCAGCGTGCAGTACATCGTGCGCCGTGACCGCGAGCGCCAGCTCGCCAACTTCTCGAGGGCCTTGCCATGAGCGGCGCCAGCAGCCAGCGCCGCCAGGCCCGCAGCGAGAACCCGCGCCGTCTGCAGCTGCTGCGCGAGCAGACGCTGCCGCCTGCCCTCAACGGCATCGACTACCTCGAGGTAGCCAGCAAGGACCAGCGCACCCTCAAGCTCGTCTTCGTGTTCCCGGTCAGCGGTCTGAGCGTCGCGCATTGCCGCATCGTCGGCGGCGTGCGCATCCAGGGCATCCGTGTGCTGACCGCCCAGGCCAGCGGCAAGGTGCTGACCCTGACGGTGGACCAGGCCGGGGATTTCTCCTGGTACGAGCTGCAACTGATCGACCCGGCCGCGCCCGAGTTTGCGCCCGCCGGCATCGACCCGGTGCTGGCCAGCATCCGCTTCAGCTTCAAGGCGCAATGCCCCTCGGATTTCGATTGCGAGAGCGCCCACCACTGTCCACCCGCCAGCCTGCCCGAGCCCTTGCTCGACTACCTGGCCAAGGACTACGCCAGCTTCCGCCGCCTGATGCTGGACCGCATGGGCCAGCTGATTCCCGGCGGGCAGGACGCCCATCCGGCCGATTTCTCCACCGCCCTGGTCGAGATGCTGGCCCATGTGGGCGACCTGCTCAGCTACCGCCAGGACGCCGTGGCCACTGAGGCCTATCTGGGCACGGCGCGCCGGCGTGTCTCGCTGCGCCGCCATGCCCGTCTGCTGGACTACGCCGTACACGAGGGCTGCAACAGCCGAGCCTTTGTCTGCGTGGAGGTCGCGCCCCAGGCCGATGGTCGCAGCCTGCCGGCGCGCAGCATGCTGCTGACCCGCGGTGGCGAGCCCGAGGCCCCGGTGCTGCGCAGCGAGGACCTGGCCCGCCTGCCCGAGGACGGCAGCCTGGTGTTCGAAACCCTGCATGCGTTGAACCTGCATTCGGCCCACAACCGCATCGCCCTGCACGACTGGGGCGAGCTGCGGTATTGCCTGCCGCGCGGCGCCACCAGCGCGGCCGTGGTCAACAGCCCGGTGCTGGCCTTGCTGCCCGGCCAGGTCTTGATTGCCGAGGAAATCCGCAGCGCCACGACCGGCCGCGAGGCCGACCGCGAGCGCAGCCACCGCCTCCCGCTGTGCGGCAGCGCTGAGTTCGAGGAAGGCGGCAGCCTGGTGCGGCGCGCCATCTCGGTGATGCGCGGCAATGTGGTGCTGGCCGACCAGGGCCTGAGCCGGCGTGCGGAAAGTCTGCTGCCGCCCGAAGTGCCGGCCGATCGCCCGGGCCGTGCCTCGCGCCCCTACCGGCCGCGGCTGCAGGAGCCCGGTATCGCCTTTGCCGAGCCCTACAGCCACGATCAGGCCCAGGCCGGGTCGGCCGCGCGCGCACTGCGCCAGGACCCGCGCCAAGCGGTGCCGGCCGATATGCATCTGGAGCTGGACGATCCGGCTCAGTTTGGCGACCAGATTCTGCTTGGCGCCAGCCGCTGGACGCCGCGCCGCGATCTGCTGGCCAGCGACCGCTTTGCGCAGGAGTTCGTGCTGGAAACCGAGGCCGACGGCCGCGCCAGCCTGCGCTTCGGCGACAACCAGTTCGGCCGCCGGCCCGAGCCCGGCGCGCGCCTGCTGGCCAGCTATCGCCAGGGCGGCGGCGCGGCCGGCAATGTCGGGCCCGACAGCATCGTCCGCCTGGTCTGCGACGAGCCCCTGATCCGGCCCTTTGTGCTGCGCGTGCGCAACCCCCTCTCTGCCCAGGGTGGCTGCGATCCCGAGAGCGCCGACACCGTGCGCCTGTTCGCGCCCGAGTCCTTCCGCAGCCAGGAGCGCGCCGTCACCGAAGACGATTACGCCCGCATGGCCGAGCGCCACCCGCAGGTGCAGCGCGCCGCCGCCCGCCTGCGCTGGACCGGCAGCTGGTACACCGTCTTCGTCAGCATTGACCGGCGCGGCGGCTTGGCGTTGGATGCCGCCTTCCGCACCGAGATGCTGGCCCATCTCGACCGCTACCGCCTGGCCGGCTACGACCTGGAACTGCAGGAGCCGGCTTATGTGCCGCTGGACATCGAGCTGGCGATCTGCGTGCTGCCCGGCTTCATGGCCGCGGCAGTGGAGCAAAGCCTGCTGGCGCGCCTCTCCAATGGCCTCGATGCCCAGGGCCAGCCGGCTTTCTTCCACCCCGATCACTTCAGCTTTGGCGGCAGCCTGGCGCTCTCGGCCCTGGTTGAAGCGGCGCAGTCCCTGGTGGGGGTGGCCTCGGTCGAGGTGCTGCGCTTCCAGCGCTGGGGCCGCACGGCCCAGGGCGAGCGGGCGGCGGGCGTGATCCTCGCGGCCAGTCTGGAAGTCCTGCGCCTGGACAACGACCCCAATTTCCCTGAGAACGGCCGGCTGCGGCTGAGCATGCGAGGTGGTTTGTGAGCACCCCATCGTCACCCTCGAACCTCAGCGGCGCGGATGCGCAATGCGGCTGCTGTGCCGGCGTGTCGGTGCTGACGCCGGTGGATGCCATCAACCCGCCGGGCCAGCGCAGCCTCTCGGCCCGGGTCGGCAGCCAGGCGCGTTTCATGGAAAGCCAGCTGGCCCTGCTGTCCCAGGCGCCGGCCCGGCAAGCCCTGAGCACGCGCGAGCGCAGCGACCCGGCCCTGGCCTTGCTGGACGCCTGGGCCGGTGTGCTCGATGTGCTGAGCTTCTACCAGGAGCGCCTGCTCAACGAAGGTTTTCTGCGCACCGCCACCGAACGCCGCTCGGTGCTGGAGCTGGCCCGTGCCATCGGCTACGAGCTGCGCCCCGGTGTGGCAGCCTCCACCTATCTGGCCTTCAACCTGGAGACCTCGCCCGGTGCGCCGCTGCAGGCGCGCATCGAAGCCGGCAGCAAGACCCAGAGCATCCCGGCCCAGGACGAGAAGCCCCAGGTCTTCGAGACCCTGGCGCCGCTGCAGGCCCGCGCGGCCTGGAATGCCATGCCGGTGCTGAGCATGGAGGCCGTGCCGCCGCACTGGGGCGGCACCACGCTCTATCTGGCCGGCCAGTCCACGCGCCTGGCGCCGGGCGATGCTTTGCTCATCATCGGTGAGGAGCGCCGCCTGCAGCCCGACAACGAGAACTGGGATTTCCGCCGCGTCGCCCGCGTGCAGCTGGTGGCGCCCGAGAACCCCGGCGTGGATCCGCAGGGCGGCTACACCGTGGTCACCCTGGACCGGCCGCTGGGCAACCACTCACCCACGGTCCACCCCGCGCGCGTGCAGCCTCGCTGTTATGCCTTGCGCAGCAAGGCGGCCTTGTTCGGCCATGCGGCGGCCGATTGGCGGGCCATGCCGCGCAGCTTGCGTGCGGCGTTTTTGGGCCTCGACGATCCGGATGACTCCAAGGTCAACATCCAGACGCAGCCCGAGTGGCCGGCGTTCAGGATCACCGGCGTCTCGGGGGATCAGGAGACCGTCATTCACCTGGATGCCAGCTACCCCCGCATCACGCGCGGCAGCTGGGTCGTGCTGTCGCGGCCGGGCTATGAAGAGGTCTACGAGGTCGAGGCGGTGCAGGAGGATGCGCGTGCCGCCTTCGGCCTGGCCGGCAAGAGCACGCGCCTGAAGCTGATGGGCGAGCAGCTGTACGACAAGTTCAACAACGCGCTGCGCGAAACCTCGGTCTGGGGCGAATCGGTGGAGCTGGCCTGGGCGCAGCGGCCGCGCTCGGGCTTCATCAGCGGCCATGAGCTGAGCCTGGCCGGCGCGGAGCCCGAGCTGGAGGCCGGGCGCTGGCTGGCCTTCAGCGGCCATGTGCTGGCCGAGCGCGACGAGAACCGCGTGCTGCGCCGCCGGCTTCGCACCGGTGAACATCTGGCCGCGGTCGAGCTGGCGCGTGACGAGCGCAGCGCCGTCTTCAGCTTCAGCAACGGCGACCGCCTGCTCGGCCATTTGGAGCGGGCCAGCGAGGTGGTGCAGCTGCAGCGGCAAGACCTGATCGAGGGCCGCAGCCGCCTTCTGCTGGCCAGCGATTTGGCGCATGACTATCTGCCCCTGACCCTGCGCATCAATGCCAATGTGGTGGCCGCCAGCCATGGTGACAGCCGGCAGATGAAGGTGCAGGCCGAGGTGCTGGGCAGCGGCCGCGGCAGCGCCGCTTTCCAGCGCTTCAACTTGCAGCAAAAGCCGCTGACCTACATCTCTGCCGCCACACCCTCGGGCACCGAGTCGACGCTGGAGCTGCGCGTGGACGGCGTGCGCTGGCAGGAGGCCGCCCGCATCAGCGAGATGGGCCCGCAGGACAGCCGCTACCTGCTGCGCCGGGCTGATGACGGCACGGTCAGCGTGATCTTCGGCGATGGCCAGCATGGCCGGCGCCTGCCCAGCGGCAGCATGAATGTGCAGGCCCGCTACCGCGTGGGCATTGGCAGCGAGGGCAATCTTCCGGCCGGGCAGATCAGCCTGCTGCTCGAGCGGCCGCTGGGTGTGAAGGAGGTCAGCAACCCGGTGCCGGCCGCGGGCGGCGCCGACCCCGAGCGCCTGGAGGATGCGCGCCGCAATGCGCCGCTGACCGTGCTGGCCCTGGACCGCATCGTCTCCCTGCGCGATTTCGAGGACTTCGCGGCAGCCTTCGCTGGCATTGGCAAGGCCCAGGCGGTCTGGCTCTGGGATGGCGAGCAGCGTCTGGTGCACCTGACCGTGGTCGGCCTGGACGGCGCCGACATCGCCCCCAGCTCGGCCCTCTACGCCCATCTGCTGGCCGCTATCGACCAGGTGCGGCCGGCCCACCAGCCGCTGCGCGTGGCCACCGGCGAGCTGCTGCGTTTTGGCCTCAGCGCAGGGGTGCGTCTGCAGCCGGCCTATGCCGCCGAGACGGTGTTCCCGGCCCTGCGTCAGGCCCTAGCCGAGGCCTTTGCCTTTCAGCAGCGCGGCTATGGCCAGTCGCTGGCCGGCAGCGAGGTCCTGAGCGTGATGCAGCGCGTGCCGGGTGTCGAGCGGGTGGACCTGGACCGCCTGCGCGCCCAGCCCGGCGCCTCGGTGGCCGGGCCCGATGGCCGCCTGCGTGCGCGCGGCGCCCGCTGGCAGGGCACGCAGATCCTGCCGGCACAGCTGCTGCTGATCGATCTGGCCGATGTGCGCCTGACGGAGTTGAGCTCATGACAAGCCCCAGCAAGACCCTGGATGCTGACTTTCTGTTCAGCCGGCTGCCGGCCTTTTACCAAACCCGCGATGCCGAGCTGGGCGGCCCGCTGCGCGCCCTGCTGGAGGTGCTGGCCAGCCAGGGGCAGCTGCTTGATGAGGACATTTCCCAGCTCTACGACAACTGGTTCATCGAGACGTGCGAGGACTGGCTGATCCCCTACATCGGCGATCTGCTCGGTGTGCGCGGCCTGTATTCGGTGACGGGCACCCAGGCTTTTGGCCAGCGCGCCCATGTGGCCAACACCCTGGCCCTGCGGCGGCGCAAGGGCACGCTGCCGGTGCTGGAGCAACTGGCCCAGGACACCACTGGCTGGCGCGCCCATGCGGTCGAGTATTTCCAGCAACTGGGCTGGACCCAGCATCTCAACCATGTGAGGGCCTTCAATGTCCGCACGCCCGATCTGCGCCAGGCCCTGGCCCTGGAGCGTGTGGACGGCGCCTTCGACACCAGCGCCCACACGGCCGAAGTGCGGGCCCTGCCGGGCGGGCGATACAACATCCCACACATCGGCCTGCACATCTGGCGCCTGCAGGCCTATGCCGTGCAGCGGGGCACGGCGGCGGCGGTGGGCAGCGGGGCGGGCTTTTTCAGCTTCGACCCGCTGGGCCGCGATGTCGGCGAAGCGGCTCCGGCCGGCGAATCCTGGCTCTTCAACCGCCCGCGCACCGAGGCGCAGATCAGCGATCTGGCCCAGCCCATCCATGTGCCGGAGCCGCTCTCGCGCCGTACCCTGCACGAGGAGCTGAGCGCCATCCAGGCCGACCTGGCCCAGGGCCGTGAGCCGCAGCGGCGTTATTTTTCGCAGGAGTCCGGCGGGCCGGTGCTGCGCATCTGGCTCGATGGGGTGGAGGTGGCCGAGACGGCCTTGCGCGTCTGCCATCTGGGCACGATCCCGGGCCTGGCGCCGCCGCAGTGGCGTCGCCCGCCGGCCGGCTGCGTGGGTTTTGACCCGGTGCTGGGGCGCATCGCCCTGCCGGCGGGTCAGGCGGTTGCTCGGGTCGAGGTGGCCTATGCCTATGGCTTCCCCGGTGATATCGGCGGTGGCCCCTACGACCGGCGCCCGGCCCGGGCCGAGGACGAGGCCACGCAAGGCCTGTTCTCGGCCGAAGGCATGCGCCTGATCCGCGTGCCCCTGGATCAACCGAGCCTGGCCGCGGCCCTGGCCCAGGTGCAGACCGGCCAGCGCACCCTGATCCGCATCGACAGCGATGCCACCGAGGCGCTCACGCCCAATCTCAACCTGCCCGACAGCGAGCTGCTGATCGAGGCGGTGAACCAGCGCCGCCCTGTGCTGGTGGGCAACTGGACGCTGCGCGGCAACAGCAGCACACGCTTTGGCTTCTCGGGCCTGTGGATCGATGGCGAGCTGCAGCTGCAAGGCGGCTTGCGCGCGCTCGATGTGCGCCACTGCAGCCTGCGGCCCAGCCGCGGCGGCATCCGCCACAGTGGCAACGGGCCGGAGCTGCAGATCCGCCTGAGCCACAGCGTCTGCGGCCCGATTCAAGCGGCCAAGGCCCTCGGCGGCGTGAGCCTCAGTGCCTCCATCATCGACGCCAACCTCAGCGCGCAGCCGGCGCCGATCGACCCGCAAGCTCTGGTCCTGCCCGACACCGCGCTGGCGATCGACCGCTGCACCGTGCTCGGCGCCTGCAGCGCCGGCCAGCTGGAGGCGGGCAACAGCCTGTTCAACGGCCCGGTCGAGATCGAGCGGCGCCAGCAAGGCTGTGTGCGCTTTTGCTACCTGCCCATCGATGCCCTCACACCGCGGCGCTACCGCTGCCAGCCCGAGCTGGCGCTTGAGGGCTTGTCGCCGGCACAAAAAAAGGGCGAGCTGCTGCGCGTCACGCCCAGTTTCAGCTCGCTGCGCCACGGCCATGCGGCCTATGCCCAGCTGCGCCTGAGCTGTGCGCCCGAGATCCGCCGCGGCGCCGAGGACGGCGGCGAGATGGGCGTCTGGAACCTGCTGCAAGAGCCGCAGCGCGAGGCCAATCTGCGCCAGGCCCTCGATGAATACCTGCGTTTCGGCCTCGAAGCCGTGCTGATTTTTGTCAATTGATCTGAAGCGAACCATCACGGGACACCACCATGAAAGCCGACCTGACCCGATCGACCGACCGGCCCGACCAGCATTACCGCGCGGTGCGCATGCAGCAGGGGCGGGTGCAGCTGGATGCCGAGTGGAATGAGCAGCAGGACATCCTGAACCGCCGCATCGAAACCGAGACCGTGGACAGCCTGGGCGCAGGCGCGGCCGTGCCCATTGATGCGGCCGGATTTTTGCTCACCGGTGCCGGCGAGAACATCAGCATCAGCGCCGGCCGTTGCTATGTGCAGGGCCTGCTCTGCGAGGCGGCCACCGGCCAGACGCTCATCACCCAGCCCGGCCTGGCCAGCGCCATCTCGCCGGTGCTGCCCACACAGCCGGCGTGGCAGAGCCTGCTGGCCCTGCCGCCGGCCCAGGCCGCGCCGCTGAGCCAGATCCGCGTCTACAACGCGGCCGGTGCCGCGGCCGCGCCGAGCGAGGGCGTCTACATCGGCTATGTCGAGGCCTGGCTGCGCCACATCACGCCGCTGGAGGCGCCGCACATCCGTGAGGTAGCCCTGGGCCTGCCCGACACCAGCACGCGCGACCAGCTGGTTTGGCAGGTCAAGCTGCTGCGCGCCGGCGATGTCGGCACGCCGCTGAGCTGCCTGAGCGTCGAGCCCTGGGCCAGCTTCAGCCAGGCGCCCGATGGCCGCATTGCCGCGCGCGCCGAACCCACCGTGCCGCCCAAAGACCCCTGCCTGCTGACCCCTGAGGCCGGCTACCGGCGCTTGGAGAACCAGCTCTACCGCGTCGAGATCCATGACGACGGCAGCATCTCGGGCAAGCCGCGTTTCAAATGGTCGCGTGACAACGGCAGCATCGCTACCCGCGTGACGCGCTGGCTGGGCGAGCCCACGGCCAATGAGTTCGAGGTGGCCAGCCTGGGGCGCGACGCCAGCCTGTCCATCCAGGCCGGCAGTTGGATCGAGTTCTACAGCGAGCTGCACGAGCAGACCGGCCAGCCGGGCACCTTGGTGCAGGTGCTCAAGACCGCGGGCACGGTGGTGACGGTCGACCTCAGCAGCAAGACCGGGCCGCTGGACAAGGGCTTGTTCAGCGTCAACCCGCGCGTGCGGCGCTGGGAAGGCTGGGGCCAGATCAACCCGGCCGCGCCCAACACCAACACCGGTTGGGTGGAGCTGGAAGACGGGGTGGAGCTCAAGTTCGCGCCCGGCCGCTACCGCGTCGGCGACTTTTGGCAGATCCCGGCCCGCACGGCCACGGCCGATATCGAGTGGCCGCTGGACAGCGCCGACAAGCCCCGCTTCCTCGCGCCGCTGGGCGTGCTGCGCGCTTTTGCGCGCTTGGCCGTGCTGCGCTACCAGGGCAATCAATGGACGCGTCTGCATGACTGCCGCCAGCTCTTCCCCAGCTTGAGCGAGCTGCGCAACCTCGTCTACGTCGGCGGTGATGGCCAGCAGATCGCGCCCAACCCGATCGCGCCGGCGCCTGTGCCCTTGCCGCGGCCGCTGGAGGTGGCGGTGTTCAACGGCCAGTTCCCGGTGGCCGGGGCGCGGGTGCGCTTCACCGCCAGCCACGGTCAGCTGCCGGGCGGTGGCCTGGTGGCCGAGGTGGATACAGGGGCGGACGGTTTGGCCGGCGTGAGCTGGTCGCTCTCGCCCACGGTGCTGTCGCAGACCTGCAGCGCCGAGCTGCTGGAGGCTGGCGCACCGGCAGCGGGCAAGTTCAATCGCATCCATTTCAACGCCAGCCTGCTCACCGCCGCCCAGGTGGCCTACGACCCCAGCAACTGCGCCGAGGCCAAGGCGGCCCAGATCCACACGGTGCAGGATGCCCTCGATGCCTTGTGCAAGCGCGGCCATGGCGGCGGCGGTTGCAGCAAGACCGTGGGCGAGGGCGGTGATTTCGCCACGCTTGATGAGGCCATCGTGCGGCTCATCAACGAGAAGCAGCGCGACATCGTGCTCTGCCTGCTGCCCGGTGAGCACCACCTCAAGGACGGCCTCGATGTGCAAGCGCCCAGCGGCACGCGCCTGCATGTGCATGGCGCCGGCCTGGCCAGCCGCATTCATGTGCAGGAGCAGGAATTCAATCTCTTTGATTTTGATTCGGTGGAGCTGGATCAGTTCGACGTGATCTGGAGCGAGAGCTGGGCTTCGCTGCGCATCGAAGGCTGCAGCCAGGTGCGCTTGAGCCGTCTGGGCCTGAGCGGCTTCACGCCCAAGGGACTGAGCCTGCTGCAGATCGCCGGCGCCAGTGCGCTGGAGATCAGCGCCTGCCGCATCAAGGGCTACACGGGCGAGGGCCTGCCGGCACGTCTGAAGCAGGTGTTTGAGCTGCTGCCCGACTTCAAGCCCTTGCAGTCCAGCTTCGAGGTCAAGGATGGGCGGGTGTTCGAGCCGCTCGATCTGAGGGTGGCCGAGGCCTATGGCCAGCTCACCGCAGCCCAGCGCAAGAGCCTGGGTGCCCAGATCGCCAACTACCTGCGCAAGGCCGACACCGGCGCTTTGGCGCTGGCCCCCGAGGAGCGCGAGGCGCTGCAGCAGTTCCAGCGAGAGCTGCAGGATGAGCAGGTGCCGGCTCAGCAAATGCTGGCCACGCTGGAGCGCTGGCGTGTGGGTGTGCTGCTGAGCCAGGGGGGCTCGGCCCTGACCCTGGCTGATGCGCGCGCGGACACCTTGCTGGCCGACAACCTGTTCCACGGCCAACTGGCCTTGTACGGCGACGCCACACTGCCCGAGTTCCCGCAAGCCTTGTTCCAGGGCCTGAGCCAGGCCCTGAAGGCCGGGCGGGTCAGCCTGGCCCACGGCAACGGCCGCCTGCGCCTGCGCAACAACCGCTTGCGTGGCGTGCGCCTGGCGGACGAATGGGTGAAGCGCATCGACAGCTTGATCCAGAACGGTGGGGTGCTGGAGGGCTGCTATCGCAGCCTGGTGGGCGATGCCAACACGGCCAGCGCCCTGACCCTGGATCTGTTGGCCTACGAGCTCAGCCTCAGCACCACGGCGTTCGAGCGCAACGACGATGTCGGCGTGGTCATTGCCGAGCAAGGCAAGTACCTCGGCAACTTCGCCCACAACGATTTCCGGCTGTTTGCCTTCGGCCATGTGCCGGAGAAGTTCGGCAACGGGCCCTTGAACATCGTTGCGGCTTGAGAACTCAGCCCCTTTTGGCTTTGCCTGGCCCCTGGGCCAGCAACAGCTGCTGGGCTTGTTCGACCAGCGCGTCTTCGGGGTAGCCGTCCACGCGCAGCAGGCGGCGCTCGTGCAGGGCCGCGCGGCGCAGGGCCTGGCTGAAATGCTCGTCGAACAGGCGCTGGTAGCTGCCGTTGCGCAGGGCATTTTGCAGGCCCTGCTGCAGGGCTTCGGCCAGCTCGGGCGCGTCCGGGCGCACGACGAAATAGTCGTCCAGCGGGTAGCGCAGGCCCAGGCCCGGCACCACCGCGAGGCCAGGGCCCACCAGCTTGCCGTTGGCCAGCTCTTCCCAGATTTCGTTCAGGCCGCGCGAGAGGTAATCGCTGCGCCGCGCCTGCAGCATGCCAAACAGGCCGGCGTAGTTGGAGGCGCTGATGACCTTGAAGCCCAGGCGCTCGAACACCGGCCGATCGGTCCAGTCGATGCCATAACCCAGGCCCAGGGCCTTGAGCTCGGCCAGGTCACGCAGCTGTGACAGGCTGTGCGCCTGCGCTGCGCGGCAAAGCAAAAGCCGCAGGCCGAGCAGGCCGCGCCGCAGCGGGATAGGAACCACCAGGCCCTCGCTGGCGGGCAGGTCGCGGCGCGTGACCTTGGTGACATCCAGGCGCCCCAGGCGCAGCTCGGCCATGGCGCGAAGCTGGGTGTAGTGATAGCGCTCCTCCACGCGCGGCTCGCGGCCAGACTGTTCCAGCACCAGTTGCAGCAGCTGCAAGGGGTAGACCCGCCGCGGGTCCTCGCGCGGGTCGGCCACCGGAAAGCTCACACCCTTGCCCGCGCCCGGCAAGACCTGGGCCCAGAGAGGCGGCACCGTCAGCAGGCTGCTGCCGGCCAGGGCCAGGACAAGGCGACGACGAGAGGCCATGCGAGGATGTGAACGGTTAGGCCTTGCGCGCGAGAGGCCGAGGGGCGGGGTCGTGTCGTGACATGCGGTGGCGTTTGGGTTGATGCGTGAGCACAGCCGCGTGCCGAAAAGAACTGCCGCTTGCGCTTCGCCAAGCGATCTGGGCTGTGCTGGATGCAACAGGGGAGCATGGAGGGGAAACCGGCTGAATGTCTATCCCTCCAAGGCGGGAGATGCTCGTCGGTGCTGGGTCGGCAGAGAAAACGGCCTGTGGTTTCTTATCTTGCGCTTGCTGTGCCACCATGACGCCTTTCTTTTGCTGAATCGATCTTTCTTGCGCAAGACGCTGGACGCCATGCCCCACACCCTGTATGCATTGCTTCGAACCTTGCAGCTGCTGGCTGCCCTGGTCTTGTTGGCCCTGGCTGTTTGGACCGGTCAGCGGGCTGTACCGGCCTTGCTGGCTGGCCAGCGTGCCGAGGGGCAGGTGGTGGCCTTGCCGGAGCGCCAGTGGCACAGCCCCAGCCCTGGCGGCAGCCAGCTGCGCAGCGGTCGCATGCCGCAGGTGCGCTTTGAGTACCAGGGCCAGACGGTTCATTTTGAGGACAGCTTCGCCGCGCGCGATGCTCTGGGCCTGGGGGACACCGTGCAGGTGCTGGTGCATCCCTGGCGCCTGGATCAGTCGGTCATCCAGCGCGGTTGGCGCAACTACTTCCCCTGGGCACCGATGGCTGGCCTGGGGATGCTCTTGCTGGGCTCGGCCCTGCGCGGGCCCAGGCGGACTGCGCCTCGCCCCGCCTGAGAGATTTCAGCGCGGGCCGACCGCGCCTTCCAGCTTGAAGGCGCTGACGGCATTGACCAGGATGCGCGCTTGCTGGCTCAGGCTCTCGGCCGCAGCAGCCGATTGCTCGACCAGGGCGGCGTTTTGCTGCGTGCTTTCATCGAGCTGGGACACGGCCGAGTTGATGTGCACGATATCCCGGCTTTGCGCCTGTGAAGCCTGGCCCAGCTCGCTGATCAGCTGAACCACCCTGGCCACCTGGTCGCGGATGTCCTGCATGCTGCTGCCGGCGCTGCCCACCAGGCGAGAGCCGGCTTCCACCTTCTCGACATTGCTGGAGGTCAGGGCCTTGATCTCGCGCGCCGCTGTGGCCGAACGCTGGGCCAGATTGCGCACCTCGGCCGCCACGACGGCAAAGCCGCGTCCTTCTTCGCCTGCGCGGGCGGCTTCCACCGCAGCATTCAGGGCCAGGATATTGGTCTGGAAGGCGATGCCGTCGATCACGCTGACGATATCGCTGATGCGCCGGCTGGCTTCGTTGATGTCGCTCATGGTGTGAATGACTTCGTCCATCACCTGGGCGCCCCGCTCCGCGGCGCCGTTGGCGGCGGTGGCGAAGTCGGTGGCGTGGCGGGCCGTCTCGGCACTCTGCGTGACGGTGCCGGAGAGCTGCTCCATCGAGGCCGCTGTTTGCTGCAGGCTGCTGGCCTGGCGCTCGGTGCGCTGCGAGAGATCGCCATTGCCGGTGGCGATCTGCCCCGCGCCCGTGGCCACCGAGTCGCTGCTGCTGCGCACCACCCCCACCAGTTGGCGCAGCGCCTCCTGCATCTGGTGCAGGGAGTTCATCAGCTGGCCCACCTCGTCGCGTGACTCGGCCACGATGCGGCTGCTCAGATCACCCTTGGCAATGCGCTGCGTCACATTCATGGCGGCGAGCAAGGGGCGGGTGACGCTACGCGCCATCCAGCCGGCGATGCCCGAGCCCAGGAAAGCCGACAGCGTCAGCAGGGCCAGCATGGCCCAGCCGGCGCGCTGGATGGTGCGGTCCGCGGCGGCCCCGGCGTCCTCCATGGCCTTGCGCTGCAGGGCGATCAGCTCATCCAGGGCGCTGAAGTACTCGCTCTGGGCCTGGCTGACTTCGCCCACCAGGGCGTCGCGCGCGGCCTCGTTCTGGCCCGTCATGCCCAGCTGAATGGCCGGGTTGATGACTTTGATGTAGGCCTCGCGGGTGCGGGTCACCTTTTGCAGCAGCTCGCTGCCGGCCTCGGCGGCCAGCTGGGCCTGCAGCTGCTTGAGCAACTCTTGGGTGGAGCTGCGGTTGGCATCGATGCGGGCCTTCTCGCGCTGCTTGGCGGCCGGCTCGCTGAGCAGGGCGATATTGCGCGCCACCCGCGCGGTGACGTTGACGTTGTCCTTGAGCTGGCCCAGCAGGCTCACCACCACCATGTGCTTGTCGGTGAGCTCGTGCATCTGCTGCCCCACCTCCTTGAGCGCCACGCGGCCGAAGGCGGCCACCGCCATGCTCATCACGATCAACAAGGCAAACCCCAGCCGCATGCGCGTGGCGATGGAGCGATCTTTCAGTGCTTGCATCTTCTTCTCCCTGTGATTCAAAGAACGGCGTCACCCGGGCTGCGAGGCCCGAGGGGAGGGTGGCCGTTCGCGCCCATCCCTGAATCCAAGTGTTGAAGCGGCTGCTGGCGCTGATTGTGGCGAGAAACGCGATGCGGGAACAGCCTGCGCCAGCTCGCCTGCAGCGCGTTTCTCGCCACAATGGCAACACCCCTGGCCGACCCGGAGTCCGCACCATGTCCTTCGATCCGCAACAGCGTTTTGTCCACCTGGCCGAGGATGGCCGTGCCACCGAGCTGCCCGGTGGCGATGCCTTCTGGAGCTTGCCTGCCGCAGAAATGGCGGCTTATGACACCGGCTGGCTGGTGATCGAATTCGAATGCAGCGAAGACTGGCCCAATTGGGAGCGCCACCCGGAGGGCGATGAGTATGTTTACCTGCTCTCGGGTGCGGTTCAGTTGCTGCTCGAGCAGCCGAGCGGCCTTCAGACCCTTGAGTTGAAGGGCCGCGGCGCCGTGCTCGTGCCCCGGGGCATCTGGCACACCGCACGGGTGAGTGCTCCCAGCCGCTTGCTGCACATCACTCGCGGTCTCGGCAGCGAGCACCGGCCGGTGCATGCGGAGGCCGTGTCCCGTCCGGGTGGCTGATTCCGACTTGCGCGGCGGTACTTTTCCCGGATCGTGCCTGGGTCCGTTTGTGCATGTAACAAGCAACGCATAACGTGCAAAAAGGTGGTAGCTTTCGCTGGCGCTGCGGGGCCTTCCTGTGGCGCGATGCCGATGGTGTGGCAGCGGAGGCGACGATGGCGTGGACTTACATTCAAGCAAGCCGCAGGCGTTGGGCGCGGTGGGGTTTTTGGGGCCTGGCCGCATGGGCCGCGGTCCTCTCCAGCGGCGCCGCTGCACAGCCGGCCCTGGATGACGTGCTGCGCCCGGCGGCCGCGCCCGACATCCGCTTTGTTCGCTTTGCCTCGCCCAATCTGACGGCACCGGCCAGCCCGCTCAGCATCCAGGGCAAGCTCAGTGTGCCGCGCCAGGCAGGGCAGACGGGGGCGGCCAAGGTGCCGGCCGTGCTGATCCTGCACGGCTCAGCCGGCATCGACGCCCGCGGCGACTTCTACGAGGCCGCGCTCCATGCCGCCGGCATCGCCACCTTGCAGATCGATATGTGGCAGGCGCGCGGCTACAGCAACGGCAACCAGCGGCCGTCGGCCCCCATCTTGACCTACCCCGACGCCTTCTCGGCCCTGGCTTTTCTGGCCCAGCAGCCTGGCATCGATGGGGCACGTATCGGTGTGTTGGGCTTTTCCTGGGGCGGCCTGGTCAGCATGGGCGCAGCCGAGAGCCGCTATGCCGGCATGTTCGGCGGCGGACGCAAGTTCAAGGCCCATGTGGCGCATTACCCGGTCTGCTATGCCTGGAACAACAGCGCCCTGCTGGCCACCCTGGGCACCACGCCCGCCCAGTTTGGCGTGCAGTGGCTGAACCTGACGGGCGCACCGGTGCTGATCCAGATCGGCAGCAAGGACGACTACGACAACAGCAGCCAGCCTTGCGAGGCCCTGGCCCAAAGCGTCAACGCCAGCAACGGTCCTGTCGTCAGTGTCACCGCCTACCCCGGCGCCACCCATGGCTGGGACCGCCTGATGACGCCCATGATGGTGACCGACCCCTACGCCAACCTGGGCAGTTATTTCAGCACCGGCGTGCAGCCGCCGGTGAACTTCACACCCGATGTGGCACAGGCCTTCAGGGCGCGTGCGCGTGTGGTCCGGTTCTTTGAAAAGCAGCTTTGAGCGAGGGCTGACTTTCGAACCCGCCCAGGCATGCGGGGCTTCCAAAAGCCATGGCCGCGCAGAGCGCGTTCGGGGCGTTCTCGCTTGTCTTTGCGAGCGAGGATCTGGACCTGACCATGGGCCTTGACCAATGGCCAGAGCCTGTGCCATCGCTGCATGTCTGCTTCTGTGTCAGCGATGCTGAGTTCGACCCCATCCTGTGCCCGATCGCGGCCCGGCAACTTCCCGCCAAGGCCTCGATGCTTTGCCGGCAACTTCGAAACTTTGTTGGCAGCTTCCTTCTTGAGGAACCGCATAACAAAGTTTCGAAGTGAGCGCTCCCGGGGGCACGCAGCGGCGGTTTCCTTACCAGCTGTAGCGCAGCGCGACACCGCCCGCCTGCGTGCGGGTGTCTCGACCGTACTCCGCTTGCAGATTGAACTCCACAGCCAATGAGGGGCTCAAGCGCAGTTCAGCCTGGCCGGACAGGATGGCCAGATCGGGTGTGGGCGTCAGGCCGGTGACGCTGAAAGGGCGTCCGTTGAGGGTCTTGAAAGCGGCAAACATGCGGTGCTCGCTCCATGCTTCGTGGGCCCATCCCAGGCGCCCCTTCAGCTGGAGCGATGCGCCGCTGGGCAGCATCATGCGGCCCTCTACCGCGGCGCCCAACTCGCTGCGCACCTGGGTGAATGCGCTGCGCTGGTAGCTCAGTGCCAGGTGAGGCTGGGCTGAGGCCTCCTCGTCATGCGCCTGGATCGTGAAGTGCTGCAGTTGCAAGGCCGCAAAGGGCGCGATGCGCCATCCTGGCGGGTTGATGCGCAGGCCCGTCTCGATCCGCGCACCCCAGGCCTGGGTGCGCATCTGAGCCTGGTGGTAGGCGCCTGTCAGTTCAAAGCGACGCTCGGTATCCAGCGTTTGGCGTGAATGCGTCAGCGAGCCCGTCAGGTACAGCTGGCCCCAGCGGCTGTCCGCCTGGCGCACCGCATAGGCGCCCAGCTGAACGCCGGGCCCGCGCGCCTGGTAGCCGTGGGACATCTCCAGGCTGGAGCGGTTGCTCGAGAGTGCGGCGCCCACCATCGTGTTGGCGTCGAGCGAAGTTTCAAGCCCGAAGGCCAGACCGCCCAAGTGGGCCTTGACATCCGAGCTGCCTGCGCCGTCGTAGCTGGCGCTGTGGCGTTCACCCAGGGCCTGGACCCAGGCATGCCGTGTCAGCTGACCCGATGAAGGTGCGGCGGGCAGGGCGCCCAGGCGGTCCGTCAGCAGGCGCCCGAACAGGGTGCTCAGCCGAGTGCCGACCGTCGCCACCGTCGTAGCACCGGCGCCGCTGAGGTCCCAGTACACCTGGTGCAGCGACTCAGGGTTAGAAAGGGTCACCAGGCGGGCGGTCAGGTCGCGGTAGTTGTCGCGTGACTCCGACTGTGCGGTGGCCAGCAGGTCGCCCAGGCGCTGCACGTCCTCGTTCATGCCCTCGGGGCTGAAGTCGGCATGCACGCTGAACCCCAGCTTGCCATCCTGGGGGTGCAGGCGATAGTCCAGGATGGCCGTGTCGGTCACGGACAAGGCGCTGGCGTCCAGGCCCCCGCCCGCGCTGAAGATGGTGCCCAGCGAGTGCGTGCCCGGCGTGATCAGGTGCGCGGTCTGCAGGACCGGTTGCAAACGGCCCTTGAGGGTGGCGTTGCCTGTGACGTGCAGCTGATCGGCCACCCCGCTGGCATGGTCCATGCGCAGCGCCAGCGTGCCGCCTTCCCCTTGAATCAGATGACCGTTGATGCGCGTGGCAGCACCGGTCTCGCCGCCGTGCATGATCGTGCCCTCGTTGTGCAGCGTGCCACTGCCACCGAGGTTGAGCGTGCCACCGTGCAGCATCTTGCCGCCGCTGTGGTTGTGCACCTCGTTGCGCGCGCCCTCGGTGAGGTGCAGGTCACCCAGCAGCTCACCATGGTTGTGGATGGCGATGTCGCCTCCGGTGGTCTGCACTGCGCGACCGGCGTGCCCGTCGGCGCTGCCCACTTGCCCCCGGTTGTGCAACTCGTTGATGGGGCCTTCGAAGTACATGGCGGCGACGCCGCTGCCACCCACCAAGCTTGCACCCTCGCCGACCTCGACAACCGGGTCGGTCGAGGATGAGCCCCATAAGGCGTGTGCGTCTCGGCCTGAGGCCGTCACCTTCACACCGGCGGCGTAGTTCACCTTCACATCGCCGCTCTTGCCGGAACCGCCTTTGTAGGTGGTGGTCTGAGTTCCGCTGGCGACGATGCCGCCGCCGCCGGCGATCGACTGCGCCACGATGGCGTGAGCGCCATTTCCGCTGGTGCTGATGTCCGCAAACACATTGACGGTCACGGCCCCGGCGTCTCCACTGCCCTTGTTGTAGGTCACGTTCAGGGCATTGCCCACGCCGATCACGGCGCCGCCACCGCCTCCCACGCTCTGGGCCAGGATGCCGTAGGCGTTCACACCCGAGGTGCGGATGGGGGCGTAGCTGTTGACCTCCACCGTGCCGCCATGGCCGCCGCTGCCGCCCGCGCCGAGTGTGGCGCTGTTGTAGGCATAGGCCAGGCCACCGCCATTGCCCACGCTCTGCGCGACGATGCCGATCGAGCCGGCCCCTGTGGTGCTGATGGCTGCGCGGTTGTTCACGAGCACGGCCGGCTTGGACCGCTGATCCTCGCCCGGGTAGGCGGGGCTGCCGGGCCGGCCGCCCAGCTTGGCGTCGCTGGCCAGCGCCAGGCTCAAACCGCCACCGCCGCTGACCGTCTGGGCCACCAGGGCCGGCGCCATATCGCCGCGGGTGCTGATGCTGCCGCCGTCCAGTTGGGCCGTTACGAGGCCGCTGAACTTCCAATCGTTCTTGCCAGTGGCCGTCGAGCCCAGGTTCATGGTGCCGCTGAAGCCCTGGCCCAAACGTCCCGCCGCCAGGGCCACGCCGCCGCCATTGGAGACGCTTTGCACCACCAGCCCGGCCGAGTGCAGGCCGCTGGTGCTGATCGACGGGCTGCCGCTGACGCTGGCATCGAAGGCGCGGCTGCCACTGCCGGTCTGTCCCAGTTGGCCGCTCAGGGTGGCGTTGGTGCTGGCCGCACTGCCGGGCGCCGCCACGGTCGGCGCCACCCAGGAAAACACACCGCCGCCGCCCGCCACGCTTTGCGCCAGCACACCCAGGCTGCCTGCGTCGCCGGTGCTGATGGCTCGCGAGCCCAGATTCACCCGGGCGGTGCCGCCGTCACTGCTGCCATCGGTGCCGCCGAGCTGGAAGCTCAGGTCCACCCGGCTGGCCTGAGTCAGGTTGGTGTGGGCAAAGTAGCCGCCCCCACCGCCAATGCTTTGCGCCACGAGTGCGGGCGCGTTCATGCCGCTGGTGCTCCAGGCCTGCGAGCCTTTGGAAGCATCCACGCTGACCGCCGCACCGGTGGACAGGTTTGTGCTGCTGGCCGCGGTCAGCTTGTGGGTGACGCCGCCGGTGATCCAGTAGTGGTCCCCGACCAGGCCGCCGCCCGCCCCGATGCTCTGTGCCACCAGGCCGGCGGCCCCATGGCCTTGTGTGCTGATGGCCTGGGCGGTCCAGACGGTCACGTCGCTGCCGATGGCACCGCTGCCGCGCAAGGTGGTCTGCAGCGGGTTCTCCGGGCTGAGCACCATCCCGCCGCCGCCGCCAATGCTCTGGGCCACCAGGCCGTGGCCGAGGGCGCCATGGGTGCGGATGCTGCCCGTCAGTGCGACATCGCCGCTGCACTGACCGGCGCTGTCCAGCCCATTGCACAGGCGCACCACGCCGCCGTTGGCAAAGCCCGGCGCGCCACCCAGGGTGGCCGATCCGAAGGAGGTCGACAGGCCGCCGCCGCCGCCGATGCTCTGGGCCACCAGGCCCGCGGCCCCCGTGCCGCTGGTCTCCACCGCAGCGCTGCTGGACAGCAGCACGCGAGCGCCCGCCTTGGCCTGACTGTTCCCCAGGATCGTGCCGCTGGCCCGGCTGAGGTTGAGACCGCCGCCGCCGCCAATGCTCTGGGCCACCGCCGCATGCGCCAGGTTGCCGGAGGTGCTGATACGCTGACCCAGCGCCAGCTCCACCGTGCCGCCCGCGCCGCCTTTGCCGCCGCTGCCGCCGAGGTTCACGCTGCCGCTGAAGGCGCTGTCCTCGCTGGACGAGGTGGCCGCTGCACCCACGCCACCGCCGCCGCCCACGCTCTGGGCCAGCAGGCCCACGGCCAGGTGTCCTGCGGTGCTCACCGTCTGGTCGGACAGCAGCCGCGTGCTGCCGCCATCGCCGCCGTCGCCGCCGCTGCCACCGAGCTGGCTGCTGATCGAGACGCTGCCCAAGCTGCCGGACTGGTGCCAGGCGGCCGCGCCGCCGACACCGCCGCCACCGCCAATGCTTTGCGCCATCACCCCAAAGGCAGCCAGCCCCTGCGTGTTGACGCTGGAATTGCTCTGACGCAGATCCAGTGTCACCGCGCCGCCGTTGCCCCCGGCGCCGCCTGCGCCGCCCAGGTTGAGCCCCAAGGTGTAGCTGCTGCCGCTGGCACTGCTGCTGCTTTGGCTGCTGCCGCCCACGCCGCCGCCGCCGCCGATGCTCTGCGCCACCACTGCGGTGGCGAAATGTCCCTGGGTTGCCAAGGTCGCGGTACCGTTGGCGTTGACGCTCACCGTGCCACCCTGGCCGCCGCCACTGCTGCCACTTTGGCCACCCAGCGCGAGGCTGACCGACTTGGTGTTGTCGCCACCCGTGTTGCTGCTGGCGTTGCCGCCGCTGCCGCCACCGCCGCCAATGCTCTGCACCAAGAGGGCGCGGGCCGCTTCGGCTTCGGTCTTCACGCTGCCAGAGAACAGCGTGACCGCGACATCGCCACCTTTGCCGGATGCACCGCCCTGGCCGCCCAGGGCGAGGGACGCAGCAGCTGTTCCTGTCGATGCGCTGCTCGACGCCGCGCCTCCGGTGCCACCGCCACCCCCGACGCTTTGCGCCACCAGGCCATCTGCGCCCCAACCGCTGGTGCTGATGCTGCCACCGCTGTTGACCTTGACGGTGCCGCCATCTTGTCCGCTCCCCGCCTTGCCGCCCAAGGCCAGGCTGGTGTTGCTGTTGCCGGCATCGGCGCTGGTGGCGCTGGTGCTGCCTGCCACGCCGCCGCCGCCGCCCACGCTCTGGGCCATCAAGCCCTGAGACATCAGGCCACGGGTTTGCAGCTGGGCGCTGCTGGCCAGGTCCACCGACACATTGCCGCCCCGGCCGCCGCTGCCGCCGCTGGCGCCCAGCGCCAGGCTCACCGCATGGGCACCGCTGCTGGCGTTGCTGCTGCTGCTGCCGGCCTCACCGCCACCCCCGCCCACACTTTGGGCAAACAAAGCCGTCGAGCGCGGCCCGAGGGTGCTGACTGAGGCCGCAATGGACAGCCGAACATCACCCCCGTAGCCGCCGCTGCCACCGCTGCCCCCCAGGGCGGCGGCCACCGCCACGCCGCTGGAGGCAGAAGCCGAACTGCTGCCATTGTTCGCGCTGGCGCTGTTGTCACTGCCACTCGCGTCACCCGCCGTGGCCGCCACGCTGACGGCCCCGCCGCTGCCGCCGCCGCCGCCCACGCTCTGGGCGAACACACCATGCGACTGCACGCCGCCGGTGCTGATGCTGCTGCCCAGCGCAGTGCCGCAGCTGCCATCGGCCTGGCGCGTGCCACACACCGTCACCGCACCGCCGTGGCCGCCGCCACCCGCGGTGCCCCCCAGTCCCATGGCCACCGAGGCCGAACTGCCTTGGCTGGCTGTGGAGGTGGACGAGCCCCCGTTGCCGCCGCCGCCGCCCAGGCTTTGCGCGATCAGCCCGGAAGACAAGGCGCCCCGCGTGCTCAGGTTGCCGGCGCTGGCATGCACGGCCACCGTGCCGCCATCTCCACCGCCAGCCCCCAATCCACCCAGTGAGATGGCCACGCTGCTCTTGGCCGCATCGGCATTGCTGCTGCTGCTTCCTCCTTGGCCACCGCCGCCGCCCACACTTTGGGCCAGCAGGGCCGGGGCGTGGGCAATGCTGTTCACCACGCCGTCTTGCACTGCGAGGCCTGTGCTCACGCTGCCGCTGTGCTGCACCACCACCGTGCCGCCATGACCCGCCTTGCCACCCGCTCCCCCGAGGGCGAGGCTGGCTGCGTAGCCGGTGCTGGCCCCTGCGGCGCCGCCCTTGCTGGCGTTGCTGCCGGACACGCTGCCGGCGCTGGCCGAGTTGCTCTGGTTGTTGGGCGAAGCACTGGCCGTGCCGGTGCTGGCACTGGTTTTGCCGTCGTCTGCGGCCGGTGTCACGCTGGCGGCCGTGCTGGCCGCACCCCCGTTGCCACCGCCTCCGCCCACGCTCTGGGCAAACAGCCCGCCGGCGTTGCCCAGCCAGGTGCTGACGCTGCCGGTGTTGATCAGATTGACGCTGCTGCCACTGCCACCGCCGCCGCCGCTGCCGCCCAGACCCAAGGAGGCGGCGGCCTTGCCCCCCGACTGTGAGGTGGCGCTGACCGAGCCGCCATCACCGCCACCGCCGCCCACGCTTTGGGCAAAGACGCCCTGGGACTGGGTGCCGGCCGTGCCGATGCGGCCGCTGTTGCGCACCTGCACCGAGCCCGCGTCGCCGCCGGTGCCGCCGCTGCCTCCGAGGCTGACGGCGACTGCACTGTTGCCGCCCTTGGCATTGCTGGTGCTGCTGCCGCCGTGACCGCCACCGCCGCCCACGCTCTGCACATACAGACCGGCCGACAGGTCACCCAAGGTGCTCACCAGCGCGCTGCTGTCCACCGCCACGGCGCTGCCTTTGCCGCCCAGGCCACCGGCGCCGCCGATGCTGAGGGAGGCCCCCACGCCGTTGTCGTTCTTGGCGCTCGAGCTGCTCGGGGCGCCGTTGTCTTGGCTGAACTTCTGCGCCACGGCCACCGTGGCATTGCCCACGGTCGAGCCCACCAGCCCGGTGTACGCCGCGACACCGGCCGCCTCCACCGCGCCCTGTGAGCCGTCTGCGGAGGCCGATGCCGAGCCGCCATGCCCACCGCCGCCGCCAATGCTCTGCGCCAGCACCCCAGGCGACTGCGCGCCCGTTGTGTTGAGGGCGCCAGTGGGGGTCACCACCACCATGCCGGCATCGCCGCCGCCGGCACCAAAGCCGCCGATGGCCACCGAGGCCGCGTGCTTGTTGCTGACGGCGCTGGCAGAAGCGGCACCGCCCTGACCGCCACCGCCCCCGATGCTCTGAGCCACCATGGCCGGGGCCTGCTGACCGAAGGTGCTGACGCTGGGCAAGGTCACTTTGTTGACCGGGGTGCTGCCCGCCGCTGCGCTGGCAGAGCGCCCCTCGGCCTGACCGGTGGTGATCCAATGCACCGTGGCGGCGCGGGTGTCGTCACCAAAGCTGGCCCGCAGGTCAGCGTAGTTGGCCAGGTACTGGGCCGGGTTGAAGCTGCTGGTCACGCGACCTTCCTCATGCCCCCAGTCCCGGTAGTGCCGCAGCCCGGCGAGCGGATCGTTGCCCAGGGCACGGATCAAGTCGGGGTGGGACGCGATGTAGATCAGCGGGTCCACGAAGGCACTCGCGCTGTCGGTCAGCGCCAGTGCAACCGGGGTGCTGCCGGCGGGCGCGCTCGCGCTGCGGCCTTCGCTGACGCCGGTGCTCACGTAGTGATTGGTGGCTGCTGCCAGGTCGCCGTTGAACGAGGCTTGCAGGTCGCTGTAGTTCGCCATGTACTGCGCCGCATTGAAGCTCTGCGTGGGGCGCGCCTCGCCGAAGCCCCAGTCGAAGTAGTGCTTGAGGGCGGCCGCTGGGTTGTTGCCGTAAGCCTTGAGCAGGTCGGCGTTGCTGGCCAGATAGGTTTGCGCATCGAAGTTCAGCAAGGCATTGCCCGCGTTGCTGCCGCTGCCGCCGCCGCCGCCAATCGCCACAGCCGCTGCTGCGGAGCCGGCGATGGCGTGCGAGCTTGCCGCGCCCCCCTGGCCGCCGCTGCCGCCGATGCTCTGCACCAGCACACCCGCTGCACGGTCACCCTGGCCGGCCGCGCCCGAAGCGCTGTTGCGGCTGGGTACGCCCGTTTGCACGGCATCCAGCAAGCGCACGGCGGCCTCGGCCCCGGCGCCTCCGGCAGCCCCCTTGCCGCCCACCGTCACAGCGGCGGCCATGCTCTTGTTGTTGGGGTCGCCTCCAGAGGCTGAGGCCGCGATCGCGGCGGTGGCTCCACCCTGGCCGCCACCACCGCCGATGCTCTGAGCCACCACGCCCACCGCCCCTTGACCCTGGGTGATCACGGTGCTGCGCCCCACCACGGCGACGTTGCCGGCGTTCTGTCCACTGCCTCCCGTGGCACCTGCCGCACCTGCCGCACCGACGGAAACCGCCATGGACGGGTTGCCCGTCGATGCGCTGGCTGACAGGGCCGAGCCGCCATTGCCGCCGTTCCCCCCAATGCTCTGCGCCAGCAGGCCGAATGACTGCTGGCCGCTGGTGAGCACCGGCGCATCGGCCCTGATGTTGACCGTACCCCCTTGTCCGCCCGTGCCGCCCGTGCCGCCGATGCTGGTTGCCATCGCCACGATGGTGGTGGCCGAACCTGCGGCGCTGAAGCCGCCGCTGCCACCGTTGCCACCGATGCTTTGAGCCGCCAGGCCTGGGGCCATGTGTCCGCTGGTTTGTACGGGTAGGCGAGCCGTCATGGCCACCAGACCGGCCCTGCCACCGGCGCCACCTGCGCCACCCAGGGAGACGGAGGGCGCTGCCGCCATGCTGGCCGAAGCACTGGCGGCCCAGCCGCCGGTGCCGCCCGAACCGCCCAGGCTTTGCCCCAGTACGCCAGGCGATTGGTCGCCCTCGGTGACCAGCCGCTGCTCGGGGCCATGGACATGCAGCCAGACATCCCCACCGGTGCCACCCTTGCCGCCGCCACCACCCAGGTTGGCGGCCAGGCTCAGCCCGCCGGCCAAGGCACCGGCCAGGGTGTGCCCCCCATTGCCGCCATTGCCGCCCAGGCTCTGGCCTTGAATGCCCGGGGAAAAGGCACCGCGGGTGAGCAGGCTCGCGCCATGGTCGATGCTGACCGTGCCGGCACTGCCCGCATTGCCACCGCCACCGCCCACGGCCAGCGCGACGCTGCCCTGAAAGGACAGCGCACCTGCGGCGCTGAAGCCGCCTTGTCCACCGCCGCCGCCGATGCTCTGCGCCAGGATGCCCGGGGCATGCCCGACCTGGCTGGACTGGGCGGCGATCGCACCGGTGCTGTTCACTTGCACCGAGGAGGCCGCCGCCCCCGAGCCGCCGCTGCCCCCCGCGCCGATGCTGATGCTGCCCATGCCCGCCACGGTGCCGGCGATGGCATGCCCCCCCGAGCCGCCGCCGCCGCCAATGCTCTGGGCCAGCAGCACGGGGGCACCACCGCCCTGGGTGGTCAGCGCGCCCTTGTTGGTGACGTTGACCGTTCCCGCATGGTTGCCCGAGCCGCCGCTGCCGCCCACGCTGACCGCGCCGGCCACGAACTCCGCGCCGGACAGTGCCACCGAGTAGCCGCCATGGCCACCACCGCCGCCAATGCTCTGCGCCACCAGGGCGCTCGCACCGCTGCCCTGGGTGGTGATCGCACCGCGTCCGTAAGTCGGATTGCTGCTGCTGTCCTCATTGACGAGGGTCACGTTGCCGCCGGTTCCGCCCGTCGCACCATTGCCGCCCACCGACAGGGAGCCGGCATAGCGTCCCGATGCCGCCAATGTGATGGCCGATCCCCCATTGCCGCCGCCGCCACCAATGCTTTGTGCCACCAGACCTTGGGATCCTTCGCCGCTGGTGTTGATCAAGCCACCGGGGTTGTGGACTGCCACAGCACCGGCAGCTTGACCACTGCCCGCTTTGCCGCCCACACCCAAAGAGGCGGAGCTGCCGGTGTACGCCAGGCTCAGGTCCATGGTGCTGCCGCCGGAGCCGCCACCGCCGCCGATGCTCTGGGCCAGCAGCCCAGGTGATTGAGCACCGGACGTGTTGATGCTCTGTCCATTGCTGCTGGCAAAGACCTGGCCCCCGGTGCCTGCCGCGCCGCCGCTGCCGCCAAACCCCAGCGACTGCGAGCCGATCAGGCTGCCGGACAGCGACATGGCGTAGCCGCCCGCGCCCCCGCCGCCGCCAATGCTCTGGGCCACGATGCCAGGCGAGGCGAGGCCGGTGGTGGCGATGCGGAAGTCCGTTCGGACCGCGGTCAGCACAGGGGTTCCGGCGCAGGGGCTGAAGCTGGAGGAGAGGGCGCTGTAGCTGTTGCAGTTCACCAGCACGTTGCCGCCGTTGCCACCGCCTCCGCCGGCACCTCCATGAGACACGGCGGCACTGTCGCCGGCCAGGGCTGTCGCATAAGCAAGGGCCCCGCCCGCACTGCCGCCGCCGCCGCCAATGCTCTGAGCCAGCAAGCCGGGTGAGCTGATCTCGGCGGTTCCGAGGTGACCGACATGGGTCACCAGCACCTGCGCACCTGCGCCGCCACTGCCGCCGGTTCCGCCCACGGCCATGGCCGACGCATTGCCGAAAATGGTCGTCGCCTTGCCTTTGGCTTTGGCAAAGCCGCCCACGCCGCCACCGCCGCCGATGCTCTGGGCCACCAGCGCGATCGCGCCGCCGGCGCTCGAGTCATCGGCCGTCCAGCGGTCCTGACCGTTGCAGGCGACGCCGGTGCACAGGCTGTTCCAGTTGATAACGGTCACGGCGCCACCGTCACCGCCCGCACCGCCGGCGCCGCCGACGGCCGTGGTCTTGCTGCCGCTGGAAATGGCCATGCCGCCCGAGCCGCCGCCGCCGCCAATGGCCTGGGCGAACAAGGCGGTACTCGCGGGACTGAACACAGAAACCGATCCGGTGTTGTTCACCACCACCGCGCCCGCATGCCCGGCTGCCCCACCATCGGCACCCAGGATATGAAGCCCTGCACTGGCGCCGGCATGGCCGCCGCCGCCGCCGACCGACTGCGCTGCGAGGCCGAATCCGCCCGCGGGATTGCAGTTCGTGGTGACACTGTCGCTGCAGCCCAGGCGGGATCCTGATCCGACTTGCAGCGCCCCCGTGTTGTCCACGGCCAGGGTGCCGCCATTGCCACCCGTGCCGCCACTGCCGCTGTGGCTTTTGGTGTTCACACCGCCATCACCACCAAAGCCGCCAATGCTCTGCGCAGACATCGCGTTGCCGCCGTCGGTCAGGATCTTGCCGGTGTTGCGCAGGACCACATCACCCCCGGTCCCACCGCTCTTGCCACTGCCCGCATTGGCTTTGTTGGCGGCATCGCCGCCGGTGCCACCGGCGCCGCCACCGCTTTGGGCCACCAGCCCCGCCGCACCGAGCCCACCACTGACCTGCATGGACAGCGCGTTCTCCAGTCGGACATTGCCGCCAGCACCGCCTGCCCCGCCATCGCCGCCCTTGTAGTCGTCTTTGCCGCGGGTGTTGTCGCCACCATTGCCGCCCGACCCACCATGGCTGACCGCCACCACGCCGGTGCTCGTGGTGCTGTAGATTGCTTCTGCCGGATTGGCGCCGGGCTTCACGAACACGGTCACGGAGCCACCTGCACCGCCAGGGCGACCGTCGAAGTCACCCTTGCCGCATTGACCGGAAGGGTCACCATTGCCGCCTTTGCCGCCACTGCCGCCGCTGCTGCTCACGCCGATGAGCGTCCCTGGGTAGCTCAGGGACACGAGGCCAAGCTTGATCGTCTCGTCAATCGAAGGGCCGGCACCGCCCGCCGTACCCGGTACGGGGCCACTGACGCAAGAGCCACCGCCGACCGCGTCCTTGCCCGCGGTGCCACTGGCGCCACTGCGGGCATCGGACACGTAGTAGTTGGGCCCGGCCGTGACCGCCTGTGGCCAGGCTGCAGTCGGTGCGCACAGGCACAGAATGCCCCAGCCTTGCGCCAGCATCAGCCGACGTGAGGGGCGATTGGCAAAAGCCCCGTGATACGCGTGCGCGCTCGTGTCGACGTCGGTGGCAGGGGAAGTGATACGTGGAGTCATGGCAGAAGACGGCAGGTAAGGGCGGTTGCCTGGCACCGGGTCTGCCCTGATGCCTGCACAGTGGTGGGGCGTGGGGTTGCACGGTGCAGGAGGCGGATTCGCTCACGATCTTAAGAAGGCCTCTTGAGCAGGAATCGCTCAGTTAGCGGGCTCAAAAAAGCACTTTTCGCCTCATCTGCTGGTGGCGCACACCAAGTCTTGGGGTGCCTTGAGAGCTTGTGACCCTGCCTCTGTGGTGCTGGCCACCATCCGACCGCCACGCCAACGCGGGTGGGTGGGAGGACGGATTTGTCGCTGTCAGCTGCACCTGGCGGGCAGCGTCTTCAAACCCGTGTGGGGATGAGCCTCGTTGACGTGCTCGGTGCACCGGGCACCCCCACCGGCACCGGCATGGTGGGCACATCTCGCAGTGCCACGCGGCTCAAGCTGTCACGTCTGCGACCGCCTGTCGTTCAACACGCCCCCTTTTCGACCTGCTCTGCACCTGCCAGCCTGAAACCAGCGGTGCGCCATGCTGGCGTTGAGCCCGTGGGCCAGCTCGACACCAGCCACCGCGGCGCTGGGTTGCCGGCAGGCCGCAATGACTTGCCGCTTGATGTCAGGCGCGTGGCGCCGCCGATTCGGCTTGTTGAGCGTGCCTTGCGTGGTGCTCGCTTGCCGCAGCAACAGCAGTCACCGGTGGTCCGCAGTCGAATGTTGCTGACCCGCCTTCTGCAGCCCGCAAAGCTCCCGCGCATTGACGACACCCTCTGGTGGCCAGAGCAAATTCGCGCCGGCTGGCGCCCCTTCCCGCACAGCACCTACCCGCTTTCCCCAAGCTCGACAGCTCGCTTCGAAACTTTGACCTCAAGCCGTTCGCAACCTTCCCCCAAGACTTCGATAATTTGACAGTCACTTCGAAACTTTGTTCTCAGCCTCCTTTTTTGATCATGACCCTGCGCTATCAAATCATTCCCGTCACCGCCTTCCAGCAGAACTGTTCCCTGGTCTGGTGTGATGAGACGCTGGAGGCGGCGGTGATCGATCCCGGCGGCGATCTGGCGCGCATCCGGGCGGTGGTGCAGCAGCAGGGGCTCACGCTCCAGGCGATCTGGCTGACGCATGCGCACATCGACCATGCCGGCGGCACGGGGCAGCTCTCGCGTGAGCTGCAACTGCCCATCATCGGGCCGCATCCAGGCGATCAGTAGGAGGCTGAGAACAAAGTTTCGAAGTTACTGGCAAATTATCGAAGTCTTGGGGGAAGGCCGGCCGGGCGATGAGGCCAAAGTTTCGAAGCTTGGTGTTGCAGTTGGGAAAGCCGCGGCTTGGACGGGCTTGGCGGCGCGTGTCGCGGCGTTGAGTGGTGAGGGCTAGCTAGGGCTGACTGCTCTAGGCTGGTTGCTGCCGCTCACGGTAGACATGTGGGTGGTCAGCAATGTGCCCAAAGCCGAAGTACAAATCGAGGATTGCCGGTCAACACCCCAGCGTTCCCGGTCGCTCGCACCAGTTGGCCCAACTCACCGTCTACGCATAACTGCAGTCACCGCGTGGACTGAGCTGCCGCAGCTCGAACGGCCGATATCAAAGGTACTGCGGACGCAGCCGGATCGCCGCGGCCCCCACTGTGTCATGACAAAGATGTAATCAAGCCGTGTGCTTGCCGTTGGAGGGCGACTCCTAAAGTCATATTCAAGATGAATCGCTAAAGCACCTCACATCGAAGTGCCGACCATCTTGAGCTATTAGGAGTCCACCATGAACCGTACCTTCACCAACGTCGCCCTTGCTTTCGGCCTGGCCTTGTCGGCAACCGTGGCGAGCGCGGCCATGGACACCACCACCCTGGCCAGCGGAAAGTCTGTCTACGGTGCCGCCGCTTCCGCGTCGCAAGCCGCCAAGGTCGTTGACGTTGGCGCTGCCAGCACACTCAACATCGATTGCGGTGAAACTGTCACTTTCCGCAATGGCGACAAGAGCTTCAGCTGGAAGTTCGACGTGATCGGTCACCGCGCAGTAGATCTGCAGGCTATTGCCCCGGCAGGCTTCAGCAGCAAGCCGCTGAAGGTCTATGTCGCGCGCAACGATAGCGAGCGCAACTGATCACTATCGCATCGGCCGGGACCAATCTCATGCATGGGTGCCGGCTTTGCGCCGGTGTACCGCCCCCACATGGGTATGAACCTCAGACGCAGGCAGAGGTGCCAGTTGGCCGGCCTGCGGGTGATTCAGCTCTTGCAGGATCGCACAGGCCTGTCCGGGGCTGGTGGACTGACAACGGGAACGCAAATTCCTGAGTTCTGTCTCCAGCGCACGCAACTCCTTGATCCGCGCCGCCACATGTCCGATGTGGTCGTCCAGCACCTGGTTCACCTCGCCGCAGTCGGCTCCAGGGCGGTCGGTGAAGCGCAGCAGCGTGCGAATCTCGTCCAGCGCCATGTCCAAGCCCCGACAGCGCCGGATGAAGATCAGTCGCTGCACATGGCTGTCGTCGTACACACGGTAGTTGCCCGTGCTGCGCCCAGGCGTCGGGATCAGGCCTTCGCGTTCGTAGAAGCGGATCGTCTCGATCTGCGTGGCCGTCGCCACCGCCAGTTCACCGATTTTCATGGTTTGGCTCGAATTTGTGCGCTTGCGCTTGACTCTACACCGACTACAGGGTTTTTAATTCAGCCATGGACAAGACCCTGCACACCTCTCCCGCTCCCGACGACACACCGGCGGCTTCCTGTTGCGGCTCGGCCTGCGGGTCGGTCTCGATCACTCCGGCACCCGCACCGTCTATGCCAGCGCCTGCGCAAGCCGGGCTGCATCGCTACCGCATCGCCAATATGGACTGCTCGTCCGAGGAGTCTGAGATCCGCCGCGCCCTGGAGCCCATTGCTGGTGTGAAGCAACTGCGCTTTGACCTGGGGCAACGGACTGTCTCGCTGGCCGCCGAGCCGGCCGATCTGACGGCTGCGATTGCAGCGATTGAGCGCATTGGCTACAAGCCGCTGCCATTGGCGGAGCCGGCGGCCGAAGCCGCGGGCGAGAGCGGGCAAGGTGTCGACCACGATCATGCACATGTGGAATCGGGCTTGCCCCGTCTGATCGGCGCCCTGGCCTTCGCCATTGCCGCCGAGGCCGTGGCCTTCTTTGCGCCGGAGACGGCCTTGCTCAAGGGCGTACAGATGCTGCTGGCGGTTCTGGCCATCTACCTGGCCGGATTCGGTACCTATCAAAAGGGGCTGCTGGCTCTCAAGGCGGGGCGCTTGAACATCAATGCGCTGATGACCGTGGCGGTGACCGGCGCCTTCGTGATCGGTCAATGGCCGGAAGCTGCCATGGTGATGGCCCTCTATGCCATTGCCGAACTGATCGAGGCCCGGGCCGTGGACCGGGCCCGCAACGCCATCAAGAGCTTGCTGGATCTGGCGCCTCAGGATGCGGAAGTGCAGCAGACGGGCGGTCAATGGCAGCGCATGCCAACCGGGGCCGTGGCGGTCGGTGCCATCGTGCGCCTGCGCCCCGGTGAGCGCGTACCGCTGGACGGCGTGGTGACGGCCGGCGCCAGCGCCATCGATCAAGCGCCGGTCACCGGCGAGAGTGTTCCTGTCGACAAGACTGTGGGCGACGAGGTCTTTGCCGGCACCATCAACCAGAATGCGGCGCTGGAGTTCCGGGTCACCGCATTGGCCACCGACAGTACCTTGGCGCGCATCATCCACGCGGTCGAAGAGGCGCAGGCCACCCGTGCGCCCACCCAGCGCTTTGTCGATCGCTTCGCCGCCATCTACACGCCGGGCGTGTTCGTGCTTGCCTTGGTGGTTGCCGTGGCTATGCCTTGGTTGATGGGCTGGACCTGGATGGAGGCTGTCTACAAGGCTCTGGTGCTGCTGGTCATCGCCTGCCCCTGCGCCCTGGTGATCTCGACGCCGGTGACGGTGGTGAGTGGCCTTGCGGCCGCCGCCCGGCGCGGCATCCTAGTCAAAGGGGGCGTCTATCTGGAGCAGGCTCGGTCCCTCAAGGCTGTGGCGCTGGATAAAACCGGCACCATCACCGAAGGCAAGCCCAAGCTCGTTGACTTTCAGATCGTGCGCGACGGCACTGCCCGCGCCGTGGTCGCGCGCGCAGCGCTGAGCATTGCCGGCCGCTCTGACCATCCGGTCTCCAAGGCAATTGCCGCCGGCTTGGCAGAGGAATCCAGCGTTGGCGAAGTGGATGGGTTCGAGGCCGTCGTCGGCCGTGGGGTGCAGGCCAGGCTGGACCAGGCGTCCTATGTGCTGGGCAATCACCGCTGGATCGAGGAACGTAGCCAATGCTCACCTGCCATCGAGGTGCTGCTGAAGCAGCATGAGCAGGCCGGCCGCACCGTCACGATGCTGGCCGACGACGTCGGCGTGCTGGCCCTGTTCGCGGTGGCCGACACGATCAAGCCGTCGTCGCGGGCAGCCGTCGCCGAGTTGCTGGCTCTTGGCGTCACGCCGGTGATGCTGACCGGCGACAACCAGGCCACGGCCGAGGCCATCGCCCGCGAGGCGGGCATCGAACAGGTGCGCGGCAATTTGCTGCCGCAGGACAAACTCAATGCGATCGGCGAGATGCAGACCCGCTATGGCCCCACTGCGATGACCGGCGATGGCATCAACGACGCACCGGCGCTGGCCAAGGCCGACATTGGCTTTGCGATGGGCGGCGCTGGCACCCACACGGCGATGGAAGCCGCCGATGTGGTGGTCATGAACGACGACCTGCAGCGCCTGCCCGAGACCATCCGCCTGTCGCGCCGCACACATACGGTGCTCTGGCAGAACATCAGCCTGGCCCTCGGCATCAAGGCAATCTTCCTGGTGGCTGCGGTTTTCGGCAATGCCAGCATGTGGATGGCGGTCTTCGCGGACATGGGTGCCAGCTTGCTGGTGGTATTTAACGGCCTGCGATTGCTGCGCAGCAAGGAACCCTTGTGATCGACATTCCCGAACTTCCCGCGCTTGCCCCGGTGGGCGCTGACCGGCTGCGCGCACTGGCTGCGACCAACTTGCTCGACTTCGGCCACCCGAGCATGGTTGCCTTGATTCAAGGGCGTGGCTGGCAACAACTGACCGAACACGAGCGTATCGCCGCAGCCTATGCCTTTGTCAGGGATGAGGTCGCTTTCGGCTACAACAGCGGCGACGACCTCAAGGCCTCCGAGGTGCTCGCCGACGGATACGGCCAGTGCAACACGAAGAGCACGCTGATGATGGCCTTGTTGCGCGCGCTGGGCATTCCCTGCCGGTTCCATGGCTTCACCATCGACAAGCAGTTGCAGCGCGGCGCTATCACCGGGCTGGCGTACTGGCTGGCGCCGCGCAACATCATCCACAGCTGGGTCGAGGTCTGGACTGGTGAACGCTGGGCCCGGCTGGAAGGCTTCATCCTGGACAAGGCCTACCTGGGGTCGTTGCAACTGCGCTTCGCCGAGCACCGCGGCGCATTCTGCGGCTATGGGGCGGCCACGCCAGACCTGCAATGCCCGCAGGTCGACTGGGATGGTGGCGATACCTTCATCCAGAAAGATGGCATCAACCAGGACTTTGGCCTGTTCGACACCCCTGACGAGTTCTATGCCCGCCACGGCGTCAATCTGAAGGGCGTCAAGCGCTGGTTGTTCCAACATGTCATTCGCCAGCAGATGAATGGCAATGTAGAACGGATTCGCCGGAGCGCTTCTGCGCGTCTGGCCTCAGGCGGCGTTGCCGGCACCGCCGGAAAAGACCAGCCCGATTCTGGTTGCGCCGCCCGCTGACTCCGCGAAAGCGCGGCCGCCGTGCATGCGCGCGATGGCCGCGACGATGGCCAGGCCCAGCCCATGGTTGCGGTCGGCGTGGGTTCGTGAGGGGTCTGCCCGGTAAAACCGGTCGAACAGTTTGGGCAGGTGTTCTGCTGCAATCGCCGGACCCGCGTTTTGTACGGCGATGGACACCTCGCCGGCACTCTGGTGCTCAATGCGCACCAGCACGGCCGAGCCGGGCGACGCATACCGGGTCGCGTTACCCAGCAGGTTCGACAAGGCTCGCCGGAGCAGCCGGGCGTCCACCTCGGCGGCAGCATCGCCCTGCACCTCAGCCGTCAGCCCCGCATCAAGCAAGGCCGCTTCATGAAACTCAAGAACCTCCTGGGCTAGAGCCCCGAGGCAGGGAACCCAAATACGTCGGGCCGGCACGCCTCGATCGGCATTGGAGAGGAAGAGCATGTCGCCGACGATGTTGGCCAGGCGGTGCAGATCTTCAAGGTTCGAGCCCATTGCCTCCCGCAGCTCTCCCGTGTCACGCGGCTTGCGTAGCGCCAACTCGCAACTGCTGATCAGCGTGGCCAGCGGCGTGTTCAACTCATGGGCCACGTCGGCATTGAAAGCTTCCATCTGCTTATAGGCCGCGCCCAGCCGATCCAGCAGCGCGTTGAACTGCCCGATCAGCGGCTGCAACTCGTCGGCCTGCCCAGCCCCGTCGAGTCGTCGTTCCAGGTCCGTCGCGGTCACCCGTCGGGTTTGCTCTACAAGTTTGTGCAGGGGCGCCAACCCGAGGCGCACCAGCATGAAGCCTCCGACGGTCGCGGCCAGTGCCCCCGTCAGCGCGGCCAGGGCCAGGGTCCAGGCCAGGCGGGCCAGCAAAGCCTCGTCAGCGCGCTTGTCCAGCACCAGCGCGGCGTGGGCCGAGCCCCCCGAATCCGGTGGCAGACGGATGTCGAAGACCCTGCGTTTGCTGTCGGCCAAGGGAGGCTGGCGTGCGCTGGTCTCGAAGATGACCTGGCCATCGCCGTTGACCAAACGCAATGACAACTCGTCATGCCCGGCCAAAAAGTCCTTCAGCAGATGACGCACACCTGCCAGGTCGTGGGCGCCGCGTCCCTCGGTGAGCAGGTGCTCCACCGCCACCTGCTTCTGCGTCAGCGTTTCGTCCTGCCTTTGCGACAGCGTGAGCGCGATCACCACATAGACCGCCGCGCACACCAGACCCAGGCCCAACATGGTCTGCAGAGCCAGCCAAAGCGACAGCCGGCCGCGCAGACTGGCGGTGATTGCTGACCCTCTCAAAGCTCCCGAGCCTCAAGCACATAGCCCATGCCCCGCACCGTGTGCAGCAGCGGCCGCTCGAAGGGCTGGTCAAGTTTGCTGCGCAGCCGCCGGACGGCAACGTCCACCACATTCGTCTCGCTGTCAAAGTTCATGTCCCAGACCTGCTCGGCCAGTTCGGTTCGCGACAGCACCTCGGTCTGGCGCCGCAGCAACAGGCTCAACAAATTGAACTCCTTGGCGGTCAGATCGAGTCGCTGGCCCGCACGCGTGGCCTTGCGGCGGATCAGGTCCACCTCCAGATCGGCCACCTTCAACACGGTCGGCTCGCCGCCGTTGCGAGGGCCGCCTGCGCGCCGCAGCAAGACCTGGATGCGTGCCACCAGCTCCGAAAATGCGAAGGGCTTGACCAGATAGTCGTCCGCGCCACCCTGCAAGCCTCGCACCCGGTCCTCGATCTGGCTGCGGGCGGTCAACATCAGCACCGGCGTTTGCTTGCTCTGGCGCAACGCCGCCAGCACGGCCAGACCGTCGATGCCAGGCAGCATGCCGTCGAGAACCAACAAGTCATAGTCGGCCTCGGTCGCCATGTGCAGGCCGTCGATGCCGCTATGGGCCACATCGACCACGTAGCCTTCCTCACTCAGCCCCTTGCGCAAGTAGTCCGCGAGCTTGATCTCGTCTTCAATCACCAATAATTTCATGGTCGCAATTCTGCGGCCTGCACCAGATGGCCGAGATGACGAATTTGTCATCTTGGCGTTGGGTGCTTGTCTGGTTTGGCGCTTTACAGTTGCGGCGAACTTACCCAAAAGTGCCCAGGCAGCCGCTGACCTTATTGCGCTGTTGGACGCTTTCGCTACACTTCCGCCCTATGCAACGAATCGTGCTGGTTTTTCTGATGCTGCTTCTGCCCGTCCAGTGGACGTGGGCAGCCGCCGCCAGCATCTGCCGGCACGAGGCGAGCATCCATGCCAATCACTTCGGCCATCATGAGCACCGGCACGACCAGCAGGCGAGCGAGCCCGCTTCGGTCGATGTGGGCGGCAGCGCCGATGACAGCAAGGCACAGGGCGATTTCGGTGCCCATGCCGATTGCCCAAGCTGCCATGGCGCTTTCTCGGCCGTGGTGATGCAGGCGACCGTCGTCTTGAGCGCGCCAATGCCACCTTCGGCGTCTACCCCCTACCAGCGTTCCGTCACGACCGGCCTCCCCGAGCGCCTGATCCGCCCGCCTCACGTCCGCCTCGCCTGACCAGCGGCGAGGGCCGGTTCCGTCAGCCCATGTGTGGCGACGGCATCGTGCACAAGGGCTGCGCCTAGCGGCGCCCATTCCTCGCCAGCATTCCGGCTGATACCGCAGCAGCCAGTAGTCAATTGGCCGCTGCCGACGAGGACACCATGGATTTCTATTTCCGGACCGCGCCTGCGGCCTTGCGCCCGCGCGCATCTTTTTCGAGCCTGTGCGCGCTCCTGCTCGCTCTGGGCGCGACGACCACTGACGCCCTTGCCCAGGTAGGCACGGTCACGAACCTCAAACAAGCCTTTGAAGCGGCTTGGCTGCGCCAGCCTGAGGCCGCCAGTAACGACCTTTACAGGCAGGCTGCCCAGGGCCGCAAAGTAGCGGCGCAAAGCTGGACGGCCGAGCCACCGTCTTTGGAGGTCTCGGCCAAGTCGGACCGCCTCAACCGCAATGACGGCAGTCGGGAGTACGAAGTTGGCGTGGCCGTGCCCTTATGGCTGCCCGGTGAGCGAAGCCGCAGCTTGGCCCTGGCAGAGGCTGAGGCTGGCGCGGTTGACAGTCGCGCAGCGGCAGCACAGTGGCGACTCGCCGGCAACCTCAGGGAGGCTTGGTGGGGCCTGCACCGGGCCCGCATCGAAGTCGGCCTGGCCCGTGCCCGGCAAGAAAGTGCCGCCCAATTGGGGCGCGATGTCGCCCGGCGCGTTGCGGCCGGTGAACTTGCAAAATCTGATCAGCACCAAGCGGACGGTGCGCTGGCGGCAGCACAGGCCGAGTTGGCTGTGAGCCAAGCTTCGCTCACTCAGGCCGAGCAGGCGCTGCGTACGCTGACGGCCGAGGCTCCTGCCACCGGGCTCCCTGATGCTGCGGAGACCGCGATGGCCCCATTGCCCGACGATACCGAGCCGGCGCCGAACCATCCGGCGCTGCGCGAATTGAGCGATCGGGTATTGATGGCCGAGCGCGCCCGCGATCTCACTGGGGCCCGGCAGCGCGCCAACCCCGAACTGACGCTGGCGACGACCCGAGATCGAGGTGGTTACGGGGAGCGTTACGGTCAGACCGTGACCCTGGGTCTGCGCTTTCCTCTGGGTTCCAGCGGAGCCAATCAAGCCAAGCTTGCCGCGGCGGGAGCCGAACTCGTCGAGGCTCAGACCCAATTGAGCCTGGAGCGCCAGCGCCTAGCCGGCGAATTGGCTGGGGCTGGTGCGCGGCTGGCGGCCGCACAGACGGTAGCTGAAGCGGCTACCCGACGTGCCGCGCTGGCTCGCGAGACCCGAGGTTTCATCGAGAAGTCCTTCCGTGTTGGCGAGGCCGACCTGCCCAGCCGCCTGCGGGTCGAACTGGAAGCCAACGAGGCCGAGCGCCAGGCGACGCTTGCCCGACTGCACGTGAACCAGGCCATCTCGGCCCTGAACCAGGCCCTCGGCCTGCTGCCGCAATGAGTAACCCTATCTTTTTCAGGAAGCAAGTCATGACCCTCGCTCCTCTTTGCAATTACAAGATGCAATCTCTCTCGCGGCCATCAATGGCCCGCCCCCTGGCCGCAGGTCTTTTGCTGGCAGCCCTCTGGATGGCTGTCATGCCGGCGCAAGCCGGCGATGGTCATGATCACGGCGAGGCCCCAGCTGCGGCCGCAGGCTCAGCATTGCCTCGTTTTACCGCCGGGTCCGAATTGTTCGAGTTGGTCGGCGTGCTCAATGGCAAGCAATTGACCCTGTATCTCGATTACGCGGCCAGCAATGCTCCGGTCAAGGATGCCAAGCTGGAGCTGGAGTTGGGCGGTCGCAAACTCAGCCCAAAAGCCCATGGCGAGGGTGAGTTCGAGCTCACCCTCGACGAGGCTCCCAAAGCAGGCGTCACGCCCATCACGGCGACGGTATCCACCGCCAGTGAGTCCGATCTGCTGGCCACAGAGTTGGACATTCACGAGCAAGCACATGCCGACGAGGCCCATGTGCACGGCTGGAAGGAGTGGGCCCTCTGGGGCGCTGGCGGGGCGTTTGCGCTGGCCTTGCTGGGCCTGATCGCGCGTCGCACCTCGGCTGGCCGTGCACTGCGTACCGGAGTTGCAGCATGAAGCGTCTGAATCTGAACCGAAGCCTCTCGGTCTGCGCGCTCGCCATTGCCTTGTCTCTGAGCCTGACACCGGCGCAAGCGGGTGACGGCCA
The DNA here is from genome assembly GCA_002255955.1 of Burkholderiales bacterium PBB2. Classification (GTDB taxonomy): domain Bacteria; phylum Pseudomonadota; class Gammaproteobacteria; order Burkholderiales; family Burkholderiaceae_C; genus Paucibacter_A. The sequence goes on along the minus strand of NKIM01000011.1, from coordinate 48,106 downwards.
TGATCATGGCGACGCCCCCGCTGCCACGAATTCCAACGGTCCTCAGCGCCTACCAGACGGCAGCGTGTTCCTGCCCAAACCGGCACAGCGCCAGATGAGCGTTCGCACGCTGGTCGGTGTGGAGCAATCACTACCTCGCGGACTGGAGCTGAATGGCCAGGTCCTGATGGACCCGAATGCCGGCGGCAAGGTTCAGGCTATGGCGGCAGGGCGGCTGGAGCCAGGCCCGCGCGGCCTGCCCTCGGTTGGTCAGGCGGTGCGCAAGGGCGAGGTGCTGGCCTATGTGCTGCCCTCGGCAGGCAGCCTGGAGCGCTCCAACCAGCAAGCTCAACTGGCCGAGTTGCGTGCTGCGCGAACGCTGGCTGAAAAGCGTCTGGCGCGTATGCGAGATCTTGCCGACACTGTGCCGCGCAAGGACATCGAAGCGCTGGAGAGCGAGGTCGCGAGCCTCGGCGAGCGCGCTCAGGCGGTGGGCGGCGGGCTGTCGGGTCGGGAGGCTCTGCTCGCACCGGCCACCGGCGTGATTGCGTCTGCCCATGCAGTGGCCGGTCAGGTCATCGATGCACGAGAGCTGGTGTTCGAGGTGGTGGATCCGCAGAAGCTGCGGGTCGAAGCCCTGGCCTATGACGCCTCGGTGGCCAATGACATCGCCGGTGCCTACATCCCGGTCGGCAACGGCAAGGTCGCACTGACCTTTGTTGGCGCTGCCCGCAGCCTTCGCGACCAAGTGTTGCCAATCAGCTTCAAGGCCCAGGGCGATGGTTTGAACCAACTGGCCGTGGGCCAGCCAGTTCGAGTGATTGTGCAGACGCGCAGTCAGGTCAAGGGAGTCTCGGTCCCGGCATCTGCCCTGATGAAGAACCCATCGAATCAACAAATCGTCTGGATCAAGACCGCTCCTCAGCGGTTTGAGCCACGTGTCGTGACGGTGGCGCCGCTGGATGGCGCTTCTGTGGCGGTTACCGCCGGACTCAAGGCGGGCGAGCTGGTCGTGACCGACGGCGCCGGTTTGCTCAACCAGATCCGCTGAAGGAAACCCATGTTCAAGTGGCTTCTCGACAACAGCCTGTCCAATCGGCTGCTCATCATCATCGCCAGCCTGGTGCTGGTCGCGTATGGGGCATTCACCCTGTCACGCACCCCGGTGGACGTGTTTCCCGATCTCAACAAGCCCACTGTCACCATCATGACGGAGGCCGGCGGCATGGCCGCCGAGGAGGTTGAGCAACTGATCACCTTCCCGCTGGAGACCACGATGAATGGTCTGCCCGGCGTGGAGTCGGTGCGATCGACTTCCAGTGCCGGTCTGTCCTTCCTCTACGTCACTTTCGACTGGAGCACCGAGATCTTCCGGGCGCGGCAGATGGTGTCGGAGCGCCTGGCCTCCATGGAGGAAGGCATGCCCGAAGGGGTGGTGCCGCGTATGGGACCGATCAGCTCCATCATGGGCGAGATCATGCAGGTCGCCATCCCCATCGACACGGCGAAGATCTCGTCGATGGCCGTGCGTGAGTACGCCGATTGGGTCTTGCGCCCCCGCCTGATGGCAGTCCCCGGCGTGGCCCAGGTGATCCCGATCGGCGGCGAGGTGCGTCAGTTCCAGGTGCAGCCCAACACGGCGCGTATGTCGGAGCTGGGTATCACGCATGAGCAGCTCGAAGCGGCACTGAAGGGCTTCTCGTCCAACACCTCGGGTGGCTTCCTGGAGCTGAACGGTCGCGAGTACCTGATCCGCAATCTCGGCCGCACGTCCAACCTTGATGATCTGAAGAACTTGGCCCTGAGTGCGCGCAATGGCCAGCCCATCCTGCTGCGCCAGCTGGCCGACGTGACCTTCGCGCCGGCCCTCAAACGCGGCGATGCCGGCTTTGAAGGCAAGCCGGCGGTGATCCTGGGTATCCAGAAACAGCCCACGGCCGACACCATCGCGCTGACGCGCGCCATCGAGAGCGCGCTCGACGAAATGAAGCGCTCGTTGCCGGCCGGCATGGAGGCGCCCAGAGTGACGTTCAGGCAGGCGAGCTTCATCGAGTCCTCGATCACCACTTTGCAGGGCAAGCTGATCGGCGCCTCGGCCTTCGTGGCGGTGATCCTGCTGCTCTTCCTGGGCAATCTGCGCACGACCATCATTGCCCTGGTGGCTATTCCCGTGTCGATCTTCATCACCGCCCTGGTGTTCAAGTATTTCGGGTTGTCGATCAACACCATGACCCTAGGCGGCCTGGCGATCGCCATCGGCGGCCTGGTGGACGACGCGGTGGTGGGCATCGAGAACGTCATGCGGCGCCTCAAGGAGGACCGTGCCAAGCATCATGACCATCGTCTGAATCCGCTGGAAGTGGTGGCCATGGCGACCATGGAGGTGCGCTCTGCCATCCTCTACGCCACGGTCATCATCGTGCTGGTGTTTGTCCCCTTGTTCGCGCTGCCGGGCATGGAGGGGCGGCTGTTCGTGCCGCTGGGCATCGCCTTTATCGTTTCCACCCTGGCCAGCCTGATCGTGTCGGTGACCGTGACGCCGGTACTGAGTCTGTACCTGCTGCCGCGCATGAAGTCGCTGGATCACGGCGACACCAAGTTGCTGGCCTGGTTGAAGGCCCGCTACCGCGTCGGGCTGCAAGCCACGCTGAACCGTCCCAAGGCCGCCCTTGCGGCAGCCAGCGTGACGGTGTTGCTCGCCGCTGCGGCCGTCCCCTTCTTCCCGACCACTTTTCTGCCACCGTTCAACGAGGGCACGCTGCTGGTGGGCTTGCGACTGAATCCTGGCGTGACCCTGGCCGAGAGTTCGGCTCTGGCCCGCCAGGCCGAGGTGCTGATCAAACAGGTACCCGAGGTGACCCATGTGGGCCGGCGCAGCGGCCGGGCCGAGCTGGACGAGCATGCCGAGGGCGTGCACGTCAGCGAACTCGACGTGGGCCTAAAACCCAGCAGCGAGATCACGCGCTCGATGGACGAGATCAATGCCGACATCCGCTCGCGCCTGATCAACCTGCCGGCTGCCATCGGCATCGGCCAGCCGATCTCGCACCGCATCGACCACATGCTCTCCGGCGTGCGCTCGCAGATCGCGATCAAGATCTTCGGTGAGGATCTGGACACCTTGCGCGGCCAGGCCGACGTCTTGCGTGCCCGGCTGGCGGCCATTCCCGGCGTGGCTGACCTGGAGATCGAGAAGCAGGTGCTGGCCCCGCAGATCAAGGTGCGCGTCGACTACGCCGCGGCCGCGCGCTATGGCGTGCCGGCACCGCAAATCCTGTCGACGCTGCAGGCCCTGGTCGAAGGCGAGAAGGTCACGCAGATCGTCGAAGGCAGCCGGCGTTTCGCCCTGGTCGTGCGGCTGCCCGAAAGTGCGCGCTCGGTCGAGGGCCTGGCCCAGATCCTGATCGAGACACCCAACGGCAGCGTCCCGCTGTCCAAGCTGGCCACCATCGAAGAGGGCGACGGCCCCAACCAGGTCAGCCGCGACGACGGCAAGCGCCGCATCGTGCTGTCTGCCAACGCGCAGGGGCGGCCGCTGTCCGACATCGTCACTGACATCCGCGCGGTCGTGGCCGAGACCAAGCTGCCCGAGGGCTACTTCATCACCTTGGGCGGTCAGTTCCAGGCGCAAGAGGAGGCCTCGCGCCTGGTCGGTCTGCTGTCCATCGTGTCGGCGGTCTTGATGTTTGTGGTGCTGTTCAGTCGCTACAAGAGCACGCGCCTCGCGCTGCTGATCATGGCCAATATCCCGCTGGCTCTGGTCGGTGCGGTGCTGGGCTTGGCGTTGTCGGGCCAGCCGCTGTCGGTGGCCGCGCTGGTGGGCTTCATCACGCTGGCAGGTATCTCGGTGCGCAACGGCATCCTGAAGGTCAGCCATTACATCAACCTGATGCGCTTCGAGGGCGAGAGCTTCGACCACAAGATGATTCTGCGCGGCTCGATCGAACGCTTGAGCCCGGTGCTGATGACCGCGCTGGTGACGGCCTTCGCGTTGGCACCGCTGTTGTTCGAGGCCGAGCGTCCGGGCACCGAGATCCTGCATCCGGTGGCCGTGGTGATCTTCTCGGGCTTGATCAGTTCCACCCTGCTGGACACCTTTTTGACCCCGGCCATGTTCTGGTTGTTCGGCCGTCGTGACGCCGAGCGCCTGATGAATGACCGCAACGCAGAAGCCTTCTGAAAAACATCCCAATCAATCCACCCCTAAAAGGAACAACCATGAAGAAAACTCAAACGCTGCTCGTCAGCACCCTCTTTGCATTCGCGGCGGGCGCCTTTGCTGCGGACAAACATGACCATGGGCATGAGCACAAGTCGCTACATGGGGGCGTCGTGGTCGAAGCCAGTGACATGGACTTTGAGCTGGTGGCCAAGGCCGATCAGATCAACCTGCACGTCCGCGACCACGGCAAGCCGGCCAGCGTGCAAGGTGCCAGTGCCAAGCTGACCTTGCTCAACGGCAGCGAGAAGAGCGAGATCCAATTGGCCCCAGCCGGCGACAAGTTGGAAGCCAAGGGCAGTTTCAAGCTGGGCGCCGGCACCAAGGCCGTGGCCACGGTCACGCTGGCCGGCAAGAAGCCGGTCAATGTGCGCTTCGCGCTGAAGTAAGGCAGCGACCCGTCAAGTCAGCTCGCTGATCTGGCGCTACGACCATGGTGCTTGATTTTGATCACATGCGCGCCATGCATGGCGAGTTGCTCTCGTTTTGGCTGGTAGCCACTGCGGTGATCGGGGTAGGCGCTTTGCTTGGCATCGCCTACCTCGGGTACCGAGACTGGCAACGCAAGCGGCAGCGCCGAAAGGTACGCAGACCAAAGCGATCTGTCGGGTAACGCAGACGTAGCCATTGAATTGACTCTCAGCCAGAGACGCCATGACCGCAGGGGCATCTTTGCAAATAGTTCAATTAGGAAGGACCTTCAGCATGCATGCTCCGCGACTCTTTCTTCCCATACTTGCAAGCGCCGCAGCCTTGATGTCGGGATGCGCAACTCCTCATGCATCACCGGTGGTAACTGAAGGCAGCTACTGTCAAACTGTGATGAAACCTCGGAGGCAGCTCTGCATCACTGGCGTTCCATCAGCCTATTTGGCAAAAGAGGCAACCGAGCTTGCCGGCTCTGCAAACGCATTTACGGTGTACGTCGTACGAAACAATTGGGCAGATCCGACTGAACTGGCTGACGTGCGGTCTACTGGAACTCCAGTTGTTCAGACGCTGCCGCAGACCTATGCAAGGTTTAGACTACAGCCTGGTCAGCACGAACTCACCGTCAGCTGGAGATCTGGTGCCACTCGAACTGTGGTGTCCGGCGCCGCAGGCGAGGTCAAATACCTGCATGTAAAGGGCTGGGCATTTTGGACCCATCGTGACTTTAGTTTTTGGCAGATTGATAGGAGCGACGCCGTAGAGCTGACGCGGGATGGCAAGTTCATCGGTGATGTTGAATCGAACCCTTGATTGCCGAAATCATTGATGAGCTGACCTTTGCCGATTCACGCTCGGCAAAGCCCCCGGAACCTGGGAGGGATGCGTTTTAAGCGCTACAAGCTTTACTTTTTTGCCTTTAAAAACTCGTGCGCCGTCGCAAATTCGGCGGCGCTGGCACTAGCGCCGTTCTTCACGGCGCTGCCGTAGGCCTCTGCCAGAGAGTCAAGCCGTTGCCCGATGTGGTGAGCACTGTTACCGGCTGAGTTCGCATCCGTGGCGAAAGAAAGGCGAGCGCGCAGGAATCCGTGAAGTGGCAGTCCAGCGTGTCCGGCCCAAAGCAATGACCGTAGCCGTGATCGTAGCCGGCTAGTGCCGATTGTCTGGGGCAGATGCACAGGCTCGGAGGTCATGGGACGCATCGCTTCGCCCATGCTGGGCGGCATGGTGACGGCGCCCCGTTGCTGTCGCTACTTGTCGTGCCGGCGGCGTTCCTGATGATGAATCGGCGGCGCTGACGAGCTGCCACGGCGCTTGGCCAGAGACAATGCAGACCATGGAGCTCATAAAGACGTTTGCATTGTTCGTGGTGACCGCGCTGGCGGAAATCGTCGGGTGCTATTTACCGTACATCTGGTTGAAGCAAGGCAAATCCGCTTGGCTGCTTTTGCCAGCCGCCCTCAGCTTGGCATTGTTCACGTGGCTGCTCTCCTTGCATCCGACGGCTGCGGGCCGCGTCTATGCCGCGTACGGCGGCGTGTACATCGGCGTCGCCATTCTTTGGCTTTGGCTAGTGGACAAGGTCACTCCGACGGCCACCGACTTGATCGGTGTCGGCCTTTGCTTCATCGGCATGGCAGTCATCATCTTCGGCTCAAGAGCTGAGGGCTGATCCGGCCCAGGTGAAAAAAAGGAACAATCATGGCTTGCGTCTGGGAACAGATGTGGCCGAGATTCTGCCTCGCGACCTGCCACTGGCAGACCATGCCTCAATCCCCTACGCTGCCGACTATTGGAGCGCAAGGGCGCGGTTGAAAGAGCGCTTACTTTGTTCTTCCGTTAATCGACGCTTTCTCATGGGCTCCTCACGGCGTGAAGCCATTTTCTCTTGTAGTCGATGTCTCCGAGAACGTGGGCAGGTCAGTTGGGCTTCGATGATTGCGCACGAATCAACCATTTCTAAATGACCGGTTCGGGATGTAGACCGTCCGCCCGGCCCGCGATGGGTTGAATGACCGCTTGGTGAGGGTGCAGACAGTCACCGTTTGAGGGCGAATGTCGCTGATCAGCCTGTCGCTGAAGTTCGACGGATTTCTGCTTTGGGCACGGAGCCGACTGTGGCGGATGGCTGCAAGGTGCCCAAAGCTGAAGTTCGCCCGAGTACGGCAACAGGCGGAAAGCTGACATCGGACCTGGAAACGCCGAACTAATCGCTGTGCGTTGCCAGCAGATCAAGGTATGAGCCCGACAACAGGTCATCGGTCTCAATCGAAAGCGCGGACATAAGCAAGCTGATGACCGCTTCCCCACGCGCGGCGTCAACGCCGTCTTCCATGAGTACCTCAATCTCCACGAAACTACCGAGGCCAGCGACGCGGTCAAGATGTACCCGTGCGGCCGGAAGTTCGAATATGGTTCTAGCCTTCCTGACTCGCCCAATGACGCCATGTGCCAGCGCTAGACATTCTCGCAGTGAGGCGGGCGAATCCGTTTTGCTAACCAAGAAATCGGTCTGCTTCGCTCCTGCACCGTCGCTGCGGCGATAGAAAATCAGACGGCCGCGGTCTGGGGCAAGCTCCCGCAGTTTCAGGCGTCCATTGGCACATGCGAAGAAGGTGTCGTCTTGTTGAATGTCCGCCGACGGCGCCGTCGTCATCCCGCTCAATCTACTGTTCATGGCATCCCAGTCGTGACAATGAGCTTTAATCTCTATTAACCTTGCCATCGTGCCTCCTTAAAGGTCGAGCATCGTATTGGAACGCGACGACCGCTTCCGCTGCGGTGCCCTCGCCCGCCGTCGATCATGGGCTTTTGCTTTGGGCACATTGCTGGCATACGGGCGCCGACAGCGACCGTCAGCAACCGCTGCGCAGCAGCCCTCCTGACTGTCTAGTCACTTTGTCCAGCGCAAATGATCTGACGGATCTCAGGCACCTGACTTCGCCGAGCGTCTCTGTCCGATGCGGCATGGCTCGACCGGGGGGATTGAGGTGTCCAAGAAGCATCTGAGACGACAGGTCGAGTTGCTCTTATCAGGCATGCGTGACATCCGAGGGTTGCCACACACTCTCTCTGCCGATTTGTTCTAAAAGCTCCCGTCCGACAACGCCCTTCGAGACATTGCCATTTGTGTCATCAGCTCGAACCACCCAGATGAGCTGAGATTTCGAATCTTTGCCGCGACTTTGGGAGCGATGCTCTGCTGCGGGACCCTGGAGCGGCCACTTCGAAACTTTGTTATGAGATTCCTTCAGTTCTGGATCGATGGGCTGCCGCAGCAGAGCCAGATGTTCGGTTTCCCCGCCGCCGAGCCCTTCACGCCGACACGCTGGCTGGCCGACGGCGATACCGTGCAGATCGGCCGGCAGACCTTGAACGTGCGCCATTGCCCGGGTCATACGCCGGGCCATGTGGTGTTCCATTCACCCGAGATTGCGCGCGCCTTTGTGGGCGATGTGCTGTTTGCCGGCAGCATCGGCCGCACGGATTTTCCCGGTGGCGACCACGCCACCTTGCTCGCCTCGATCCGCGAGCGGCTCTGGCCCATGGGCGATGAGACGGTGTTCATCCCTGGCCACGGGCCGGAGAGCAGCTTTGGCGTGGAACGGCGCAGCAACCCGCATGTGCGGGATCGCTGAAGGACATCCGCTCACAGCTGATTGTGGACGCGCAGCGACTCCAGCCGCAGGCTCAGGCTTTGCTCCAGCTGGCTGAGCTGGGTCTGCAGATCCCGTCGCAAGGCCTCGTCCCCGCAGGCGGCGATGCGTGCTTGCAGCGCCGCCTTGTCACGAAACAGGCCCACCTCGGCCGGCGCGTGGCCTGCGTTTTTCAGGATCTTGAAGCTCATGCGCAGGCTCTCGGGCATGGCCTGCCAGGCCTCGTCCTCGGGCAGGGGCTGCCCAAAGCCTTGGGCTGATTGCAGCTCGCCCGACTTCAGCGCCTCTTGCAGGTGCTGGGCAATTTCGTCGTCACGCATGACTTGACCCTTCAGTTGTTGCTTGCTGGCTTGGCAACAGGCTTCGCCCGCACCCAGTGTAGAAACATCTGGCGGGCGACATGCGCCCCGTGGCTGCGCCGAACAGGCGCGTGAATATGCCCAAGCACCCAGTTGCGGGGGGTGTGGCGCGCCGGTGCGCCGGCAAAATTCGCATCCGGTCAAACCCGTGTCTGTCATGGGCCTGCCACAGCGCTTGTTCTTGCTGCTGGCGGCAGCCCGGCGGCCGCGAACAAGGACCGAGAACACGCCGGAGAACACCACACGGCATCGATGCATTTCACCCCCAAGGGAGAACCAACACCATGGCCTTTACATCCACGATCTTCAGCAAGACCTTGATCGGCGCAGCGGCCGCCCTGACCCTGCTCTCGGCCCAGGCCGCGCCGGTCAGCCTGAGCTATTCGGGCAATGGCACCCGCAGCTGGTGGGCCGGAGCCAAGGCCACCGGCACCGGTTCCTTTGAAACCAACTCGGGCCAGTACAGCGGTGACATCAGCTATACCGATCTCAAGAGCTTCAGTTTTCATCTGCAGATCGAGCTGGACGGTGTGACCGAGAACTTCTTTTATGGCCTGGATCAGCTGAGTAATTTCTGGGCCACCGTGGACAACAGCGGCTTCACCAACTTCTACTTGCGCACGGAATACGTCCGTGGTGATCAGCGTGGTGGCCAGAGCCTGAATTTCGGGCTGGGCGCCAATAATGCCTTCACGCACCACTTCGACATTCCCGGTTACTTCACCACCGGCCAGCTCATGGCCACCTTGGGCCCGGACAACCATGTGCCCGAGCCGGCCACCCTGGCCTTGACCCTGGCCGCCCTGGGCTTGGCCGGCGTGGTGGGCCGCGGCCGCCGGAGCAGCCAAGGCAAGGCCTGAGGCGCAGGCGCGCGAGTTCCTGTTCCGGTTTCGTGAACCGGGGTGGCGCCAGGCGCTGCCCAAGAGCGCGCCGTGCGGCACTGCCGCCGGCGCGCTGTTGTTTTCAGGGCCTGGCTTTCAGAATCGGCCGTCCGCCGAATCGGCGCGCGCCAGCTCTTGGGTGAACTTGGGTGAACTCGAAGGATGACGTCGCTGATGCGGCCCAGCCGGGGCACCCGCCTTGGCACCGCAGTACAAAGGAAGACGGTTCGCCATGAAAGATCACTCATCCACCTCCACTCTGGCCCGTCGCGGCCGCGCCGCCCTGGCCTCGGGCCTGCTGGCGCTGATGGCCATCAATCCGGGCCTGTCCCTGGCCGCCGATGCCAGCGCGCCTGACACCTTGATCCGTGAGCTCTCGCAGGAGACGGTGGAAGCCATCAAGGCCGACAAGGCCATCCAGGCCGGTGACCTGCAGCGCATCGTCAAGCTGGTCGACGAAAAAATCATGCCGCATGTCGATTTCGACAAGACCACGCGCAGCGCCCTGGGCCGCCACTGGAACCAGGCCACGCCCGAGCAGCGCGAGCGGCTGAAGACCGAGTTCAAGGGCTTGCTGCTGCGTGTCTACGCCGGTGCGCTCTCGCAGTTCAAGGATCAGACCATTCGCCAGGCGCCGCTGCGCCCGGGTGCGGCCGATGGCGGCCAGGTCGAGATCAAGACCCAGATCGTCGGCAAGGGCGAGCCGGTGCAGCTGAACTACAGCCTCGAGAAATCGGAGGCCGGCGTCTGGAAGATCTGGGACTTCAATGTGCTCGGCGCCTCCATGGTGCAGACCTACCGCAATCCCTTTGCGCAAGAGGTCAATGCCAACGGCATCGAAGGTCTGATCAAGATGCTGGCAGAGAAGAACAGCAAGAAGCCCCTGCCGGCCAAGGCCTGAGCTCAGCGAGGCAGGGGGCGGCTGGCCGCAAAGCCGGCCAGTTCGCCCATCAGCCGGCGCAGGCGGCGCTGTGCCGCTTCATCGCGCAGCGCCAGTGCGTCATCAAAGTCGCCGTCGTCCAGGGTCAGGCGCGTCGGCGCCAGCCAGGCACGCAGCTCCTGCACGCAATGGGCCATGCCTCCCTGCGGCGAGCTGTCGGACAGGCTCACCAGGCCCACCGCACATCCTTGCAGATAGGGCCGCGGGTCGCGGGCCAGCAGTTGCATGAAGTCCAGTGCGTTCTTGAATACGCCACTCATGGCGCCGTGGTAGGCGGGGCAGGTCCAGAGCATGGCGTCGGCGCTGCGAAAAGCAGCGACCAGGCGCTGCAGCGAAGCCTGGTGTTCGGCCGGGTAGTCCGCCAGCGCCCAGTCGGGCCGGTACATGGGCAGCTGCAGTTCGCGCACATCGAGGGTTTCACAGTCCAGCCCCAGTTCGGCCGCCATGGCCATGCCGGCGCGCAGGGCCGCTGCCGACAGAGAGCCAGCTCGCAGGCTGCCGCCCAGGCCGACGATCTTGCTGCGCGGTTGAGGTGTGGCTTGGTGTGTGGCGCTCATGCTTGGATTCCGAAATGGTCGAGCAAGGCCTGTTGACAGGCCGCTTCCGACGGCAACAGGCTTTCGGTCTTGAAGCCTTCGGCCGTGGTGAGGATCAGGCGCAGATCACTGAGGCTGATGCGGCCGCCGTCGTCCGTAGCCCGCGAGCAGATGCGCTTGCGCGTGAAGTGCGAGTCGGGCGAGCTCTGGTGAAAGCGGCACATCGGCTCGAAATCACTCAAGTCTCGTGCCTGCAAGCTGAAGCGGTACTCGTCGCTCCAGCTCGCGCTGGCCACGTGCTCAGCGGGGAGTTGCTGCAGTGTGCGAACGCCGCCCAGCGCCTGAATGCGGTAGACATGGCGGCCCTGCCGGCTCGGCGCTGCCTCGGGTTCTAGCGGCAGGGGCTGCAGGAAGCAGTCGCCGAAACCTACATCGACCAGGTAGGCGCCGTCTTCCATATGCACGGCGAGGCAGAGGTGGTCGAACTCCGGCCCAAACGTGCTGTCGGCTCCGGCCACCTGCGCCGAGAGCAGGCTGACCCGGTAGCCCAACTCACGCAGCAGTGCCGCGAACAAGCCGTTCAGCTCGTAGCAAAAGCCACCGCGGCGCTGCTCGACGATCTTGCGGAACAGCGCGGCCTCCTCAAGGACGATGGCTTCGCCGCTGTGGATGCTGAGGTTCTCGAACGGGATCTGGCGCAGATGGGCCCATTGCAGGGCGGCCAGGGTGGCGAGATTGGGCTGGCGGCTGCCCCGGTAGGCCAGGCGCTCCAGATAGGCGTCGACGTTCATGCGCATGGGACACCATTGTGCGCAAGTGCGGCGCCCTCGCCCAAGGTCATGGCCGCTGGGCATGGCGGACTCTTTTCCAGAGCCGACCCAGTTCTGTGCTTGAATTTGGCCCGGCGCGAGGAACGCCGACCTTCGGCCAGAACAAGACCCCATCCCTTCCATGAGCGCACTCCCATCCACCGACATCACCCCAGGCCTGCTGGTCCTGCACGGCAACCGAGCCGAGCTGCTGGGCGATGCGGTGTTCGAGTGGCTGCGCCGCAGCCCCTTGCGCCCGCTGGAGGAGGAAGTGCTGCTGGTGCAGAGCAATGGCGTGGCGGAGTGGCTGAAGATGCAGCTGGCCAGCCAGCGCGGCATTTGCGCCGCCACTCGGGTGGAGCTGCCCGCCCGCTTCATGTGGCGCAGCTACCGCCAGCTGCTGGGCCGCGAGACGGTGCCGCCGCAGTCGCCGTTGGATAAATTGCCGCTGACCTGGCGGCTGATGCGCCTGTTGCCCGAACTGCTGGATTCAGCGGCATCCGACCCGCAAGCGGCCGAGGTGTACGCGCCGCTGGCTGATTTTCTGCGGCGTGGCGGCCTGGACCGGCGCTTGCAGCTGGCCCAGCGCCTGGCCGATTTGTACGACCAGTACCAGATCTACCGCAGCGACTGGCTGGACGCTTGGGGCCTCGGCCACGATGTGCTGCCTGCCCAGCTGGCCCCGGCGGGCGAACAGCTGGACCTGCGCCAGGCCCCGCCGCTGGCGCCCGATCAACGCTGGCAGGCCTGGCTCTGGCGCGCCTTGCTGCAGCCGCTCTCGGCGGCCGAGCGGGCCGGCACGCGGCCGGTGCTGCACCAGCGCTTCATGCAGGCCTTGCGGGATGAGCGGCAGCCGCCGCGCGGCCTGCCGCGCCGCCTGGTGCTGTTCGGCATGACCCATGTGCCGCAGCAGACCTTGCAGGCCTTGGCCGCGCTGGCCCGCCATTGCCAGGTCATCCTGGCCCTGCCCAACCCCTGCCGCTACCACTGGGCCGACATCATCGACGGCCGCGAGCTGCTGCGCCAACAGCTGCGCGAGCAGCGCCGCCGCCAGCCCCTGCGCCAGGGCCGCGATCTGGCCGAGCTGCCGCTGGAGGAGATGCATGCCCACGCCCACCCCTTGCTGGCCGCCTGGGGCCGTCAGGGCCGCGATTTCGTTCGGGCACTCGATGCCTTTGACGACGCGGCGCAGACCCAGGCCCGATTCCCCACCGCCAAGATCGACCTCTTCGATGAGGGGTCCGCCGAGGGCGAGGGCGGCAGCCTGCTGCAGCAGGTACAGGCCCGCATCCGCGACCTGGTGCCCCTGGCCGAGCATGCCGGCTACGGCCGCAGCGCCCCCGAGCCGGTCATGTTGCAAGACCGCTCCATCGTCTTCCACATCGCCCACGGTGCCCAGCGCGAGGTCGAGATCCTGCACGACCAGCTCTTGAGCCTGCTGGCCGCGCCGCCTCCGTCGGGCTTGCCGAAGCTGCAGCCGCGCGACATCGTCGTCATGCTGCCCGATGTCGAGGGCTTTGCGCCGGCCATCCGCTCGGTCTTTGGCCAGTACGCGCGCAGCGATGCGCGCCACATTCCTTTCGACATTGCCGACCTCACCGAGCGCGGCAACAACCCGCTGATGGTGGCGCTGGAGTGGCTGCTGCGCCTTCCGCAGGCGCGCTGCACCGCCAGCGAGTTGCGCGATCTGCTCGATGTGCCGGGCCTGGCCCTGCGCTTCGGCCTGGAGCCGGCCGATCTGCCGCGCCTGGCGCAGTGGATCAGCGGCGCCGGCATCCGCTGGGGCCTGAACGCCGAGCAGCGCGCCAGCCTGGGCCTGGCGGCTTGTGGCGAGCAGAACAGCTGGGCCTTCGGCCTGCGCCGCATGCTGCTGGGCTTTGCCAGCGGCCAGGGCGAGGCCTTCCAAGGCATCGAGCCCTACGGCGAGATCGGCGGGCTGGAGGCACATCTGGCCGGTTCCTTGGCCGATCTGCTCGGCGCCTTGCTGGACTGGCAGGCGCATAGCGCCAGCCTGGCCACGCCGGCCGAATGGGCGGCACGCGGCCGCGCCTTGCTGGAGACTTTCTTCGAAGCCAGCGACGAGCGCGAACGCCTGAGCCTGGCGGCGCTGAACGCCGGCCTCTCGGCCTGGCTGGAGGCCTGCGAGGCGGCCGGCTTTGTGGATCAGCCGGTGGACCTGGCCGTGGCCCGCGAAGCCTGGCTGGACGGGGTGGACGAGCCCGGCCTGAACAAGCGCTTCCGCGCCGGCGGCGTCACCTTCTGCACCTTGATGCCCATGCGCGCCGTGCCCTTTGAGGTGGTCTGCCTGCTCGGCATGAACGATGGCGACTACCCGCGCCGCAGCACCCGCAGCGATTTCGATTTGATGGGCCTGCCCGGCCAGCTGCGCCCGGGCGACCGCTCGCGTCGGCTCGACGACCGCCAGCTGTTGCTGGAGGCCCTGCTCTCCGCGCGGCGCCAGCTCTACATCAGCTGGAGCGGCCGCGGCGCGCGCGACAACAGCGAGCAGCCGCCCTCGGTGCTGGTCTCGCAGCTGCGCGACTACCTGGCCGCCGGTTGGGGTCAGGGCTTGCCCGAGGCGCTCAGCACCGAGCACCCGCTACAGCCCTTCAGCCGCCGCTATTTCGAGAAGCCGGCCGATCCGCGCCGCTTTACTCATGCCCGCGAGTGGCGCGATGCGCATCTGCAAGCCGAGCCGGTGAGCGGCGAGCCCGTGGGCATGGGCGCAGCGGCCGAGGAGGAGCAAGCGCCGCTCAAGCTCGCCACCCTGGTCAGCTTTCTGCGCAACCCGGTGCGCGAGTTCTTCCGCCGCCGGCTCAATGTGCACTTCGCGGATGCGGAAGACGAGGCCGGCGAGGACGCCGAGGCCTTTGCGCTCGATGGCTTGCAGGACCACAGCCTGCTGGCCGGCTTGCTGGACCAGGTGCTCAATGCCCAGGAGCAGCGCTTGCAAAGCGCTGCGCCGCCGCTCAATCAGGGTGATCTGGCCGCGCTGATCCGCCTGCAGGCCGCCCGCCTGCAGCGTGCCGGCCGCCTGCCCATGGCCGAACTGGGCCGGCGTGAGGAGCAACGCCTGGCCGAGGAACTCTTGCCCATGCTGGACCGCTGGCTGCGCCTGCAGGCCGATTATCCCGATGCCGCGCCCAAGGCCCCGCTGCGCCTGGGCCCGCTGGACGATTGGCTCGACGGGCTGCAGCAGGCCGGCGAAGGCCTGTTTGCCGAGCGCGTCTGGCTGCAGCTGCTGCCCAGCCGCCTGTGCGGCAAGGCCGCCGCCAAAGGCAAGCCGCCGGCGCTGCGCATGGAGCGCCTGATCGCCCCCTGGGTGCGCATGCTGGCGGCCAGCAGCTGCGGTTTCGACACCGTACCCGGCGTGCTGGTCGGGCGTGATGCCTGGCTGCAGCTGCAGCCGCTGGGCCAGGAGGAGGCGCAGCCCCTGCTGGCCGACCTGATCGCGCTGTGGCAGCAAGGCATGCAAGAACCGCTGCCGCTGGCGCCCAAGACGGCATTGGCTTTTCTCGATGCTGAGAAAGGCAAGCCGGCCGAAGTGTTCGAGGGCGGCGGCTTTGCCACGGCGGGGCACCAGGCCATGCCGGGCGAAGGCGAGGAGATGAGCCTCACCCGCGTCTACCCCAGCTATGCCGCGCTCTGCGCCGATGGCCGCTTTGCCGATCTGGCCCAGCGCCTCTTCGGCCCGCTGCGCGCCTGGGCCGAGCAAGGCGTGGTGATGCAGCTGCATGACGCCGTGCAGGGCGATGTGTCGAACCTGGAGACCCAGCCATGAGCGGCACCGCGAACACCCCGGGCATCGCACTCGACCCCCTGAGCTTCCCGCTCTGGGGCAGCCGCCTGATCGAGGCCAGCGCCGGCACCGGCAAGACCTGGACGATTGCGGCCCTCTACCTGCGCCTGGTGCTGGGCCATGGCGGCGAGGAGGCGGCCTTTGGGCGGCCCTTGCAGCCGGCCGAGATTCTGGTGATGACCTTCACCCGTGCGGCCACGCGCGAGCTGTCTGACCGCATCCGCGCGCGCTTGCTGGAAGCGGCGCGTGTGTTCCGCGGCGAGTTGGCCGCCCCCGATGGGCTGCTGCAAGCCCTGCTCGAGGCCTACCCCGAAGGCCCCGGCCGCCGCGCCGCCGCCTGGCGCCTGGCCGCCGCGGCCGAGGGCATGGACGAAGCGGCCGTGCACACCATCGACGCCTGGTGCCAGCGCATGCTGCGCGAGCATGCCTTCGACAGCGGCTGCCTGTTCGACGAAGAGCTGGTGGCCAATGAGCGCCTGCTGCTGGACGGCGCCACCCAGGACTACTGGCGCCAACAGGTCTACCCGCTGGCCGGCGAGCAGCTCGATGCCGTGTTCGAGGTCTGGCCCGGCGTGGCCGCACTGGGCGCCGATGCCCAGGCTTTGATGGCACAGGAGTTGGACCAGGCGAGTGAGGGCGCCGGTTTTGAGCAGGCGCTGCCGGGTCCGCTGGGCGGCCTGATCGAGTTGCTGCAAACTCGGCGGCGCGAAGCGCTGGCCTTGTTGAAGGACGGCTGGGTTGAGCGCGCCGAGGCCATGCAGCTTTGGATTGACGCGCAGCTGGCGCCCAAGCAATGTGCCTTCGACAAGCGCAAGCTGGCGACGCGGCACTACACCGCCTGGCTGAAAACCCTGGCCGCCTGGGCGCTCGATCCCGAGCAAGAGACGCTGGAGCTGAGTGATTCGGCCCTCAAGCGCTTGCCGCTCAGCGGCATGAAAGAAGCGCTCAAGCCCGATGCTGCCGAGCCCGACTGGCCACCCGAGTTTGCCGCCTTCGAAGAGTTGCTCGCCGGCCTCGCCGCCTTGCCCTCGGCCAGCGCACCGCTGCGCTTGCATGCGGCCCTGCACATCCGCGAGCGCCTGGCCGAGCTCAAGCGCCAGGACGGCAGCTTCGGTTTTGCCGACATGTTGCAGCGCCTGGACGAGGCTCTCGATGAAGCGCGGCATGGCGAACATGCGCGCCGCCTGCGCGAGCGCATGCGGGCCCAGTACCCGGTGGCCTTGATCGATGAGTTCCAGGACACCTCGCCGCTGCAGACCCGCATCTTCGATCGGCTCTACCGCATCGCCGACAACGCGCGCGACAGCACGCTCTTGCTAATCGGCGACCCCAAGCAATCGATCTACGGTTTCCGTGGCGCCGATATTTACAGTTATCTGAACGTGCGCCGCCAGACCGAGGGCCGCCACTACCTGCTGGGCACCAACCACCGTTCGACCCAGGCCCTGGTTCAGGCGGTCAACACCGTGTTCGCGCGGGCCGAGGACTTTGACGCCGGCGCCTTTTTGCTGGGCAGCGTGGGGCAGGCCAGCCCCTTGCCCTTCCAGCCGGTGGTGGCGCGCGGCCGGGGCGAGGTGTTCGTCTGCAGCCGCGGTGCCGTACCGGCCTTGCAGCTGTGGCTGGACCTGGATTTGCAAGACGGCCGCGCTAGCTTGCAGCGGTTCGGTGAGGTCTGCGCCGAGACCATCGTCGGCCTGCTCAATGGCGACAAGGCCGGTTTCTTGAATGAAACCCAGGGCAGCTTCCAGCGCCTGCGCCCGGCCGACATCGCCGTGCTGGTGCGCAATGCCCGCGAGGCCACGGCCGTGCGCGAGGCCATGCGGCGCCGTGGCCTGGCCTCGGTCTACCTGTCGGACAAGGATTCGGTCTTCGCCAGCGATGAGGCCCGCGATCTGCTGGCCTGGCTGCGTGCCGTGGCCTCGCCGCTCGATGCTCGCCTGGTGCGCGCCGCCCTGGCCAGCCCCACCCTGGGCCTGAGCCTGGCCGAGCTGGCCGAACTGGCCCGTGACGACGAAGCCTTTGATCTGCGCAGCGAGCAGCTCAAGGCCTTGCACAGTGTCTGGCAGCAGCAAGGGGTCTTGAGTATGTTGCGCCAGACCCTGCACCGCTTGCAGCTGCCCAGCCGCTGGCTGGCCGCGGGCCTGACGCTGCAGGTCAGCGGTGAGCGCCGCCTGACCAATGTGCTGCACCTGGCCGAGCTCTTGCAGGCCGCAAGCAGCCAGCTGGACGGCGAGCAGGCCTTGATCCGCTGGCTGGCGGCCCAGATTGCCGAGCCCGGTGGCACCGGCGGCGAGGAGCAGATCGTGCGCCTGGAAAGCGACGCCGATCTGGTCAAGGTGGTGACGGTGCACAAATCCAAGGGCCTGGAGTACCCACTGGTCTTCCTGCCCTTTGCCGCCAGCTTCCGCGCCGTGGACAAGCGCCGCGCGCGCTACGTCAAGCTGGAGCAGCAGCTGCATCTGGAGCCCGATGCCGAGCAGATCGCTGCCGCCGATCTGGAGCGTCAGCGCGAGGACCTGCGCCTCTTTTACGTGGCCATGACCCGCGCCCGCCATGCCTTGTGGCTGGGCGTTTCGGCCCTGAAGGTGGGGCAGAGCGAAGACTGCCAGGTGCACCGCAGTGCCTTGGGCTATGTGCTCGGTGGCGGTGTGCCGCAGACACCGGAGGAGCTCTGGACCTCGGCCGCGGATCTGGCCGCAGGCGATCCTGCGGGCATTCATTTGAACCGCCTGATTTACCGCCCTGACTGGCCCTGCAGCGCCCTGCAAGCGCGCGAGTCGGCGCCGCCGCTGCGCGAGGCCGAGGTGTACGAGGCCCAGTTCGAGCGCCGATGGACGGTCAGCAGCTTCTCGGCCCTGGTGCGCGCGCTGAGCAGCGCCAAGGCGCCGGCCCTGGATGCCGGCCGCCTGATCAGCGACGCTGCCGCGCGCGACGACGAAGACCGCCTGGCTGACCCTGAGGCGGCGGCCCTGGCGGCGCAGGCGCCCGCTGAAACCCAAACATCAAGCAGCGTCAGCCTGTTGCCCGCCTGGCACCGCTTCCCGCGCGGCGCTTTCGCCGGCAATTTCCTGCACGACCAGCTGGAATGGCTGGCCGGTGAAGGCTTTGCCCTGGCCGATTCGCCGTCCCTGCAAGCCCAGCTGCGGGCGCGTTGCGAGCGCCAGGGCTGGGGCAACTGGTCAGACGAGGTCTTGAGCTGGCTGAGCCGCCTGCTGCAAACGCCGCTGCCGCCGCTGAGCGAGGGCGCCTCGCTCGCGCGCCTGGACGCGCTGCTGCCGGAAATGGAGTTCTGGTTCCCCAGCAGCGGGCTGAGCTCACAATCCATCGACGCGCTCTGCCGCCAGCATCTGCTTGGCGGCCGGCCGCGCCCGGCCCTGCCCGAGCGCGCGCTGCAGGGCTTGATGATGGGCTTTGCTGACTTGGTGTTCGAGCAGGGCGGGCGTTTCTGGGTGCTGGACTACAAGTCCAATGCCCTGGGCGAGCGCGATGCCGATTACGACCATGAGGCCCTCGAGGCCGCCATGGCCGAACACCGTTATGACGTGCAGGCCGCCCTCTACCTGCTGGCCCTGCACCGCCTGCTGCGCCAGCGCCTGGGCGAGCACTATGACCCGGCCCAGCACCTGGGCGGCGCGCTCTATCTCTTCATGCGCGGCATGGACGGGCCCGAGGCCGGCTGCCTGTGGGTGCGGCCGCCGCTGGCGCTGTTGGAGGGGCTGGAGGCCTTGATCGACACGCAGCACCAAGAAGAAAAAGAAGAAGAGGTATGACCATGGACCCGATGACGCCCTCCGCGCTGCAGCAGGAGTTGAAGACCTGGGCGCAGCACAACTGGCTGCGCCGCCTGGACGCAGCCCTGGCCGGCTTCATGCACGAGCTGGACCCGCAGGCCGATGCGGCCGTGCTGCTGGCCGTGGCCTTGCTCAGCCATCTGGAGGGGCGCGGCCATGCCTGCCTGCCCCTGGCGCAGCTCTGCGAGGATGCGTCCGATCTGCTGGGCTGGGGCGCCGAGCCGGCGCAGCGTTTGGCTGAGCTGAACCTGCCGACGACTCCGGCCGAGTGGGCGCAGCGTTTGGCGGCCAGCCCCCTGGTCTGGCAGCCCGGCGCGCCCGACAGCCACAGCCCGCTGGTGCTGCAAGGCCAGCGCCTCTATCTGCGCCGCTACTGGCAGTACGAGCAGCGTGTGGCCAGCCAGGTGCTGGCGCGCGTGGCCGCGACAGAGCGGCTCGACACCTTGGCCTTGCGCGCCTGGCTGGGCCGCTTGTTCCCCACACCGGCCGCGGGCCTGGACTGGCAGCAGCTGGCCTGTGCCGTGGCCTTGCGCAGCCGCCTGGCCGTCATCACCGGCGGCCCGGGCACTGGCAAGACCTACACGGCCGCGCGCCTGCTCGCTCTGCTGTTCGCTGTCCACCCTCAGCGCCAGACCTTGCGCGTGGCCTTGGCCGCACCCACGGGCAAGGCTGCGGCGCGACTCAAGCAGTCCATCGAATCGGCCCTGCAAGGCCTGGCCGAGGCGCTGGCGCCGGACTTCGATCTGCGCGAGCTGGCCTCGCACATCGGCCCCGCGCGCACCCTGCATGCCTTGCTCGGTGCGCGGCCGGACACGCGCGCTTTCCGCGCCGATGCGGCCCATCCGCTGGAGCTGGATGTGTTGATCGTGGACGAGGCGTCCATGGTCCATCTGGAAATGATGGCGGCCTTGCTGGAAGCCCTGCCGCCCGGGGCGCGCTTGATCCTCTTGGGCGACAAGGACCAGCTCGCCTCGGTGGAGGCCGGCGCGGTGCTGGGGGATCTCTGCCGCGAGGCCGAGCGTGGCGGCTACAGCGCGGCCACCGCGGCTTTTGCGCAGGCGGCGACGGGTCAGGTCTTGCCGGCCGAGTACCTGCAGGCCGAGCGGCCACAAGCCCTGGCCCAGGCCACCGTGATGCTTCGCGAAAGCCGGCGTTTTGGTGGCCCGATCGGTCAGCTGGCCTTGGCGGTCAACCGTGGCGATGTGGTGGCGGCTCAAGGCTTGATGGCGCAAGCAGAAGATCAGGCCTTGCTGCAGCTGCCCGCGCCCGAGCCGGCTGATGTCTTGCGCCTGGCCCTGCAGGGACGGCCCGGTGCGCCGGGCGGTTATGCCTCGTATTTGCAAGCCTTGCGCCAGCGCCCGCCGGCGGAAGCGGGCCTGTTGGCCTTTGAGGACTGGGCGCGTCGGGTATTGGGCGAGTTCGAGCGCTTTCGCCTGCTCTGCGCCGTGCGCGCCGGCGCCTGGGGCACCGAGGGGATCAATCAGGCGGTGGAGCGTGCCTTGGCCGAGGCGGGCCTGCTCAGCCGGCGCGGCGAGTGGTACGAGGGCCGGCCCATCATGGTCACGCGCAATGACCCCAGCGTCGGTGTGTTCAACGGCGACATCGGCATCGCGCTCAAGCCGCACAAGCTGCTCGATGCCCAGGGCCTGATTCCCCTGCGCGCCTACTTCCTCGACGGCCCGCAGCTGCGCTCGGTGGGCGTGAGCCGGCTCAACGATGTGGAGACGGCGTTTGCGATGACAGTGCACAAATCCCAGGGCTCGGAGTTCGAGCACACGGTGCTGGTGCTGCCCGAGCAAGGCGGCAGCCATCTGAGCCGCGAGCTGGTCTACACCGGCATCACCCGCGCCCGCAAATTCTTCACCCTGGTCAGCCCCCAGGCCCAGACCTTCCACCAGGCCTTGCGCCAGCGCACCCGGCGGGCCAGTGGCCTGCTGGACTTGCTGGCTGTTTGAGTTTCCCCACTGTTTTTTTCACGCCTGCAGCCCATGCCCAGATTCCTGCACACCGCCGATTGGCAGATCGGCCGCTTGTTCAGCAGCTTCGATCCCGAGGATGCCTTGCCCCTGGCCGAAGCGCGCTTGGCGGCCGTGGAGCGGCTGGCTGCACTGGCCTGCACGCACGAGGTCGATGCCGTGCTGGTGGCCGGCGATGTGTTCGATGCGCAGACGGTGTCGGAGCGCACGATACGCCGCATGTTCAACGCCATGGCAGGCTTCAGCGGGCCGTGGGTGCTGATCTCGGGCAACCACGATGCGGCCCTGGCTGAAAGCGTATGGACGCGTGCCCAGCGCCTGGGCGCGGTGCCAGCCCATGTGCATCTGGCCCTACGGCCCGAGCCCGTGCTGCTGGAAGCCTGCCGCACAGCCATCCTGCCAGCGCCGCTGAGCCAACGTCATACCTACGGGGACAGCACAGCCTGGTTCGATGCGGCCGAGACGCCGGCGGGCTGGCTGCGCCTGGGCCTGGCGCATGGCAGCGTGCAAGGTATCCTGGCCGAGTCCATGGTCGACGCGACCAACCCGATCGCGCCGGACCGCACAGCGCGTGCGCACCTGGATTACCTGGCCCTGGGCGATTGGCATGGCGGCAAGCGCATCGAGGCCCGCTGCTGGTACAGCGGCACGCCAGAGCCGGATCGGTTCAAGGCCAATGACTCGGGCCAGGCCCTGTTGGTGGAGATCGACGCGCCCGGTGCGGAGCCGCGCGTGCAGGCGCTGCGCACGGCGCAGTTCGATTGGCTGGAGCTGTCCGCCAGCCTGCGCGTGGCCAGCGATCTGGACGGCTTGCTGCAGCGCCTGGAGGCCTTGCCGGCCCACACCGTGCTGAGCTTGCGGCTCGAAGGCCAGCTGGCGCTGGACCTGCATCAGCGCTTGAATGCCGCACTGGCCGTCTTGCGCGGGCGCCTGCGCCACCTGAGCGTGGAGGCCTCGGCCCTGAGTCTGGCGCCGACCGACGAGGACATCGCCGCCCTGCAGGCCGATGGCTATCTGGCCGAGGTGATTGCGGAGCTGCGCGAGCTGGGAGCGGCCGGCACGGCACCGAGTTCAGACGAGCCGGGCGAGGCCGAGATCGCCCGCGAGGCCCTGGCCTTGCTGACTGCCACTCTGGCCCAGCGCCGCACGGAGCTGTCGGCATGAGCGCGCCCTTGCAACTGAGCCGCCTGCGCGTCGAGCAGCTGCGGCAGTTCCGGCAAGGATTCGAGTTGGCCAACCTGCAGCCCGGCCTCAACATCTTTTGCGGCCCGAACGAGGCGGGCAAGAGCAGCCTGGTGCGTGCCATCCGTGCCGCGTTTTTTGAGCGGCACCGCTCTTCGGCCGTGGGCGATCTGCTGCCCTGGGGCGACAGCAGCGCCGCGCCCAGCGTGGAGCTGGACTTTGCTTTCGATGGCCACCAGTACCGTCTGGCCAAGAGCTTCGGCAAACGGCCGCGCTGCGACTTGCGCATCGATGCGCGCAGCCTGGAGGGCGCGGAGGCCGAGGACCATCTGGCCCAGCTCTTCGGCTACGGCTTCGCCAGCCGCGGCGCCAGCAAGACCGAGCATTGGGGCATACCGGGCCTGCTCTGGGTGGAGCAGGGCACGGGCCAGGAGCTGCGCGAGGCGGCCCAGCATGCCCGCGAACATCTGCACGGCGCCTTGCAAAGCCAGGCCGAGCGCTTGGGGCAGGGCGCGGCCGCCCAGGTGGCGGCCAGTGGCGGCGATGCGCTGCTGAGCGAGCTGCGCGCCCAGCGCGGCGAGCTGCTCACAGCCACCGGCAAGCCTCGCGCCGAGCTGGAGCAGGCCGCCCAGCGAGTGCAGGCCTTGCAACAATCGCTGCAGGATCTGGACCTTCAGATCGCCCGCTACCGCGACGATGTGGACCGCCTGGCCCAGCTGCGCAGCCAGCACCAGCGCGATGAGCAGGAGCGGCCCTGGGAGCAGTTGCAGCAGCAGTTGCTTCAGGCCCAGCAGGCGCAAACGGCCCTGCAGCAGAGCGAGCAGCAGCTGGGCGAGGCCCGCCAGCGCCTGAGCCAGTTGCAGAATCAGCAGCAACTGCTGCAGCGTCAGCTGCAGGCTTTTGCCGAACAGGAGCGGGCTGCCACCCAGCGCGAGCAGGCCCTGGCGCAGGCCAGCGAACAGCTGCAGCGGGCGCAGGCTGGCCTCGCCCCGGCGCGCGAGCAGTTCAAGCACAGCAGCGCCCAGGTGCGCCAGGCCCAGGTCCAGTTGCAACAGGCGCGCCAGGCCGAAGCCGCGCGCCAGACCCGGCAGCAGCTGGAGGCCGCGCAGCAACAGCAAGCCCGCTTGACCGAGGCCATGCAGCACGCCGATGCCGCCCAGCAGCGCGTGCACGCGCTGCGCGCGCCGCAGGCGCAGCAGCGGCCGCTCACCAAGGCTGACCTGGATACCTTGCGCAAGCTGGATCAGCGTCTGCGCGAGCTTAGTTTGCAGCGCCAGGCTTTGGCCACCAGGCTGGAGTTCAAGCTGGATGCGGGCCAGCAGCTGCGTTTGCGCCAGGAGGGGCAGGCCGAGGCGGAATCACTCGCGGGCCAGGGTCAGGTCTTGCTGGCCGCGCCCGGGGTGCTCGACCTGCCGGGCCTGGGCCGCTTGCGCATCACGCCAGGCGGCCAGGATCTGGACGGTCTGGAGGCTCGCTGGAGCGAGGCGCGGGCAGAGCATGCCATGGCGATGGAGCGTTCGGGCGTGCAGGACCTGGCCGAGGCGGAGAGTCGGTTTGCCGCCCAGCAGGAAGCCTTGGCTCAGCTCAAGCTGGCCGAGCAGGCTCTGGCTCTGAGCGCGCCTCAGGGCCTGACACGGCTGCAGCAGGAGCAGGCCGATCTGCAGGCCCGGCTCTTGGTCTTGCAGGATGCGCTGGCGCATCAGGCCGCCGGTGAAGCGGAGACGGCGTTCAGCGTGGCTGAGGCTGAATCTGCGCTCGACGCGGCCCAGCGGCTGGAAGAGGCGGCCCGCCAGCAGCTCGGCCGCCTGGAACAACAGCACAGCGCGATGGAGGCCCAGCAGCAGCAAGCGCAGCGCGAGCTGGAATTGGCCCGGGCTCAGTTGGCCGAGCCCGGTCGATTGGAGCGGCAGCGCGAGCATCAGCAGCAGTGGCTGGCCGGTGAGGCAGAACTTGCAGCTCTGACCTCACGCGTCGAAGCCCTGCAAGCCAGCCTTGACCGCGCGCGGCCGGACATCGTTCAGCAAGACATCGCGCGCCTGCAGCGCAGCGTTCAGCAATTGCAGCAGGCCCATCAGGAGCTTGCGGTGCAGATCCAGTTGCTCGAGCAGAGCTTGCAGCAGGCGGGCGCGCAGGGCTTGGACGAGCAGCGGGAGCAAAGCGCCGGGGATCTGGCGCGTGCCCAGCGCCGCTGGCACGAGCTGCGGCTGCGCGCTGCTGCACTCGATCTGCTCTGCCGAAAGCTCGACAGTAAACGACAGGCCAGCCTGGCCCGCCTGCAAGCACCGCTGCAGCAGCATTTGCAGCGCTATGTGCAACTGCTGTTTCCGGATGCCCGGCTCGATGTGGACGAGGCCTTGACGCCGGGCTTGCTCCAGCGCGGCGTGGAGAGCGGCGATTTCGAAGCACTGAGCTTCGGCGCCCGCGAGCAGCTGGGGCTGATCAGCCGCTTTGCCTATGCCGACCTCTTGCAAGAAGCCGGCCGGCCGACCTTGCTCATCCTCGACGACGCTTTGGTGCACAGCGATGCGCAGCGCCTGGCGCAGATGAAGCGCGTGATCTTCGATGCCGCGCAGCGCCACCAACTGCTGCTCTTCACCTGCCACCCCGAGGACTGGCGCGATCTCGGCGTCGCCCAGCGCAGCTTGCGCTGATCGCAAGTGGCCTGGGCGTGCTGCCTTGTGCACGCGGGGGCTCTGCGCGCTGCAGCACACGCAGAGCGGGCAGGCGAGCAAACAAAAAGGGAAGCCAGAAACAAAAAACGCTGCGAAAGCAGCGTTGGATGTGTGGGTTGGACAGCAGGGGAATTTTTGAAAAATCCGCAGTGCTTTGTCGCACGGGTCTGAACAAGAAAATAACTGGTCGGGGTGAGAGGATTCGAACCTCCGGCCTCTACGTCCCGAACGTAGCGCTCTACCAGGCTAAGCTACACCCCGATTTGTCTTTTGACTTGTTCTGCCGCTCTGCGCGGGTGCTATTCAAACGAGGTTTAAAAAGACCGCTCAACCGACTGAGCCGCAAATTCTAGCAGAGATTCTTGCCATTTGCTAGCAGGCAGCAAATTCAGGCAATCTCGGGCCAGCTTGGCTTCGCCACGAGCGGCTTCGCGGGTGGCATCTAACGCACCGGTTGTGCGGACGATTTCCACGATCTCGCTCAGGCGCTCCAGCTCGCCATGCTCGATGGCATGGCGGATCAGCGCGCGCTGCTCGGGCGTGCCGCGCTCCATCGCGATGAGCAAGGGCAGGGTGGTCTTGCCTTCGCGCAGGTCGTCGCCCACGTTCTTGCCCAGGGCCTGGCTGTCGCCTTCGTAGTCCAGCACATCGTCGATCAGTTGGAAAGCGGTGCCCAGGGCGCGGCCGTAGCCGGCGCAGGCTTCTTCCACTTCGGGCGAGGCATCGGCCAGCACGGCGCCGAGGCGGGCGCTGGCTTCGAACAGCTTGGCGGTCTTGTAGCGAATCACGCGCAGATAGCTGTCGACCGTGATGTCCGGGTCGTGCATGTTCATCAGCTGCAGCACTTCGCCTTCGGCGATCACATTGGTCGCCTCCGCCAGCACTTCCAGCACGCGCATGCGGTTCACCGACACCATCATCTGGAAGGCGCGCGAGTAGAGGAAGTCGCCCACCAACACGCTGGCAGCGTTGCCGAACAGGGCGTTGGCGGTCTGTTTGCCGCGGCGCAGCGAGGATTCATCGACGACGTCGTCATGCAGCAGCGTGGCGGTGTGGATGAATTCGATCACGGCGGCCAGCTCGAAACGCTCCGGCTTGTCGTAGCCGAGGGCATTGGCGAACAAGAGCACCAGCTTGGGGCGGATGCGTTTGCCGCCGGCGTGGACGATGTAACCCGCGATCTGGTTGATCAGCGCGACGTCAGAGCCAAGCCGGCGGCCGATGACGGCGTCGACTTCGAGCATCTCGGCGTTCAGCGTGGCAAGGGCCTCGCTCAGCACGGGCTTGGGGGAGGGGGACGAAGCAGGCGCAGCGTGCACTCTCGGCTCTCAATTTGGCGAAGCTGCGATTATAGGAACAGCGCCGCCGCCCTTTCGCCCGGAGGTGCAAGTCTTGCTACGCTGGTGCGATTGAAGCGGGGTCAGAAGCGTCGCCAAGGAAACGCCTGAGACTCGATGCTTGTGGTCTGCGCTGCTCCGTGTTACACTCGCGGGCTCTGCGCAGTTCTTGTTGCAGAGCTTAGGCCTGTGCCTGTGCGTGAGAGGTGGGTGTCTTCTGGAGGCCAGCCGTAATCCGCAAGGGGTGCGCAACAAGCGCAGGTGGTTCAATTGAAAGGGCTGATATGTACGCGGTCATAAAAACCGGCGGCAAGCAATACAAAGTTGCGGCTGGCGAAAAGATCAAAGTAGAACAGATTGCTGCGGATGTTGGCCAAGAGATTGTGATCGACCAAATTTTGGCTGTCGGCAACGGCGCTGAACTGAAGGTTGGCACTCCCTTGGTTGCTGGCGCTAGCATCACTGCCACGGTTGTGGCCCACGGTAAGCACGACAAAGTGCGCATCTTCAAGCTGCGTCGTCGTAAGCATTACAAGAAGAGCCAAGGCCATCGCCAGACTTACACCGAGCTGCAAATCAGCGTGGTGAACGGCTGAGCGGCGGTCAAACGCTAACTTCTTCGCCAACAGTTCAAGGAGCTAATCCATGGCACAGAAAAAGGGCGGCGGTTCCACACGGAACGGCCGCGACTCCAAACCCAAGATGCTCGGTGTGAAGGCCTTCGGCGGCCAGACCATCTCTGCAGGTTCCATCATCGTGCGTCAGCGCGGTACCAAGTTCCATCCCGGCACCAATGTCGGTATCGGCAAGGACCACACGCTGTTCGCGCTGGTCGACGGCCAAGTGTCGTTCGCCATCAAGGGTGAGAACAGCCGTCAGACGGTGTTCGTGACTCCGGTCTGATCGTTTCCGAACGAGCACATCGAAGCACAGCGCGGGTGGAGGGCAGCAGCCGGCCACCCGTTGCCCAAAGCCCCGGCTTGCCGGGGCTTTTGCTTTTTGAGGCTGCATTTGCGATGCAGGGTTTTCACCCGCATTGCCTTACCATCGCCTCAAAAGGCACGGAGCAAGCGACAAGCTTATGAAGTTCATAGACGAAGCCACCATCGATATCGTGGCCGGCAATGGTGGCGCCGGCTGTGCAAGTTTCCGCCGCGAAAAGTTCATTCCTTTCGGCGGCCCGGATGGGGGTGACGGTGGGCGCGGCGGCAGCATCTATGCCGTGGCAGACAGCAACCTCAACACCCTGATTGATTACCGCTACGCACGCCGCCACGAGGCGCGCAATGGCGAAGCCGGCCGTGGCTCCGATTGCTACGGCGCTGCTTCCGAGGACGTGATCCTGCGCATGCCGGTTGGCACCATCGTGCGCGATCTGGAAACCGACACGGTGATTGCTGAGTTGCTTGAGCCCGGTGAGAAGATCTTGCTGGCCAAGGGCGGCGACGGTGGCTTCGGCAATCTGCATTTCAAGACCAGCACCAACCGCGCCCCGCGTCAGAAGACGCCCGGCTGGCCCGGCGAGGCCAAGAAGGTTAAGCTGGAGCTGCGTGTGCTCGCTGACGTGGGCCTGCTCGGTCAGCCCAATGCTGGCAAGTCGACCCTGATCACGGCCGTTTCGAACGCGCGCCCCAAGATTGCCGACTACCCCTTCACCACCTTGCACCCGAATCTGGGTGTGGTGCGCGTCGGCCCGGAAAAGAGCTTTGTGGTCGCCGACATTCCCGGTCTGATCGAAGGTGCGGCCGAGGGCGCCGGCCTGGGTCATCAATTCCTGCGTCACTTGCAGCGGACGCGTCTGCTGCTGCATGTGGTGGATCTGGCGCCGTTCGACCCCGCGGTCGATCCGGTGGCGGAGGCCAAGGCCATCGTCAATGAGCTGAAGAAGTACGACCAGGAACTGCACGACAAGCCGCGCTGGCTGGTGCTGAACAAGCTGGACATGGTGCCCGAGGACGAGCGCGCCAAGCGCGTCAAGGATTTCATCAAGCGCTACAAGTGGAAGGGCCCGGTCTTCGAGATCTCGGCCCTGACGCGCGAGGGCTGTCAGCCGCTGATCCATGCGATCTACGACCATGTAGCCACGGCGCACAAGGTCCATGTCGAAGCCGACCCGCGCTTCCCCGACGGCAAGCCGGCCGCCGAGCTGGACGAAGCCGCGGAACAAAAGGCATGAGCCGCGCGCTTGCGGGCGCGCGCCGCATCGTCGTCAAGGTGGGCTCTAGCCTGGTGACCAACGAAGGCCGCGGCGTCGATGCCGAGGCCATCGGCAACTGGTGTCGACAACTGGCCTCCCTGGCGGCGGAAGGCCGCGAGGTGGTGATGGTGTCCAGCGGCGCCATTGCCGAAGGCATGAAGCGCCTGGGTTGGAGCACTCGGCCCAAAGAGCTGCATGAGCTGCAGGCCGCAGCAGCTGTCGGCCAGATGGGCTTGGCCCAGATGTACGAGAGCAAGCTGCGCGAGCATGGCATGGGCAGCGCCCAGGTCCTGCTGACGCATGCCGACCTGGCCGACCGTGAGCGCTATCTCAATGCCCGTTCGACCCTGCTGACCTTGCTGCAGCACCGCGTGCTGCCGGTCATCAACGAGAACGACACCGTCGTCAACGACGAAATTAAGTTCGGCGACAACGACACCCTCGGTGCGCTGGTGGCCAATTTGATCGAGGCGGATGCCCTGGTCATCCTGACCGACCAGAAGGGCCTGTACTCGGCCGACCCCCGGCGCGATCCGAATGCACAGTTCATTGCCGAGGCGGTGGCGGGCACGCCCGAGCTGGAGCAGATGGCCGGCGGCGCCGGTTCGTCGCTGGGCCGTGGCGGCATGATCACCAAGATCCTGGCCGCCAAACGTGCGGCCGGCAGTGGTGCCAACACCGTGATCGCCTGGGGCCGCGAGCCCGATGTCTTGCTGCGCCTGGCCGCCGGCGAGGCCATCGGCACGGCCTTGCTGGCCAGCCTGCCCAAGCTGACGGCACGCAAGCAGTGGATGGTGGACCATCTGCAGCTGCGCGGTGCGGTCTCGGTGGATGCCGGCGCCGTTCTCAAGCTGCAGGCCGAAGGCAAGAGCCTGCTGCCCATCGGCGTGATGGAAGTGCAGGGCGAGTTCCACCGCGGCGATGTCATCGCCGTGCGCGACCCGGAAGGGCGCGAACTGGCGCGCGGCCTGAGCAACTACTCCAGCGCCGAAGCCCGCCTGATCGCCCGCAAGCCCTCGGCCGAGATCGGCCGTGTGCTCGGCTACGCGGCCGAGCCGGAGCTGATCCATCGCGACAACCTGGTGCTTCGCTAAGTCGACTGAGTCGAGTTGACGCTTCAAAAGAAAAGCCTGCGGCGACCGAATGGTCGGGCAGGCTTTTTTTAAGCCGGCGTTTGCATGGCGCCGCTCGATCGTGCGAGCGACCGGGCGCTGTAGGTTCAGTCCGGCTGGGCCTCCTGGCCTTGCGTGTCCGCAGAAGGGTGGGGGCCGGCCGGCGAAGCCGAGGTGGGCGCCGCGCGCGTGCGCGAGTCCGCGCCGCCGGGGCGCTCCTCGGCATGACCCTCGCCCGTCGGGCCTTCCTGTCGGCCATGCTGCGGGCGCATGCCCGAGCGCAGGTAGCGGTTGTGGTGGTTGATGCGCGGCAGGTAGCGCGCGAGCTCGGTCAGCGCGTTCTCGTACACCCCGCGTTTGAACTCGATCACGGCATCCAGCGGCACCCAGTATTCGTTCCAGCGCCAGGCGTCGAACTCCGGGTGGTTGGTGGCGCGCAGATTCATGTCGGAATCGCGGCCGAGCAGCTGCAGCAGGAACCAGATCTGTTTCTGGCCGCGGTAATGCCCGCGCGCATCGCGCCGGATGAAGTGATCGGGCACCTCATAGCGCAGCCAGTCGCGCGTGCGCGCAATGATGCGCACATGCTCGGGAACGAGCCCCACTTCCTCGTGGAGCTCACGGTACATCGCCTGCTCAGGCGTTTCGCCATAATTGATGCCCCCTTGCGGGAACTGCCAGGAATGGGTGCGAATGCGCTTGCCCCAGAACACTTCATTCCTGTGGTTGAGCAGGATGATGCCGACGTTGGGGCGGAACCCTTCACGGTCGAGCATAATCAACCTCGAATCTATAGTTGGTTTGATTATTGCATTGCAGTGCCGCCTTGGCATCACTGTCTAACCCGCAAGCCTGCTGCGAGTCGACCCGCGCGGTCCGCGCGCGTTTCCATCCACTTTTGAATCCGGTTTGGCCCTTGTGGCCCAGCCCCGCCGCCGCCATGAAAGCCAGTCAGTTTTTCGTCTCCACCCTCAAGGAAGCACCGGCCGACGCCGAGGTTGTCAGCCACAAGCTGATGATGCGCGCCGGCATGATCAAGCGTCTGGGCGCCGGCATTTACAACTACATGCCCATGGGCTTGCGGGTGATCCGCAAGGTCGAGGCCATCATCCGCGAGGAAATGGTGCGCGCCGGTGCAGTGGAACTGCTGATGCCGGTGGTGCAGCCGGCCGAGCTCTGGCAGGAAACCGGCCGCTTCGACAAGATGGGCCCCGAGCTGATGCGCGTGAAAGACCGCCACGGCCGCGACTTCATCATCCAGCCGACCTCGGAAGAGGTGATGACCGACATCGCCCGCCAGGAGCTGCGCAGCTACAAGCAGCTGCCCAAGAACTTCTTCCACATCCAGACCAAGTTCCGCGACGAGCGCCGCCCGCGCTTCGGCATCATGCGCGGCCGTGAGTTCACCATGAAGGACGCCTACTCCTTCGACCGTGATGTGGCCACCGCCACCGTCAGCTACCAGAACATGTACGTGGCCTACCAGCGCATCTTCGAGCGCTTCGGCCTGCAGTTCCGTGCCGTGGCCGCGGACACCGGCGCCATCGGCGGCGAGGCCTCGCATGAGTTCCAGGTCATCGCCGACACCGGCGAAGACGCTATCGTTTACTGCCCGAGCAGCGAGTACGCTGCCAATATCGAGCTGGCCGAAGCCCTGCCGCTGCTGGCCGAGCGCGCCGCCGCCAGCCAGGCTTTGAGCAAGACAGCGACCCCGGGCAAGAGCACCTGCGAAGACGTGGCTGCCCTGCTGGGCCTGCCGCTGACGCAAACGGTCAAGTCCATCGTGCTGGCGGCTGATGAGCTGAACGAGCACGGCGAGGTCGTCAAGACCACCGTCTGGCTGCTGCTGCTGCGCGGCGATCACGAGATGAACGAGGTCAAGGTCGGCAAGCTGCCGGGCCTGAAGGCCGGTTTCCGCTTTGCCACCGTCAGCGAGATCGAAGCCCATTTCGGCAGCAAGCCGGGCTATCTGGGCCCCATCCAGCTGCTCAAGCCGGTCAAGGTGGTGGCCGATCGCACGGTCGCGCTGATGAGCGATTTCGTCTGCGGCGCCAACGAGGCCGATTTCCACTACACCGGCGCCAACTGGGGCCGCGACCTGCCCGAGCCGGATCTGGTGGCCGACATCCGCAATGTGGTGGCGGGTGACCCCTCGCCGGACGGCCAGGGCGTGCTCGCCATCCAGCGCGGCATCGAGGTCGGCCATGTCTTCCTGCTCGGCACCAAGTACTCGGCTGATATGAAGGCCACCTACCTGGATGAAAACGGCAAGCCGCAGCTGATGGTGATGGGCTGCTACGGCATCGGTGTGACCCGCATCTTGGGTGCCGCCATCGAGCAGAACCATGACGAACGCGGCATCATCTGGCCCGAGTCCATCGCCCCCTTCCGCGTGGTGGTCTGCCCCATCGGCATGGACCGCAGCGAAGAGGTCAAGGCCGCCGCTCACAAGCTGCACGAGGACCTGCTGGCCCTTGGCGTGGACGTGCTGCTGGACGACCGCGGCGAGCGCCCGGGCGCCATGTTTGCCGATTGGGAGCTGGTCGGCGTTCCGCACCGCGTGGTGATCTCGGACCGCGGTCTCAAGGAAGGCCTGGTTGAGTACCAGGGCCGCCGTGACGCCGAGGCCCGCAAGCTGAGCCTGGCCGAGGTGCTGGACTTGCTCACGCCCAAGACGGCGTGACCCTCGCGGCGCCGCCTCCGGGCGTGCCGACGGGCATTCAGGTGCCGCTGCGCCACGCGCCCCTCGATGGCTTGCGGGCGCTGGCCCTGCTGCCGGTGATTGCCGTCAACTGGGTCGGTTATGCGGCGCTGCCGGACGGTGGACCCCTGGCGGCACCGCAGCCCGCAGACTCCCTGGTCGCGCAGGCCGTGCTGGCGCTGGTGGCGGCTTTGCTGGCGGGCAAGGGCCTGACCCTGCTGAGCTTTCTGTTCGGGTACAGCCAGGCGGTGTCGTTCCGTGAGCGGCGTCGGCATGCTGCTTCGTGCGCGGAGCCGGATGGGCATCGCAGCCGGCGCATGCGCCGGCTCTTGTGGATCGGCCTGGCCCATGGCCTGCTCGTGTATTCCGGCGACATCCTGACGGCCTATGCCCTGTGCGGCCTGCTGATGCTGCGTGCGCCCACGATGCGCTTGCGCCAGCTGCGCCGGCGCATCTGGGCGTGGGCCGGTGTTGCGGCGCTGCTCCTGATGCCCAGCCTGTTCTGGCTCGTGTTCGACCACAGTTCGTTTGCGCCCGAGGCCCCGCGCTCGCTGGCTGCGCCCGCCTCATGGGCAGACTGGTGGGCGCTCAACGCGGGCCATTACCTGCTGATGCAGCTGGGTTTCGTGCTGCAGGGTCTGCCCTTGTTCGTGGCCTGGATGCTGGCAGGGCTGATGGCGGGCCGCCTGCAGCTCTTCACCCATGCGCGCTGGCGCCCCTTGCTCAAGCGCTGGGCCGAGCGTTGGCTCCTGCCCGGCTTGCTGCTCAATGCGATTTTTGGCTGGGCTTGGTCTCAGGCTTTGTGTGATCAGAACCATCAGCTGGATGCGGTCTACGGCCTGCTGTCCCTGTTTGTCGCCGTGCTCATGCCGATTGGCCTGGTGCCTTGGCTGCTGCTGCATGGCCAGCGCTGGCTGATCGTGCTAGCACCGGCTGGGCGCCACACCTTGAGCCTCTATCTGGGTAGCTCGCTGCTGAGCCTGGCCTGCCTCAGTGGGGTGGGCCTGGCCCTGTCCTGGGGCACGCTGGCGCTGCTGGCGGCGAGCTTGTTGTACTGGGCTGGCTGGATGATTCTGGCCCGGAGGCTGGGGCCACGTCGGCGCTTGCCTTTGGAAACCTGGCTGGGCTCGGCTTGATTTCAAACTCTCTTTCGCCTTGAAGTTTCACGCCATGAACTCATCCGGCACACCGCTCACGCCCGGCCGACGCAGCCTGATGCTGTCCGCCGCCGGTTTGCTGCTGTGCCTGCCTCGCACTGCTTGCGCGGGTGCGCAGGTCGAAGAGCCCTTGGCCGATGCCGTGCGCACGGCCCTGGCGGCTTCGGTCGCCAACAGTGCCCCCCCGCGCCCGCGTTTCGATCAGATCGACGAACGCCTGGCCTATCTGCGCTGGCTGGGCGCGATGAGCGAGAAGCTCAAGAAGCGCAAGAGCGAGGCGCAGATCCGCATCGAATTTCTGGAGACGCTCTGGTACGAGTCCAAACGGGCCGGCCTGGAGCCCAGCCTGGTGCTGGGCCTGGTGCAGGTGGAAAGCGGGTTTCGCAAGTACGCCATCAGCATCGCCGGCGCACGCGGCTATATGCAGGTGATGCCCTTCTGGGCCAAGCTGATCGGCGACGGCCAGGCCTCACGGCTGTTTCATATGCAGACCAATCTGCGATTCGGCTGCGTGATCCTGCGCCACTACCTGGACCGGGAGCAAGGAGACCTCTACCTCGCCTTGGGCCGCTACAACGGCAGCCGTGGCCGGCCGGAGTACCCGCGGGCGGTGTTTGCCGCACGCAAGCAGTGGTTGATGCCGGGCGAGGTCTGAGTCGCTAACGGCTCTCTGCTCAAGGCTTGAGGCCGGCCCAGCGCTTGGGTTCGGCACCGGTCACACCGGCCAGCTCCAGCACCCGTTCGGCGCTTTCGTTGACCAGTTCCTCGATGCTCTGCGGGTGGTGGTAGAAGGCCGGCAGCGGCGGAAAGACGATGGCGCCCATTTCGGTGGCGGCCACCATATTGCGCAGATGGGCCAGGTTGAAAGGCGTTTCGCGCACCATCAGGATCAGGCGGCGGCGTTCTTTCAGCGTCACATCCGCTGCGCGCGTCAGCAGGTTGTCGCCAAAGCCGTGGGCCACCGAGGCTAGCGTCTTCATAGAGCAGGGCGCGATCACCATGGCCGCTGTGGCAAAGCTGCCGCTGGCCACACAGGCGCCGACATCGCCGGGCGCATGGGCAAACGACGCTTCAGCTTCCAGCGCCTTGCGATCCAGGCCCAGCTCGTGGTGGGCATTGAGCACGCCCGAGGGCGTGACGATCAGATGCGTTTCCAGGCCCAGCTCGCGGCCGCGCCGCAGCAGGCGCAGCGCGTAGGCAGCGCCAGTGGCGCCGGTAATGCCGACGACCAGTCGTTGTGTCATGGGAGAAACGGAAGGTGCAGAGGCTGGGCGCGTGCTTACTCGGCGCCCAGCAGGGCTTGCAGCTCGCCAGCTTCGTACATCTCCATCATGATGTCCGAGCCGCCGACGAATTCGCCCTTGATGTAGAGCTGGGGAATGGTCGGCCAGTTGGCATATTCCTTGATGCCTTGGCGCACGCCTTCGTCTTCCAGCACATTGAAGGTCTTCAGATCGGTGGCGCCGCTGGCCTTGAGGATCTGGATGGCGCGGCCGGAGAAGCCGCACATGGGGAACTGGGCCGTGCCCTTCATGAACAGCACCACGCGGTTGTTCTTGACCAGATCGTCGATGCGCTGTTGAACGTCGTTCATTGTCTTCTTGCCCCAAAGTGAAAAACTGAGGCAATTATCGGCCAGGCGGCCGAAGGCCGACTCAATAGCTGTAGGACAGCCCGAACTGCAGTACGGGTTTGAGGCGCAAATCTCGCAGCAGATCCTCGGCGCCACTGTTGCGGCTGGCCCCCAAACGCAAGCCCCCCAGCGACAGGGAGCTGACCAGACCCAGGTCGGCGCTGAAGCCCCAGCCGCCACGCAAGGACTGGCCGCTGTAGCCAATGCCCAGGTATGACAGCGAGGTGCCGGCATCGCCCATGCCGGCGTCCGGCAAGGCCAAGCTGAGGCTGCGCTGACCGACAGACAGGCGCTGACGGAAATCCCGGTTGAGCGCCAGGCCGGCGCTGCTCAACGAGGCGCTCGGCGCGCCCATCAGCATGCCGCCGGTGGCGCGCAGGCCGCCGCTGAAGCCACCGAGGACCGAGCCGGTGAGGTAGTAGTCGCCCAGCAGATTGGCGCTCAGCAGGCGAGCGCCTTGGCCTTCCAGGCTGCTCAGCTGCACCCGCGCTTGCCAGGGGCTTTTCTCCAGCTGCAAGCCAATGCCGTCCAGCGCCAGGGCGCCGCTGGCGCTGCAGGCCCAGGCGCAAAGAGCCAGGCCAAACTGGGTGGCAAGGCCAGGGCGGATCGTGCGTGCGTGGATCATGGCGGTCTCCCAGATCGGTCGGGTTTGGACCCCATGCTACTGCGCGCCGATGAAAACCGACATGGCAAATTGCCAGCAAAAGTCGGGCAAATGAAACGATGTGTGGCGCGAATCAGCCAGGCCAGCGGCCGCCGCTGACGCGCGGCTGGCCGCCCAGGTCGCGGCGCAGGCTGACCTCGACAAAACCGCGGCATTCCAGTGCCAGGGCCACAGGCTCGGCCTGGTCGTAGCCATGCTCCAGCAGCAGCCAGCCGCCCGGGCTAAGGTGGGCGGGTGCGCCTTCGATCAAGGTCATCAGGTCGCCCAGGCCGTCGCCGCCCGGGGTGAGGGCGCTCAGCGGCTCGTGGCGCAGGGCGGGCAGGTGCGGGTCCTGGCCGGCGATGTAGGGTGGGTTGCTGACAATCAGCTCGAAGCTGCGGCCGCGCAGCGGGTTCCACCAGCTGCCCTGCACAAACTCCACTGCCAGACCCAGACGCTCGGCATTGCCGCGCGCCACCTCAAGCGCCCCGGCGCTCAGGTCCACCGCGCTGAGTGCGGCCGCAGGATGGCTTGCCTTGATCGCCAGGGCGATGGCGCCGCTGCCCGTGCCCAGATCCACCACGCGCGGCGCGGCGCGGAAGGCCGGCAACAGCTCCAGCGCCCAGTCCACCAGGGTCTCGGTGTCGGCGCGCGGGATCAAGGTGTCGCGGCTCAGACGCAGGCGCAGGCCGTGGAATTCTTTTTCGCCCAGCACATAGGCCAGGGGCAGGCCCTCGGCCATCTGCTGCATCTCACTCGCCAGCTGGGCGGCCAGGGTGGGGCTCAGGGCCTCGTCGTCATGGCTGATCAGCCAGGCGCGGCTTTGCTGCAGGCGCTCGGCCAGCAAGGTCTGGGCATCACCGCGCTCCAGGCCAAGCTGGCGCGCCAGGGTCAGCGCGGTTTTGACGTCGGTGGGCGGATTCAGGCTCATGCCCGGCCCTCCTCCAGCAGGGCCAGCTGCTCGGCCGCTTGCGCGGCTTGCAGGCCGGCGGCCACATCGTCGAGGTCGCCGTCCATGATGGCGCCGAGCTTGTACAGCGTCAGATTGATGCGGTGGTCGGTCAGCCGGCCTTGCGGGAAGTTGTAGGTGCGGATGCGGTCGCTGCGGTCGCCGCTGCCGATCAGGCCCTTGCGGGTGGCGGCTTCCTTGGCGGCGCGTTCGTTCTTGTCCTTGTCGCGCAGGCGGGCGGCCAGCACGGCCATGGCCTTGGCCTTGTTGCGGTGCTGGCTGCGGTCGTCCTGGCATTCGGCCACCAAGCCGGTGGGCAGGTGGGTGATGCGGATGGCCGAGTCGGTCTTGTTGACGTGCTGGCCGCCGGCGCCGCTGGCGCGGAAGGTGTCGATGCGCAGCTCGGCCGGGTTCAGCGTCACTTCCTCGGCCTCGTCGGGCTCGGGCATCACGGCCACGGTGCAGGCGCTGGTGTGGATGCGGCCCTGCGATTCGGTCGCTGGCACACGCTGCACGCGGTGGCCGCCCGATTCGAACTTGAGCCGGCCGTAGACCCGCTCGCCCTCGATGCGCACCACCAGCTCCTTGTAGCCGCCCAGGTCGGACTCGTTGGCCGAGAGGATCTCGCTGCGCCAGCCCTGGCGCTCGGCGTAGCGCAGGTACATGCGGGCCAGATCGCCGGCGAACAGGGCAGACTCGTCGCCGCCGGTGCCGGCGCGGATCTCCAGAAAGGCCGGGCGCTCGTCGTCGGGGTCGCGTGGCAGCAGAGCCAGCTGCAGCGATTCATGCAGGCGCGTGATGTCGGCCTCGGCAGCCGCAATTTCCTCGCGCGCCATCTCGGCCATCTCGGGGTCTTGCAGCAGGCTGCTGGCCTCGGTCAGGTCGGCCTCGCGCTGCAGGTACTGGCGGTACTGGCCGACCAGTTCGGCGGCCTCGGCCTGCTCCTTGGTCAGGGCGCGGTAGCGCTTCATGTCGGCGGCCAGAGAGCCATCGGCCAAGAGCGAATCGAGCTCGCTGAGGCGGAAGGCAAGGCGGTCGAACTGCTGGCGCAGGGAGTCTTTCATGGGGGAAGCAATCGGCAATCAGAACAAGCGGAAGTGGGCCAAGACCCACGGGGCAGGGGCGAAACCTGCGGGGCCGCTAATGTTCGGAGGCCGATTTTTCCGGGCTGCGTGCGCTGTTGCGAAGGAACAGGCGCGAGACGGTCTGAGCCAGCTGCAGGCGCTGTTCGCCATCGACGCTGTGCAGCTCGGCCAGGGCGCCGTGCAGCATTTTTTGCGTCAGGCCGCGGGCCAGGGCTTCCATGACTTCGTCGACATCGGCGCCCTTGGCCAGCAGCTTGCGCGCGCGGCTCATCTCATGCTCGCGCCAGTCTTCGGCCTGGGCATTGAGGGCCTGGATCAGAGGCACGGTGTGGCGCTGGCCCAGCCAGTGCACAAAGCTCTGCACACCGGTTTCGATGATGGCTTCGGCCTGTTCGACTGCAGCCTGGCGCTTTTCACCGGCCGACTGCACCAGGGTGGCGAGCTCGTCGACGGTGTAGAGGTAGACATCGTCCAGTTGCGCGACTTCGGGCTCGATGTCGCGCGGCACGGCCAGGTCGACCATGAACATGGGGCGGTGGCGGCGGGCTTTCAGCGCCCGCTCGACGGCACCCAGGCCGATCAGGGGCAGGCTGCTGGCGGTGCAGGAAATCACCGCGTCGAATTCATGCAGGCGCTGCGGCAGGTCGGCCAGGCGCACGGCCTCGGCGCCCAGGCGGGTGGCCAGCTTTTCGCCGCGCTCCAGCGTGCGGTTGGCCACGGCCATGTGCAGCGGCGTCTTGGCGGCGAAATGGGTGGCCACCAGCTCGATCATCTCGCCGGCGCCGACAAAGAGCACGCGGATCTTGCTCAGGTCTTCAAACAGCTGGCCGGCCAGGCGCACCGAGGCAGCCGCCATGCTGATGGAGTGGGCGCCGATCTCGGTTGAGCTGCGCACCTCCTTGGCCACCGAGAAGCTGCGCTGGAAGAGCTGGTGCAAGGTGGTGCCGACCGTGCCGGCATCGGTGGCCTCGCGCACCGCCTGCTTCATCTGGCCGAGGATCTGTGGCTCGCCCAGCACCATGGAATCGAGCCCGCTGGCGACGCGGAAGGCGTGGCGCGCCGCGGCGCTGCCCTCGCGCACATAGGCATGGTCCATCAGCGCGGCCGGGCTGACGCCGCCGACCTGGGCCAGCCAGTTGACCGCCGGCTGCACGCCAGCGGGGGAGCCGGCGATATAGAGCTCGGTGCGGTTGCAGGTGGACAGCAGGGTGGCCTCGGCCGGCGCCTTGCTGGCGAGGCCGCCGCGGCTGAGCTGTTCGCGAACGTTCAGCACGGTCGGTGCCAGCTGGTCCAGCGAGAACGCAAAACGCCCGCGCAGGTCCAGGGGCGCGGAGTTGTGGTTCAGACCGAGGGCGAAGACCGTCATGGGCAGATTATAAAATTGACTCGGCACGCGCCCTGTCGCAGTAAGGCCATGCGTGGGCCGGAAAAGCTTGATATGCATCAAGCCTGCCGAAAAACAAAGCGAATACTCAGCCGATCAACGACCGAGTGCCTCTTGCCGATCCCGGCTGCACCGTCCACCCGAGCCCCGTCACCTTGAACGTCCTGGACGCCTTCTGGCACCTGAGCAATTTCTTCCTGCCCGCCTGGGCCGTGGCCGCCCTGATGGCGGGTGGCGCCAAGCTGCTGTGGCGGCGCGAGCTCAAAGCCCTGGCCTGGCGGCGCCTGACGGTCTGGGGCGGCTGGGGCGGCAGCGCGGGCCTGATCCTGGCTCTGGTGCTGCTCGGTCGGGACGGCAAGATGCTGGGCTACGGGCTGATGCTCTTGGGCATCAGCCTGCCGCAATGCATCCTGAGCTTCAGGCCGGGGCGCTGACGGGCTCCGCGGTCAGCACCTCGGCGCGCAAGGAGTGCGCGAAGGCCTGGGTGATGCGCACATCGACCAACTGGTTCATCAGCCGGGCCTGACCCTTGAAGTTGACGATGCGGTTGCACTCGGTGCGGCCCATCAGCTCGCTGGCGTCCTTGCGGGCATTGCCGGTCACCAGGATGCGCTGAGTCGTGCCGACCATGGTTTCGCTGATGGCCAGGGTGTTGGCCTCGATCACCGCTTGCAGCTCTTGCAGGCGCTTGACCTTCACTTCGTAGGGCGTCGTGTCCTCCAGCGCGGCGGCCGGCGTGCCGGGGCGGGGGCTGAAGATGAAGCTGAAGGATGCGTCGAAGCCGATGTCGTGCACCAGCTTCATCAGCTTGGCATGGTCTTCTTCGGTTTCACCGGGGAAGCCGACGATGAAATCGCTGGCGATGCGGATGTCCGGGCGGATGGCGCGCAGCTTCTTGATCGTGCTCTTGAACTCGAGGGCGGTGTAGCCGCGCTTCATGGCCATGAGGATGCGGTCGCTGCCATGCTGGACCGGCAGGTGCAGGTGGTTGACCAGCTGCGGCACCTTGCCGTAGGCCTCGATCAGGCGCTGGCTGAACTCGTTCGGGTGGCTGGTGGTGAAGCGCAGGCGCTCGATGCCGGGGATCTCGGCCGCGTACTCGAGCAGCAGGGCCAGGTCGGCGTACTCGCCCGTCTCGCCCATCTTGCCGCGGTAGGCATTGACGTTCTGACCCAGCAGATTGAACTCCACCACGCCCTGGTCAGCCAGGCCGGCAATCTCGGTCAGCACATCGTCGAAGGGGCGCGAGACCTCTTCGCCGCGGGTGTAGGGCACGACGCAGTAGCTGCAGTACTTGGAGCAGCCTTCCATGATGGAGACGAAGGCCGAGGCGCCCTCGACCTTGGCCGGCGGCAGGTGGTCGAACTTCTCCATCTCGGGGAAGCTGATGTCCACCTGCGGGCGGCGCTCTTCGCGGCGCGCGGCCAGCATCTGCGGCAGGCGGTGCAGGGTCTGCGGGCCGAAGACCACATCCACATAGGGTGCGCGTTCGATGATGGCGGCGCCTTCCTGCGAGGCCACGCAGCCGCCCACGCCGATCAGCACGCCTTTTTCCTTCAGGTGCTTGACGCGGCCCAGATCGCTGAACACCTTCTCTTGCGCCTTCTCGCGCACCGAGCAGGTGTTGAAGAGGATCAGGTCGGCCTGCTCGACATCGTCAGTCTTCTCGTAGCCCTGGGCGGCGCCCAGCACATCGGCCATCTTGCCCGAGTCGTACTCGTTCATCTGGCAGCCGAAGGTCTTGATGAAGACCTTTTTGCTGGTCGGGGTGGCGTTGTCGTCGTGGCTGCTCATGGCGGTGGCTCGCAGAAAAAATGGGGTGGCCGGCCCGTGCAGGCCAGCCAGATCAAACAATGGAAAGAGGTGTGCTGAAGCGCAGGCTCAGCGCTTGAGCCAGGTCTGGGTGCCCGGCTCAAAGGCCCAGCTGGCCGCTTCCAGCGGCGTGCGGGGCCAGGTCTTGTTGGCCAGCTCCACCGGGTTCAGCACCCAGACATCGAGCACCTGGCCATCGGGCGCCACGGTGTAGTGCACGGTCAGTTTCTGGCCGGCCAGGCTGGCCGGCTGCTGCAGCAGATTGTTGGGGCCGTAGACGCGGGTGCCGGGCGAGAGCCGGGCTGGCTGGCCGTTGAGCAGCACATCGGGTGTTTGCACCAGCTGGAACTCGCCGCGCAAGGTCTGCGGGCTGAACTGGCGGTGGGTCTGCGCGTGTGCGACATAGGGCGCACTCAGCGCCAGACTGACGCCCGCTGCGAGCAGCAGGGCATGGGGAACACAGCGTTGCATGGTATCTGTCCAGGGGCTGCGTGAATCGGAAGCGGCTGCGCGGCGGCGGCCAGGTGGGCGGCGCCAGCAAAGGCGCAACCGTGCATTTTAGTTCAGACGAGGCTCAGGGCTTCTGCCGGCCGTGCCGGTTCGCCGCCAGTCCTTCACGGCTTCAGCCGACCACGCCGTCGAAGAAGATCTTCCATTGCCCGTTTTGCTCACGCCAGTACTGGCGCTTGAGGCGGGCGCGCTCGTCTTGGGCGCTCTGCTCACGGTAGGTGACGATGAGCACCGGCTCCGCGTGCTGGCCCGGCAGCACGCTCAGGCGCTCCAGCGATTGCACCGGCAGCTCCTGGCGGGCCATCCGCGCCAGATTCGTTTCCAGCTTGTCGCTGCTGCTGTCCGAGCCGCGCTGCAGGCCCGGTTCGTAGAGCTGGCGCAAGGCGGCGGCATCCTGGCGCAGGCGCGCCTGCTGCCATTGCTCGAAGGCCGACTC
Organism: Burkholderiales bacterium PBB2; assembly: GCA_002255955.1. GTDB lineage: Bacteria > Pseudomonadota > Gammaproteobacteria > Burkholderiales > Burkholderiaceae_C > Paucibacter_A. Next base: position 5,922 of record NKIM01000011.1, on the reverse strand, counting down.
GAAACCGGCATCCAGCGCCGGCGGGCTGCTGACGCTGCTTTTCTTGACCCAGCGGATCTTGTCCATCACCAGCACCGGTGTTTCGCGCGGCGTCACGGTTTCGGCCAGCAGGCGCATCTCGTCATTGCTGAGCACGATGCAGCCGTCGGTGGACTGCGGGCTGCGCGCGTAATTGCCGGCGCGCTCGCCATGCAACCAGATGCTGGTGCCGCCGCGGCCGGCCAGGCGGTCGATTTCGTTGGGATAGTTCAGCGGCAGGGCCGCGGCGCCGTAGCGCGAGGCCGCCTCGTCGCGGCGCAGGCCCACGTAGTAGGTGCCCAGCGGCGTGCGCTGGTCGCCTTCGACCAGCTTGCCGGTGCCCAGCTTGCCGATCGAGATGTAGCTGTCGCGCACCAGGCGCACGCCCTGCGCGCTGTTCTCGAACAGATACAGCCGGGCGCGGCTGGTGTCCACCATGATGGCGTGGCGCACGCTGGGCGAGAGCCCGAACATCTGCTCGGGCAGGGCGTCTTGCGGCGGCCGCTCGACCAGGGCGGCCAGGCGCAGGCGCGCCTCGGTGCGCAGCAGGGCTGCCGGGTCCGAGCTCTTGGCGCCACCGGCCGCGGCCAGCTGGCGCTCGACCGCCTCGCCCTGGCCGCTGCGGGCCAGCAACAAGGTGCCGTAAACCATTTGCGCCAGGGCGAAATCGGGCTGCCGGCGCACCAGCAGCTCCACCAGGGCAAAGGCCTGGCCTTCTTCGCCGCGGGCCAGCAGCTGGTAGGTCTGGATCAGCTGGCCTTCGGGCGTTTGTACGTCGATCTGGGCCGTCAGCAGGTCAGGCGTCTTGCTGGGCGAGGGGCTTCCGGTCTTGCTGTTGGCACTCTTGCCGCTCAGCGCCGCCGGCACACTCAACTCCACACGCGCCGACACAAAACCGACGGCGCCGATGGCGCCCAGCACCGCAGCGGCCAGGCCGGCGATCAGCAGGGGGCGGCGGCGGCCGGCGCGACGGCGCCGGTAGGACAGGCGCTCGGCCAGGCGGTCAAGATCGGAATTCGGAGCCGGCATGGGACAGCAGATTCGCAACAGTGCGGACGGAAATAACGGGGCGCAAGAGGAAGGGCAGGGCGATGTGGCTTCAGACCGGGATCAGCGGTTGGTCTCGTCCGAAATCTGCCACCGGCCGTTGCGGCCGCGGTTCAGGGTGAAGCTCTTGCTGCTCTTCACGCTGAGGGCGTCGGAGTTGTAGTCCTGGCGCAGGCTGACCGTGGCCTTGTCGCCGCTGACCTTGACCTTGATGTCGCTGAGCGTGACCTTGATGCTCTTCTTGCTGGTGATGCGGTCGCGGCGCTCCTGCTCCCAGGCCTTGCGGCTGGGCGATTTGCCCTTGAAGTCGGGCGCGTAGGCGGCGTAGTAGCCGTTCATGTCACGCGAGCTCCAGGCCTTGGCCCAGCCCAGCATGGCGTTCTCGACCGCCTGGCGATCGGCAGCGGCGCTGTTCTCGGCCTTGCTGGGCTCGGGCTTGGCGGCAGGTGCCGGCGCCGGTTTGGCCGCCGGAGCTGGCGCAGGCGCCACCACGGCCGGTGCCGGGGTTGGCGTGGCGACAGCAGGTGCCGGTGCTGGTGCGGGCTTGGCCGCCGGCGCCGGACTCGGTGCGGCAGCAGGTGTTGGCACCGGAGTCGATGCGGGAGCAGGAGCAGGCGTCGCGGCCGGTAGCGTGCCGGGCTTGGGCGCCTTGCGCGGGTCCACGCTCGATTCAAAGATGTTCTGCACCACGGCCAGCTTCAGCGGCAGCACGCCGTCGTTCTTGTCCAGGGCCAGGGCTTTCTTGTAAGCCTGGCCGGCCAGGCGGGCATAGACATCGCCGAGGTTCTGGAAGGCGGTCGCGTAGGCCGGGTTGGTGCGGATGGCCAGCTCCAGGGCCTGGCGGGCTTTTTCGTACTCGCCCTGGTTGCCGTAGAGCACGGCCAGGTTGTTGTAGGGGCCGGGTAGCTCGGGGTGGGTCTCGATCAGCTTTTGGAACACGCCGATGGCTTCGGCATTGCGGTTCAGCAGCGAGAGCGCGATGCCGCGCTGCAGGCGCAGGCGCGGGTCCTCGGGCTTGGCGGCCAGCAGCTGATCGACTTTTTTCAAGCCCTCGGCCGCCTTGCCTGCGGCCAGGATGGCCTGCACCTCGCTGACCTCGTCGGCGCGAGCGGGACCGGTGCTCATCAAACCCAGCGACAGGGCCAGCAAGCTGGCCAGGACGGTCGGGCGGAACGCGGTGCGTGTCACGGACAAGAGCTTGGAGGAGGGCATGGTCGCGGCCGAGTGGGAATTGGCGCCGATTGTAGTGGGCCGACCCCGGCGTCGCCCGGGCCGGCTGGCACCGGAACTACCCGGGTTTCCCGGCCTTGCTGGGGCTCTTGACCCTGGGGGTGCATGCTAGAGTCAGTCGCAGTTTCTGCTGGAGGCCCAGCAGCCTTGAACCGCCCTGGTGTGCATGCTGCATAACGTCGATTATCGCGAACGGATGTTCCCTCGGGCTCGCGGCCTGGCGCTGCCGGTGCTGTGCTTGCTGGCGCTGACCGCCGGCCCCAGCCGGGCGCTGGACATCAGTCCGCCGCGCCTGCATTCGGCCCTGGGTCAGCCGCTGGAGGTGCAGATCGGCCTGCGCCTGAGCCCCGGCGACAAGATCAGCAAGACCCTGACCGACCCCTGCTTCAAGGTCGAGTTGAGCGTCGGTGAGCGCACGCTCAAGACCGCCGAGTTCATGCGCTCCATCGATTGGCAGGCGGCCGACGGCAGCATCCAGATGCGCTTGCACACCGCTGCGCCCGTGACCGAACCCCTGGTGCAGCTCAGCCTGGGCTGCCCACGCCAGCAATTCAGCCTGATGCTGGATCCTGCCCTGGCCTTGCCGCCAACGGCGGCTGGCCCGCTGCAGCCGGCGTCCGAGCGCGCGGCCCCTGGCCAATCGCCGGCCAAAGCCTCGGCTCCCGCACCGGGCCATCGCGGAGGTTCCGCCTTGCGCCTGGATGCCTCGCTGTCCGAGCGTGCCGCTGACGCACCGGCCGCCGCTGGCGCCGACTGGTTTGCCCCGCTGGCCGGCATCCGGCTCCTGCTGGCCCTGGATGTCGGTGGCCCCGAAGGCGCCACGCCCGAGACCCATCCCGGTGTCGAAGGCCCGCGGCCCGATCGCATCAGGCAGGCCGAGGCGCAGTTCCTCGCCTTGCAGAACGAGCAAAAGCAGTTGCAGGCCGAGATGGTCCAGCTCAGCAGCGAGTTGCTGGCCCGTGAGCAGCGCCGTGCCGTCGGCCAGGCGCAATCCACTGGCTGGCTGATGGGTCTTGCCGCCTTGGCGCTGCTGGCGGGGGCGGCGGCCTGGTTTTGGCAGCGCCGCCAGGCAGTGGGTCGAGGCTGAGCGAGATCGGCGTCGCCGCCGGACGCAAGTCCCCAGAAAAAGGGCTCCCGCGGGAGCCCTTTGCTTTGCTCGCCGCCAGCGGCTGCTGCAATCAGGCCTGGGCCTGGCTGCGTCGGCGCGAGAACAGGCCGATGGCGCCCAGGCCGGCCAGCATCAGGGCGACGCTGGCGGGCTCCGGCACCGGGGTGGTCGGCACGAAGGGCTCGTAGCCCAGCTCCAGGCGGCCGTTCGGGCCGGCGCTCAGGGAGTTGGCGATCAGGGTGCCTTCCAGGTGGCCGCTGCCGATCACATCCGCCTTCACGGCCAGCACGCTGCCGTTGATGAAGCTGGCCACGTTCAGGCTGGTGGCGTTGCTGAAGTTGTAGAGGATGCGATCGCGGTGCTGGGCCAGCGCGTCGCTGGAGTTGACCTGGTGGCCGCCGTAGTCACCGCTGAGCACCACATTGCTGAGGCTGCTGTTGATGATGATGTGGGCGCCGGCCTTGACGTTCTCCAGCGTGATGGTGGTGGCCAGCGAGGTGTTGCCGAGGTTGAAAACCTGCGGGTTGTCGCTGCCGTCGCCGGTCAGCTTGAGGCCGCCCGAGCCGGGCAGGGCCTGGAAGCTGCCGTTGGCGCTCAGGCTGGCGAGCTGGGTGGACAGGCTGCTCAGCTGGGTCTTGGCGGCGCCGAAGTCCAGGTAGTTGGCGTTTTGCACGGCGCTGCCGTATTGCCAGTCGCGGGCCGTCAGGCTGCTGCCGTAGACGATCTGGCCGAAGTTCAGGGCGCCGGGCACCCAGCTGGCTTCGGACGGGCCGATGCCGGCATTGGTGTCGATGTCGGTGTTGGGGCCGTTGTAGACGGTGCCGGCCGGTCCGCCCGAGCTGTTGGTCAGCGACACGCCGCCCTTGACCACCAGGCTGGGCCGGGTGGAGCCGTAGGCATTGCGATAGCCGATGTCGAAGCCGCCGGTCAGGTTGCCGCCGACCGCCAGGCGGCCTTCCACATCCGAAGCCGCGTTGACATTGCCGAAGAAGAAACCGCTGTAGCCGCTGGCCGGGCCCAGGTCGATCACCGAGGCTTGTGCCGAACCGGCCATCAGCAGCAGGGTCGCCACGGCAGATACCAGTTTGATTCCGCTGATTGTGCGGAGGCTGTTTGTTTTCATCATGAATCCCTTGGGTAAGAACGGCGTGCAGGCAGAGAAATGCCTGCGCTGCAGCCGGCGGGATTCTAGAAATAACGCGCTATTTACTCACCCCCGGTTTGAGGGATGTGGTTTTATATTGGTATTCTGTTTGGCGCATGGCTGGCGTCACAATTTTGACTGCTGCATGCGCTGGGACAGGGCTTCGGCGCTCTCCTTGCGCTCGCTGTAGCGGTCCACCAGGCAGGGGCCGATGTCTCGGGTCAGCAGGGTGAATTTGTAGAGCTCTTCCATCACGTCGACAACGCGGTCGTAGTAGCTGGAGGGCTTCATGCGGCCCTGCTCGTCGAACTCCTGCCAGGCCTTGGCCACCGAGCTCTGGTTGGGGATGGTCAGCATGCGCATCCAGCGGCCCAGCACGCGCAGCTGGTTCACCGCGTTGAAGCTTTGCGAGCCGCCGCTGACCTGCATCACCGCCAGAGTCTTGCCCTGGGTCGGGCGCACGGCGCCGCTGGTCAAAGGGATCCAGTCAATCTGCGCCTTCATCACACCGGTCATGGCGCCGTGGCGCTCGGGGCTGCTCCAGACCATGCCCTCGCTCCACAGCACCAGCTCGCGCAGCTCCTGCACCTTGGGGTGGCTGTCCGTGCTGTCGTCCGGTAAAGGCAGGCCGCTCGGATTGAAGATTCGCACTTCGCCGCCCATGGCTTGCAGCAGGCGGCCGGCCTCTTCGGCCAGCAAGCGGCTGAAGGAGCGCTCACGCAGCGAGCCGTAGAGGATCAGAAAGCGCGGTGCATGCGTGCTGGGCTGGGCAGGGCGCAGGGCTTCGAGGCTGGGGCGCTGGAACAACTGTGTGTCCAGAGCCGGGAAGTCTTCGGGCTTGATGGGAAGAGCGTCAGTCATGGCGTGTGGGTCGAGGTGAGAGCGCGTGATGCAGCGCCAGGCCGACGGCCGGCTGGCGCCTTCGCCCCACGACCTGCCCGCCAGCAGCGAGTGGGACGCCGGCGGCCATGGCTCCTACGGCACGGTGCAGGACTACGGCCGCTTTGTGCAGGCCTGGCTCAACGACGGCGCGGGTCTGCTGCAGCCGGCCACCGTGGCGTTGGCCATGAGCCCGCAACTGGGCGCCATCGAACTGCCCACGCTGATGAAATCAGCCCTGCCCGAGCTGTCCAACGACGTGCCGGCGCTGCCGGTGCCGCAGACCTGGGGCCTGGGCTTCCACCTGACGCAGGTGGACCTGCCCGGCATGCGCAGCCAGGGCACCGGCGACTGGGCCGGCATCTTCAACTCGTACTACTGGATCGACCGCAGCCGGGGCATCGGCGGCGTGCTGATGACGCAGCTGCTGCCGTGCTTCGACATGCCGGTCATTCAGACCCTGATGGGCTTTGAGATGGCGGTGTACCAGCAGGTG
>NKIM01000010.1 GCA_002255955.1 Burkholderiales bacterium PBB2 | reverse complement strand
CGCCCGCGACGAAGGCCACGGCAGTCGCGATGAGCATGCCCAAGCTCAGGCGCACGCTCCATTTCGGGGTTGCGATTTTTTCCACCTTGGTCCTCGCTGCGTTGTCGTTTCAGCGCTGCAGGGCTGCCTATGCGGGCCTGCCCCAGTACACGGCGTCAGTGCGCTTGAAACAGGACACCTTGACCTGACCCGTTCCGCCCTGGTTCCCGCCGATGGCCCAGAAAATGCCGTTGCCCGTGTCGACCTTGAGCACGATGGCCATGTGGTCGGCGTTCAGTTTTTTGGGGTTGCCCGGGTTGGGCGGTTTCGGCTCGTCTGGCAGCGGTGGCGGAGGTGGATTCGCCGTGTCGAGCAGCAGGCACACGATGTCGCCGGGCGCTGCCGTGTCGAAGGTCTGCTCGGACGCGCCCCAGCCTATCCAGCCTGCGGCCTTGGCCGGGCTCGGCGGCAAGGGATTGAATGCCGGTGCAGGCACGATCAACGGGTCCACACGCGCCTTATCGATCACCCAGCTGACGAAAGCGGCACACCAGGCCGTGCTGTCGCCCGTGCCGGTGATGCCGGCCTTCTCGAGGTATTCCAGGATGCGCGGGTTGCTCTTCGCAGCATCCTTTTCGTTCTTCTCGATCTGCCCGAGTTCGCCGAGGGCCCAGTCCAGCCAGGGGGCGGCCGTCGCGCGGGCAAAGGGGTCGGCGGCAGGCACAGCGGGCCTGGGCGTCAGGCTTTCGTTCAGCATGTCGTTCGCGAGAGCTAGGTCCAGGGTGTCCAGCGTGGCGCGGTTGTCGGTGGCCAGCGAGACGACGGTACGCAGGTGGCGCTCCACGGCGGGCTGGCTCTTGTAGCGATACAGCACCGCCAGAGATCTCAACTCATCGGTGAAGCTTGTCGGCAGCTTGAGCGGGTCGGGTGTGTTGGCAGGAACAGGAAAGCGCTGGGCCCGGTCGAAGTGCAGCAGGCGGCACAGCTGGGTGGCCATGGTGGGGGCGAGCGGGTGGGGCTCGCGCAGGACCAGGCTGCCGTCGGAGCGAGGGACGATGGCAGCGGAAGCGCTGCGGCCAACGACGCGTTCGTAGAGGATCAAGGACAGCTCTTCGCCGGTGTTCAAGCCTTCCACCTTGGCGCGCGCGGCGATGGCGGTGCGCGTCGGCCCATCCAGCACGCCGGTGGCGGCCACGCCCAGGGCGCGTTGCAGGGCCGTGATGTCGGCGGGCGTAAGTGCCCGCTCGAAGAGATTGCGGGCCAGGCTGAAGGGGTCGGGCCCGGGCTTGGGTGTATCCGAGCCGATCCCGCCTGGGCCATCCCCCGCATCCGCCTTGGGCTCGTGCTTGCGCACCTCGCCGGCGGCCCGCACCTTGCTGACTCGGCTCAGCACGTCGAACCAGAAGGGCGAGCCGAGCGCAACGAAGAAGGCGGTCAGCAGGCAGCCGAACAGCCACTGGAACACCGTGCCCCAGTCCGGGCCAACAAGCTTGAGTCCCTTGCTGAAGCCGAGCCGCTCGTTGCGCTCCACGACCTGCTCGGCGCAGGAGGCGCTGAAGATGGGCACGTAGGGCGTATCGACGTCCGCCAGGGTCCGGGGCCGGCAGAACTGCACGCGCCAGTTCTCGGCGCTGTGGAAGATCGGCAACCTCACCCGCCCCTGGATGCCGGCGTCCAGGCAGCGGCGCAGGATCTCCTGCGTGGGTGGATTGCCCTTCACGCACTCGGCGAAGAGTTCGGGATCGCGCTGGAAGAGGCGCGCCATGGGCAGGCGCACGTCCTGGCCACCGGCGTGCAGCTTGACGGCCTCGCGCGCCTCGTCCATCGCGTCGGCGGCCGCCACCAGGTCGGCACCGGCCGGCGTGTCGCTGCGCATGGCTGCCACGGTGCGCACCTGCCCGCTCAAGAGGCTCAGGCAGGCCTGCAGCTCGCCCGGCGTGGCACCCCTGGGCGTCGCAGCTTGCGAGCGTGAGCGCAAGGTAGGCGGGGCTTCGGGCGGATCGGGCGGCGTGTCCAGCACGTGCAGCGTATTCAGCATGGCCGGCAGGACCCGCACCCAGGTGCCGGGATTGCTCAAGAACTCCTTCGAGGCGTCCGCCTTGGGCTTGCAGTCGGCCCCGGGCTTGCCCTTGCACTCCTCCACCGGCTTCGCGGGCGGGGCGGCATACCGGGCGCAGTTCATCACGAGTTCCTGCTGCGCCAGGGCGGGCTTGTTCGCTCCGGCGAGCTGCAACTGGTCGAACTGGGTGCGCGCCACATCGTCGTCGCGCCAGAACACGCGACCGATGCGGGCGATGGAGTCCTTGAGCAGCCGGCTGGCCCGGGACAGCGGCGCCTCCTGCGGCGCAATCTCTTTGAGCGCGGCCTGGGCGGCTTCCTTCGGCGCTTCCTGGCCGCCGGGGAACAGCGCATTCACGCGCTGGGCCAGTGTCGAGAGGCTGCCGCGCAGGTCGGCGTCGCGCGCGAGGCGGTCGGCCACATGGATGGTGTCAGCGTTGAGCCCCACGGCCAGCAGCACGGCGATCATGAAGGCGAACTTGGCGCTGCGTCGCTGGAACCAGCCGTCCGAGCGGTCGCCGATGTCGCTGAACCATTGGGCAATCGCGTTCTCGAAGTCGGCCCAGCGGGTCTCGCGGCCCGCCAGCAGGGTGCGCAGCGTGGCCCAGATGCGCGTGCTGTCATCGATGGGCTTGCCCACGGGCGCCTTGTCGGCCATGAAGGCCTGCGGCGTGCTGAACCGCGAAGACGGATGGCTGCCCTTGCCGTCGGCGTACAGCTCCACCAGCAAGGTGCGGGCAAACAGGTCCGCGGGAATCTTGGAAGGGCCTGTCGCTGCGCTGAGCACCGAGGACATGCCGGTGCGGACCTCGGCCGGGGCCTCGCCCTGGTACAGCGCGAACACGGCCGGGTTCTCGAGGATCTGCTTCTTCAGCGTCTCGTTGCGGCCCACGGCCTCCAGCAGCAGGCGATGCATCGTCAGCGGGCGCCCGCCGCGCCACTGGCCGTCCCAGATCTCCTGGACCTTGGTGGCGAGGATGGCCAGCAGCAGGTACAGCAGCACCAGGCCCAGCACCATGTCGACGATCGCGTTGTCCATGCCGTTTGTCCGGGTCAGTCGATGTCGTTGAAGAACAGGTGGTCGCCGACGACCGTGCAGGGCGACCTGCCCTTGGCCCAGTAGGGCGGCTTGGGCAGCGTCGCGGCGAAGTAGTGGCGGGCACGGTTGACGGTGTCGGGCAGCACGCGCCGCACCACCTCGTCGGCAATGCGAAGCGCGTCGCGATACTGGGCGTCGGGCGCGCCGGCGACGGCGCGCATGCGGCCCAGGTTCACGTCCGCGCTGTTCCAGCAGCTGAACTGCCAGGGGTCCAGGCAGACCTCGGTCGCCGTGTTCTTGCGCCGGTATCCGGCCTTGCGGCGGTTCTCGATTACCGCAGCCACGGCGCGCATGCCGGCTTCGCCCTGGTTGCGCGCCTCGCCCCAAAGCGTGCAGGCCACCGCTTCCAGTTCCGACGCGGGAAAGGCCTTGCCGCCCGCCGCGGGCGCGGGCGTCTGCAGGACCGAGGGTGCCGCGGGTGCGGACGCCGGCGCCGGCGTCGGCTGGCCCATGCCGCGGCGCGTCTGCAGCCGCACGGAGTACCAGTCCAGCACCGGCTGGATCGGCGCATAGACCGCATTGGCATCGCCCCCCTGCGCGCCGATCAGGCCGCCGACGTGCATGCCCATCAGCCGCTCCTGCGAGTCCCAGACGGCGCCGCCGCTGTCGCCGCCTTGCGTGGGCTGGCTGGCCAGGTAGCCGATGCCGCCCTCCAGGAAGTAGTCCGCCACGCCCGGCGTATAGCCCGGCACGTCCACGAAGCCCGACCAGAACACCTTCAGCTGCCCCGTCAGCGGCGACGACGGCGCAGCGCGGCGCAGCGTGACGGGCAGGTCCACGGTCGGACTGGCATTGACGCCGCTGGGCATCCAGTCGTCAAGGCGGCGCAGGGCCAGCGCATCGTTCGCCGTGACCTCCACCAGTGCGGCATCCAGGCCGGTGCGCAGCACATCCAGGCCGATGGAGGGCTGCCAGTCCACCAGCAGTCCGCGGCTCGTCTGCCCGCTGAACAGCACGTCCACGCGGTCATTGACGGCCGCCCCCGGCAGCCCGGCGGCCACATGCCCGCAGGTCAGCACGAACTGGCGCGGCGACAGGGCGTCCGTGACCAAGCCCGTTGCCGTGCCGCGCACACCGGGATTGCTCAGCGCAAACATCTCGGGTGCTCGCTGAGCCAGCGCCCTTGGCGCGCGCGTGGCGGCCAGGCGCAGGCCGCCCAGGTGCCGAGGCAGCGCGGAAAGCGGAATTCCGTCGGCCAGCGCAACGCTCAGTGCCGGGCTTTCGAGCGCCTTGCCGGGCAGCGCCAGCGACAGGCTCTGCACGACCCGAGGGTCCAGCCAGTCGGGCGCAGCCGATGCGGCCTGCCCACTGGAGCGACGCGCCAGCGTGCGGCTGGCCCGGGCAAACACTGCCCAGGGCGCCTCGGGCCGCGACATGGGCGATTTCATGAACTCGCTCCGGGCAGCGGGGCGGTGCCCGCGCCGGTGTTGTCAGTGGCCGGCTTGGGCGCCGGCGCGGGCGTCGGCGCCCCCGATGCCGGGGGTGGCGGCGGTGGGGGCGGCGCGCGCAGCGGCACCGGCGGCAGCCGGTCGCGGCACTTGAGTCGTTCGATCACGAGCGCCGTCGTCTGCACGCGGCTGTCGTGCGAGGCCCACCAGGCCTGTGCCGTGCGGTAAGCCGCCAGCAGTGCCCAGCCCTGCTTGCTGGCGAACTTCGTCGCCTCCTCTGCGGCCTCCTTGCTGAGTCCTGCCAGCAGATTGGAGTGCAGCACAGGGTCTAGCGCGGTGGCACCGACATCGCCGGCCTGGGCCTTCAGCCCGGGCGTGGAGCCGTCGCGCAATTTGTCCAGGGTGTCCTTGGGACTGCTGGGCAGGGGCACGCGTTCGCTGAGCAGGGTTTGCGCCTCTTGGCTGATGTCCCGCACTTCATCCCGCAGCGCCGGGCCGGACGAGTTGATCTGCGTCCGCAGGCTGACGAGCCGTTGCTGCACGACCGTGGCGCTTTCCACCTGCCGCAGCCACAGGTCCTTGACGTCCTGCGTCTTGTCGTTGCCGGCTGTGGCGCCGCCTTTTCCACCCGCCTGGGCGACGCGGCGTTCGCGCATGTCCGAAGGCGCCGAGCTGCCCCCGCGGCCCTTGAGCTTGGCAGACGTGCTGATGCGCCCCTCGTCGAACTCCCGGATGGCTTGCGCGAGCTTCTCGGTGACCTGGAGCAGGCTGGGCGGCCCTGCCTGCACCGAGGACGACACGGCATGGACGACGTGGGTCTGCGTCGTCTCCGTGTGCGTGGCATTGGCGGTCAGGGCCGTCGCCCCGGACTTGCGCCTCCCCTCCTTGCCGGAGCCCGCCACGTAGACGTCATCGGTCTTGACGATCGTCCGCGTCGTGGTCTTCTCGGACGACGCCGCGGGCAGGAGGGTAGCCGGATCGTGCCCGTTGATCTCGGCATCCAGGTAGAGCAGCGGGCCGTTCTTGACCAGCGTGCAGTGCAGCTCGAAAGCCTCGCGCAGATAGTGCCGTTCGCGGTCCACCACGCCCGAGTTCACGAAGCCGTAGATGCCCGCGGCCCCCGCCGCCGGCAGCAGCAGCGATCGGTTGGTGGCGCCCCGCAGCTTCTCGTACACCGCGGCGGCGCCCAGGGGGAACTGGATGGCGTTGAACTGGGCATTGCCGTTGGACACCTCGCGTGCCCTAGCCAGCAGCTCCACGCGCCGCTCGTCGGCCTCGTCCATAACGCTGCCGAGCTGGCCGGCGAAGCAGTGCGGGCCGGGCCGGCTCACTTCGCAGGACCTGACGTCGGCAGCCGGCTCAGGCGCTGACGCAAGCCTCGCGGCGGCCTTGGCTCCCTTGCTGCCCCCAAATACTGTCACCTGCGCCGGCGGCGGCACGGGGTCCAGGATGGAACAACTGGTCAAGCCTAGTGTGATGACCAGCATCAGCCGGGGGGGGACCGGCGGTCCCGTCGAACGCCATCGTCCCGGCTGCCTAGCTCGCATGCCCATTGGGGCCTCCCTTGTTTTGGAGCCGACGGTAAGACAGACAGCGTTTCGTTACATCACAAAACTTGATGAGTCGGAATCAGATGCAGTTGAATCCCAATGACTATCCTGAAGTTGCTGGCATCCGATGACCGCCCGCTGATCGCGACCCTCGTCGTCGCCCGGCCGGCCGGCGTGAAGATGGTGCGCCAACGGGAATACTGTCCTCAGCCGTTTTGCGACTGACGCGGTGAACTTGACAGACTGACACTGCGTGCAATGCCAGCTTCCAGGCGGCCATTTCCTCGCAACCTACTTCTGCAATGGGTCGATCGCCGGCACTCGCGAATGACTGCTGACTGGCATCCCACTCCGCGACCATGCCGCGGCAAGTCTGCACAGGGTTGATCTGCCGTTGTTGCTGCGCTGCCGATCGCCAACCCTGTCGTCGTATTTCGGCTTTGGGCACGTTCCTGCCGCTCAGCTTTGACATCTGAGCTTTCGGAGATGGCCAACAGCCGGCGATCGCTCCTTGAAGGCGTCGCGCCCCAGCGTACTATTGCTCGCCGCTGCCTGGCGGTGCCATTGAGATACTCATGACTGAAGTGGATGTTGGAAGTCTCTCTTACGCAGAGATGGTTGCTCTGCGGGCCAAGCTGGACCGTGAGATTCAGGATAAGCGTGGCGAGGAGCTGAAGGTCTTGGCCGATGGGTTTGCCAAGAAGGTTCAAGCGGCCGGGTTCTCGGTCGCCGAAGCAATGGAAGCTTTGCAACCCTATGCAGATCCGGCAAGCCCTGGCAAGCGCGCTGCTCAGAACGCAGCGCCGAAGGTTCTCTACCGCGATCCGGCGAACCCAGAGAACACATGGAGCGGCCGCGGGCGAGCGGCAAGGTGGCTGGCCGACTACGAAGCCCAAGGGCGCAAGCGGGACGAGTTCAAGGTTGCGCGCTCTTGAGGGACGAGGCTAAGTACACAACGCACATGGGATAGATTCGCTGGGCAATGGTCCAATGTGCGGTCATTGCAACAGCCCCTTCGTCTCCGCGTGCGCTTTCTTGTTTCTCAAACCTTCTTGTCTCTGGCAGTTGTCTGCCTTGCTGCGTGGCATGTGCCCGCGAGCGCACGCTCGCTCGCACTGGAGGTCTCCCAGTTGCCGACTTCGTTTGCGCGCTGCCCACAGTTCTTTGTGCAGCGGCAACCACCTGCCGTTCCTCGCGGGCCTCGTCTTCGTGAGCTTTGCTATGACGGCTTCGCAGTGCTGCACAGCGGCGATAGGAAAACACCGGTCTATGTTGCCCACCGGCTGAACAAGCACGCTATGAGCGGCATCAAACGGCAGAGGTCTGACCGATTCTTTGCGGATGCTCGATTACCACGTGCGGAGCGGGCCGAACTCGACGACTACAAGCGATCCGGCTTTTCCCGCGGCCACATGGCGCCTTCCGGTGACATGTTCACAGAAGAAGCGCTTGCCCAGTCCTTCTCGCTGGCCAACATGGTGCCTCAGTCGATACGACACAACTCGGGGCCCTGGTCCAAGATTGAGCAGGACACGCGCAAGTATGTGCAGCGTGCCAAGGGCGATGTCTATGTGATTACCGGCCCGGTGTTCGATTCAAGCAGCCCACGGATCGGCGTCAACGGAGTGAGCGTTCCCAGCCATGTGTTCAAGCTGGTGTACGACAGCGAGACACGCCAGGCCTGGGCTCACTGGCAACGGAACAAGGATGATGAAGTCGCATCGAGGCCGATCAGCTATTCTGACTTGGTGCGACGTACGGGTATCGAGTGGCTGCCGGTCGGGGCAACAAAGCCCTGAGGCCGAGTCCAGGGCGAGCGCTTGTTTTGACGCGCGCGCCCAGTACCCAAAGGGATGGATATGGCCGCTTCTGGCCGCGCGTTCGCGTGCGAGCAGCTGAGCGCGCTGGCTTTTGGGCCTAAGCCTGGGCAGGATGCATGGTCACCTCGTGTGAGGCGGCGCAGGTCGCCTCCCACTCTTCCCAGGTGGACTCCACGACCTCCAGACCTGCTATGGATTGAACGTTGCTGGCGTGCTGGCCAGGCCGGCAGAGTTTTGCCAGCACCCGACCGGCGATCTGACCCATGGACAGGCGTGCGGGAGGGACGTTTGTTTGAAAGCGTTGCATGGCGGTCTCCAATGGCGTGGATGCAACTTTCGTCGACTGCGGACCGAACTTCTATCCCGCCTGGGTGGGCCTACCTTTGGGGGAAGCTATACGAGCGCACCAGCTTTCGGCAAATGTCCCGTCTCGAAAATCGTTGTCCGTTCTAGGCTGGTTGCTGCCGCTCGCGGTAGACAGGCGGGGGTCAGCAATGTGCCCGAAGCGGGTGTTCGGACGGGCTCGATGAACTCACACAATCGACCCACAGGAGTCAGTCCAGGTTCGAAACGAGCAGCCCAAAACCTGACGATCGGCACGACCTCATGCAGGCGACAGGCCCCGCTGCATAGCTGTCGGCGCACTGCTCCGCAAGCGCGACAGGTCTGAAGCCCGTAACCGCGTATACGTGTGCAGGTAGCTACACCGCACCACCTACCGACTGCGTTACCAACTGTTGTAAGCTTCTCGCATGCAAAACGCGAGCTCAGGCGGGGAACCGAGCCTACACGACGTCCTCTCCTTGTTCAAAGACAGGAGCGGAGACGAGACTGGAGGACAGCATGCTGTCCGTGGGTTCAGCTTTCAGGTCTGGCAAGCCGTGCTTGAGACCCTGAAGGCACATGCGACCGGCGAGGACTACGCCGTCGTACTTGAATGGCAGCAGGACATCGCGGTACTCGACTCGTCCAAGCAGCCTACGCGCGTCACGTTCATCCAGCTCAAGAAAAACGAGTCGACGCACCACTGGACCTTGAATGGCCTGCTGGCACCACCGCCGGCACCTGCGGCAAAACTAGTGCAGGCCACCTTCGACGAGACAGGCGCTCCGACCGCACCAAAGCGACGGATGGCCATTCGCTCGCGAAAGCTGGGACAGTCCCCGCTGGCAAAACTGTATTTCCACCGCCAGCGCTTTTCTGCGCTCACTCGACCTCCGGAACTCGTTTTCGCTTCGAACGCACCGTTCTACGTTGGAGTCGGGGACGATGACCAAAACGAAACGGTGACCGCAGTAGAGCTATGCGACTTGCCAGCCGCATCAGTCGCCAAGGTCCAAGAGGCTTTTCGCAAGCAACTCGAAGTACCTGAAAACGAAGCGATTGCCCTTGATGGCTTCCGCTTGACTGTGACCAACTGTCCCACTGAGGAGGCCCACAAGTTTGCCATTGGCGAGTTGGTAGAGCTGTGTCAGCTCAAGAAAATTGAGCCGCAGGTCAATGCCCCGTTCATTGCCATCTGTCTCGTAGCGTCGTATGTGCAGCAGCGAGCCGGCAAGCGTGCCTACGCCAAGGACCTCGCGGGCTTGCTTGAGCGCGCGGTTACGAGAACTGAGGTGACCCAGTACTTCGCTGCAGCCAACGACACCGAGGTGGCCGACTACGAGATGGTCCAGGAGATGGAGGCTGCGGTGAACACCGCTTGCGCGGAGGTCACCAATCGCGCTAGCGTGGTCTGGCTCACTGCCCAAGCACTGGTCGACCTATACGTCAAGAACAACCAATACAAAGCCAACGGAAACCTCAAGGCTCGACTGCCGGCGTGGCTGGCGGACCTTCGCGCGATGAAAGTTCGGGACTCACACCTGTACTCCGATGGCTTCCTCTACTGCCTGATGGCGATGACTCTCAAAGATGCACAACCACTCCGACACCTTTCAACTGCTGCGACTGGTTCGCAACCTGAGGCAGCATCATGAGCCCCATCGTGGTATTCAACGAGCTTTGGCTGCTGTCCGAAAGAGACGCGAGCGCGAGGCAGCTGAAGTTTCATCCTCGACGCAACCTGCTGGCGGGAAGTAATGGCACAGGCAAGTCGCGTGTCCTGAAGCACCTGGTCTGGGCGCTCGGCTGCGACCCAGCAAGACGTGCCGCGGGCGAGTTCGACTCGAACGTGGTCGCAGCCCTTGAGCTGTCTGTTGGCTCGTCGGGGAAGTTCACCTTTCTGCGGCAAGGCCGCAAGCGCGCCGCATTCGACGAACTGGGCCTCCTTGTATTTGCGACCGAGTCCGGCTCGAAGTGGAGTGAGTTCTTCTCTGAGACCTTCGGCTTCAAGCTGATGCTTCAGCGCAAAGAGGAAGGTGAGTTCGGCTTGGCTGGGCCCGACTACGCCATGCTTCCGTTCTACATCGACCAAGACAGCGGATGGGGCCCGAAATGGGCGACCTTCCCGTACCTGGGCCAGTTCGTGAAGTGGCAAACGCCGCTCTTCTCGTCATTCACAGGCTTGAAGACCGCGGCCTACCTTGAGGCCCAGGTGCATCGAGAGCGGTCGGCCGTTCAGCTCAAGACCGCCAAGGTGCACCTAAAGCTACAGGAGACCTCCTACAAGCGTGTGGTGGAGATGCTCCCAGCGGAGACAACCACCCTCGACGAAAGCCAATTCGTGCACGAGCTGCGCGAGGTGTCGGACTTGACGAAGAAGTTGCGCGACGAACAAGACGAGGTGCGCGCGGACCTATTCAAGCTTGCTCAAAAGCGGCAGCAGCTCACGGCCGAGTTGAACATGGCCCTGGCCAGCGAACGAGAACTCGTCGAGGACCAAGCGTTCCTCGCCGACTATTCAGACGACGAGCCGCTGGTCTGCCCCACTTGCTCGCACGTCCACACGGCGACATTCCACGCACGGCAGGCGCTTGCCACCGACGCGCACGACATCCACGAAGTGGTCATTCGGTTGCAAACGGCACGAGACAAGCTGCAAGCCGATGAGGTGGCCCTCCAGACCAAGCTCAGTGCTGTTGCACAGCGCCTACGCTCGTTGAACGAGTCTCTGACGGTGCAGCGCGACGGACGACCCGTGGCTGACGTAGTGGTCGCAAAGAGCCTGTCCGTACTCAAGGACGCCTACGACGTCACACGCCGCGACCTCGCGGCGGAGCTCGACAGTGCCACCGAGGAACTTCAAGAGTACGACAGCAGGCTCAAGGATTTGGCCGACAAGGAACGAGAAAAGCGGATTCGTGCATCGTTCAAGGAAGACCTGATTTCCTACGCCGATATGCTCGACATCGCCAAGGTTGAAATCGCGTCGAAGGTGACGATTGGCACGCGCTCGCCGAACGCAAGCGGGAGCTACGCGCCACGCGCAGTGTTGGCAAACCACCTTGCGCTGCTGTCGGCTCACACGGAGTACGGCGACGGCCCCATGTTCCCGTTCATCGTCGACACGCCGCAACAGTCAGGTCAGGACCCTGTGAGCCTCGGGCGGATGCTCGACACAATCCTGAAGCGAGCTCACTCGGGACAAACCATGGTCGCGACCGAGTCGATTCCGGACAACTGGGTGCCGCCTGACGACTGCAGCATCCTGGAGTTCGGCATCAAGCGCCACGTCTTGCTAGAGGAGGCTTTTCGTCCAGGCGTCGAGGCGCTCAGCGGCATGGTCAAGGCAATGCACGACGAACTACTGAAGCAAGTGCCAGTCGCCGAAGAGCCAGCCCAGGACGGCGACATCCCTGTTTCCGACGCGGGAGACGACGAGGACGAGTGACCGTCGCGAGGGCTGCAATGCAGCAGGATCCGACGGTCATTCGGCGGCGGCGAAGGGTTCCGCGCACACATTCAGGTGGCCGGCAAGCCGACACTCGCCACACTCCGCACCTGGCCGGCTGCGTGAATTCATCGAGCCCGGACGAATACCCGCTTCGGGCACTTTGCTGTCGTAGGCACGCAGGCCGCGACCGGCTGCAACCGCTGCACAGGCGTCCTTCGACGGTCTCTCATGGCGGAATGCGGTATCAGATGGTTCACAGCCACACCCAGCGCCGCGGTCAGTGGCCGGATGTACATCGCCTGCGTCTTGGCGCGCCGTTCGCCCTCTTGGGGTAAATGGACTGTGCGATACCGATTCGATTGGCGACCTCCTTTTGCATGAGGCCACTCGCCTAGCGGACCCCCGACAGCATCTCGCCAAAGGACAAACTCTTGTTCATCAATCGACCGCTGCGGCACCGCTCTCCTCATCGAGGATGGTCATCCGACCATTCGCCGCCGCGCGCTCTGCCGCCTGGATTGCCTCCAGCGGCATGGCCATGCGAATGCTCTCCCGGTACTGTTCTGCCGGCGCGCTGTGGACAACCTCAACCACTGCGTCATAGTTCGCCCGAATCTCAGCCTCGATCTCGGCCAGGTCCGCGCGGAAGAATTCCTTGCGCCCGTTGACCTTGTTGATGCGACCTGCTGCGAAGTGCGCGTGGAGCTTGGCCTCAAGCCTCGGTGCATTGTCGGAAAACACCAGAGTATGTACGTCGAACCGGAAGGGCACCGAAGCGTCACCGAGTTCGTCGACTCGGTCCATCGGCTCAAGCCGCCGGGTCATGCCGATCTTGAAGACGCCCTCACCGAACGCGCCGATGTTGGAGATGACATAGACATAGCCAGCGCGCGCATTTTGCTCGCGGTAGTCGAGCAGCCGCTCCTCTTCATCGAGTTTGCTGTTCTGGCTGGACAACTCATCGATGCGGACCTGGATCTCCGCGCGCTCCTTTTCATCGGTCGACGCTTCCATGCGGAACTGGAGTTTCTGAAGCGCACCAGTGAAATGGCGCCGCTCCTTATCGATCTTTGCCCTGGCCTCCCGAATCTCGCGCTCCAACTTCTCCTGCTCGCGCTGGTCCTCGCGAGCCTGACGCGCCGCTTCCTTCTCCTCCTGCCGCTTGACCTGGTACTCGTGGGAAAGGCGTAGCTCTTCTAGCTTGCGCTCCAGGACGATGTCCGTCCACCACGCCTCGGTCCTCCGCAGGAGCTTGTTGCAGGCTTCAAATGAGCGCTGGATGCGTTCTTCCATCCGCTCGACGTTGTTGAACTTCACATTGTCGATGCAGTACTCACTCTCGCTGTTGAAAGACCTAAGGGCGAGCTTGAGTACGTCCTTGCGGAGTTGCTTCCACTCAGCCTTGGTCAAGTTGACGCCAGGCGAATCCCATGCGTCGACAGATGCGCTCAGCCCTCTTGCAGTTGCTTTCTGGTCTTCTCGGATCTGTTCGAGCCGCGCCTTGTATTCAATGCTGTTCGTGAACTGGTACTTCGGGTGGTAGAGAGCGAACTCCTCCAGCTCGATCGTGTCCGCCGCGACGAGTATTTGCTTGCGCAGTTGTGCGAGCTTTTCTTGTGCCATGGCCAACTGCGCCTCGGCGGCCTCAATCTCGGTGCAAACACCGGCTAGGCGAGCTTCCTCGCCCCTGATGCGCTCCTGCACCTCAAACAGGCTCAGAAGCCCGTTCTCTTCGGCCTTGAACTGCAGTTCGTCGAACTGGGTTTGAAGGGCGCTGTATTCTTGCCGTGCACGATCCTTGGCCGCCTGCAGGTCTGCCTCAAGTTGCAGTGCTTTGGCCGCGTGCTTCGGGCCCTTCAGATAGTCCATCAATGCCACACATGCCTCCCTTTAGTTCCGTCAAGTGTTTGGGCAACTGGGGCTGCTCCCAACTGCCGCCACGGAGGGGTTGCTGCCGGAGGCACAGGTGCGCACATCTCTAGCCTGCCCGAGGCGGATTCTCACTGTTTCGCAGGCTCCGTGTCATAGGAGACAGGGCGTTCGGCAACGAACCCGAACATGGACCGGACCAAGCTGCAGTTCTAGTTCGATGGAGCGCGTGGCTCGCAGACCAACGAGCGCAGCCATCGAGGACTGATGAAGGGCACGCTCGCACCGGCGAAGCGGTCGATGGTCACTCCCAGCAGGAGGCGGCCTACCCAATGGTTCCCGGCGAATGACATCGCCTAGCCGTCCAAAGCCGCCAGTGTGTTGAACGCTTTGCGTGTCTGCAACTAGAGAGCCGATTTTCAGAGCGGCAAGTCTCTCTCCTCAGTCCTTCAGCGCGGTTTGTACAGCAACCTACTTTTGGGCGCGTCCGCGTGAAGATCCTGGTGCTGATTGAGCCCTCTTGGGGGAGTCCTCGGTCGGCTGCTCAAACAAAGCTGCTGGGGTTACACCCAGCGCGCTCGCAAGCACTAACAGTGCGTCAAAAGTCGGATTTGCTGCCCCAGTTTCAAGCCTGGACATGTAGGTCCGGAAAAAGCCTGTGCTGTCTGCTAACTCTTCCTGCGTCATGCCGCGAGCAACTCGCAGTTCCTTGATGCGCAAGCCTAATGCAATGCGTGGAGTGTGGTGTTTCACCTTCAAATAGTGTTTGGCTTACACTAGTTCATACACACACTAATTCGTACATTTGCAGTTGAAGTTCGAAGTTCGGACTGTCGAACTCCCAGGAGTCGATGACGCCATGCAAGCTGGCTGTGTCGCGTTGGCATCAATCTGATATCCGGGCCCAGTTGGGTCTTAGAGAGCCTTGTTCTTTGGTCTGGTTTCTTGCCCAAGGCTTGGCAACCGAGGCGGGCGGCCTTCTTAAATGCGCCGAACTTTGAAGCCAGCACTGTTCCAAGCAAAAAACAGCCTGAAACCTGGATACCTACTGTTGTGAGTACCTCGCTGCCGCCTATCTTCAAGCGAGTCAAAGCTGCTTTGACTCGGCGTGGCCGTTCAGCCGATGACGCTGATGACCTTGTGCAAGAAGCCTGGGTCCGCCTGGCCTGCTATGAGCGCGAGCAGGTGGTGGATGCACCTGAAGCCTTCTTGATGCGGACTGCACTGAATCTGTCCATCGATGCCCACCGCTCCAGCGTTAGTCATGGAGACCAGCTGATGGTGGACGAGGTTGCCCTGCTCGACACCGCTCCAGGCACAGAGGCGATCGTGCTGGCTCGGGAGCGCATGGCACGTTTCAGCCTTGGGTTGGGGCGCCTGACTGAGAAGACCCGGGACATATTCCTGTCCCATCGGATTGACGGTTTGACCTACCAAGAGATTGCCCAGAATCATGGCTTGAGCATCAGCACGGTGGAGAAGCATGTCGCTAAGGCCACCCTGCAGCTGACTAGCTGGATGGAAGGTTGGTAGTGGTCGCTGAGTTTGATGGGGAGTCCGGTAGGGCAGGGCGGATGTACAGTGAACGTGTAGGGCTGTCTGAGGAAGCGAGAGGACATTCGCCGCCTTTGGTGTCGCCTGATATCGCTGCCGAAGCCGCTGTGTGGATCGCGCGTTTGCATGGACCCAGCCGGACGCCGGCTATGGTGCGCGAGTGCTTGGCGTGGCAGGCCCAGTCACCCGCGCATCGGCTTGCCTTTGAACGGTGTACCGAGACATGGCAGGAGGTTGCGAATCTCAGTCTCAGTGCCTACGCCAACGCCTGGAGCACTGCCAAAAGGGCTCCAGAGCAGCGCGTGAGAGTCACTAGGCCTATGCAGTGGGCCTTGGCGGCGGTGTTCCTGGTGCTGGCCTCCGTGCTGGTCATGGCGCTGCAGCCATGGCGAACTGGAGAGGTGTACGCCACGGGAGTGGGGGAGCACCGGGTGGTGATGCTGGCGGATGGCAGTCGCATGTCTCTGAACACCGCCACGAAAGTCCGGGCAAGGCTGAGTTCGTCTCAGCGGCTCGTTGAAGTGGAGGCCGGGGAGGTGCTGTTCGAAGTGGCCAAGGACACCAGCCGCCCCTTTCTGGCAACTGCGGGCGGGACTGAGGTTAAAGCGACGGGAACGGCCTTTCTCTTGCGCTTGCGGCCGAGCATTCAAGAGGCCCACACATCGCTCGAAGTGACCTTGATTGAGGGACAGGTTGTCTTGCGGCCTCCGACAGGCCTGGTGGCCGCAGCGGTGGGTGCTGGTCCGGTCGTGATGACTGCTGGGGAGCGTGTGCACGTGGACGGCGCATTGGCCGCTTCACGGATTTCTATGGTGCGAGTTGATCGGCCAGGTCTGGACCGGGCGTTGGCCTGGACACGTGGGGAGCTCTCGTTTGACGATGTCACCCTCAACGAGGCCGTGGACGAGATGAACCGCTACAGCTCGAAGCCCATCGTGATCGTCGAAGCCGCCAGGCTCAAGGCGCTGCGAGTCAGTGGCCTGTTCAGGACCGGCGACAGTGCGAGCTTTGCGCGAGCTGTGGCGGCGCTGCATGGTTTGGGCGTCAGAGAGCGCTCTGATCGTTTGGAGTTGGCCCCCCGCTGAAACGATGCTGCTGGTGCAGCAGCAGGGCAGGGGAGAGGCGGCCCGCTCCCGTGTCAGCGGATGGGGGCTTCAATGCCTTCATGCGGTGCATGAACGCGCCCCCGTGCCGGACAGGCCTTCAGCCAGACCGACACCGCTGACACCCGCCACGCCCGATGCCGGGCCGCCGGAGCCCGTTCAGGCCGACTTGATGTCGCGCCTGGAAGGCCAGACGTGCGCTCGGCTCAAAAGGGCTCGGATGCGGTCCGGATATGGTTCGCTTTTGGTCCGGATACGGTCCGGATACGGTTCGCTTACGGTCCGGTTTTGGTCCGGATATGGTCCGGATATGGTCCGGTTTCGGTCCACATCCGCCAGGCTGCTGTCGATTGGCTAGCGACCTGGCTCACCGCGTGCTCGGAAAGTTAGGCGTAGGCGATGACTTGGACCCGAATTTCAGCGCCTAGCCGCACTTTTTAAGACCAAGGACACTAGAAAAACTGAGTGCAGGATAGGCTAGGTGCCAGCAGTTGGATGCCTCGCTGCGGGCCATCGTTTCCCTATGTGAAGGCGCTGTATTGGGGCTTTTGGGGCGGAGGCTCGATTCCCCTTGCCTCGACTGGAGCTTTTCTTTTTGATCGAGACTTTTCGATGCGATACGCCAAGCGTGCAGTCGTGCCTGATCAGCTCAAATTTAGAATTTGGTTGTCCGACTTATGTCTCAAGATCCGCGTTGCGCATTGGATGTTTGCTTTCCAACGCTGCCAAGCAATCGGGCTATTTCCGCGAGTGCAAACGCCTGCACTCCGCCACAATTCACAAACGAACCTATCAGCGCCCGGGTACGCGCCAGTGCACATATCTGCACTTCCAAGCCGGACTTGGGTCAAGCACTGAGCAGCAACCCTAGGCAAGAAATGAGTGACGCACTTGACTCGTGGGTTGTAGCGCACACGGCCAACAACCAACTGATCTTGGTATCGCCCGGCCAAGAATTACACCTCGGCCCATTCGCAAACATCTGTGACTTGGAACGAGCCGTAACAAGGCTGTGTCGGCTTGCCTCCGATGGGGCGGTCAAGGTGAGTCGTGACGCAGCAGGCCGGGTGAAGTTGTGTTTCGGCGACGGCAGTCGCTTCACGGTGACATCCGAAGTCGAGCCAATTCAGATCGTCGCGATCTTGCGCAGGGCCCGGCATGAGGCACTTGACGACCAACGCGCCGCTGAGCGTCGTCGTTTCACTTTGGCAAAGCAGATTTGGGCCTACGCGCGCTAGAGCGCCCCCACCTGTTGAGGTGTCGACGCCGTGACTCCGAGTGGGCATAGGAGTGGATGGATTCACAGTATCATCTCCAACTGGTGGACTTCACCAGTTGGAAAACTTCAGATCACTGTATTGCGAGGCGTCGCCCGATGAAGAACAAGATAGCCGCGCACTTCTCCGGCCATGAGACCTTCCCACTTAGGCAAATGTGGCTCAAGAAGGCGTTTGAGCAGGCGAAAGATGGCGGTCTGCTTGTCAAGTCGACGTTCACCGATGAGAACGCCATTGCTGAATTCGGCGTTGGCAAGAACATGGTGGCGTCCATTCGCCATTGGACACTCGCATGCGGAGTTATGCGCGAAGCTAGCGATGGCTTCCGCGTTGGCGGCCTTGCTACGGAAATTCTCCGCGACGATGGACTCGATCCTTATGCGGAGAGCCCTTCCACCGCTTGGCTAGCTCATTGGCAGCTTGCCGGTCGATGCTTTCGCTCAACCACCTGGCACTGGCTGTTTAACCATGTGACTGCCCCAACCTTCACGCGACAAGAGCTCGAAGAGCCGCTCGCGCGCTACGCGCGGGATCTCGATCCCAAGCACCGCCTCTCTGCCTCGACCATCTCTCGTGATTTGGAGACGTGCCTTCGTAGCTACGCGCCGCGCGCGGCCGGTGGCTCTCCCGAGGACTTCGCTGAGCCGCTGCTAGGCGAATTGGGATTGCTGCAGGAGGTCCATAAAGGGCAGTACGCATTCCGCCGAGGTCCTAAGGCCTCGCTGCACGACGGCGTTTTCGCATATGCCCTCGTCGACTTCTGGAATCGCACAGCCGAGGGTCAGAGTTCGCTGGCTTTCGAAGCCATCGCCTACGCGGAAGGCTCACCGGGACGAGTCTTCAAGCTCGACGAGGAGTCGGTCGCCCAACGGCTGATCGCCCTCTCCGATTTCACGCAGCGCAAGCTTGAATGGACTGATTCCGCTGGTCTCAGGCAGGTCCACCGCAAGGAGCTTTCCAAGGAAGAAATCAAGAACATGATCAGGCGCGCCTATGACTAACAAGAAGCAACTGGCGCTGTCGGACATCGTCCAAATCTCGCGCCAATACCAGCGCTCCATCCGGGTTGACGCCGACATCGGCCGCGCGGACGCGCTCTCTGGCTATATCTGCCATGCGACGGCGGCCTCCGTGATTGATGGCATGTGCAGGCAGCTTTCAGGAACCAACCAACGCTGCTTCACCTGGACTGGCCCTTTCGGCGGAGGCAAGAGCTCGTTGGCCGTCGCCCTGGCGAGCGCGCTGCATCCGGACAAGAGCTTGCGCTCCAAAGCCCGCGAGGCGCTTCGACTGGACTCTAAGCCCGACTTCGACAATGCCTTCCCGGTGCGTAAGGGATGGCTGCTCGTGCCGGCCGTGGGCCGGCGCGGGAGTGTGGTCGCCGAGCTACATGCGTCGCTGCGCCGTGCGCAGGGTCGCAACGTTGATGGCCGCAGCAAACCCACTGCCCATTCGTTGATCGCCGAGCTACTCGAAGAGGCCAAGAGTCGCCCTCATGACGGCGCGCTGGTCATCATCGACGAGATGGGCAAATTCCTCGAAGCTTCGGCGCTGGGCTCCGGGGACGATGTCTACTTCTTCCAGGAGCTGGCCGAAGCTGCCGCGCGCTCTGAAGGGCGCCTGGTCGTTGTGGGCGTGCTGCATCAATCCTTCGCCCAGTATTCGGCCAGGCTGGGCATCGACACTCGTGACGACTGGACCAAGGTCCAAGGCCGCTATATCGACCTGCCCTTCGTCGCCGCGAGCGACGAGGTGGTCGAGCTCATCGGCCGAGCGATTCGAATCAAGGATGGCCCGCCGTGGTGGATGAAGGACGCTTCCGTCGCCATCGCCGAGGCGATCCGTTCCCGGCGCCCTGCGGTAGGCAAGGACTTCGCTGACGCCTTGGAGGCCTGCTGGCCGTTGCATCCGGCCATGGCTGCGCTGCTTGGCCCGATCTCCAAACGGCAGTTCGGCCAAAACGAGCGCAGCACCTTCGGCTTCTTATCGTCGGTCGAGCCCCATGGCTTTCGTTCGTACCTGAACTCTACGCTCAAGGACGAGGCGAGCTGGTATCGCCCGAGCGATTACTGGGACTACCTACGCGCGAACTTGGAGCCGGCGATCTTGGCCTCGCCCGATGGGCATCGCTGGTCGCAAGCCGTCGAAGCAGTTGAGCGAGCTGAAGCCAAGACGGGTGACGCGTTGCTCGTGTCGATGATCAAGAACATCGCGGTTATCGACCTCTTCCGTAACGGGTCGGGCCTCGCAGCCGATTCGGCGGTAATCGCTTCGCTCTTCTACCAGCGGCCTGCAGCGGAACTTGACTGCGCTCTCCGAAAGCTCACCGAGCTCAAAGTCGCCCTCTTCAAGAGCTACACCGGCGCATGGTCGGTGTTTGAAGGCAGCGACTTCGACATTGACGCTGCCATCGCTCAAGCCCTGGCTGCCTCGCCTGGCATCGACTACGCTCGGCTCGCGCATCTTATGGGCCTGCATCCAGTTGTGGCTAAGCGTCATTACCACGAGACCGGTTCCATGCGCTGGATGGAGCTCTCGCTGTGCAGCATCGAACAGGCCGAGAAGATCTCCGCTGACTATCGACCCAAGAAGGGCGAGTTCGGAGCATTTGTCCTCGCTTTGCCAGGCAAGGGCACCAAACCCAGGGACGCGCGCAAGCGCGCGCAGGCCTGCGCTAAGTTGCGTCCTTGGCCGGTAATGATTGGCATCCCTGATAACCACGCCCGTATCGCCGAGCTTTCCGCGGAACTGGTGGCGTTGGAGCAAGTGAAGGACCGCCATGAGCTCTCGGGCGACGCAGTCGCCCGCCGCGAGGTCTACGCCAGATTGGCAGCGACTCGCGCCAACCTGGAAGACCAACTGCAAGCCGCCGTGTCGCTCGCGAAGTGGCACGACGGATCCGATCAAGTCGTCGAGCCGGGATCGAAGTTGTCGCCGGTTGCATCGGAGCTGGCTGAAGAGCTCTTCGCCCACTCTCCACCTGTTTGGAGCGAGCTGGTTAATCGTGACAGCATGTCGAGCAACAGCGTTAGGGCGCGGAGCGACTTGTTGCATGCGATGGTCAACTCCGAAGGCCAAGAGGCCTTAGGCTTCGAAGGCTACCCTGCCGAACGCGGCCTCTACGACACTCTGCTCAAACGCACGGAACTGCACCGACAAGACGAATCCGGGGCATGGCGTTGTATGCCACCCGGAGACGGCTTTGCCGAAGGCTTCGCGCCGCTGTGGGAGGCCACTCGGGCCTTGTTTTCCGACGCCGAAGCCCGCGTCGGCGCACATGAGATCTACGCCCTTTGGACCGCACCACCTTTCGGAATGAAGCGCGGCATTCAGCCTGTGATCCTCACAGCCTTTTTGCTCGCTCACAAGGCCAATATTGCCGTCTACAAGGACGGGATGTTCGTGCCCCGGCTCACCGACTTCGACATCGACGAGTGCCTGCAAGACCCTGACCGCTTTTCGCTGCGTTGGGTGACCATCGACGAGGATAAGAACCGGATCCTCGAAGGCATCTCGAAACTGCTAGCCGAGATCGGCGAGAGCGCAGGCGCTGCCGATCCGCTCGAGGCCGCCCGTGGTTTGGTGGCAATGGTGTTCAACCTCCCCGAATGGGCTCGCCGGACTTCGCGGCTTGGACAGACGGCCAAGGACATGCGCGACATGCTCTTGAAGGCGAGTGACCCGCACAAGGTACTGTTCGTCGACCTTGCGTCTCTTCTGGGGGCAACCGATGGCAAGGCCTATGTAAAGGCGCTGAGAGCGCCGCTGCAGGAGCTCGCCGGCTCGTACGGACAAATGCTTTCAGAAGTCGAAGCCAAGATGCTATCTGCCCTCGATGCCAGCGGCGACGACCTCGAAGCCTTGCGCGAGCGGGCGAAGTCAGTCTCCGGCATCTCGGGAGATTTTCAAATGGATGGCTTCGCCGCGCGCCTGGCCAACTACGACGGATCACGCCCTTCCCTCGAAGGCATCCTGGCTTTGGCAGCCGAGAGGCCTCCTCGCGACTGGGTGGACCGCCATATCGATGCCGCCGTGTTGGAGTTGTCCAAGTTTGCACGGCGTTTCCGTGAGTCGGAGGCTTTTGTGGCCGTGCAGGGTCGCGAGGCGCACAGTGAAGCCATCGCGGTCGTTATCGGCGCGGGCGCAAACACTAAGACGATCTCGCGTTCGTTCGCGATTTCAGATCGGCATCGTAAGACTGTGGATGCCAAGGCCGACGAGCTCGCTTCGATGCTCGCGGGCCAAGGCTTGGGAACCGACGTATTGCTGGCCATCCTGGCCAAGGTCGGGATGAAGCTGGCGTCAAGCGACATGGAGGGAGCCAATGGCTGAGCGGCATGTTCTAGGGATCTCAGGCGGAAAGGATAGCGCGGCGCTTGCCGTCTACATGGCTGCCAAGCACCCTGAAATCGACATCGACTACTTCTACACCGACACCGGAGAAGAGTTGCCTGAAGTCTATGAGTTTTTGGCAAAGCTGGAGGGCAAGCTGCACAAGCCGATCCTGCGGTTGAACCCCAACCGCGACTTCAGGTTTTGGCTGCGCCAGTACAACCACTTCCTGCCCAACCCCAACTCGCGCTGGTGCACCCGAAAGTTGAAGCTAGCCCCGTTCGAGGAGTGGGTTAGGCCGATGCTTGCTGCCGGTGACAAAGTTACGTCCTATGTGGCCATCCGCGCCGATGAGGACTACCGCGAGGGTTACGCGGCCAAAGCTGAGAACCTCTTCGTCAAGCTGCCCTTCCGAGAGGCCGGCATCGACAAGGCCGGCGTGATCGACATCTTGGAGAACTCCGGCGTTGGCTACCCCAAGTATTACGAGTGGCGCTCGCGCAGTGGCTGCACCTTCTGCTTTTTCCAGCAAAAAATCGAGTGGGTGCGCCTGCGAGAGAAACACCCTGGCGCCTACGAGGCAGCCAAAGCGCTCGAAAAGGACGCCTTGGAACACGGCTCGCCGTTCACCTGGTCCAAGGGCGAATCGCTCTCCGACATGGAGCAGCCGGAGCGCGTCGCGGAAATCCAGGCCGAATACGGGATCCGCCGAGCGCGCATGCTCAAGGCCATCCCCATCAATCCGCTGCGACCTGTGAAAGCCTGCCCGGACGACATCGACGACATTTACGGGGTCGACGAGGGCAACGGATCCTGCGCCGTTTGCCACAAGTAAGTACTACAGGTTACGGAGCCGTCAGCCCATCGCGCCCCGAGGCTGTCCAAGATAGTCTAGACACTTCACTAGTGAGCCGCTGGAGCGTCAGCTGCGGCAGGCGCCGCTGAAGCTCCCAGCGCATGGAGAAACTCTGTGAGCTCGGCGTAGTTGTCCTGCTTGCTAACGGTGATCAATTGGATTTTGAAATCCTTGAACCAGCGGTCCTTCTCAACTTGAGTCACGTCCTCGTCGGCCATCAATGCGTAGTGTGTTGGCCCCGCATTGGGCGAAAAGGAATCCGCGATATAGCTCAGCAGCAGTGAGATTTCCGGGTCGGTCATCGAAGCCCCGACGAAGATAAACGTGAACATTGTGAACATGGTGGAAAGCATGCTCTGATAGGCCCGCTGACCAAACAGCAAGTTCCGGTAGTCCACATCTGTCAAGACGATCTTATCGGCAAGCTTCGTCGCGTCGCCGTGAGCTTTAAGGATGAAGAACTCGCGCCGGGACAATCGACGCTGAACCTCGCCCGCGTCGGTGAAGTTGCACACCGACACGTCGTCATTGCGCCTCCTGAATGAGCGCTCGAGGAGTGTGTCGTAGTTTGTCGTCAGAACGAACTGGAGCTTGTCCAGCGCGACTAGCGCCTCATGTAATTTGGTTGGCTGAGGTTTGGGTGCGACGAACGTCTCTTCGATGAATTGATCGAAGTGGCTCCGAAGATCGTCCTTGAGTCCGGATGCCACCATTAGGAATTTTTCTGTCCGGGTCGCCAAGTCCCGGTACTCGGCCTCTCGCTCCGGAGTGATTAACTTGTGGGCAACGGCAGAGTCAATCATCTTGGTGAGCAGCTCACCCCAGAGCGGCAACCCTGCGCCTTTTGATGCGCCAGCGCCAACCAGAACCGCGCAACGCCGTGCCCCATAGGCCTGCCGCAGCGCCACAGGAATCTTGTTTGGATCAAATGCCATGTCGAACCTTTTTACAGACAGTAGGCTCGAAGCGCGGTGTTCCGAGTCTTCAAGTTTGCATGGGTCGCGCCTTGTGCGCGGAAGGCCATGATGTAGTCGTAAAGGGCCTTGTTGAGGCGAACCTGTTTCGTCGTTCCCTCTGCCTGCAACAAGTCCTCGGGCTTGCTCGTATATTTCCTGCGTAATTCATCGAACTCCATGAAGCTCTCGGCCAGGTCGTCGGCATTGACTTCGAGACCAGCGGTCTGCTGTTGAATGATCAGCCAGACCAAGTCGACGAAGAGCCACTTCTGCGTGATCCGACGCTTCAATAGTCCGTCGACCTCTCCTAGCACAGTCAGTGCATCGTTCACTGCCAACGAAAAGTCCAAGAGATCCGGAGCTTTGTCGGGACCGAACTCAAGAATCATCTTTTTCAAGTCTGGAGCCTTGATGTTCTTTTGGCCCTTGTATGCGGCCATCGCGAACACGTGAGTGACGAAGTCCTGGCGCTTGTATCGCGTGTCGGAGATTTTTGTCGAATCGAAGAAGGGATGGCCGGTCGCAATCGAATCGATGATGTGCCGAGCCGGGGCCAACATCGCGTTGCGAAGCTCCGCGGGATTGAGTGCGACGCCAAGCTGCAGCCGCGCAAAAAGATTTGTGATCTCATCGTTGTCCGCAGAAGTGATCTCGGCGACGCTGATCTCGAAGGCGTCGAACCGGTCGCGCAGGCTTTTGTGCAGCTCGGAGAACGCTAGCCCATGGATGGGGTGTTCGCCGACCGGCGGGAGCGGATCCGGATGGTTGAGGGAGAAGACACCTGCCCTGAAATCCCAAATTGCTCGGATCCGTTGCTGCCCGTCAACCGCGTCGTGCTTGTGAGCCCCATTGGCGGGAAGCTTGCGCAGATAGACCTTGGGGATGTCCATCCCGCGCAAGATCGAGTCGATCAGCAAAATCTTCCTGTGATCTTTCCATGCAGCACCCCGTTGCCATGTCGGATTCAAGTTGATGCCTGGCCGGTCTGTGAATAGCTTTGAAACTGTCCAGTTGTGTTGTTTGATCTTCATATTCATCCCTAATTGTCAGCGCACAGTTGCGCGACTCAAGCCGCCGATTCGTTGTCAGCACGGATCGCTGCTACGGCGGCCTCAATCTCTTGATCCGACAGGAACGGGGCTTGCGCGAAAACTAGCCCCTGCTCCCCGTTGAGCTTGGCAGCCAAGTGCCCTCTGCCAAGCAGCAGCTCAGCGCCAGGCCGATCGAGCGCGATCTTGGAGGTCGCCTCGCTGGACACCTTTAAGATCAGCCTGTTACCGAGGTTCTCGCGAAGCTGCATCGGCATCACGTCCTTGTCGGGTCGCTGAGCTGCGAAGATAAGGTGAATGCCGGCCGCGCGAGCCTTCACACCCAGACGCTGCACGGCAGCGCCCACAGCCGCTTTGTAAGCGTCATCTAGCATCCAGTCCGCAAACTCGTCGTGGACGAGGAAGACCATTGGCAATCGCTCCTCTACCGTGACCTTGGCGTTGTAGGTCGGTAGGTCGCGGGCCCGTGCCTTGGCGAACGCGCGGTAGCGGTCTTCCATCTCCTGCACCAGCGCTTCTAGGACCTCGCTGGCCTTCTCCTTGGTAGTGACGATTTCCTCGCGCATATGCGGCAAATCGGCTAAGGGGGCGTAGTCCACGCCCATCTTGGGGTCAATCAGGACGATCTGCGCTAGATCCTTCGGGTTGGTCGCGGCGATATCCAGCAGCATCGCTTGAATCAGCACCGACTTGCCGCTGCCGGTCGCGCCGGCCACCAGCGAATGCGGCTCGTGGGACGAGAGCCCGCCAAACTCTGCGCCGAGGTTTAGATACAGCAGCGAGCCGTTGATTTCTTGGAGCCCCAAGAGGAAGGACGTGTTGATGCCAGCAACGTTGCGGTTGAGCTCGCGGCGCGACCACAGCTCCCACAGCGACACGGCCTGGCGTTTGGAGCCAGCGACCGTCACCACGATCTCGCCCGGCTTGGGTTGGACTGTCACGAGGTTTATCGCGTGCGTGGTCAACAGCTGCGTGCGCTTGTTCTCGATGTCCTCGACTCGCAGCCGGTCGGAGCCAGCCAAGCGCACGAGGCAGCCATTTGGAGTCAGCCGAGTACCGAGGATTGCAGCCTGCAACCCGTAGCTGTTGAGGGCAGCCTTCAGTTTCTTGGTGACATCCTGGGCCCACTCCTCGCGGTCGGTATCCGACTGCTTACCGCTAGCAGACTTGGAAGTCACGAGCGCGGAGAGCGCAGCGCCGAGGTTCGTGGACGAGGCAGACGAGGTGGCCACCTCATGGGCCAATTCAGGCACCGCGGCCTCGGTTGGGGAAGGGCTTTGCGCAGGCTTTACAGGCTCTTGCTCTTGGATGCTGGCCGTAGGCATCCCGTCAACTTTCTCGGGCTCTGTAGCGGCTTTGATGATGGAGTCGTTAACACCGCTGGCTAGTTGCCCCATAGCAGCGAGCCATGGGACGCGAGTCGCTGGCTTCTTGAAGTCGTGTCCGTCCCACGGTCGATGGGCACCGAGACCCGATCGGGCGTCGAGTGCGCCGGCGCCCTTGGCATAGGCCTCGGCGAGTTTGCGAAGGTCTGGGCGATCGAAGACTTCTTGCCAGGCCTTTACACCGTCTGATTCTTCCAAAAGCTCCTGGTCGGACGCCGAGGCCGAGCCAACGTCTGAATTGTGGACATATACGTGCGAGTAGCCGCGAAGCGAAATCTCCACATCTCCCTCACGAAGCTTCGCACGGGCGCGTTCCATCAGGCCTGTCATCCCCGGCGGGATGTCCGCGTCGATAAGCATATCGGCCAAGCGAGCAAGCCATACGTCGCGATCGAGCCGGCCTGGCGCGCCAAAGAGCGCCTCACGGAACATGCCCAGCGTGGCAAGGAGCTGATCCTTGGAATCGCGCCGCGCCTTGGCTAGGCCGTCGGTTGCGACATACTTCGACTCGACGATCGAGATGACCACCCGGACGACCTCCTCACGCTCCTCGACATTGAGAGCAAGAATGTCGGCGATGCGGCTCTCAGGCTGCGAGAGCCAGCTTGCGTAGTCGTCAAGCAGAAAATAGGCGGTCAAGACCTGGCCCCCGCCCGCCGCGGCTCTGAACTCTTCGGCGAGTAGATAGCGGCTGAGCACTAGACCGATCATTTCGCCTGCGGAGACGCCGCGCTTTGCTGCCCGGAGCACGATGTCGCCGGAGACTGAAAGTGCATCGCGCTTCGCCTTGTCGGCAGCGGCTTGTATTTCCGAGGCGTCGAGCTGCAAATTCAACTCATCCAAGCGGCGGCGCACCAGCACACCCAACAGGCGCAGCTCGGATGTAGAGCTCACGATCATGTTGCGGCCGTTGGTGGAGCCGCGGCGGTAGCGAACGACCGTGATGGCGTTGTGCTGGAGCTGGCGCTTGTCGAGCAGCTCGTCGTAGGTGGCGACCCATTCGGCCAGCTCGTGGGCGTCCTTGATCATCGACGCCAAGGCAGGGCTTTGCAACGAAATGCGCCGGGCTGGCAGGTAGCGCTCGCCAGGCAACGCGTCGAGCTGGCGACAAACGGCGGCCACGGCGGAAATGTAGGCCCAACCGGAGGCTGTCTGCCAAGGGCAGGCCAAGTAGGTTGTCGATTTGAGCTCGTTTTCGCCTGAGACGCTGCGGTAGGACCAGCGCGATGGGGCGTGTTCGAGGTTCGGCCGGTCGTTGGTCCACGGCACCGAGAGCCATTCGGACTGGGCGGCACGCGACACCACATCATGCAAGAAGGCCACGTCGAAAGCTTTAAAGCCCCTGGCGCTCTCGACAGGAGTCGCCGAGATTGGCGTGACCGAGATGCGCAGCTTGGACATGAAGTTGTCGCTGGTCTCGCTGACCACGGGCAGATCCGGGTCATCCCCCGCCTTATTGACTAGCTCGCCGTAGACCCTGCGAAGCTTCGCAGGATCCGAGTGGCGCACGGATACGCTGCATTGCAACTTACCGTCTTCGTGGATCGACGAAAGCTCACGCACCGTCGCCAGTGGCAGTTCGGCCGCGTCGGCGTTGTAGAGCACAACACTGAGGTTCGAGGCCTCATGGGGCTGCAGACCGACATAGCGCTCCAAAAGCTCGCGCGCTTGCTTTGCGGCTGCTGCCGGATCCACGTCAGTCATGGCGTCCTCCGCGCCGCGCGTTGGCGACTCCAAGAGGCTATAGCCGTTGACTGTGCTGCTCTCCGAGACCAGTGTCGGAGCGCCGGCCCGGTTGAGGACGGCGATCTCGGGGTAGAACGGGTGGGCAATCTCGTCGGAGAGTTCTCGCATGAAGATCTCGCGGTCGCCATAAAGGATGCTGGCGCTTGAGAGCAGATGAGTGGCAAAGCCAGCCACCCTTCGAGACTTCACTGCCAGCGCCTTCATGCGCTCGGGATGCCAAGGCGGGACGATCAAGGCGGGGTTGTCGCCGGCTACACGGGCGGTGCCGACCGACAGGATCTCAGCGACCAGGCGCGAACGGCAAACATCGCCGCGAGCCTGTGACATGAGGGTCGACATCAGCGAGCCGAAGGACTCGGCCTGGCGCATGACGGCCTCGCCGTGCAGGCCGATGGAGACGAAGTCCTCCATCGCCTTGATGTAGTCCTCCTCAAACTTGTCCCAGGACGCCTTGACTTCGTCGCGTTGCAATGGGGTCAGGTATCCGCCCTCAGCCAGATCCTTGATTCTGGACTTGATGTCGGCCCGCAGGCTGCGCAGCTTGTTGGCGGCAGGTACCAGCGAGCCGGCGTCTGTGGAGTAGGTGGCCTCCAAGGTGCCGGTGTCGAGCAGAGAGACGTTCTGTACCCCACCTTTTTTGCTGACCAGGCGACGCGGGACTTCTGTGCAGCCGACCGCGCCCTTCTCCAGCAGGCGGCGCATGTCGGCGACCATCGACAGGCCAATGGACGTGGGCTTGTAGCTCCACAGGAGTTGGGTCTTGGCGAGTACCGTCTCCTTGTCCTTGAAGACTTGGATCAGGGCCACGTCGAACTTGATCTGCAAGGCCACGCGCGAGAGCGACGAATTCGGGCGGACCTTGTTCTTTTTGTCGTTGCGTAGTTCCTTCTCTTTGGCGAAGAAAGCCTCGTATTCGAAAAGAGGGTCCGGCAGGCTCGCGTTGCCGAGGCGCTCCACGTTCCATTCGGCCTTGGAGCCCATCAGCTCCTTCAAGCCTCGATACATCGCTGAGAAATAGCTGCCGGCGTCGTAGTTGAAGCGTTCGCGCCACTCCTTGCGACCCTTGGTCACGGTGAAGCGCAGGATCCGATCGCCCTCGGCGTTACGCAGTCCCGCATGCAGACTGTTGACCACGCGGGCGAAACCGTCGAAGAAATCGTTGCACTCAATCGGCTTGCCGTAGAGAGCCTTCTCCCAACGTGCACATAGCTTGACGTCCTGTTCGAGCAGCCTGCGGTATTTGACGAAGAATTCCTCGTCGTCTTCGGTGAAGTCGGAGCGGCGTTCGCGCGACTTCAAGTCCTCCAGCAGCTTTCGACCCTCCTGATCGAGCGAATTCTCTTGGTCGCAGTCGTGGTCGAAAAAGCGAACTGTGGCATCGGCCAAACCGAGCTGCTTCTCCTTGGGCTTGTCGAAGGCTAGGTAGACACCATCGGCCTCCCATTCGAACTGAGCCAGGGCGTAGGCCGCTTCATGGTCACCAGCGGGGGCCGCAGCGAAAGCGTTTAGAGCAAGGCGAGCGGATTCGGCGATCTCGGCGGCGTTGGCTGCAATGCGCTCGGCCAGATCCTCAGGATCCAGGGGCTGGCCGTTCTGGCGAAGTTTCTTGAGCAACGGTGCGCGCTGTGTGTAGAGCTTTGCGAAGGCCTTCTGCCATGGCTTCGGAAACGCACCAAAGCTCTTGGCGTTAGAGAACAGAGCGCTGTCGCGGGGCAGGCCAGCGCGAGGCAGGGCGAAACCCACCGCGTCGCGGATGGCTAGGCCGCGAGTCGATATGGCCTCGACGATTTCGGAGCAAAACTCACCAAGCTGTACGAGCGATAACTCGGAAGAAGCCAGTAGGCCGCACAGCGCCGCATGGAACACAACGCGATCGTCCGGAACGGGCGAAACGCCGCCCGCGTGCAAGGCCGCCTCGACCCAAGGTTCAGGATCAGCGCGCATCTCCTTGGCGCCAATCGCCATGACGTGTCCGAGCGTGTCGGCCAAGTTGTGCTCGTTGCCGTTGGCCGTGAGGATCGCCGCCTTTGCTGTCGCCGCGTTGTTGCGGACGTAGCCGGCGTTGTGCGAGATCAGGATCTCAGGCGGGAGGCCCTGGCCATCGACCAAAGCCTCTGGGATCATGAGATCCACGCGAGTGAGCAGATCAGGATTGGCGAGGATCGACCTCGCCACCGCTGCGATCTGGTTCGACGAGAGCTTGTCTAGCCGGAAGAGTGCTGCAGAATCCCCCGGCTGGTCGGGGTTGGAAATGCGCTTGGCGAGGAGGTCCGCGCCGACGCGCCCGATGATGCGGTCGGTTAGCATGCAGCCTCTCCCTTGAACGCGAACGGGTTTTCAACAAAAGAGCAGGAGTCAGAAAGCCTGCGGACCAGGCCCAACCCAACGAGCCTAGTTTCGAGGTTGTCGCGGTTCTCGCTGAGCTCCTCTTGGTCGACCAGCTTCGCGTCGAGCAGGCGCGCCCCTTCGGCATCGCCAAGGACCAAGCCATAGCGACGTTTGGCTTCGGCCAGAAACTCGTCGAACTGCATTCGATCGTCGACGATGGTCACCACGATTGACTTCAAGAGGCGGTCGTTGGGGGCGTAGCGTGTCCGGCGGGAAAGGCGTCGCGAGCTCAGTCCAATCGCCCGCGACCAGGATGCGTGGATCTTGCCGACGTGCTGTTCATGGCGAGCGAGCGCCAGCTCGATAAGCTTGCCGACCAAGATGTCGGGGTTCTCGCCCGAGTAGTCTTCATCGTCCCCACCTTCGGCTGACGGCCATTGGAATCGCTCCCGCATGAGCCTCACGCGCTCGGCTTCGGGGAACTCGCTGGCGGCGGCTTTGCCCCAAAGGTCGGTCATTCGTATTGACTCGACATGGGCGCGAACCGCTTTGGCGGGCAGGCCTTGGTTGAACTGGTAGCTGTCGCCGGAGAGTGCCCGTACTTTGGTGCGTTCCTTGGAGACAATCTCGCAGACGATCTCTACTGCATCGTCGTCGCCTGCCGTGCGTTTGGCCCGCTCGAGGAAGTAGAGCAGCATGTTGAGCCCGGAGATGGCGATCAGATGCTCCAAGGCGTCGTAAATCGGCATGTCCTTAGCCAGGATCGACAGCCAGTCTTCGCAAATCTGGTCGAAGCGCGGGTTGGCGACCTCGGGCAGGTAGCCCGACTGCCGAGAGTCTTCGGCCCTCTGCGGTGCTCCTTGCATCGCGCGAGCCAGCCGATTCATCGGAGCCTCGCGATCGAAGAGGCGCTTGGCCAGCAGATCGCCGAGCTCGGCGCCGCGCTTGGCCCTCGTGAGCATCATGTAGAGCAGCTCACCGGTGCGGGCGAAGAAGCGTCGGTCGTTGCTCATCTTGCCCTTGGAGTCGATCTCCAAGTCCTCGTAGAGGGCGTCAGGGCCAAAGGGAAAGACGAACTTGGAGCTCCAACGCTTGTTGCTTCGAGACTCGAACGAAGACGAGCGCAGCAGCTCCACGGCCTTGGCGAAGTCGTCGAAGTTCGCGAACGAATGGCGCAGGTAGCTCATGTCCTCGGCGCCATCACCGTTGCCGGTCGAGCCTTGGGCGAACTTCTCGAACCACTGCCGCCACTTTTCTTCGTCGGGTTGGGCGCTCTCAGAGATCGATTCGACGTATGGATTGTTGAAGAGCAGCCCGCGCAGGCGAATCTGACGTTGCGGCTGAAACTTGAAGGCACCGCCGAGGCCTTCGTGCGGCCGCAGCGGCTTGTCTAGGTTGGAGCCCAGAGCGCCGAGGAACTCGAGTACCGTTAAATGCGGTAGCTGCTCGTCATAGAGCCGGTGGCCCCAGATGTTCTCATCGACAGTGAAGTCGACGCTCTTAATCTCGGGCCGTCTGAGGATCTCACTCATGCCGGGGTCCTCACGGTAACGGGGCGGGCGAAGCCTCGGCCACCCGGCTCGATATCGATGAAGTTCAGCGTCAAGGCCGAGGACTCTCCGCCGACCTCATCGTCATCGCCGGCAAATCTGGCCTTGCGGACAATCTCGGCCTTTCGTAGCAGTTTCGCTTTGAAGGCAAGTAGGTCTTCGAGGCACTCGTTCGAAAAACTCGCCGGCAGCGCGCCCTCGGCGACGCGAGACAGGAATTCATGCCGGATGGGTGTCAGGTCGAAGGCCACCGAATTGCCGGGGCCTGGCGAGAGCGAGACATCGAGCTGCGGGCGGCCGGTCTCCTCGTCTAGCTTGATGGCCATTCCTACTCCGCTTTGTCTGCGTGAAGGCGTCTCGTGGTCGCAGAGCACACTCACCCGGCTCTGCGTGAAACCGCCGGAGCTGGCGATGAAGATGCGATCGACGTTCTCCACGAGCAGGCCCGTCATGATTCGGTTCAGCCCTCGAGCGATTCGACCACGTGTGGCTTCAGTAACCGGGGTTTTGGCCTTGAGCGATTCGATGATCTCTAAGTATTCGCCTGCGAAGCGGAAGGCCGTCATCGACCACCGGGGATAGCCCGGCTCGGACTCTGGAAGAGTGAAGTACAACCTTCTGCGCTGGTCCTCGAGCATCTCCATGAATTCAGTGGGACCATCCTCTACGCGCGCGCCCTCGTGGCCTTCGAGATAGGCGTCTTGGGCCGCCCGGAAGTCTGCCGTCGCCCCGTACACCAGGTCGCTGGCCACCAAACGCATAAAGTCGGCCTGGAGCCGCGAATCGTCTTTGCCATACACCAGCAGCCCATCGGCTGCGTTGGTGGTCTCTTCGCCAACCCCAAAGCTCGCCAAGGCCTTGAAGACAGGGCGGTCGAACGCTCTGCGCCTCGGTAGATTTGCGCCGAAGGCGTTGGCGTAAATGCTTGCCTTGCCGATGTGACCGCCCTCTTGAATTTGGGGCACGTCGGCGCAGGTCATCAGGTTCTCCTTGGCCGCCTTCGCGTCGGCATAGCCCAGGATCATGTTGGAGCACAAGGCCAGCAAATCGCGCATCGGCAGATGGAGTCCGTTGAGGCGGGCGATCTCGACCAAGTCTCCAAGACGGCGCGCAAGCTGCCCGTTGTCGTCCTCGCCGAGCATCCGGCGGCGGTTCTCGTCGATTGGGCACACCTTTCCGTCAGCCTTCAAGGAGCAGCGTGCACAGTTGGACCATTCTGGGTGTCCAGCAACGACTTTCGCCACTTCATCTAGCGTCTTTCGACTGGTCGAGCGACTAAGGTCGAACACGGTCAGGCGATCGGGCGCTGGCCCGGCTTGCAGGAAACGTTCCTGTAAGGGCTTCCTCAATGGATGTACGCGGTCCTGCCGCTTGCCCAAGTCTCGCAAGCGGTCGAGGAGCTGGCCGTGATTGGCCGCGAGGATCACGATTTCCGTATCGTCGCCGCCGAGGACCGATTTCTCGAGGCGCTGTAGCGGGAGATCGCTCTCTTGCCCATTGAATTCGGACAAGTCCTTGATGAACACTGCCAGGCGACCA
The DNA here is from genome assembly GCA_002255955.1 of Burkholderiales bacterium PBB2. Taxonomy (GTDB): domain Bacteria; phylum Pseudomonadota; class Gammaproteobacteria; order Burkholderiales; family Burkholderiaceae_C; genus Paucibacter_A. Next base: position 114,376 of record NKIM01000010.1, on the reverse strand, counting down.
TCAGCCAAGCGATGCTCCTTCACGTTCCCCTTGCCTGCCCACACCTTGGGGTCGCCGCCGATGTGGCTCCACAGGGCCCGGCAGTGGTAGGTCTTGCCATCCCCCGCCGTGCCGGCAATCAAGATCGAGCCTGGAGCCTTTGATTCGATGTGCTTGACCATTGCGTCGAGCAGCGGAGTAGACAAGCTAATCGGCTTGACCTTGGCCCGCCCCAAAGCACCTGACACGTATTCATCGAACATCGTGAGGTTATTGGGTGTCGGACCATAACTACGCAAAAAGCGCACCCACGCGCTAGACGGCGGACTGAGATCCGCCTCAGATTGTTGGTTGTTTTTGTTCACCTTACCCCCTAAGAAACTCGATTTTCCACAGAGATACGTACGGCTCGGTGATCAAAGCGAGAATTCAGGGTAAACGCGGGGCGCTAAGACGAGTAAACGTGCAGTTACTGTGGCTGGCGCCCCTCAAATCGGTGCGGAATGCGCACTTGAATAAGGGCCAAGTTCGGTAGGTATACAAGCGGCTAAGGATTGACGGCTATGCGTACCTCAGACAAGAAGTTGGGCGGTGAATGGGGCGTTGCTGTGTCCTCTACCTAATCTACCCAATCTTGGGGTTCAGTGCTAACTCAACTTCAGGCGGCTGGCCGATTGTTGATGACGGTTTCAATTTGGTCTCCGAGTCTTGCCCAAGCTGCTCGTTTCTCTTCTGCGTAGTCGTGGTGCATGTAGTGCCGGCGAATCCGGCTGCCGGCTAGCACGTGGTTCTGGCAACGATCAATGATGTCGGGAAGAACGCCTAGGGCCTGCATCATGGTTGCGGCTGTCCGGCGCAGATCATGTGGCGTCCATTCGCCTTTTGTTCCCTGGGCGAGCACTAGGCTGTTGTCATTCCGCCTGTTCTTCAATGGGCCACTGCGGTTCTTGAACTGAGTTTGTCTGTCTCCAATCTGCTTGGAGACGCTCTTGACGCAGACATGCTGAGCCGTTGCTTCTGCTTTGGCTGTGCGAGCAGGGAAGCAGTACGGCGTGTCGCCCGTCAGTGCTTTCAGGGTCTTGAACTGTCGGCATGCGAAGTCGGAGAGGTAGACGCGCCAGTCGACGCTGGTCTTGGTGTTGTCTGCGGGCACGAACCATTCGCAGCTATCTAAGTTGACATGCTCCCAGCGGGCCATCAGCAGTTCGCCAATGCGGCATGCTGTGCTGAGGCAGATCCAAAGTGCGAGCTGGCTTTCTTTCTTGAGCGGTCGGGCGGTGCCGTATTTCTGCCCGGCCGGCAAGGCTGCATAGACGGTCTCCATGCCTTCAAGGATGTCACGCAACTCCCTCAGTTCCTCTGCGGATAGAACCCGCTCGCGCGGTTTGTCGGCGGCAGAGTCGGAAGGGAGAATTTTCTCGATCTCCAACAGCTCAGCGGGGTTGCCGTCGGCCCTCAGGCCGCGCCACGGTTTACGTTTCTCGGCCCAGGCGAACATCTGGCCGATGTCGTTGTAGGTGCGAACGGTCTGGCGATGCACGCCACGTTTCACCATTTGACGAAGCAGGGCGCGCAGGTCGTGCTCAGTGACCTCGCGAACCGGCTTGGTGCCAATGCTGGGCAGGACATCTTTCTCGAAGCTGCGGCGTATCTCCGCGTTACCGTCGGCGCGCGCAACGCCATCGCGTAGCCATGACTCATACATCACACGCACAGGTTGGTCTTCTGCGTCTTTGCGCGCCACTTCCGCTAGCACTGCTTCGACCTGCGCTTGGGCTTCAATCTTTGACGCTCGCTTGGCATCTGTGGGTCTAACGCCGGATTTAACCAGATACCGGGCGTGATCGCGCTCCGTTCGTATGGCCTCTAACTTGTTCATCGGCCAGGTGCCGCAATAGTGCCAACTCACCTTGCCCTCCCACTTGAAGGCATAGCGGAATGCGACGGACACGTCCCCGTCCAAGGACGTTCTTACTTCGCCGCTCAGACCATCTCCGTCGCTTAACGTGTCACCTTTCCATGCGGCGGGAACAGCCTGGAGTTCTTTTGCCGTCCAGCGGCGACCTTTGCCTTGGCGGGGGTAGCGAGTCATTTCGATAGCCTCCAATGGGTAAACCCATGGGTAAACCGGAACGCGGATTTTGGCGAATCGCGCTGAACGTCGTTAGATTAACTTTCGGTTATAACTAATTGATTTTCAAGAGAATTCGTCGTTTGTCAGCGTCCAGGGAAAACCCGTAAATTCCGCGTTTAATAGGATGGGGTGCAAGGGGTAGTGAGTTCGAATCCCACCGTTCCGACCATTTAAAAAGTGATGACGGGTCAGATGTGAAAACATCTGACCCTTTTTCCATTGGGCTCGGGCTTCGTGTTCAGCGCGGCTACAGCTCCTACTGGCGCTTGGACTCTGCCATCGGTCTGAGTGCTGAGGGCTTGCGGTTCTTGCGCAGTTATTTCCACCCCCATCCCCATCCCCATCCCCGTCCCCGCATCCTCTCGAGCTCGACTGCTGGTTCTTGTGCTGGCACCGCCAGGGGCTTGTCACGAGCTGTTGCTCAATCCCAATCTTGTTGACCGCCGTGGGCCCGGAGGCCCGGAGTAGAGCGGCTAGACTGCCCCTCGCTTTGACGCAGATCGCCTGGGAGGGTGCATGGGACAACAGAAGAACAGGTTCAGCCGCTACTCGGGGCTGGCTCGTGATCCGAGGGCGAGCCGGTCGCCATGGGCGGCTCCATCGCTGTCCGGTTTGCTTCTGCTGAGCCTGAGCTTGCCGGCGCTGTCCGCGGCCACCTTGAGCGTGTCTCCCAACGCTGAGGTGGCTGAGTTTCATCAGCTGCGTGTCAGCTTTTCCGAGCCTGTGGTGCCCGCAGGCGATCCGCGCCTGCCTGCGCCGGTGAGCCTGAGTTGCGGCGGCAAAAGCCTGAAGCTGGACGAGGGTCGATGGAACAACGCGCGCGAGTGGGTCTGGCGTGCCGGCAGCCCAGGCTCGGGCGTGGGGCCGGAACAAAGCTGTGAGGTGCGCGTGCTGGACAGCTTCAAAGCCGTGGGTGGCGCGCTCAGCGGACCGCAGAGTTTCAGCTTTCGAACCGGCCCGGTTCGTTTGCAGCAGGTGCAACCCTGGCCGGGCAGCGAAATTGAGGAAGACCAGCATTTCCTGCTCCGTTTCAACGGCGCCATCAGCGAAACCCAGCTGCGCCAGCGCGCCTGGTGCGAGGTGGAGGGCCTGGGCGAGCGCATCCCGGTGCAGGCGGTGCAGGGTGAGGCGCTGGCTGCCGTACTCAAGTCGCGCGGTCGCAGCCAGGCGGCGGCACGGTTGCCTGGCAGCCATTGGCTGCTGCACTGCCAGCGGCCGCTGCCGCAGGCCACCAAGATGCGTCTGCTCTGGTCCAACAGCGACGCGGGGCCCCAGGCGGCCGCCAAGCGGCGCGCGGACGAAACCCATGCCTACCAGGTGCGGCGCCCCTTCACAGCGGAGTTCTCCTGCGAGCGCGAACGTGCCAATGTGCCCTGCATGCCGGTGCGGCCAATGCGGGTGCTCTTCAGTGCGCCGGTGCCGCGTGAGCAGGCTCTGCAGCTGACGCTGAAATCGGCCTCGGGCCAGCTGCTGAAACCGCTCAAGCCCAAGGGCGAGGAGTCGGCCGAGCTGTCGATGCTGGAGTTTCCCTTTCCGCTGGCCGAGAACGCCGCGTTCAGCCTGCAGATGCCGGCCGGCATCAAGGACATGACCGGCCGGCCTCTGGCCAATGCGGCCAGCTTTCCCCTGCAAGTGGCCACCGGTGCATCGCCGCCGCTGGCCAAGTTCGCAGCCGCACCGTTTGGTGTGATCGAGCGCGAGCCCGGGGGCAAAGAGCCGGCCCTGCTGCCCATCACCATGCGCCATGTGCAAAGCGATTGGGGTGGCGGTAGCGCTGCGCAGGCGCCCGGCGAAATTCGCGTCAAGCGATTGAGCAGCCCCGTTGAGGTGCTGGCCTGGTATGCGCGGGTGAGCCGATATCACGAAAGCCAGCTCAGCGCGCGTGAGGCCGGTCTGCCCGAGGGGCAGTGGTACGAGACCCTGCAAGAGACCGATGGCCGCGGCCAGCCCGTGGCGCGCAAGCAGATGCGCCACATCGCCAGCCGCGAGCTGGCCTTGCTGGACAAAGACCCGCAGGCGCAAACGCTCAAGCTGCCGCCGCCTCCGACCCCGCCGCAAGGCGCCGAGTCGCGGCCTTTTGAAGTCATCGGCCTGCCTCTGAATGAGCCGGGCTACCACGTGGTGGAACTGCGTTCGCCGCGCCTGGGCCAGGCCTTGCTGGACAAGACCGCGCCCATGTTTGTGCGCACCGGCGTGCTGGTCACCAATCTGGGTGTCCATTTCAAATGGTCGCGCGAGAACAGCCTGGTCTGGGTGACCCGCCTGGATCGCGGCCAGCCCGTCGAGGGGGTCGAGGTGGTGGTGCACGATTGCGCCGGCAAGCCGCTGTGGAGCGGCCGCACCGATGCCCAGGGCCGCGCTCTGGTGCAGCAGGCGCTTCAGCCCCCGGGTTGGGACGAGAAGCGTTGCGTGGCCGAGCGCGGTTTCTTCGTGACGGCTCAGAAAGCCGATGCAGGCGGCGGCGCGCCCGATATGGCCTTTGTCTTCAGCAACTGGAACCGCGGCATCGAGCCCTGGCGTTTCAATCTGCCGACGATTTATGGTGCCGGCAGCCCCGAGGTGCGCGCTCACACGGTGCTGGACCGCAGCCTGCTGCGCGTCGGCGAGACCGTGTCGATGAAGCATTTCTTCCGCCTGGAGACCCGCCAGGGTCTGAAGCTGGCGGCACCCGAGCAACTGCCCACCAAGCTCAAGCTGACCCATCTGGGCAGCGGCAGCGAAGTCGAGCTGCCGATCAGCTGGCCCAGCCCGCGCAGTGCCAGCTCGCAGTGGGTGATACCCGCCGGCGCCAAGCTGGGCAGCTACAGCATCGAGCTGCTGCGCGAAAGTCGCGGCGCCGGTGACGGCGAAGCCCGCAGCTGGATGGCCGGCAGTTTCCATGTCGAAGAGTTCCGCGTGCCCCTGATCAGCGCCACCTTGAGCGCGCCCAAGGCGGTGCAGGTGGCGCCCAAGGAGCTGCGCCTGGGCGCGCAGCTCAATTACCAGTCCGGCGGCCCCATGGCCCAGGCGCCGCTCAAGTTCAGCGCCTTGCTGCGCCCGCGCAGCCTGCGCTTCCCAGGCTACGACGAGTTCAGCTTCGAGCCGCCGCGCGGCCTCGGTGAGGCCGAGCGCTTTCAGGACGAAGGCGAGGGCGAGGAGGGCGCCGGCCCGGCGCGCGACACCCGCCTGGTGCTGGACAAGCAGCCCGCCGTCACCGACCGCCAGGGCGCGGCCGAAACCGTCATCAAGAACCTGCCGGCCCTGAGCCGGCCCAGCGAACTGCTGGCCGAGCTCAGCTACAGCGACCCGAATGGCGAGGTGCGCAGCGTCAACCAGACCGTGGCGCTGTGGCCCTCCAAGCTGGTGCTGGGCCTGCGCACGCGCAGCTGGTCCAACAACCGCGGCAGCCTGGCCTTCAGCGCCTTGGCTCTGGACACGGCCGGCAAGCCGGTGGCCGGCCAGCGCCTGGAGGTCAAGGCGCAGCTGCGACAGACCATCAGCAGCCGCAAGCGCATGGTGGGTGGCTTCTATGCCTACGACAACCGCACCGAACTCAAGGACCTGGGCACGGTCTGCAGCGGCAGCAGCGATGCCCAGGGCCTTCTGGCCTGCGAGGCCAAGCTCGATGTCTCGGGCGAGGTGGAGCTGGTGCTCAGTGCCAAGGACAGCGAAGGCCGGCCCAGCCAGGCGGCGGCCAGCGCCTGGATGAGCCAGGAGGGTGAACTCTGGTTTGCCCAGGACAACGACGACCGCATCGATGTGCTCGCTGAAAAGAAGCGTTATGAGCCGGGCCAGACCGCACGTTTCCAGGTGCGCATGCCCTTTCGTGAGGCCACGGCCCTGGTGGCGATCGAGCGCGAGGGCGTGATCGACACCCGCGTCGTCAAGCTGACCGGCCGCGACCCCAGCTTCGAGCTCAAGATCGAGCGCGCTTGGGCGCCCAATGTCTACGTCAGTGTGCTGGCCCTGCGTGGGCGCATCCAGCAGGTGCCTTGGTATTCTTTCTTCAGCTGGGGCTGGCGCGAGCCGCTCAACTGGTGGGCCGCCTGGCGCGAGGGGCGCAACACCCCGGCGCCCACGGCCATGGTGGACCTGGCCAAGCCGTCCTTCAAGCTTGGCGTGGCCGCCGTGCAGGTGGGCCTGGCCGAGCACCAGCTGCAGGTCAAGGTCAGCCCGGAGAAGAGCCAGTACGGCGTGCGTGAAACCGTGCGTACCCGCGTGCAGGTCACCCAGGATGGCCGCCCGGTGCCCGGCGCTGAACTGGCTTTTGCCGCCGTGGACGAAGGCCTGCTGGCCCTGCGCGGCAACGGCAGCTGGGAGCTGCTGCCGGCCATGATCCAGCAGCGCAGCTGGGGCGTGGACACGGCCACGGCGCAGAGCGAAATCATCGGCCGGCGCCACTACGGCCGCAAGGCGGTGGCGGCCGGCGGCGGCGGGGGCCGTGCGCCCACCCGCGAGCTCTTCGATACGCTCTTGCTCTGGCGCAGCACGGTCAAGCTCGATGCGCGCGGCGAAGCGCTGATCGAGGTGCCGCTCAACGATTCACTGACCAGCTTCCGCCTGGTCGCCGTGGCCGATGCCGGCAGCCACCAGTTCGGCACGGGCCAGGCCACGGTGCGGGTGACGCAGGATCTGCAAGTGCTGTCCGGCCTGCCGCCGCTGGTGCGCGAGGGCGATGAGTTTCAGGCCAATCTGACCCTGCGCAACAGCAGCGGCCGGGCGATGAATCTGCGGGCCGAGTTGCAGGCGCAGCCTCAGGCGGCGGATGGGGCCGCTCCTGCTCTGCCGGTGCTGCAGCTGCCGGCCCAGAGTTTGAAGCTGGCGGCCGGTGAAGCGCGTGAGCTGAGTTGGACGCTCAAGGTGCCCGAGGGCGCGCAGGCCTTGCAGTGGCAGGCCACGGCGACGGAGCAGGGCGCGGCCAGCCCCGGCCCTGCATTGGCGCGCGACCAGCTGCGCGTCAGCCAGCGCGTGCTGCCCGCCGTGCCGGTGCAGGTCTGGCAGGCCAGCCTGAGCCAGCTCGATGGCCGCATGAGTCTGCCCGTGGCGCCGCCCGCTGGCGCCTGGCCCGAATCCGGCGCCAAGCGCGGTGGCGTGCAGCTGGTGCTGCAGCGCCGCCTGGCCGGCGATCTGCCCGGGCCGAGGCGCTTCTTTGAAACCTACCCCTACAGCTGCCTGGAGCAGCAAACCTCCAAGGCCCTGGGTCTGCATGACGCAGCGCTGTGGCAGGCGGTGCTGGCGGCCATGCCGTCCTACCTGGACCGCGATGGTCTGGCCCACTACTTCCCGCCGCGCCCCGATGAGGCGCCGCGCGGCAGCGAGCGCCTGACCGCCTACCTGCTGGCCGCCGCACACGAGGCTGGGCGCGACATCCCGGTGGCCCTGCGCGAGAAGATGCTGCAAGGCCTGACGGCCTATATCGACGGACGCATCAGCCGCCCCAGCTGGTCGCCGCGCAGCGCCGAGCTGGATGCTGATGTGCGCCGCCTGGCGGCGCTAGAGGCCTTGTCGCGCTACGGCCGCGCCACGCCCGCGGGGCTCAGCACCGTCAACGCCAAGGCCCTGGGAGCCTGGCCGACGGCCGCCGTGATCGACTGGCTCAACATTCACAAGCGCATGGCGCAGGCGCCGCAGCGTGCCCAGCGCCTGGCCGAGGCCCAGGCCTTGCTGCGCAGCCGCCTGAGCTACCAGGGCACGGTGCTGCGTTTCAGCACCGAAGAGAGCGATGCCTGGTGGTGGCTGATGGACAGCGCCGATGCCAACGCCTCGCGCCTGATGCTGGCCGTCCTGGATGAAGCCGGCTGGGCCGAGGAGCTGCCGCGCCTGCTGCAGGGCAGCCTGGGCCGCCAGCAGCGTGGAGCCTGGAGCAGCACCACGGCCAATCTCTGGGGCGTGCTGGCGCTGGACAAGTTCGCGGCTCGCTTTGAGGGCGTCAAGCCCGCAGGCAAGACGGAGGCAACGCTGAGCCCGGCGCCGCTGCAAGTCCTGGATTGGACGCGCCAGCCCGAAGGCGGCAAGCTCCTGCTGCCCTGGAACAGCGGCACCCTGAACGTGGAGCACAAGGGTGCGGGCAAGCCCTGGCTGACCGTGCAATCGCTGGCGGCCGTGCCGCTCAAGCAGGCCGCTAGCGCGGGCTACCGCCTGCAACGCACGGTGCAGGCCGTGGAGCAGAAGGTGGCCGGGCGCTGGAGCCGTGGCGATGTGCTGCGCGTGCGCCTGGAGCTGGAGGCGGGCAGCGATATGGCCTGGGTGGTGCTGGCCGATCCGCTGCCGGCGGGCGGCGCCATCCTCGGCGCCGAGCGCGTGGCCGAGCTCAGTCGTAGCAATGAGGCGGCCGACGATGCACGCGTGCGCCCCAGCTTTGAGGAGCGCAGCCACGAGGCCTGGCGCGCCTACTTCGAGCGCCTGCCGCGCGGCAAGCATGTGCTGGAGTACACCGTGCGCCTGAACAATGCCGGCCGCTTCCAGCTGCCCGGCACCCGGGTCGAGGCCATGTACGCGCCCGAGAACTTTGCCGAGCTGCCGCAGGCGGCGCTGGAGGTGGCACCTTGAGGAGTGGCGCTCGCGGGGCATGGCTGCTGGCCGGCCTGCTCGCCGCGAGTGCACCGGCCTGGGCCCAGCCCAGCTTCCAGGAGCTGAAGGCCGCGCACCGCGTGTCGGACTACACCTTGCTGGACCGCCGTGGCGAGCCGCTGCAGACCCTGCGCCTGGATCCTCAGCGGCGCGCGCTGGACTGGCTGCCTTTGAACCAGCTCTCGCCGGCCTTGCTGCAGGCGATTTTGCTGGGCGAGGACCGGCGCTTCTACCAGCACAGCGGCGTCGATTGGGGCGCCGTGGCCAGCAGCGCTTGGGCCAATCTCTGGAACCAGCGCACGCGCGGTGCGTCGACGGTGACCATGCAGCTGGCCGGCTTGATCGACGCCGGCCTGGCCCGCCCGGCCGGCGGCCGCAGCGCCGGCCAGAAGCTGGGCCAGGTCTGGCTGGCAGCCCAGCTGGAACGGCGCTGGACCAAGGCGCAAATCCTCGAGGCCTATGTCAACAGCGTGCCCTTTCGCGGCGAGCTGGTCGGCATCCATGCGCTCTCGCAAGTGCTGTTCGGCAAGCATCCGGCTGGCTTGACGGCGGTGGAGGGTGCCCTGGCCGCCGCTTTGCTGCGCGCGCCCAATGCCAGCGCGGCCGCCTGGAGCCAGCGCGCCTGCGGCCTGCTCAAGCTGCAAGGCCTGGGTTGCGAGGCCGTGGCCGGCCAAGCCGAGGCGGCCTTGCTGCGCCCGGCCACCATGCCCTTGGGCGAGCAGCTGGCGCCGCATATCGCCCGCCAGCTGCTGCGCCCCGAGGGCCCGGCGCGCCAGCGCAGCAGCCTGGACGCTCATCTGCAGCGTTATGCCGCACAGCTGCTCAAGAGCCAGCTGGCCGAGCTGAACGGCCGCAATGTCGAAGACGGCGCGGTACTCGTGCTCGACAACGCCAGCGGCCAGGTGCGCGCCTGGGTGGGCAGCAGCGGCGCCTTCTCGGCCGCCGCCCAGGTGGACGGCGTGCTGGCACGGCGCCAGCCGGGCTCCACGCTCAAGCCCTTCATCTACCAGCTGGCGCTGGAGCGGCGCCTGATCACGGCCGCCAGCCTGCTGGAGGATTCACCGGCGCAAATCAACACGCCCGCGGGCCTCTACGTGCCGCAGAACTACGACCGCCAGTTCAAGGGTTTCGTCTCTGCGCGCAGTGCCCTGGGCAGCAGCCTCAATGTACCCGCCGTGCGCCTGATGGCCATGCTGGGCAGCGACGCGGTGTTTGAGCGCCTGAACCAGCTCGGCCTGCAGCTGGGCGAGACGGCAGGTTTTTACGGCCTCTCGCTGGCCCTGGGCAGCGCCGATGTGTCTTTGCTAAACCTGGCCAATGCCTACCGCAGCCTGGCCAATGGGGGCGTGCTGGGGCCAGTGCAGTTTCTGGCGCAGGTGCCCCAAGCGCAGGCCGGCCGCCGCCGTGTGGCCGACGCCGGGGCCAGCTTCATCGTCGCTGACATGCTGGCCGACAACAACGCCCGCGCCATCGGTTTCGGCCTGGACAGCCCGCTGGCGCTGGCCAGCTATGCGGCGGTCAAGACCGGCACCAGCAAGGACATGCGCGACAACTGGTGCCTGGGTTTCAGTGATCGTTACACCGTGGGTGTCTGGGTCGGCAATGCCAGTGGCGCGCCGATGCACGGGGTCAGCGGCATCAGCGGCGCGGCGCCGGTCTGGGCCGGGCTGATGCGCTATCTGCACCAAGGCCGGCCTTCGCGTGCGCCGGCGGCGCCGGCCACAGTCCTGCCGCTGACGGTTCAGTTCGACGGCGTGGCCGAACCGGCACGGCGCGAGTGGTTTGTGCGCGGCACCGAGCAGGCGCGCTGGGGCGCGGGCAGCCAGTTGCAGCGCCAGGCTTCGGCCCTGGGCATCGTCAGCCCGGTGGACGGCAGCCTGTTTGCGCTCGACCCCGACATGCCCCCGCAGGCACAGAAGATCCGCTTCGAGGGGCAGGACGGCCAATGGGAGCTGGACGGCAATATCCTCGGCCGCGGGCGTCAGCTGAACTGGGCGCCCTGGCCGGGGCGGCATCAGCTGCGCCTGCTGGACGGCCGCGGCCGCGAGCTGCAGCGCATCAGTTTCGAGGTGCGCGGCGCCCGCCTGAAGCCTGGCGCGCCGCCGTCTTCTCGCGCAGCGCCTGTGCCTTCGCCGGCAGGCCCTCGTTGATCCAGGCTTCCAGCAAGGTGTAGGTCACGGCCAGCACCACCGGGCCGATGAACAGGCCCACCAGGCCGAAGGCCAACAAGCCGCCGATCACACCGGCGAAGATCAGCAGCAAGGGCAGGTCGGCGCCCTTCTTGATCAGCCAGGGGCGGAGGAAGTTGTCCAGCGTGGTCACCAGCAGGGTCCAGATCAGCAGCACCGTGGCCCAGCCGCTGTCGCCACTCCAGTACAACCAGGCCACGGCCGGCGCCAGCACCAGGGCCGGGCCGATCTGGGCCAGGCAGGCCATCAGCATCACGGCGCTCAGCAGGCCGGCGAAGGGCACGCCGCTGATCCACAGGCCCAGGCCGCCCAGCGCGGTTTGCACCAGGGCGGTGACCACAATGCCCAGGGCCACGCCGCGGATGGCCTGGCCGGCCAGGGTGACGACGGCGTCGCCTTGCTCCCCGGCCAAGCGGCGGACGAAACGGCGCACATGCTGGACGGCGTTCTCGCCCTCGCTGTAGAGGATGGCCGCGATGGCCACGGTCAGCAGGAACTGCAGGCCGACCATGCCCAGATTGCCAGCTTGCGCGGCCGTCCACTTGAGGCTGCTGCCGACATAGGGTTTGATCATGGCCAGCAGTGAGCTCAGGCCCTCTTGCGCCACCTTGTGCCAGAAGGCCGCCAGGTTTTCACCGATCACAGGCAGGCCGGCCAACCAAGTGGGCGGTTCGGGGATCTCCGCATCGAGCAGCTTGGGCGCCCAACTCATCACCTGGTCGGCATGTGACACCACGGTGGACAGCGCAATCGACAGCGGCACAAAAAGCAGCAGCAGCAGGCCCAGCACCATCACGCCCGTGGCCAGACCACGCCGGCCCCAGAGCCGGGTCTGCAAGCTTTCCATCAAAGGCCAGGTGGCCACCACCACCATGGTGGCCCAGACGCTGGCGCCCAGAAAGGGCTGCAGGACCCAAAGCGAGGCAAAGATCAGCAGGGCCACGGCCAGCACGGCCAACAGGATCCGGGTGATGTCCTGGCGCGGCGCGTCATGCGGGGCCGAGGAGGGCTGGGGCGAAGAAGGCTTCATGGTCGACAGGTTCGGCACGGCGGCCGGCAGCAGCGTTGGGCCCGATTCTCGGGCCAGAACGCTGCCGCGCCTTCGACCTCAGCTCAGGCGGTTGTGGAGGCCGCAGGCTCAGGGGTGCTCGTTGCGCGCGCGGATCACCAGGTCCACCAGATCCGAGCCGCCGCTGGCGAAGTTGTTGCTGGCGTTGTGGGCGCTTTGCACGGCCACGGCATAGGGCTGGCCATCCCAGTAGCCCCAGAACGCACCGCCACTCTGGCCCGGCCAGACATCGCCCTGGTGGCTCATGCTTTCATGCGAGTCCGGGCTCCAGAAATCACCGTCCAGGGCGATGCCTTCCTGCCAGATCGGGCGCTGGCCACCGGTCAGGTCGCCGGGGTAGCCGACATGGGTCCAGTAGGCGCCGCCGTCCCAGCTGTCGCTGTAGGACTTGGTGCCCAGCCAGCCGGTGGCATTGCCGACATTGCGATCCAGCACCACCACCACGTAGTCGAACTTGGCCTCGTTGCTGTCGATGGAGGGCGGCGTCACCTTGACCTTGAAATAGGTGCGCACCCCGTAGGCTGCGCCGTAGGGCGCGCTGCCGTTGTAGTACATCGGCGTGAACTTGAGCCAGCCCGTGGTGTTGTTGGGTCGCCAGTCGATCACATGCGAGCAGGTCAGCAGATGGCGCGGCCCCACCATCACGCCGCTGCCGTTGCCCAGCGGGCTTTCTACCCGGCCATTGCAGCGCCAGGGGTAGGCATTGCTGTAGAACACGCGCCGGCCGTCGGCGCCGAAGATGGTCTTGGCCCCCGGTTTGGCTTCAGGCAGGTAGTCCAAGCGCTCGATGAACTTGGGCCGGCGCAGGCTGGCCGGCTCCAGGCGGGCGCTGAATTCAACATCGACATGCTCGGGGATGAAGGCTTCGGTCCCGGTTTCAATGCCCTTGTCGCTGAGCGCCGCGGCCTTGCTCAGGGACTTGATCTCCACCGCTTCGGTACCGCGCGGGTAGCTGCGGCCGTCGACTTCGATCATGGCGGGTGCCTGGCTCAGCAGTTTTTCGCTGAGACCGGCCGGCACGCGGGCGCTGGCCTTGCGGGATTTGAGCTTGAGCACCGCCTCTTGCAGGCTTGGGGCGGGAAACTCGCGGCTCAGGTCCAGATGTTCTTCCATGGTGCAACTCCCAAAAATGGCCCGCGCAGGGCAGGGCCGGTGGCAGGCGGGCTCGTGCGGAGGCCGGCTGACCAGGTTGAGTGAAACGACAAGACGAATGAGAAGACAAAGCAAGGGCGTGGGCGAGGGCGTTGAAATCAACGCAGCACTGCGCACAGCGCGCAGCTCGCAAACCCAACGAAGAAACGCTGCATGAGGCCCGTGGTGCAGCCAGCATCGGGCTGGGCATGGCAGCGAGGCCGGGCCGCGGCTGCCCTGGCTGAAGGCAGTCCGCGGTGGCGGCCGGGCGGTTGTTGTGCGGGCTTTGGCAGTTCCAACTGCCGCGATCCGTACCGCTCCGATGCCCATGCTAGGCCGCACAGGCGCACTCACAACCCCTAGCTTCTGGCTTGTCAGCCTCCGGTCTTGAGTCAGCGTCGACATCGGTGAAAATTCCCCGCATGTCCAAGAAAACAGCCCATGTCAGCGAGACCCCGGCCACGCAGTTCCTGCGCCAGCGCCAGATCGCCTTCAGCGAGCATGTCTACGACTATGTCGAGCATGGCGGTACCGCTGAAAGTTCGCGTCAGCTCGGTGTGCCCGAGCACCAGGTCGTCAAGACCCTGGTCATGCAGGACGAGCGCGCCCAGCCCATGATCGTGTTGATGCACGGCGACCAAAAGGTCAGCTTGAAAGAACTGGCGCGCCAGATCCCGTGCAAAAAGGTCGAGCCCTGCAAGCCCGAGGTGGCGCAGCGCCACAGCGGCTATCTGGTCGGCGGCACCTCGCCTTTTGGCACGCGCAAGACCATGCCGGTCTATGTCGAGGCCAGCATCCTGGCGCTGGAGCGCATCTGCATCAATGGCGGGCGGCGCGGCTACTTGGTGGGTTTGGACCCGCGGGTTCTGCCGGAGCTGCTGCAGGCGCGGGCGGTGCAGTGCGCCAGTGCAGAATAGCGCCCCATGCAAGATACTCTTTTCCCTGTTCTGGCCGCGCTCGTCGGCTACCTCGTCGGTTCCCTGTCCTTTGCCGTCATCGTCAGCCGGGCCATGGGCTTGTCCGATCCTCGCAGCTACGGCTCGGGCAACCCTGGTGCCACCAATGTGCTGCGCTCGGGCAACAAGGCGGCGGCGATTCTGACCCTGGTGTTTGACGCGCTGAAAGGCTATGTGCCGGTGCTGCTGGTGCTGCAGTTCGGCGCCCGCTTCGGTCTCGGCGAAGGCACGGCGGCTCTGGTCGGCCTGGCCGCATTCCTGGGTCATTTGTGGCCGGTGTTCTTCCGCTTCGAGGGCGGCAAGGGCGTGGCCACAGCGGCCGGTGTGATCCTGGCGCTGAACCCGGTGCTGGGTGCCGCCACGCTGCTGACCTGGCTGGCGATTGCCTATTTCACCCGCTACTCGTCCCTGGCGGCCATCGTCTCCGCCGCGTTCGCGCCCATCTACGAGATGTTCGGTTGGGGTACCGGCCCCAATGTCGGCGTGCTGGTGCTGATGGGCCTGCTGTTGGTCTGGCGTCACAGCGCCAATATCAAGAAGCTTATGAATGGCACCGAAAGCCGCCTGGGCCAGAAGGCGGCCGCAGCGCCGCCCGCCGGCAGCAGCAAGAAACACCCGCATGGTCCCGAGGCAGTCCATGCCCACGGCCATTCGCACAAGCATCCCAAGAAGAAGGAAAGGCAAGCAACGAAATGACGACGATCCAACGTTTTGATGTCGGCGCCCGCATGTCCGAGATGGCCGTGCACAACGGCGTGGTCTACCTGGCCGGCCAGGTGCCGGAAGACGCCAGCCAGGACATCACCGGCCAGACGGCCCAGGTGCTGGCCATGATCGACGCCTTGCTGGCCCGTGCCGGCAGCGACAAGAGCAAGATCCTGCGCGCCCAGATCTACATTGCCGACCTGGCCGATTTCCCCGGCATGAACGCCGCCTGGGACGCTTGGGTGGTGCCAGGCCACACGCCGCCGCGCGCTACGGTCGAGGCCAAGCTGGCCCGGCCGGAGTGGAAGGTCGAGATCGTCGTGACCGCCGCGGTTTGAGCGGCAGGCGTCAACACGGCAAAAGGGCGGTGTCGAAATGAGTCGGCGCCGCCTTTTGTCTTTGGGGGCGGTGACTTGGCGCGAGCTCTGGCCGCTGCTGGTGATCGTCGCCGTGGTGTGGGGGCTGAGCACTTGGGCTCGCCAAGGCCTGCATGAGGGCCAGGCGCAAAGCCTTCGGGAGAGGGCAAAACCGGGCGATATCGTGATGCTATCCAGCCGCAGCTGTAGCTACTGCACCCAGGCGCGTGAATGGTTTGAAGCGGAGCGCATTCCCTACGCCGAGTGCTTCATCGAGAGCAATGCGCAGTGCGCGCAGCGTTTCCGGGAGACCCTGGCGCAGGGCACGCCCACCTTCCTGGTTCGAGGTCAGGTCATCGTGGGTCTGGATCGGGCGCGGATGGTGGCGCTGCTGGAGCAGGCGGGGGCTGTGCAGCGCTAGCTTTGTCGCTGGCACCGGTGTGTGCGAACTCAGCCGGCCCGCAAGCATGCGGGCCGTCCTGAACGAGGCAGGCAAAGCCGCGCAGGCGGCTTTGCCTGTCCACGTTCAGTCCTCGCTACTGAAGACGAGTTTGACTTCGTGGGTTTGCTTTTCGCCGTTGCCTTCGAAGCGCCATTCCATCAGGGCCTCGGTCACGGCGCGGTCGAAGATGCGCGGCGGTTCGGATTCGAGGATCTGCACATCGATGACCTTGCCGTCCGGGCCGATGTTCATCTTGGCCTTGACCGAGCCGGTCTTGATGTTCTTCTTGGTTGCAGCCGCCGGGAACTCAGGCGGCACCTTCTTCAAGACCTTGGGGGAGGCCGTGGCGCTGGTGGCGATCAGGAGGGCGCCGAGCAGGCCAGCCGATGCGCGCAGCATCTGGGTGAGCAGCGTGGGTCGATTCGAAGGGGTCATGTTGTTCCTCTGCTGTGGTCTTGGATGGAGTGGCAAAACAGATCGCTCTGCGCTCAGCGATGGGTACGGAAGAAGCCGACAGCCTCCAGCAGGCGCGAGGAGCTGCTGGTCAGGGCTTCGGTGGAATGGCTCAGTTCGCTCACCAGGCTGGCGTTCTGCTGGGTGCTGCGATCGAGCTCGTTCATGGCGTTGTTGACGATGCCGACGCCGGCCGCCTGTTCCTGTGCCGAGTGCGAGATTTCCTCGATCAGCTGACCCATGTCGTTGACTTCGTTGACCACGCTGCTGATGGTCACGCCGGCGTTGTTGACCAGGTCGGTGCCGGTTTCCACCTTGACCGTGGATTCCTGGATCAGCACCTTGATCTCCTTGGCGGCCGAGGCCGCACGCGAGGCCAGGGCGCGCACTTCGGATGCCACGACCGCGAAGCCGCGGCCGTGTTCGCCGGCACGCGCCGCTTCCACGGCAGCGTTCAGGGCCAGGATGTTGGTTTGGAAGGCGATGCCATCGATTACGCCAATGATGTCGCCAATCTTGCGCGAGCTGGCGCTGATCTCTTCCATCGTGGCCACCACCTGGGCCACGGCCTTGCCGCCGGCGCTGGCCGAGTTGCGGGCCTTGCTGGCGATGCCGGCCGCCTTGCGGGTCAACTCGCTGGCGCCGCTGAGGTTGGCAGCGATCTGCTCCACCGATGCGGCGGTGGTCTGCAGGCTGGAGGCCGAGCGCGCCGTCCGGTCGGACAGATCGTTGTTGCCGCTGGCAATTTGACTGGAACTTTGCGCCACGTCGGCGGCGGCCGCGCTGACGCTGCTGACCACGCCGGACAGCGCTTCCTGCATGCCTTGCATCACCTCCAGCATCTGGCCCAGCTCATCGCTGCCAGCCACGCCGATGGTGTGGGTCAGGTCGCCGTTGCGGATGGCATCGGCCGCGGCTTGGGCTTGCTTGACCGGGCTGACGATGGAGCGTGCGATTGCCAGGCCACCGGCGCCGCCGATCACCACCGCGGCGATCACCAGCACGACGGTCACCAGCACGGAATTACGGGCCAGCTCACCCCCGGCGACGGCCAGGTCGTGGGCGCTCTCGAATTGCAGATCGACCAGGCCCTTGAGGCCGTCTTGATAGGCCTGCTGGGCCGGACGCACATCGGTGATCAGGCTCTCGCGCGCCTCATCGGGGCTGCCGTCCTGCTGTACCTTGCGGAACTTGTTGACCGAGGCGAAGAACTTGGCCTGGGCTTCCTTGACCTTCTCGACCTGAGCAGTTTCTTCACTGCCGTCCAGACTGCTTTGCAGGCTGGAGAGCTGTTTCTCGCTCTCCTGCACGGCGCCGTCGATGGCGGCTTTCTGCTTTTTGATCTGCCGGGCTTCGTCCAGCAGCAGCAGATCGCGTGCGGCGCGGGCGATCACATTGACATTGCCTTCCAGCGAGTTCGCTGCGGCGATCTTGACCAGGCTTTGGTTGGCCGTGGTGTCCAGATCCTTGGCCAGCCGGTTGGCGCTGTAGGCGCCGTAACTGCCGATGATGATCAGCAGAACGATCAGGACGGCATAACTCAAACCCAAGCGCTGGCTGATACGCAGTTTTGAGAGAAGACTCATGGCGGGCGCTTTCTTCCTAATGACAACAAACATCCACGGCTGACGCTGCCACCCTGTTTTTTTGTGTGAGCAGCCTACCCGTGGATCTTCGGCAGGCTGCTGGAAGACTGAAGGATCATCGCAAAGCCCGTCTCGTGGTCAAGTTAAAAAAGCCCCAGACTTGCCGCATTTCCGCGCCCCTGGCGCAGCAATTCTGGGTTTTCGTGACTCATGTCGATGATGGTCGTGGGTTCTCGGGCGCAGGCGCCGGCGTCCAGGATGGCCTGAAGCTGCTTGTCCAGGCGATCGGAGATCTCTTGCGCGTCATTCAAAGGTTCGCTGTCGCCGGGCGCGATCAAGGTGGTGGCCAGCAGGGGCTGGCCAAAGATGGCCAGCAGGTCCTGGGTCACGCGGTGATCGGGCACGCGCAGGCCGATGGTGCGGCGCGAGGGGTGGGAGAGGCGGCGCGGCACTTCCTTGGTCGCCTCCAGGATGAAGGTGAAGGGCCCCGGCGTCGCCATCTTGAGCAGGCGGTACTGGCGGTTGTCCACGCGCGCATAACTGGCCAGCTCACTGAGGTCTCGGCAGAGCAGGGTCAGGTGGTGCTTGTCGTCGACGCCGCGAATGCGCCGCAGCGCTTCGGCTGCCGCCTTGTCGTCGAGATGGCAGACCAGGGCATAGCTGGAGTCGGTGGGGATGGCGGCGATGCCGCCGCCGTGCAGGATTTGCGCCACCTGCTTCAGGAAGCGGGGCTGCGGGTTGTCCGGGTGAACTTCGAAGAACTGAGCCATGGGCCATTGTGGCGCTGGCTCCGGCGCGCGTGCGCGGGGCGGTGCGAAAAAGACACGCGCGTCCCGCGGCCAGGGTTCACACCCTCACTGCGGCGGATGCACCCGGTCCGCCAGCTCCAGCCAGATCGGCTGCAGGCGGCCGGACAGGGCGTCCAGGCGGCCGAGGTCGATGCGGCTCTCGTCGGGCGAATGGAAATCGGAGCCGCGCGAGGCCAGCAGGCCGAACTCCAGTGCCGTCTCGGTGTACTTGGCGGCCTCAGCGGCCGTGTGGCTGCCGGTCACCACCTCGACGCCGCGGCCGCCGTGGGCGATGAACTCGGTGAAGAGCGCGTACTCCTCGGTGGGCGTGAAGCCGTAGCGCGCCGGGTGGGCGATCACGGCCATGCCGTCGGCCTCGCGCAGCCAGCGCACGGCATCGCCCAGACCGGCCCAGCGGTGTTCGACATAACCGGGCTTGCCCTCGGTGAGGAAGCGGCGAAACACCTCGCTGATGTCGCTGCAGTGGCCGGCCTCGACCAGGAAGCGGGCGAAATGGGTGCGCGAGATCAGCTCCGGGTTGCCCACATACTGCAGCGCGCCCTCGAAAGCGCCGCGGATGCCCACCGCCGCCAGACCGGCCGCCATCTCGCGGGCACGCGGCTCGCGGCCACCTCGGGTGGCACGCAAGCCCTGGATCAAGGCCTCGTTGTGATGGTCAAAGCCCAGGCCGACGATGTGCACCACGCGGCCGGCAAAGCTGACCGAAATCTCCACCCCGGTCAGGTAGGCCAGGCCCAGGGCCTGGGCGGCTTCCAGCGCGCGCTGCTGGCCGCCCACCTCGTCGTGGTCGGTCAGGGCCCAGAGCTCGACGCCATTGGCCTTGGCCCGCGCCGCCAGTTCCTCGGGCTGCAAGGTGCCGTCGGACACCCGCGAGTGGCAATGCAAATCGGCATTGCTGAGGTGGTGGAGGGCCCACTGGTGGACGGGTTGGCGGTCGAGGTTTGGATTCACCGGGGCATTTTAGGCGCCGGCCTCTTCCGTCATCGCCTCGACGATCATCTGCACCCGCTGCTGACCCTGGTATTCGTCCAGGCTCAGGCGGTAGGCCAAGAGGCCGCGCTCGGGCACCGGCTCGATGTGGCCGAACCAGATCGCATCGCGCAGGGCACCCCCCTGGCGCAGGCGCAGCTTGAGGTGACGCTCGCCGACGATGCGCTGCGAGATCACCTCGACCCGGTCGCAGAACAGCGGCGCTTCGAAAGCCTGGCCCCAGACCTGGGCGTCCAGGGCGCGCACGGTGTCGGCGGTGAACAGCTCCGGGGCCAGGGGGCCATCGGTGCGCAAGGTGCGGGTCAGGGCGGCTGCGTCCAGCCATTCGGCCGCCACGTCTTGCAAAGCTTGATCGAAGCGCTCGAAGCCGTCGTCGGCCAGGGTGCAGCCGGCCGCCATGGCGTGGCCGCCGAACTTCTTGAGCAGCTCGGGGTGGCGCTTGCTGACCAGGTCCAGGGCGTCGCGCAGATGAAAGCCGGGGATGGAGCGGCCTGAGCCCTTGAGTTGACCGTCGGCGCCACGGGCGAAGACGAAGGTGGGCCGGTGGATGCGGTCCTTGAGGCGCGAGGCAATGATGCCGACCACGCCCTCGTGGAACTCGGGTTCGAACAGGGCCAGGGCGGCGGGGGGCTCACCCTTGAGGCGCGGGTCCTGCATCAGTTCGTCGAGCTTGAACTCGGCCTGCTCGCGCATATCGGCTTCGATCTCGCGCCTTTCCCGGTTGATGGCGTCGAGCTGACGTGCCAGTTCCAGGGCGCGGGTCGGGTCGTCGCTGAGCAGGCATTCGATGCCCAGGGTCATGTCCGAGAGCCGGCCGGCGGCATTGATGCGAGGGCCCAGGGCAAAGCCGAGGTCGAAGGCATTGGCGCGGCTGCAGTCGCGGCCGGCGGCGGTGAACAGGGCGGCGATGCCAGGCTGCACCCTGCCGGCACGCATGCGCTTGAGCCCTTGCGCGACCAGGCGGCGGTTGTTGGCGTCGAGCTTGACCACATCGGCCACCGTGCCCAGGGCCACCAGGTCCAGCAGGCCGTCGAGTTTGGGCTGCGGTGTGTTGTCGTAGCGGCCGCGCTGGCGCAGCTCGCTGCGCAGGGCCAGCAGCACGTAAAAAGCTACGCCCACGCCGGCCAGGTTCTTGCTGGCAAAGCCGCAGCCGGGCTGGCTGGGGTTGACCAGGGCGTCGGCCGCGGGCAGCTCGATCCGGCCGTCAATCACGGCGGGCAGGTGGTGGTCGGTCACCAGCACGCGCAGGCCCAGGGCCTTGGCATGGGCCACGCCGGCCATGCTGGCAATGCCGTTGTCCACGGTCATCAAGAGCTGGGGCCGTTGCGGCAGGGCCAGCTCGACGATGGCTGGCGTCAGACCGTAGCCATGGATGGCGCGGTCGGGCACCACGTAGCAGAGCTGCTCGGGCGCCGCGCCCAGCAGGGCCAGGCCGCGCAGGGCCACGGTGCAGGCGGTGGCGCCGTCGCAGTCGTAATCTGCCACCAGGCAGATACGCTGGCGCTGCTCGATGCAGTCAGCCAGCAAGCGCGCGGCCTCCTGGATGCCTTTCAAATCCTCGGGGGGCAGCAAGCGGGCCAGGCCGTCGTCCAGCTCTTCGGCCGAGCTGACGCCGCGCGAGGCGAACAGGCGCGCCAGAAGCGGCGCGATGCCGGCTTGTTCCAGTGCCCAGGCGGTGCGAGGCGGCACCTCGCGCGGCAGCAGGCGGGGCGCGTTCACAGGGCCCCCAGCAGTTCGGTGGTGTTGGCGCGCGGTGGGCTCAGGCGCTGCCACAGGCCTTGCAGGGCGCCGCTGGGGCGCAGGCTGTAGCACTGCGCGAAGCGCTCGCCACACAGGGTCAGGCGCAGCGAGGGGTGGGACTTGCGCGCCAGGTCGAGCGCGCGCGCCACCGGGCCGGCGTCCAGGGCCACCCAGGCTTCCGACCAGGCGGCCCAGTCACCCGCCAACAAAGGCGCGCGCAGGCGCTCGTCCAATTGCAGCTGCGCGGGCAGTTCGCCGCCCTCGGCGCGGCCGCAGCCGCTGATCCAGACCGAATTGACGGCCAGCACGCCGCGCTGCTCGCGTGCCTGGTTGAGCGGGTGTTCGTGCAGCAGCATCTGGATCTCGTTTTGCAGGCGGCGCAGCAGTCGGGCCTCGGGCATCCAGGCCGCCACATTGCGGGCCAGGATGCGGTCCAGGCTGGCGCTGGCCAGGCCTTGCAGGCTGGCGTGGCCGATCAGCCAGGTTTGGCTGTCCACCCATTGCGCCGCCCAGCCCTCCTGGCTGGGCCAGAGCTCGGCCAGGGCCTCGAAGAGGGCGCGCGAATCGAACTCGCTGAGCTGCAGCTCCTCGGGGTTGTAGGCGGTGATGTGGTCAGCCCCCACGGCCAGATGCAGGGGCGTCAGGCGTGCCCAGGCCAGGCGCTCGTCCAGCCCCAGGCTGCGGGCCAGCCACGCAGCGGTGGGCAGCTCGCCCGGCGCGGCCTGGCTGCCGCGCAGCTGGGCCAGGGCCAGTTCCTGCGGGGTGTTGAGGCTGTACTCGTCGTCGCCGATGGCCGCGCCGTCCGGGCTCAGGCGGCCCAGCAGTTCGCTCAAATGGGGCAGGTTCAGCTCGCCCAGGCTGTGCTGGCATGCCTCGCCCAGGGCGCTGGCGTGGGGAATCATCAGATGCATGGGCGTGATTATCGAGGCGCGGGCGCGCCGCTGCCGCAGGGCTGGCGTCATGGAAGCGTCACAGGCCTGCCATGGCCGCGACATGGGCCCGGTCGAGACTGCCCGCCATGCCGCACGACCCCGCCACCTCCCGCGCAGACTGGGCCTTGGCCGCCCACCCTCCCGAGGCCGAGGACGGCCCGGCGGAGCCGCCGAGCCGGCGCTACCGCACGGTCTGGATCTCGGACCTGCACCTGGGCACGCCAGGCTGCCAGGCGGTGGCGCTGCTGGAGTTCTTGCGCGAGGTGGAGTGCGAGCAGCTCTTCCTGGTGGGCGACATCATCGATGGCTGGCAGCTGCGCCGCAGCTGGTACTGGCCGCAGGCCCACAACGATGTGGTGCAAAAGCTGCTGCGCAAGGCGCGCAAGGGCTGCCGCGTGGTCTTCATCCCCGGCAACCACGACGAGTTCGCGCGCAAATACCTGGGCCACAACTTCGGCGGCATCGAAGTGGCCAAGGAATGGGTGCATGAGACGGCCGATGGCCGCAAGCTCTGGATCACCCACGGCGATCTCTTCGACGGCGTGATCCAGTGCGCCAAGTGGCTGGCCCATGTGGGTGACACCTTGTACGAGCTGACGCTCAAGCTCAACCGCCACCTCAACAGCCTGCGCGCCCGCCTGGGCCTGCCCTACTGGAGCTTGTCCAAGTACCTGAAACTCAAGGTCAAGCGGGCGGTGAGTTTCATTTCCGATTTCGAGGTGGCGGTGGCGCGCGAGGCGCGCAAGCGCGGCGTGCACGGCGTGGTGTGTGGCCACATCCACCATGCCGAACTGCGCGAGATCGACGGCATCCTCTACGCCAACGACGGCGACTGGGTCGAGAGCCTGACTGCCCTGGTCGAGCATGCCGACGGGCAGCTGGAAATCCTCGACTGGAGCGCCCACAGCACGGTGCTGGCCGGCCGCAGCGTGGCGCCGCCGCGCACGGAGCTGGCGACGCAGGGGCGCTAGCCGAACATGCTTGCACGGCAGGGCTGCTGGTGTAGTCCGTTCGGCTCACGGAACTGTCATATTTCATCCATAGAATGAATCGATGACCGTTCCTCAAGTGCCCGTCCAGCTGCTCAATCGCGAGCAGGCCATTCTTGAATTCAACCGGCGCGTGCTGGCCCAGGCCCAGCGCGCCGACGTGCCCTTGCTGGAGCAGCTGCGCTACATCTGCATCGTCTCGTCCAACCTCGATGAGTTTTTCGAGGTGCGTTTCGCCGACATGCTGGACGCCGCGCGCGATCCCGAGAGCCTGGTCAATAACCGCGATGTTGAGCGGGTGGGGCGCGCCGCCCACGCTTTGATCGACGAGCAGTACTCGGTCTTCAACGACCTGGTCATGCCGGCCTTGCGTGCGCAGCGCATCGTCGTGCTCAACCATGCCGACCGCAACGAGGCGCAGCGCCAGTGGGTGGCCAAGTTCTTCGAGCGCGAGGTGCGGCCGCTGCTGGTGCCGGTGGGCCTGGACCCGGCCCACCCCTTCCCGCAGGTGGCCAACAAATCCCTGCACTTCATTGCCCGGCTCTCGGGCAAGGATGCCTTCGGCCGCGACAACCGTATCGCCATCGTCAAGGTGCCGCGTGTGCTGCCGCGGGTGATCAAGCTGCCGGCCTCCATCAGCGACGGCCAGCAGGCCTTTGTGCTGCTGACCAGCGTGATCCGCGCGCATCTCGAAGACCTGTTCTCCGGCCGCAAGGTCGAGGCCTTCTCGCAGTTCCGTGTCACCCGCGACTCCGACCTTGAGGTCGATGAGGAAGAGGTGGCCAATCTGCGCCACGCTCTGCGCTCGGGTCTGACCACGCGCCACTTCGGCCGGGCCGTGCGCCTGGAGGTGGTGAACACCTGCCCGGCCGAGTTGTCGCAGTTCCTGCTGGAGCAGTTCGGCCTGCCGGCGGCGGCCCTGTACCGGGTCAACGGCCCCGTCAATCTGGTGCGTCTGAACGAGCTGATCGACCAGACCGAAGCGCCCGAGCTGCGCTTCGCCGACCATGAGCCGATCTGGCCCCAGGGCCGCCTGCCGCGCCAGAAATCGCTGTTCGACCGCCTGCGCAAGGGCGATGTGCTGCTGCACCACCCCTTCGAGAGCTTCGATCCCGTGGTGGAGTTCCTGCGCCAGGCCGTGGAGGACCCGGACGTGCTGGCCATCAAGCAGACCATCTACCGCACCGGCAGCAAGTCGGTGCTGATGGATCTGCTGATCGAGGCGGCGCGGCGCGGCAAAGAAGTGATGGCCGTGGTGGAGCTCAAGGCCCGCTTCGACGAAGAGGCCAATATCAACTGGGCCGAGCGCCTGGAGGCGGTGGGTGCGCAAGTGGTCTACGGCATCGTCGGCTACAAGACGCATGCCAAGCTGCTGCTGGTGACGCGCCGCGAGGGCGCCAAGTTCCGGCGTTATGCCCATCTGTCCACCGGCAACTACAACCCGCGCACGGCGCGTTTCTACACCGATCTCGGCTATCTCACGGCCGACCCAGAGCTGACCTCGGACGCCGATGCGGTGTTCCGCCAGCTCGCCTCGCTGGGCAAGATCAAGCCGCCCAAGCGCTTGCTGCTGGCGCCCTTCAATATGCACAGCCGCATGCTGGAGTACCTGGCTCAAGTCGAGCAGGCGGCGCTGGCCGGCAAGCCCGCCCGGGTGGTGATCAAGATCAATGCGCTGACCGATCTGGAGTTGATCCAGGCCCTGCTGCGCGTCTCGCAAGCCGGGGTCAAGGTGGACCTGATCGTGCGCGGCGCCTGCATGCTGCCGCCGGGTCTGCCCGGTGTCAGCGACAACATCGTCGTGCGCTCGGTGGTGGGGCGCTTCCTGGAGCACACCCGCATCTGCTATTTCCGCTGGGGCCCTGGCGAGGAGGATGAGGCGCTCTACCTCTCCAGCGCCGACTGGATGAGCCGGAATATGTTCCGCCGCATCGAGGTGGCCTGGCCGGTGGTCGATGCCCGCCTGCGCCAGCGCGTCATCGACGAGGGCCTGCTGCCCTATCTGCATGACAGCCTGGACGCCTGGCAGCTGGGCCCCGACGGCCGCTCCAGCCGCATCTCCGACCAGGGCTGCAGCGCCCAGCAGGCGCTGATGAAGCGCTATCAGTCGGATCACTGAGTGGATGGGGCGCGGGCCGTGGATCTGATTCTCTGGCGCCATGCCGAGGCCGAGTTGCTGCCCGAGGGCGGCACGGATGTGGCCCGCCGGCTCACGCCCAAGGGCGAACGCCAGGCCCAGCGCATGGCCGCCTGGCTGAACAGCCGCCTGGCCGCGAACTGCCGCGTGATCGCCAGCCCGGCGGTGCGCACGCATCGCACCGCCCTGGCCCTGGGGCGCGATCTGCATCTGCTGCCGGCCTTGCTGCCCGATGCGCAGCCGCAGGCGCTGCTGGAGGCGGCGGGCTGGTCATTGACGGGCCCAAGCCCGGACCCGGGCGCCGATGCAGCCTCAGTGCTGGTGGTCGGCCATCAGCCCACCCTGGGCCGCGTGGCCGCGCTCTTGCTGAGCGCACAGGATCAGGCCTGGGCGGTCAAGAAAGGGGCCATCTGGTGGCTGCGCGCGCGGGAGCGCCATGGCCGCCCTGAGGTGACCCTGCACACGGTGCTGGCGCCCGATCAGCTCTGAGTCGATCAGGCTCGGGCGCCGCCCAGCGGCCTCAGGCCAGCAGCAATTCCAGCACGCCCGAGCGGGCCCAGGCCTGCGCTTCTTCCTGCAGCAGGTAGAGCGCGCGTGGCTGGGTGTTGGGCAGGGCCTTGGGCAGGCTCAGGGTGATCTGGCGGCCGTTGCGACGCAGGCTCAGGGCCTTGGGCTCGGTCACGCCGCGGGCATGGCAGGCGATCACCGCCAGGCGCAGGCTCAAGAGTTGCCAGAGCAGGCTTTCGTCGCTCATCTGCGCTTCCAGCTTGCGCAGGCCACCGCGCTGGCCCAGGGCCAGATCGGCCAGGCGGCGCAGCTGGTCTTGCGAGAAACCGGCCGCGTCCACATGCGAGAGCAGGTAGGCGCTGTGGCGGTGGTGGTCGTGGTGCGAGACCATCATGCCGATCTCGTGCAAGGCGGCGGCCCAGGCCAGCTCGCGCTGCAGGGTGCGGCTGGCGCGCGGTGCCAGCTGCTTGTGCAGGCGCAGGGCCAGGTCTTGCACGCGGGCGGCCTGGGGCAGGTCGACGCTGAAGCGCTTTTGCAGCGCGGCGACCGAGGCCTCGCGCATGTCCAGCACGGTGGCGCCCTCGCCGGCTCGCTCGGTTTCCAGGCGTTCGACCAGGTCGAAGATCACGCCCTGGCGCAGCGCGCCCTTGGCCGACCGCAGCTCGGGGATGCCGAATTGGGTCAGCAAGGTGTAGAGGATGCACAGGCCGCCGCCGACCACGGCGCGGCGGTCTTCCTTGAGGCCGGGCATGTCCAGGCGGTCCATGCTGCCGGCTTCCAGCGCGCGCTCGATGCACCAGCGCAAGGCTTCGGGCGTGATGCGGCCATCGGTCTGGCCGCTGGCCGCCAGGATTTGAGCCACCGCGCCCACGGTGCCCGAGGAGCCCAGGGCCTCCTGCCACATGGTGGGTTTGAACAGGGCGAAAGCTTCTTCGAGCTCGGCCCCCGCGGCCACCTGGGCGGCGCGGAAGGCCTCGGGCGTGAACTGGCCGTCAGGGAAAAAACGCAGCGACAGGCTGACGCTGCCCACCTGGAAGGATTCGGCCGTCAGCGGCTTGCGGCCGCGGCCCAGAATCATCTCGGTCGAGCGGCCGCCGATGTCGATCACCAGGCGCGGCAGGTTGGAGGGCTGCAGGCGCGCGACGCCGGCGAAGATCAGGCGTGCTTCCTCGCGGCCCGAGATCACCTCGATCGGGTAGCCCAGGGCTTCGCGGGCGCGGGCCAGGAAGGCATTGCGGTTGCGCGCTTCGCGCAGGGTCTGGGTGGCGACGGCGCGCACGCGCGCGGCAGGGAAACCCTCCAGGCGGCTGGCGAAACGGCGCAGGCAGTCCAAGCCGCGCTGCATGGCCGCCTCGGTCAGCATGCCTTCGCTGTCCAGGCCGGCGCCCAGGCGCACGGTTTCCTTCAGGTACTCCAGGCGCTTGTACTGGCCGCGTGGCAGGTGGGCGATCTCCAGGCGGAAGCTGTTGGAGCCCATGTCGATGGCGGCAAGCGGGGCGGTGGCCGGCGGCGAAAACTCGACGGCGCGGGGGGCGGCAGGAAAATTCATGGCGGCATTGTCGGCGCAAACCGAGGCAGCTCTGTGTCGGCTCGCCATCGGTGTGGCGCTGCGTGGCGCTGCGTGGGGATCATGGCGCTTGACAGGCTTGCTAAGATGAAGATCAGAGCTCAGGTGGCGGCCGTCCAGGCCGGTCCACCGCGGCTGCAGGGAGGCTGAACAGCCTCCCCTTTGTTTTTATGACCGGTTGTGGGCGGGCGCTTGCCTCGCGCCGCGGCCGGTGTGGGCACCCGCCGGCACCCACCACCTGGAATGACATGACTCTGTTTTATATCGTGCTGGCCACCCTCAGTGGCGGCCTGCTCTCGGTGCTGATCGCGGCCAGTGTGACCGTCACCTTGCTGGGGCGGGTGGTGAAACACCTGGTGGGTCTGTCCACCGGCGTGCTGCTGGGCACGGCCTTGCTCCATGTGCTGCCCGAAGCATTTGAGAGCCAGGCCAGCCCGCATGCCTTGTTCATGACCCTGCTGGGCGGCCTGCTGTTCTTCTTTCTGCTGGAGAAGGCCGAGCTCTATCGCCACAACCACCACCACGAGGGCGATGGTCACCACCACCATCACCATTTCGATGTCGAGCAAGCCGGGCGCGGCGGCCTGAGCGTGCTGGTGGGCGACAGCATCCACAATTTCTGCGACGGCATCATCATCGCGGCAGCTTTTCTGGCTGACCCGCATCTGGGTCTGGTCACTTCGCTGGCCATCATTGCGCATGAGATCCCGCAAGAGGTGGGCGACTACATCGTGCTGCTCAATGCCGGCTTCTCGCGCGGCAAGGCGCTCCTGTTCAATGCCATCTCGGGCCTGTCGGCGGTGCTGGGCGGGGTGCTGGGCTATTTTGTGGTCGGCCCCTGGGAAAGTTTGTTCCCCTTCCTGCTGGTGGCGGCCAGCAGCAGCTTCATTTACGTGGCGGTGGCTGACTTGATCCCGCAGCTGCAACGCCGTCTGCCGCTGCGCGAAACCTGGCTGCAGCTCTTGTGGCTGAGTGCCGGTTTGGCGATTCCGTTGGTGGTGGTGGCGGTGTCAGGCCACCACTGATGTGATCACTGAGGTCATCACGGAGGCCGAGCGCAATCTCGGGCGCCCGTGAAAAAGGCCGGCGCTGCACGCTGCAGCCCGGCCTTTGATTTTTGGGCGAGGGTGAAGGTTTAGCGAACCACCAGTACCGGCACGGTGCAGTGCGTCAGCACCTTCTGGGTCTCGCTGCCCAGCAGGAGTGCTTGCACGCCGCGGCGGCCGTGCGAGGCCATGACGACCAGATCGCAGTCGTTCTTGCCTGCGTGCTCGATGATGGCCTCCCAGGCGTGCAGGGCTTCAAGGGTGTGGCCTTCATGGGGCACGCCGGCCGCTTCGGCCAGGGCCAGCACGGCCTTGACGCGGGCACTGGCGATGCGTTCCTGCGCGTCGAAGAACTCCTGCGGCGGCGTCGGCTGCATTTCCGACACGGCGCTGTAGGGGAAGGGTTCCTTGACGCTCAGCGAGTAAATCGTGGCGCCATGCACCTTGGCCAGGGCGATGGCCGTGTGGGTGGCCTTGGTGGAAATGTCAGAACCGTCAGTGGGCACCAGAATGCGCTTGAACATGGCAAACCTCCGTTGTTGTGGGGTTCAGTTTCAGGGCAGGACCGCCCGCCCATCTTGCGCTATGTCAAGTGAAATGCCCAGTCAGGTTTTCAGCCCTGGGCCACCGGCCGGCTTGGGTCCGAGGACCATTCGCTCCAGGAGCCGGGGTAAAGGCGCGAGCCGCTCAAGCCGGCATGCTCCATGGCCAGCAGGTTGTGGCAGGCGGTGACGCCCGAGCCGCACTGGTGCACCACCTCCGCCGGGGCGAACGGCGCCAGCAGGCCGTGGAATTCCTGACGCAGCTGCTCGGCCGGCTTGAAACGGCCATCGTCCTGCAGATTGGTCTTGAACAGGCGGTTGCGGGCACCGGGGATGTGGCCGGCCTTGGCGTCCAGCGGCTCCACCTCGCCTCGGAAGCGCTCGGGCGCGCGCGCGTCGATCAGGCGCAGGCGGCCCAGCTGACGCTGCAGCGCATCGGCATCCAGCTGGGGCAGCAGGCTGTCGGGCAGGGGGAGGGGCGAGGTGCTGGGGTTCGCTTCCGTCAGCGCCGGGGCGGTGCTCAGCGCGCCACCGGCCGCCACCCAGGCGGCATGGCCGCCGTCCAGCACGGCCACCTCGGCGTGGCCGATCCAGCGCAGCATCCACCACAGGCGGGCGGCATACATGCCGCCTTGGCCGTCGTAGGCCACGACCTGCAGGCCCGGGCGCAGGCCGAGTGCGGCCATGCGGGCAGCGAACTCGGCGCGATCGGGCAGGGGGTGGCGGCCGCGGAAACGGCCATCCGGCCCGGTCTTGGCGGCGCTCAGATCACGATCCAGGTGCAGGTAATGCGCGCCGGGCAGGTGGCCCTGGGCATGGCTGCGTTCGCCGGCGGCGGTGTCGGCGAGGTCGAAGCTGGTGTCGATCAGCAGCAGGGCCTGGCCGGCGGCCTGGGCCTGCTGCAGTTCAGTGGCGGAGATCAGGGTCTGAAAGCGAGCGGGGTTCATGGCGTGCGCGATTCCTGGGCTGCGGCGGGTACGGGCAGTGATTGTCTACCGGCTTGCGCCCAGCTGGCGCCCACGCCCGCAGCCACGATCAAGCCCATGCCGATCAGCGCACCGGCATCGACCTGCTCGCCGAAGAACAGCATGGCATAGCCGACCGAAAACACGATGCCCAGGTACTGCAGTGCTGCGTTGACCAGGGCTTTGCCACGGCCGTAGGCGCGCGTCATCATCAGCTGGGCCGCGGTGGCCAGCAGGCCGACGGCCAGCAGCAGGCCGGCGCCTTTCAGGCTGTGCGCGTGCAGGCCCTGGCTCAGGCCCAGCTGTTGCATGCCGAATGTGATCAGCGCCCCGGCCAGCACGCCGCCCAGCGAGAAGTAAAACACCACGCGGTACTCCGGTTCGCCTGCCCGGCCCAGGCCGGCCACCTGCAAATAGGCCAGGGCCGAGAGCATGCCGGCGACCAGGCCGATCAGGCCAGCCGTGATCTGGTCTTGCGCCAGGGTCGGGCGCAGCACCAGGGCCACGCCGACAAAGCCCAGCAGCACCGCAGCCACCAGACGCGGGCGGACCGGCGCCGTCTTGAACAGCAGGGCGCCCAGAATCATGAACACCGCCATCCAGACCGAGGACATATAGCTCAGCGTCATGGCCGTGCTCAGGGGCAGCTGGCTGATCGAGTAGAACCACAGCGAGAGGGCCAGCACGCCCGCCAGGCTGCGGCCGAAGTGCTTGAGCGGCACGGAGGTGCGCAGGCTTTTGCCTTGCGCCAGTGCCATGCCTGCCACGAGCAGCACGCCGATCAGGCTGCGGTACATGACGATCTCGCTGGCGTCGTAGTAGGCCGAGGCCAGCTTGACGCAGACGCCCATGCTGGCGAACAAGAACGTGGCGGCGATGATCAGCAAGGAGGCGGACATGGCGGGCAGAGCAATCGAGGGTAGGGCTCAGAAAAGACAACGCCCCGGCAGGACGGCTGCGCAGGGCGTTGCGAGGGCTTGGGCAGAGGGTGGCTGGGCGCTCAGCGATCCAGTTTCATCTCGCGCCGGTACCACTGGTGGAAATGGCGCATGCCGTCTTCCATCGGGCTCTGGTAGGGGCCGACTTCGTTGTCGCCACGCTCCATCAGGGCGCGCCGGCCTTGGTCCATGCGCAGGGCGATTTCGTCGTCTTCTACGCAGGTTTCCATATAGGCAGCCTGGTGGGCCTCGACGAAGTCGCGCTCGAAGGCGGCGATTTCCTCGGGGTAGTAGAACTCGACGATGTTGGCGGTCTTTTGCGGGCCTTGTGGGAACAGTGTGGACACCACCAGCACATGCGGGTACCACTCGACCATGATGTGCGGGTAGTAGGTCAGCCAGATAGCGCCCGATTCCGGCGGGCGGCCTTCGCGGTACTTGAGCAACTGTTCATGCCAGCGCTGGTAGACGGGCGAGCCGGGTTTGGCCAGATCCTTGTGAATGCCCACGGTCTGCACCGAATGGTGCTCGCCGAACTCCCAGGCGAGATCGTCGCAGGTCACGAATTGACCCAGGCCTGGGTGGAAGGGGCCGACGTGGTAGTCCTCGAGGTAGACCTCGATGAAGGTCTTCCAGTTGTAGTCGCACTCGTGCACATGGACCTTGTCCAGCACATAGCCCGAGAAATCGAGTTGGGCAGCTGCCCCTAGATTCTTCAGCGAGGCGGCGACATCGTGGCCGTTGTCCTCGAACAGCAGGCCGTTCCACTCGCGCAGCTTGTAGTTGTTCAGGTTCAGGCAGGGATCGTGATCGAAATGCGGTGCACCGATCAGCTCGCCCTGCAGGCTGTAGGTCCAGCGGTGGAGCGGGCAGACGATGTTGCTGCGGGTGTTGCCTCGGCCGCGCAGCATCACAGCCTGGCGATGGCGGCAGACGTTGGAGATCAACTCCAGGCCTTTGGGGGTGCGCACCAGGGCGCGGCCTTCTTTTTCCTGCGGCAGGGCGTAGTAGTCGCCCACCTCCGGCACGGCCAGGGCATGGCCGATGTAGCGCGGGCCGGCCTGGAAGATCAGCGCCTGCTCGCGCTGGAACAGAGCTTCATCGAAATAGGATGTCACGGGCAGCTGGGTGACGGTGCTGGCGCCTGCCGAGTTGGCAGGGCTGGCGCCGGAGCTGTGCGGTGTTTCAATCACTGAGAGGGCGATGCTCAGGTCGGACATGATCCAAGTGGGTCTCCTAGGAACCGGGGTGTCGGCCCATGCCAACACCGGCCGCGCCAGATGCGCGCAGGCCTGCTGTGGAAAAGAAAAGGATGAAAAAGCATGCAGCCCAGGAGAAGCAAGCTGGGGTGCTGCTGAACGGCGCCCCGTGCGGGTTTCTACTCTGGGGCTTGCCGTGCTGCGAGCAGGCAAGGAGGCGGGATTGTACCCAGGCCAGCCTTCAAGCGCCCCGGCCTGTCAAGTTACCCGCCGTTTCAGTCGTGGCGGCCGGCTGACATTGCCGCTGCGGGCGGGCGTGGCGCACTGACTACAATCGCGGTTTGCTTGTCTCGAACAATGACCCGATCCAGCAGCGCGTCCAAAGCCGCATCCAAAGCCGCCGCCTCGCAGGCGGAGGAGGATTTGGCACATCTCAGCTACGAGCAGGCGCTCGCTGAGCTGGAGCGTTTGCTGGCCGATATGGAGGGTGGCCAGCTGCCGCTCGATCAGTTGCTGGAGAGTTACAAGCGGGGTGCCGGCCTCTTGGGGCTGTGCCGATCGCGACTGCAGGCCGTAGAACAACAAGTCAAGGTGCTGGAGGGCGAGGGATTGAAACAATGGGGAGAGTCCTGAGCGTGGATGCTGGTGTGTTTGAACAATGGATGCAGCGCTCGCTCGCTGCTTGTGAATCAGCGCTGGACGCCTTTGTCCCCGAGGATGCCCCGGCCGGTCTGGGCGAAGCCATGCGCTATGCGGTGCTCGACGGCGGCAAGCGCCTGCGCCCCTTGCTGGTGCTGGCCACCTGCGAAGCCGTGGCCGGTCATCCGGGCGCGGCCATGCGCGCCGCCTGTGCGGTGGAGTTGATTCATGCCTACTCTCTGGTGCATGACGACATGCCTTGCATGGATGACGATGTGCTGCGCCGTGGCAAGCCCACCGTGCACGTCAAGTTCGGCGAGGCCCAGGCCATGCTGGCGGGCGACGCCATGCAGGCCCTGGCCTTCGAGGTGCTGACACCGGACGAGGCGGACTCCGACATGGCGCCGGCCTTGCAAGCCCGCTTGTGCAGCCTGCTGGCCCGTTCGGCCGGCCATGCTGGCATGGCCGGTGGCCAGGCCATCGACCTGGCCAGCGTGGGCAAGCAGCTCGATGAATGCACGCTGCGTGACATGCACCGCCGCAAGACCGGCGTCTTGCTGCAAGCCAGTGTGATGATGGGCGCAGCCTGCGGCGACATCAGCCCGGCCGCGCGCCAGGCCTTGTCGGATTACGGCGCGGCCCTCGGCCTGGCCTTCCAGGTGGTCGATGACATCCTCGATGTGACCCAAGACTCCACCGTGCTGGGCAAGACTGCCGGCAAGGACCAGGACGCCAACAAGCCGACTTACGTGTCGGTGCTGGGCCTGGAGCCTGCCCGCGCCCTGGCTCGCCAGCTGCGCGACGACGCCCATCGGGCCCTGGCGGCCACCGGCCTGCGCAACACTGCCTGGTTGGGCCTGCTGGCCGATATGGTCGTGGAACGAGACAACTGAGCAAACGCGGCACCATCATCCATGAGTGACTCTCTGCTGCACACCATCAACAGCCCGGCCGATCTGCGCCGCCTGCCTCGCACCGAGCTGCCCAAGCTGGCCGGTGAATTGCGCGCTTATGTGCTGGACACCTTGTCCAATTCGCGCATCGGCGGTCATCTGGGCTCCAATCTGGGCACGGTCGAGCTGACCGTGGCCCTGCACTATGTGTTCAACACGCCGCACGACCGTCTGGTCTGGGATGTGGGCCATCAAACCTATCCGCACAAGGTCTTGACCGGCCGCCGCGACGCGCTCGCCACCATCCGCCATTTCGGCGGTATCAGTGGCTTTCCGCGCCGCGACGAGAGCGAGTACGACACCTTCGGCACCGGTCACTCGAGCACCTCCATCTCGGCCGCCCACGGCATGGCCATGGCCGCCAAGATCAAGGGAGAGGACCGCAAGGCCGTGGCCATCATCGGTGACGGGGCGATGACGGCCGGCATGGCTTTCGAAGCGTTGAACAATGCCGGTGTCGCCCACGGCGGCGTGATGGGCGATGTGCTGGTGATCCTGAACGACAACGACATGTCGATCAGCCCGCCGGTCGGCGCGCTGAACAAATACCTGGCCCGCCTGATGAGCGGCAGCTTCTACGCCTCAGCGCGTGAAGGCGCCAAATCGGTGTTGAAGAACACGCCGCTGTACGAATTTGCCAAGCGCTTTGAAGAGCACACCAAGGGCATGGTTGTGCCTGGCACCATCTTCGAAGAGTTCGGCTTCAACTACGTCGGCCCCATCGATGGCCACGACCTCGATGCCTTGATTCCGACCCTGGAGAATCTGCGCAGCAAAAAGGGCCCGCAGTTCCTCCATGTGGTCACCAAGAAGGGTCAGGGCTACAAGCTGGCCGAGGCCGATCCGGTCAAGTACCACGCCGCACCCGGCAAGTTCGACCCATCGGTCGGTTTCGTCAAATCGGCAGCGCCGGCCAAGATCAGCTTCACCCAGGTCTTCGGCGACTGGCTCTGCGATATGGCCGAGGCCGACAGCCGCCTGATCGGCATCACGCCGGCCATGCGCGAAGGTTCGGGCATGGTGGAGTTCCACAAGCGCTTCCCGACCCGCTACCACGATGTCGGTATCGCCGAGCAGCATGCGGTGACGGTGGCC
Source organism: Burkholderiales bacterium PBB2 (assembly GCA_002255955.1). GTDB lineage: Bacteria > Pseudomonadota > Gammaproteobacteria > Burkholderiales > Burkholderiaceae_C > Paucibacter_A. The sequence goes on along the minus strand of NKIM01000010.1, from coordinate 79,779 downwards.
GGCGGCATGGCTTGCGAGGGCATGAAGCCGGTGGTGGCGATCTATTCCACTTTCCTGCAGCGTGCATATGACCAATTGATCCACGACGTGGCCCTACAGAACCTGCCGGTGCTGTTCGCCCTGGACCGTGCCGGTCTGGTCGGGGCCGATGGCGCCACCCACGCCGGCAACTACGACATCGCCTTCACTCGCTGCATCCCGAATATGGCGGTGCTGACCCCGGCGGATGAAAACGAATGCCGCCAGGCGCTCTTCACCGGCTACCAGCACAGCGGCCCGGTGACGGTGCGCTATCCGCGTGGCGCTGGCGTGGGCGTGGAAGTCCAGAAGACCATGAGCCTCCTGCCCTGGGGCAAGGGCGAGCTGCGCCGGCAATCGAGCAAGCCGCAGCTCGCGGGCGCGGCCGGTGCGCCGCGCATCGCCATCCTGGCTTTCGGTACCTTGCTCTACCCGGCCTTGGAGGCGGCCGAGCAACTCGACGCCACCGTGGCCAATATGCGTTTTGTGAAGCCGCTCGATGTCGAGCTGGTCACCGAGCTGGCACGCACGCACGATGCCCTCGTCACCGTGGAAGACGGCTGCCTGATGGGCGGTGCGGGCTCGGCCGTGATGGAAGCCTTGCAAGCCGCCGGCCTCAATCCGCCGGTGCTGGTGCTGGGCCTGCCTGATGAATTCATCGAGCACGGCGAGGTGCCCAAGCTGATGGCGGCTTGCGGCCTGGACGCCAGCGGCATCGAACAAGCCATCCTCAAGCGCTTCGGCGCCCGACCCAGCCTGCTGCGCCCCGCCGCCAATCAGTGAGGCATGGCCGCCAAGACCTTGCCGCGGCAAGGTTGGTGGCTTGCTGGCAAGCTGAGGGCTTCAGGGTTATCCCGTAATTTCTGCGGCCACATCGACGGGCCGCGCACCCGATTGCATGAACCAAGTCACCAGCGCCCTCCACATTCCCGACACCCAGAGCGAGCGCGATGAGCGCCACCTCGTCATCCAGCGCGTCGGCGTCAAGGATGTGCGCTACCCGCTGCAGATTCAGGTCGGCACGCAGGCGCAGCCCACCGTCGGCACCTGGACGCTGGACGTCAGCCTGCCGGCCGAGAAGAAGGGCACGCACATGTCCCGCTTCGTCGCCTGGCTCGACGCCTTGCAGGCGCCGCTGGATGCCGCCTCGCTGCGTGAGCTGCATGGCCAGATGCTGGCCAAGCTGGAGGCGGTCGAGGGCCGCATCGAAGTGGCTTTCAGCTTCTTCATCCGCAAGCGCGCACCGGTCTCGGGCATCGAGAGCCTGCTGGACTACCAAGGCCGCCTGATCTCTGAAACCCGCGCCGGCCAGACCACGGTCTGGGCCGAGGTGGCCGTGCCGGTCAAGAGCTTGTGCCCCTGTTCCAAAGAAATCTCTGACTACGGCGCCCACAACCAGCGCTCGCTGGTGACGGTGCGTGCCGAAATCGGCGCCCAGCCGGTCAGCTGGCAAGAACTGGTGCGTTTCGCCGAGGAAAGCGCTTCCAGCGAAATCTGGCCCTTGCTCAAGCGCAGCGACGAGAAGTGGATCACCGAGCATGCTTACGAGAACCCCAAATTCGTCGAGGATCTGGTGCGCGATGTGGCCTTGCGCCTGAACGCCGACCCGCGCATCGGCCGCTACACGGTGGACGTCGAGAACTTCGAGTCCATCCACAACGATTCGGCTTACGCGCGCATCGAGCGGCTCTGAGTGATTTAGCGGAGCGCTTGCTCCAAGGCGCGGCTCATGCGCTCAGCCTGAGCCTGCAGGGCCTGCAGAAAGCTTTGTGCCAGCGGCTGCGCCGGCCGGTACATCGGCAGCAGGGCCGAGACCTGAAAAGGCACGGATACGCTGAAGCGTCTCAGCTGTAGGCCCGGGCCGGCCAGGGCCAGCGCTGTCAAGGGATTGACGATGGCCAGGCCCAGGCCTTGCTGGACCATCGCGCACACGGCCACAGCGCTGTGGGTTTCCACGCGCAAGCGGCGTTGCACGCCGGCCTCGGCGAACAAGGTATCCAGCTGCAGGCGGTAAGGGTCCTCGGCCGAAAGGCTGATGAAGTCCTGGCCTTCGAAGTCGGCCGGCTGCAAGACCCGTCGCTCCAACAGCGGGTGGCCCGCCGGCAGCACACAGACCTCATCCAGGGTCAGCACCGGCACCCGCTGTGTGCCCTCGGCGCTGTGCGTCTGCTGCTCGCTCAGGCCCAGATCGAAGCGCTGGGCGGCCATCCATTCCTCCAGCAGCGGTGATTCCTGCGGCGTGATGGACAGCTGCGCCGCCGGGTGGGCTACCAGAAAGTCAGCGCAGGCGGTGGGCAGCAGGGCATGGCTGAGCGCAGGCAGGCAGAGCACGGCCAACTGCACCTGTTCGTCCCGACCCAGCTGCGCGGCGCGGCTGCGGATGCGGTCCAGGCCCTGGTAGCTGCGCTGCACCTCGTCGAACAAGGCCAGGCCCCGCGCCGTGGCCCGCAAGCGCCCGCGTTGGCGCTCGAACAGCGCATAGCCCAGCAACTGCTCCAGCCGCGCCAGCTCCCGGCTCAGTGTCGGCTGTGAGCTGCGCAGCAGCTGGGCGGCTTCGGTGACGCTACCGGCCGTCATGACGGCGCGGAAGACTTCGATATGGCGCAGGCTGATGTCCGGGTTCACGAGATAAGCATATCCAAAATGAATGGAGCGTTTATAAATGAATATTTGAATGAATGACGCAGGGCAGGCATGCTTCAGCCATTCCCCAAACCCCGTCCGATAGAGCCCGCCCATGCCTGCTGCCACCCTGACCCCCACCCGCCTGCAAGCCCTGGCTCAGACCTTCGGCACGCCCTTGTGGGTCTACGACGCAGGCACCATCCGTGAGCGCATCGCTGCGCTGCGGGCCTTTGATGCCATCCGCTTTGCGCAAAAAGCCTGCTCCAACACCCACATCCTGCGGCTGATGCGCGAGCAGGGCGTCAAGGTCGATGCCGTCTCGCGCGGCGAGGTGCTGCGTGCCTTGGCGGCCGGCTACCGCGCCGATGGCTCGGTGCACTCGGACATCGTCTTCACGGCCGATCTGTTGGACCGCGAGACCCTGGCGACCGTGACCGAGCATCAGGTGCCGGTCAACGCCGGCTCCATCGACATGCTTCACCAGCTGGGCGCAGCCTCGCCCGGCCATGGCGTCTGGCTGCGCATCAACCCTGGCTTCGGGCACGGCCACAGCAACAAGACCAACACCGGTGGCGAGCACAGCAAGCACGGCATCTGGCATGCCGACCTGCCGGCCGCCTTGGCGGCGGTGCAGGCGCACGGCCTGCGCCTGATCGGCCTGCACATGCACATCGGCTCGGGCGTGGACTACCGCCACCTGTCCGAGGTCTGCGGCGCCATGGTGGACCTGGTGCGCCAGGTGCAGGCGGCCGGCATGGACTTGCAGGCGATCTCGGCCGGTGGCGGCCTGTCCATTCCCTACCGAGCCGGGGAGCCGGTCATCGACACGGCGCATTACTTCGGCCTCTGGGACCAGGCGCGCCAGCAGGCGCAAACCCTGCTGGGCCACGCCTTGCAGCTGGAGATCGAGCCGGGCCGCTACCTGGTGGCCGAGAGCGGCGTGCTGCTGGCCGAGGTGCGCGCCAGCAAAGACGTGGGCCGCAACCATTTCGTGCTGGTCGACGCCGGCTTCAACGAGCTGATGCGCCCGGCCATGTACGGTGCTTTTCATGCTATGAGCCTGTTGCCGGCCGACGGCCAAGCGGCCCGCGCCGAGCGGCCCACGGTGGTGGCCGGCCCGCTGTGCGAATCGGGCGATGTGTTCACTCAAGTGGACGGTGGCGTGGTCGAGCCGCGCCTGCTGCCGGCCGCCCAGGTCGGTGATCTGCTGGTGATTCACGACACCGGGGCCTACGGCGCCTCCATGTCCAGCAATTACAACAGCCGGCCGCTGGCGGCCGAGGTGCTGGTGGATGGCGATCAGCAGCGCCTGATCCGCCGCCGGCAGACGGTGGAGGAACTGCTGGCGCTGGAAGCGGGTCTGTGAGCCGATGACAAAGACGTGACGCCTCGATCTGGTTCTTGATAGTCCGGCTCAATAGGCGCAAGCAATGACAGTGATTTGATTAATCAAACCTGCAAGCCGGGGCTTGCTTTTATGATTCATCAGTCGCAAGTTTTTGAGCTTGTCCTGTTCTGTTCTGTTTTGTTTCTCTATCAACCCAAAGGAAACGTCATGTCCTTGATCAACACCCAAGTCCAGCCTTTCAAGACCGAAGCCTTCCACAACGGCAAGTTCATCACCGTCAGCGACGAAAGCCTGAAGGGCAAGTGGTCCGTGCTGATCTTCATGCCGGCGGCTTTCACCTTCAACTGCCCGACCGAAGTCGAAGACGCGGCCGACAGCTACGCTGAGTTCCAAAAGGCTGGTGCCGAGGTCTACATCGTCACCACCGACACCCACTTCTCGCACAAGGTTTGGCACGAAACCTCGCCGGCCGTGGGCAAGGCCAAGTTCCCCCTGGTCGGCGACCCGACCCACAAGCTGACCCGCGCTTTCGGCGTGCACATCGAAGAAGAAGGCCTGTCGCTGCGCGGCACCTTCGTGATCAACCCGGACGGCATCATCAAGACCGCCGAAGTGCACTCCAACGAAATCGCCCGCGACGTGTCGGAAACCCTGCGCAAGCTGAAGGCCGCCCAGTACACCGCCGCCAACCCCGGCCAAGTGTGCCCGGCCAAGTGGAAGGAAGGCGCCAAGACCATCGCTCCTTCGCTGGACCTGGTCGGCAAGATCTAAGTCTGCTTCAGACTGGATCGAATGACGATTGAATTCGCAGGCCCGGGAGGGCTTGCGATTCCCCTTCAGCGAGATCTGTTGTTCAAGCTCCGCTGAAAGCGCCCCGGCCTCTCCGGCTGAACCTCAGGGCGTTTTCAGAGTGGCTTCGCAGCGCCACGCCTGTACACCCCGAAAACGGAGAAGCATCATGTTGGACGCACAACTGAAGACCCAGCTCAAGGCCTACCTCGAGCGCGTCACCCAACCTTTCGAAATCATCGCCAGCCTGGATGAGCGCGAGGCCTCGAGCGAGTTGCTCGGCCTGCTGCAAGACATCGCGGCGATGTCGGACAAGATCACGCTCAAGACTGACGGCCAGGCCGAACGCCGCCCGTCTTTCAGCCTGAACCGCATGGGTTCGGACATGAAGCTCAGCTTCGCCGCCATTCCGCTCGGCCATGAGTTCACCTCCCTGGTGCTGGCCCTGCTGTGGGTGGGTGGCCACCCGCCCAAGGTCGAACCCGAGGTGATCGAGCAGATCCGCGGCCTGGACGGCGACTTCAGCTTCGAGGTCTATATGTCCCTGAGCTGCCACAACTGCCCCGATGTGGTCCAAGCCCTGAGCCTGATGGCGGTGCAGAACCCGCGCGTCAAGACCGTGGTCATCGACGGCGGCCTGTTCCAGGACGAGGTCAATGCCCGCGAGATCATGGCCGTGCCCAGCATCTACTTGAACGGCCAGTTCTTCGGCTCGGGCCGCATGACGGTGGAAGAGATCGTGGCCAAGCTGGACACCGGCGCCGCCGCCCGCGATGCTGCCAAGCTCAGCGAGAAGGCGCCCTACGACATGCTGATCGTCGGCGGTGGCCCGGCCGGCGCGGCTGCGGCCGTGTACGCCGCCCGCAAGGGCATCCGCACCGGTGTGGCGGCCGAGCGTTTTGGCGGTCAGGTGAACGACACCCTGGCGATCGAGAATTATGTGTCCGTGCTCGAAACCGACGGCCCCAAGTTCGCTGCTGCGCTGGAAGGCCATGTCAAGGCCTACGACGTGGACATCATGAATCTGCAGCGCGCCGAGAAGCTGATTCCGGCGGCCGAGCCCGGCGGCATGATCGAGGTGCAGCTGGCCAATGGCGGCACGCTCAAGTCGCGCTCGGTCATCCTGTCCACCGGCGCACGCTGGCGCAATGTCAATGTGCCCGGCGAGCAGGAGTACAAGAACAAGGGCGTGGCCTACTGCCCGCATTGCGACGGCCCCTTGTTCAAGGGTAAGCGCGTGGCGGTGATCGGCGGCGGCAACTCCGGCGTGGAAGCGGCCATCGACCTGGCCGGCATCGTCGCCCATGTCACCCTGATCGAGTTCGGCGAAGCCTTGCGTGCCGATGCGGTGCTGGTCAACAAGCTCAAGAGCCTGCCCAACGTCACCATCCACACCTCGGCCCAAACCACCGAGTTCACCGGCGAGGGCGGCAAGCTCAACGGCCTCAACTACATCGACCGCAACAGCGGTGAGGCGCGCCGCATCGAGCTGGAAGGCGTGTTCGTGCAGATCGGCTTGGTGCCCAACACCGAGTGGCTCAAGGGCGTGGTCGAGCTGAGCAAGCACGGCGAGATCATCGTCGATGCCAAGGGCCAGACCTCGCTGCCCGGCGTGTTTGCCGCCGGCGACGTGACCACCGTGCCCTTCAAGCAAATCATCATTGCCACAGGCGACGGCGCCAAGGCGGCGCTCGGCGCGTTTGACTACCTGATGCGTCAGCCGGTCCTGTGAACCCGAGGCGCCTGGCTGGCGCTTGGGACTGGTGAGACGGGCATCAGCCCGCGTCAGCCCCAAGGTAGCGCCACACGGGGGCCAAGCCCCAGTGCCAGGCGGCCAGGCCCAAGGCCGTGCTGTAAATGCAGGCCAGCAGGCCGGCAGCCCATGCGTAAAGCAAGAGCAAGCCATCTCGCAAGGCCAGCCCCAGGCCCAGCATTGCCATGCACAAGGCTGGCAGCACATTGCCCAGCGGCAGGGGCAAGAAAATCAAGGCGCCCATCAAGGCCACGAGTGCGGCCATCCAAGGGCGCGGCCCGGCCTGTGTGAGCGAACCGAGCCCGTGCTGCCCTCGCGCAAAGTGGGCCGCTCGCTCATAGAGCCAAGCCATCATCAGCAATGCGCGGCGTGCCCAGCGAGCCGGCATCTGAAAAGCCGCCACGCGCGCGGGCAGGGCGCCGACTGGGTCGCCGCGCCAGATCGGCACGGCCAGCATCATCAGCGCCAAGCCCATGACGTTGCCCACGCCGGGCACGGGCAAGACACAAGGTGCGGCCAGCACCAGCAGCAGCGAGCCCAATCCAGCAGAGCCTTGCAACGTCGCGAGCTCAGCCAGGCTCACCGCTTCAGCGTTCAAGCGTGCTGCGGCTTCCCGCAAGCGCTGGTGAGGTGGCTGAAAGGCCCCGGGCGGCGAAGCCTCATGGGGGTTAGAAGATGAAGGGTCAGTTGTCATGGGTCCCGTAGTTTGGGCTGCCCGTGTGACGGCCATGCCATGCCTTCATGCTCGGACTGTGAACTGACCTGCTCCTGTCTTGACGGCGTCACGCCGGTTTCATCATGCCAGCCTAGACTCGCCGGCCATCGGTCACTTGACCACACCGCCCCAAGCCCAGATGGCCAGATTGATTGCCTTGTTGTTGCTGGCCAGCTTGCTCAGCGCCTGTTCGCCACGCCTGATGCTGGTGCGCAGCGTGGCGGACGAGCTGGCCAGCCAGGGCCAGGCGGAAGAGGAAGATCTGGGGCTGGCGCGTGAATCCGCCGCCTTTTACCTGAAGCTCTCGGAATCTCTGCTGCGCCAGACGCCGGACCATCTGGCCCTGGCCGAATCGGTGGCCGGCGGTTTCACCCAGTACGCCTATGCCTTCGTGGCCTTCGAGGCCGAGCGCCTGGAGAGCCGCGACGCCCGCGCTGCGCTGCAGCTGCGCCAGCGCGCCGCGCGTTTGTACTTGCGCGCCCATCGCCATGCCATGGCGGCCTTGGAAGCCCGGCATGGCGGCGGCTTGCGTCAGGCCTTGCAGATGGCACAGCCGCTGCCGCCGCTGCCGAGCGAGCAGGTGGGCCTGGCCTACTGGGCCGCGGCCTCCTGGGCGGCCTACATCTCCTTGTCCAAGCACAGCCCGGATATCGTGGCCGATCTGCCGCAGGCCCAGCGCCTGGCCGAGCTGGCTTTTGCCACCCAGCCCCTGCATGGCGAGGGCGGACTTGCCGCTCTGCTGGGCACGCTGGAAGCCGCGCGCCCCGGCGGCAGCAGCCGTCGTGCCGAGGCCTTGTTTGCGCAAGCGCTCACGGCCGCGGCTGGCCGCAATGCCGGCGTGTATGTCGGCCAGGCCGAGTCGCTGGCCCAGCCCGCAGGCGACCGTGCGGCCTTCGAGGCCTTGTTGCGCCAGGCCCTGGCCGTTCCCGGCAACAGCCTGGGCAACCAGCTGATGCGCCAGCGCGCGCAGTGGCTGCTCGACAGTGCCGACGATTTGTTCTGAGGCTGGGGCGGCCCGCCACCGCAGCTTGCGCTGCAAACACCTAACTTCGACAACACCATGACCCGAATCCACCGTCGCCATGCCGCCGCCTGCCTCCTGGCCCTGTGCACCGCCAGCGCGAGCTGGGCGCAAGCACCGGTGCAGCTGCGCATCGGCAGCCTGGTGCCCAAGAACTCGCAGTACCACCAGCAGCTGATGGAGATGGGCGAGGGCTGGCGTGCCGCGCAGGGCAGCCAAGCCCGGTTCACGGTCTTCACCGATGGCAGCCAGGGCGGCGAGGCCGAGCTGGCGCGCCGCATGCGCATCGGTCAGCTGCAAGGCGCGCTGATGTCGGTGGTGGGCTTGCGCGAGATCGAGCCTACCGTGGCCGCTTTGCAGAACCTGCCTTTGCTGTTTCGTGGCTGGGAAGAGGTTGACCATGTGCGCGAAAAGATGCGCCCGGCCATGGAGCAGCGTTTTCTGGAGCGGGGCTTTGTGGTGGTGGCCTGGGGCGATGCAGGCTGGGTGCGATTCTTCTCCAAGGAGCCGGCCCAGCGGCCCGAAGACTTCAAACGCATGAAGTTCTTTGCCTGGGGTTCGGAGCCCGAGCAGCAGGCCATCATGAAGAACCTGGGCTACACGCCGGTGCCGCTGGAGACCGCCGACATCCTGCCGGCCATGCAGACCGGCATGATCAATGTGGTGCCCGCCACGCCGTATTTCGCGTTGGCCAGCCAGATCTACAACACGGCTTCGAACATGCTGGACATCAATTGGGCGCCCATCGTCGGCGCCTTGGTGGTCACCAAGAAAGCCTGGGACGCCATGAGCCCGGCGGCCCAGCGGGCGCTCAAGGTCGGCGGTGAAAAGGCCGGTCTGGCCATGCGCCAGCAAGCGCGCCGCGAGGTGGACGAAGCGGTCGAGGCCATGAAGAAGCGCGGCCTCAAAGTCAACAAGCCCACGCCCGAGCAGATGCGCGAGTGGAGCGAGCTGGCCGAGCGCCTCTACCCACGCATTCGCGGCAGCATGGTGCCCGCCGAGACCTTTGACGAGGTCTTTCAGCACCTCAAGGCCTACCGCGCCGGCAAGGGGCAGTGAGCATGCGTTTGGAAGGGGCGCCGGACCCGTACCGCACGTCGCCGAGCGTCAGCCCCTTCGCGCCAAGCCTGAGCCGGGTTGACGAAGGCCTGGCTTCTCTGGCTCTGGCGCTGATGGTGCTGCTGCCGCTGGCCGAGCTGGCGTTGCGCCCCGTGATGGGCCGGGGCATCGAGAACGCACCCGTGCTGGTGCAGCATCTGGGCCTGCTTCTGGCCATGTTCGGTGCCATCGCGGCCGAGCGCCACGGCCACCTGAGCACTCTGGGCAGCAGCCTGGCCCAGCGGGGCAGCGAGCGCCAACAGCGTTGGGTGCAGGCCTTCGCCAAAGGCGGCTCGGCCCTGTTGTGCGGCATGTTGACTTGGGCCAGCTGGCGCTTTGTGGCCAGCGAGATCGAAACCGCGCATCCGCTGGCCTACGGGCTGCCGGTCTGGTGGGTGCAGGCCTGCATGCCCCTGGGTTTCGCCTGGCTGGGCTTGAAGCTGGGCATGCGCTGCGCAAGCCGTCAGTTCCCTCAAATCGCCTGCGCTGTGCTGCTGACCTTGGGCGGTTGGTTGCTGGCCTCGGTGGCGGATGGCCAGGGCGGCCGGCTCTGGCCGGCGCTGGCGCTGCTCCTGCTTGCGCTCGTCGCCGGTGCGCCGGTGTTCGCGGTGCTGGGCGGCTTGGCGCTGGCCTTGTTCTGGAGTGATGGCCTGCCGCTGGCGTCCATTGCTTTGTCGCACTACCAGATCACGGTCAACCCCTCGCTGCCGGCGCTGCCCTTGTTCACCCTGGCCGGTCTGGTGATGGCGCGCACCGGGGCGGCGCAGCGCTTGGGTGCGCTGTTCGTGGCCGTGTTCGGTGGTGGCGCGCGCGGCACGGTGCTGGCGGCGGCGGTGCTGTGCTCGGCCTTCACGGCCTTCACCGGTGGCAGCGGCGTGACCATTCTGGCGCTGGGTGGCTTGCTGCTGCCCTTGCTGCGCAATGCTGGCTACCCGGAGCAACGCGGTATCGGCCTGGTTACCAGTGCCAGTGCCCTGGGTGTGCTCCTGGCCCCCTCGGTGCCCTTGATCATGTACGCGGTGATCGCCCGGGTGCCCATCATGGACATGTTTCTGGCCGGCTTGCTGCCGGCGCTGGTGATGGTCGTCTGCCTGCTGCTGTTCGGCGGTTTTCTGCGGGGCAGCGGCACGGCGGTTCCGGTGTCCAGCTCGCACCCGAATGCGCGCCAGGCGCTGGCGGCGGCCTGGGCTGCCAAATGGGAGCTGCTGGCGCCGGTGGTGGCGATCGGCTCCCTGGCCGGCGGCCTGGCCACGCCCACCGAGAGCGCCGCACTGACGGCCGCCTATGCGCTGCTGACCCAGGCTGTGGCGCACCGTGAGCTCAGCGCGCGCCTGCTCGGGCGCTGCCTTTCGGAATGCGCGCAGCTGATCGGCGGCGTGATGCTGATTCTTGGCATGGCGCTGGCGCTGACCAATTTCCTCGTCGATGCGGGCATTCCCGATCTGGCCGTGGAGTGGGTGCAGGGGGCGATTCCCAACAAATACCTCTTCTTGCTGGCGCTGTGCGCCTTCCTGTTTGTGGCTGCCGCCTTGATGGAGATTTTTGCGGCCATCGCCGTGCTGGTGCCCTTGCTGCTGCCGCTGGCGCAGAGCTACGGCATCGACCCCGTGCACTTCGGCATCATCTTTCTGGCGGCGATGGAGGTCGGCTTCCTTTGCCCGCCGGCGGGCATGAACATCTACTTCGCCGCCGCCATGTTCGGCAAGTCCATTCGCTATGTGGGCCGGGCGGTCTTGCCGGCCATGCTGGCCATCTTTGTGGGCACGCTGCTGATCGCGCTGCTGCCGGCGCTGAGTACCGGGCTGGCTGCCCTGATGGCACGAGCGCCGGCCGGCTGAATCGCGCCCGAGGGCTGCGCGGCCATGAGTCAGACCGTTGCGGCCGGAGCCTGCCTGCTGCGGAGCAGGCCTTCGATGCTGTAAATCGCCAGGGCCGCCCAGATCAAACCAAAACCCACCAGTCTCGTGGCTGCAAAAGGCTCGTGGTACAGCCACACGCCCAGCATGAATTGGATGCTGGGCGAGATGTACTGCAGCAGGCCCAGCGTGGCCATGGGAATGCGCCGCGCACCGGCGGCGAACAGCAGCAGGGGCGCGGCGGTCAGCGGGCCGGCAAACAGCAGCCAGAGCAGGGTGGTGGGCGCCTCGGCGCCATGGGACAGGGCGCTCTGGCCCTGCCAGGTCCACCAGCCCATGGCTGCAGCCGCCAGGGGCGCCAGCAGCAAGGTCTCCAGGGTCAGGCCCTCCAGCGCACCCAGGCTGGCGATCTTGCGCAGCAGGCCGTAAACGCCGAAGCTGGCCGCCAGCACCAGGGCCACCCAGGGCAGGCGGCCGGTCTGCAGCGTCAGCCACAGCACGCCCGCCGCCGCCAAGGCCACGGCCAGCCACTGCAGCGGCCGTGGGCGCTCATGCAGCACCGCAAAGCCCAGGGCCACATTGACCAGGGGGTTGATGAAGTAGCCCAGGCTGGCGTCCAGCACATGGTCGTTCTGGACTGCCCAGACGTAGGTCAGCCAGTTCACCGACAAGAGCAGGGCCGAGAGCAGAAAAGCTGCCAGCACCTTGGGCTGGCGCAGCACCTGGCCCAGCCAGGCCCAGCGCTTGAGCACCGTCAGCACCCCCAGCAGAAAAATCAGGCACCAGAGCGTGCGGTGGGCCACCACCTCCAGCGAGGGTACCTGGGCGATCTGCTTGAAATAGAGCGGGAACAGGCCCCAGAGGGTGTAGGACAGGGCGGCGAAGAGAACCCCGCGGCTGGCCGAGGCGGCGGCTGAAGACGATGGTGCTGGGCTGCGGTTCATCCGCGCATTGTCAGTCCAGGTGCGCGTGCTGGCTCTGGGTGCTTGTGCTGTGGATGTCAAAAGTCATGTCGGGCAAATACGTGCTTCGCAAGGGGCTGCGCGCGTGGCCCAATCGCCAATCTTGTGGCGCGCGAGGGCAGGGGGTCAGGTCTTGCGAAAGGCCGCCGACGCCGGCTCTGCGCCCGGCGCCGACTTCGTGACTCTGTACACCTCAAGGTCTCTTCATGCCCATGCGCTCTTCTTCGCCGGTGGCGTCCGCCGCACTGTTTGCTTGCTTGCTCTTGGGTTCTGGCGCGGTGCTGGCTCAAGCAGCCGGTTCTTCGGGCAGCGCCGCCCCGGCGCCCTATGACTTCAAGGCCAACTACACCAAGTACGAGTACCGCATCCCGGTGCGCGACGGCGTGCGCCTGGCCACCACGGTCTACGTGCCCAAGGACAGCAGCAAGAAGTACCCCATCCTGATGACGCGCACGCCCTACAGCTGCGCGCCCTATGGCTCGGATCGCTACAGCGGCCGCCTGGCGCCCAGCGAGGATTTCCTCAAGGCCGGCTACATCCTGGTCTGCCAGGACGTGCGCGGCCGCAATATGTCGGAGGGGCGCTTTGTCGAGATGACGCCCCATGTGCCGAACAAGAAGAGCAAGAACGATGTCGACGAAAGCAGCGATATGCACGACAGCGTGCAGTGGCTGCTTGACCATGTGGCCGGCCACAACGGCCGGGTCGGCATCTGGGGCAATTCCTACCCCGGCTTCTACAGCGCCGCGTCCATCATCGATTCGCACCCGGCCATCAAGGCCGCCTCGCCGCAAGCGCCCATCGCCGATTACTACAAGGGCGACGACGGCTACCACGGCGGCGCCTTCATGCTGGCCCACAACTACGGCTTCTTCACCAGCTTCAAGCCCCAGCCCAACCCCACCTCCGAGCCCTCGCGCTGGGGCGAGTTCCGCTACAGCAGCGGCGATGCCTACAACTACTTCCTCAAGCTCGGCAATCTCAGCAATATCGCCAAGACCCTGGGCACGCCGGGCAACCCCTATTTCAACGACCTGATCGAGCACGACAGCTACGACGAGCACTGGAAGCCGAAATCCATCACCCCGCATCTGAACGGCGTGCGCGCCGCGGTGCTGACGGTGGGCGGCTGGTTCGATGCCGAGGATCTGCCCGGCCCTCTGGCCATCTACCGCAGCATCGAAAGCCGCAACCCCGGCATCAGCAACCAGATCGTCATGGGCCCCTGGCGACACGGCGGCTGGTTCCGCACCGCGGGCAAGTCCATGGGCTCGGTCAGCTTTGGCGGCAACAACAGCGAGTACTTCATGAAGCAGGTGATGCTGCCCTTCTTCGAGCAGCATTTGCGCGGTCAGGGAGAGGCCAAGATCGCCGAAGCCACCATGTTTGAGACCGGCAGCAATGTCTGGCGCCACTACCCGGCCTGGCCGCCGGTCGAGGCCAAGCCGCGCCAGCTCTACTTCCAGGCCGGCGGCAAGCTGGACTGGAAGCGGCCCGAGGCCAGTGCAGGCACCGAGGCGGTGGACCGTTACGTCAGCGACCCCAGCAAGCCCGTGCCCTTCACCAGCTACGCCGCCCAAGGCATGCCGGCCGAGTACATGGTGGGCGATCAGCGCTTTGCCGCCACCCGGCCCGATGTGCTTGTTTACCAGACCGAGGTGCTGGAACGCGACCTGACCGTGGCCGGCCCGATCAAGGCGCGCCTGTATGTGTCCACCACCGGCAGCGACAGCGACTTCATCGTCAAGCTGATCGATGTCTACCCGCACGACATGGAAGACGAAAGTCCTTCAGGCCCGCCGCCCAGCGACGTGCCGCCCCCGCGCCAGACCCTCAACAGCTACCAGCAGCTGGTGCGCGGCGAGCCCCTGCGCGCCCGCTTCCGCAAAGGCCTGGACAAGCCCGAGGCCGTCGTGCCCGGCGAGGTGATGGCCCTGGACATCGAGCTGCCCGACGTCAACCACAACTTCCGCCGCGGCCACCGCCTGATGGTCCAGGTGCAAAGCAGCTGGTTCCCCCTGCTGGACCGCAACCCTCAGCGCTTTGTGCGCATCAAGGACGCCGCGCCCGAGGACTTCCAGCCGGCCACGCAGACCTTGTTCCGCGCGGGGGAGCGGGCGTCGCAGTTGGAGATGCGGGTGATTGAGGGGCCGTGAGTATGTCGACGACGCACATTCGCATAGGTTAGGTCGCGGCCAAGTTCGGCTTTGGACTATGGTTGAGTGCGGCGGGCAAAAGCTTCGAGACGAAATGGAATTGATGGCCGAGCTTGCCGAAATGTTCGGACGCTTGTAAACGATCCGCCAAGTTAGACCTGATGAGGACTCCATGTGTACATCTTCGAGGTAACAACACCAGGAACATGGCTCGATTACCCAGACCGTGATTGGGCCTGGAAAATTGGAGGACTTCTTCGGAACCTGCAGGCGCAGTTCTACGAGGCAAACACTGCACTGAATCTTTTCGAGCAAGCCCAATCACAGCAGTCTTTTCGATTCACCAGGGAACAGTGGGAAGCAGACTCAGAACGCCGCTCTCAGATTCGACGGGAAGTGGAGGCGGAACTCGGCTTTGACTTTTCGCATCATTCTTGGGAGCGAATCTCGCATGAGGCTGACGTTCGGTTCAAACGCGAAAAATGGGGCAGCGGCTGTGTTCCGCGAGAGCTGGAGCGAAACGTGGTCTCGATCTTGGCTAGGGCATTCGTATACGCACTGGACGGCTTTGACAAATTCTTAGCTGTACTCGCAGCCGAACCCGATGCTCCGGCGAAACTTGGGGAGTTATCGGCAAGAGTTGGATCAATATTCCCCGACTTACGGGGCGTCCGAAACTCCACGCAACACCTTGAAGACCGCGCCCGCGGACTTGGTGCGGGAAGAAATCCGAAGCCCATGACACTTCAGCCAGTGGAGAACCGACTGATAAGTGCTCCCGGTGGCGGCGTGCTTGTGCTCAATTCCTTGAATGGCAACCGCTTCGGCTGCACCATGAGCGATGGGCACTACGGCGAAGTCGAGATCTCCCCTCAATCGCTTCAGCACTTGTCGAGCCTCTTGCACGAGGTCTTGCAGTGTTTCCGGTGGAAGGGCCCAGTCCAGCACGCACCGAGCGTGTGACGGCAGACTTTGGATTCTTCGATTCAGCCCAAGCACATCGCACTAAAGCCTGCCTGCCCCCAATCCTCCCCCTCGCCCGTCCGCCACGCCCCGCGCCCCAACATCGCCTCCCACTCCGGACCCGGCGCCGCGCGCAGCTGCAGCGCCTCTCCAGTCCATGGGTGCCGGATGTTCAGTTCCAGCGCGTGCAGCCACAGGCGCTGCGTGCCCAGGAAGGCGGCGATGGCGCGGTTGTGGGCACCCTTGCCGTGCGTGGCGTCGCCGATGATGGGGTGGGCGATGTGCTTGAGGTGGCGGCGGATCTGGTGGCGGCGGCCGGTGAGGGGGCGGGCTTCGAGCAGGCTGTAGCGGCTGCTGGCAAAGCGCGGGTCCACGGACAGCGGCCATTCGACGCGCGCCAGCGCGCGCCAGTCGGTGCGTGATTCCAGGAGGGGCTGGCCGGCCGAGGGCAGTTCGGGGTCGCGGGCCAGGGGGTGGTCGATGCGGCCTTCCGCTGCCGCCGGCCAGCCGCGCACCAGGGCCAGGTAGCGCTTGCGGGCCTGGCCTTGCTCAAAGGCCTGGCCCAGCTGTGAAGCGGTGTCGGCGTCGAGTGCAAACAGCAGCAGGCCAGAGGTGCCGCGGTCCAGGCGGTGGGCCGGCCAGACGGGGCGGCCCAGCTGATCGCGCAGCAGCTGCAGGGCGAAGACCTGTTCCTGCGCGGCAATGCTGCTGCGGTGGACCAGCAGGCCGGCGGGCTTGGCGATGGCGACGAGGTGTTCGTCGATGTGGATGATCTGCAACATGGTGGGTCGTGAGTATTACCTGGGGCGCGGGGTGCGGGCAGAAACCGGCGCGGCTGCCGCTGGGATTCCGAGCCCATGGATGGGGCGGTTTTCTCCAGTGGCCATGAGGAAAACCGCCAGGCTGTGCGCTGTGCAAGCGCGCCCCACCTTTCGGGGGGGATGGTGGGGCGGCGCCACGGTCGAAACAATCCTGTCATCGCCAGAACCCATCATTTGATTGCTGAAGAAAGCGCCGCAGCTTGGCGCTGTCAAGGAGTCCCCACCATGCCGCAAGTCTTTCACGTCGGATATCGCTCACCCTGGGTCAGTGCCGTGGCCTGGGTTTTGATGGCGCTGGGCCTGGCCGGTTTGGGGCTGATGGGCTTCTGGCTGGGCAGTGGGGTGGGCGCCGGCCTGCCCAGCTTGCGCAGCGTCTGGGGCCTGGGCTTGATGCTGGCGCTGCTGGTGGCTTCGGGCCTGTGCATCACCGGGGGTCAAGGCTTGCTGCGCCGCTACGAATGGGCGCGCCGCCTGTGCCGCGGCCTGCTGGTCGCCCTGCTGCTGGCTTCGCCCATGCTGCTCTGGGTCAGCGGTTCGCACCTCTTGCTGGCCGCCCTGTGCCTGATCTGGAGTGCCGCCATCCTGTGGACGGTGCACACGCTCAACACCCGCAGCGTGCGCCAGGAATTTGCTTGATCGGCCGCTTCAGCTGAGCTCGCCATCCAGATAGAACCAGGCCCCGTTCTCACGCACAAAGCGGCTGCGCTCCTGCAGGCGCTGGGCCCGCCCGCCCAGCTTGCAGCGGGCCACAAACTCCACCCAGGCATGGTCAGCGTCTTGCTGGCCATGCTTTTTCACCTCCAGGCCCAGCCATTTCAGGCCCGGCTCATTGGGGCTCAGCACGGCGGGCCGCGTGCTGGCATGCCAAGTCGCTTGCAGATAGGCCAGCTCATCGAGCACATAGGCGCTGTAGCGCGAGCGCATGAGGGTCTCGGCGCTGTCGGCCAGCAGCTCGCTGCTGGCGGCAAACTGGGCATGCAGCCGGCCACAGCAGCGGCGGTAGGAGGCGGCGCGGCCGCAGGGGCAGGGCAGGTCTTCGGTGGCTTTCATCGGCCGCATGATGCCGCAAACCTAAAATGCGGCGATGAACCTGCCTCATGACCCGCGCCCCGAAGCCCCGCCCGAAGAACTGAACGAGGACTTGTTCGCCGCCGCCGAAGGCCCGGACACCCATCAGCTGGCCGCCGAGGCGGCGGAAGACGCCGGTCAGGCCTTGGCCTCCAGCGGCCTGCTCAAGAACCTCAACCCCGAGCAGTACGCCGCCGTGACGCTGGGGCAGGAGCCGGCCCTGATCCTGGCCGGTGCCGGTTCGGGCAAGACCCGGGTGCTGACCACCCGCATCGCCTGGCTGATGCAGACCGGCCAGCTGACCCCGGGCAGCGTGATGGCCGTGACCTTCACCAACAAGGCCTCCAAGGAAATGCAGACGCGCTTGGGCACGATGTTGCCGGTCAATGTGCGCGGCATGTGGATCGGCACCTTCCACGGCCTGTGCAACCGCTTTCTGCGCGCGCACTGGAAGCTGGCCGGCCTGCCGCAAGGTTTCCAGATCCTCGACGCATCGGACTCCGTCTCGGCCATCAAGCGCGTCATCAAGGCCATGAAGCTCGACGAAGAGCGCTTCGTGCCCAAGCAGGTCAGCTGGTTCATCGCCGGCGCCAAGGAAGACGCCCAGCGCCCCGGTGACATCGAGCCGCGCGACGAGCAGACCAAGACCCTGATCGAAATCTACAAGGCCTACGAAGACCAGTGCCAGCGCGAAGGCGTGATCGACTTCGCCGAGCTGATGCTGCGCTCCTACGAGCTGATGCGCGACAACCCGGCCGTGCGCGACCATTACCAGCGCCGCTTCAGCCACATCCTGGTCGATGAGTTCCAGGACACCAACAAGCTGCAATACGCCTGGCTCAAGATGTTCGCGCCCCCGGGCCGCGGCCAGGGCGTGATGGCCGTGGGCGACGACGACCAGAGCATCTATGCCTTCCGCGGCGCGCGGGTCGGCAATATGGCCGATTTCGAGCGCGAGTACCGCGTCAAGAAGGTCATCAAGCTGGAGCAGAACTACCGCAGCTACTCCAACATCCTCGATTCCGCCAACGAGCTGATCAGCCGCAACAGCCGCCGCCTGGGCAAGACCCTGCGCACCGATGCCGGCCCGGGCGAGCCGGTGCGGGTGTACGAAGCCGCCAGCGATTTCGCCGAGGCCCAGTGGCTGATCGAAGAAGCCCAGGCCCTGCACCGCGCCGGCATCGACCGCAAGGAAATCGCCGTGCTCTACCGCAGCAATGCGCAGTCACGGGTGATCGAGTCGGCGCTCTTCAATGCCGGGATTCCGTATCGTGTGTACGGCGGCCTGCGCTTCTTCGAGCGGGCGGAAGTGAAGCACGCGCTGTCTTACCTGCGCCTGCTTGAGAACCCCAACGACGACACCAGCTTTCTGCGCGTGGTCAATTTCCCGACCCGCGGCATCGGCGCGCGCGCCATCGAGCTGCTGCAGGACGCCGCCCGCATGTCCGGCCGCAGCCTGTACCAGAGCGTGGGTGCGGTGGCCGGCAAGGCGGGCAGCAATCTGCAGGCCTTCACCGGCCTGATCGACTCGACCCGCAACCTGACCCAGGGCCACACCCTGCGCGAGATCATCGAGCAGATCCTGGAGATCTCCGGCCTCAACGAGTTCTACCGCAACGACAAGGACGGCGCCGAGCGCCTGGAGAACTTGGGCGAACTGATCAACGCCGCCGAAGCCTTTGTCACGCAAGAGGGCTTCGGCAAGGACGCCGTGGCCCTGCCGGTCGATGAACTCTCGCCCGGTGCCATCTCGGAGGGCTTCCCCGCCGCTGTGGCGCCCGCCAACTTCACGCCCGATGCCGAGACCGGCGAGATCATGTCGCCCCTGGCTGCCTTCCTGACCCATGCCTCGCTCGAGGCCGGCGACAACCAGGCTCAAGCCGGCCAGGACGCCGTGCAGCTGATGACGGTGCACTCCAGCAAGGGCCTGGAGTTCGATGCCGTCTTCATCACCGGCCTGGAAGAAGGCCTGTTCCCGCACGAGAACTCCATGTCTGACAGCGACGGCCTGGAGGAAGAGCGCCGCCTGATGTATGTGGCCATCACCCGTGCCCGCCAGCGCCTCTACCTGGCCTTCAGCCAGACCCGCATGCTGCACGGCCAGACCCGCTACAACGTCAAGAGCCGCTTCTTCGATGAGCTGCCGGAGCACGCGCTCAAGTGGCTGACCCCGCGCAACCAGGGCTTCGGCTCCGGCTTCGCCAAGGAGTATCAGAGCGCCTGGGAACGCGGTTCGGGCCTCAAGTCGGTGGTCGGCGCCGGCCGGGTCGAAAAGCCCGCCTACGACACCACGCCGGTGCCCAAGAGCATGAAGCAGGCCGCCGCCCAGAAGGTGGCCGACGAGCACGGCGGCCTCAAGGTCGGCAAGGGCGTGTTCCACACCAAATTCGGCGAGGGCGTCTTGCTAACCCTGGAAGGCAGCGGTGCCGATGCCCGCGCGCAGGTCAACTTCGGCCGCCACGGCATGAAGTGGCTGGCGCTGTCGGTGGCCAAGCTGACGCCGATTGATTGATTGGTGGGTTGGTTAAGGGGCTGCGCCCCTGGTTTGTGCGTAGTCCGTACGAGTCACTGGACTGTCATCTGCGGGTCACGTGGGTTTCACGGCCGCTACATAAGCTCTGGTGGATCCCTCAACCTGAGCTGATGCCAGCTGAAGCAAGCCATGACCAAATCCAACGATGTCTCCGTTCGTGACTTCAACGAAGAAGACTCCAACACCTCTGCCAACCCGAGCTTCGACAGCGTGCTCGCCGCACGCCTGAGCCGCCGCAACATCCTGCGCGGCTCCATCGGCAGCGTGGCCACGGCCGTGCTGGGTGGCGCCTCCCTGAGCGCCTGCGGTGGCGGCGACGATCCCGCGCCCGCACCGGCGCCTGCTCCTGCCCCCGCGCCGGCTCCGGCCCCTCTGGACAAGCTCGGCTTTGGTGCCGTGGCCAAGTCCCTGGCTGACGCTGTGGTGGTGCCTGCTGGCTACACCGCCACGGTGCTGTTCGCCCTGGGTGACCCGCTGACCGCCACGGCCACCGCCTTCAAGAACGACGGCACCGACGCTGACTTCGACAGCCGTGCAGGCGACCACCACGACGGCATGGAATACCTCGGCCTGTCGGCGGATGGCAAGCCCAGCCGCACCAGCAGCGACCGCGCACTCCTGGTGATGAACCACGAAGCCACCAGCCACGCCGGCAGCGAGCGTGCCTCGGCCTTTGTTCACGCCAATGGCGGCACCAACACCTTGCCGCGTCCTGCCGCTGAAGTGGACCGCGAAGTGCCGCTGCACGGTCTGTCGGTGGTCGAAGTCAAGAAGTCGGGCGCCACCTTCGCCTACGTCAAGGAATCGGCCTTCAACCGCCGCATCACGCCGCTGACCCCCGTGGTGCTGTCGGGCCCCGCCGCCGGCAACGCGCTGATGAAGACCAAGTACGCCGCCGATGGCAAGACCGCCCGCGGCACGCTGAACAACTGCGGCACCGGCTACACCCCCTGGGGCACCGTGCTGACCGGTGAAGAAAACTGGGCCGGCTACTTCACGCGCGGTGCAGCTGACGATGCCGCACGCGGCAACGACAAGAGCGTGACCTCGCTCAAGCGCTACGGCCGCGCCCAAGGCGGTGCCAGCCGTCACGGCTGGGAAACTGGCGGTGCCGACGACAAGTACGCCCGCTGGGACATCAGCAAGAAGGGCACGTCGGCCGACGGGTCGGATGACTACCGCAACGAGCTGAACACCTTCGGCTACCTGGTCGAAGTGGACGGCTACGACAAGGCAGCATCGATCAAGAAGCGCACCGGTCTGGGCCGCTTCGCGCACGAGAGCGCAGCGTTCAGCGCGCTGGTGGTCGGCAAGCCCCTGGCTGTTTACATGGGCGATGATTCGCGCGGCGAATACATCTACAAGTGGGTGTCCGAAGCGACCTGGGTGGCCGCAGATGCCAACCCGGCCGACCGCATCGCCACCGGCGACAAGTACCTGGACAAGGGCAAGCTCTACGTTGCCAAGTTCAACGCCGATGGCGCCGGTCAATGGATCGAGCTGTCCATCGACAACCCGACCATCAAGGCTGCCACCAACTACGCCTTTGCGGATCAGGCCGATGTGGTCGTGAATGCCCGCTTGGCTGCTGACGCCGTGGGCGCCACCAAGATGGATCGCCCCGAGTGGTGCGCCACCCACCCGACCACGGGCGAGGTCTACTTCACGCTGACCAACAACAGCAACCGCAAGGTCGAGCCGGCTTCGGGTGATTTCGCTGTGGACTCTGCCAACCCCCGTTCGTACACCGACAAGCGTGCCGGCGTCGAAAGCAAGCCTGGCAATATCAACGGCCACATCCTTCGCTTGGCTGAAACGGGCGGCGAATCGGCTGCGGTCGGTTTCAAGTGGGACGTCTATCTGTTCGCGGCTGAGTCCGATGCCGATGCATCGAGCGTCAACCTCTCGGCACTGACCGCCGACCAAGACATGTCCAGCCCGGACGGCCTGTGGTTCAGCAAGTCCACCGGCCTGTGCTGGATCCAGACCGATGATGGCTCCTACACCGACAAGACCAACTGCATGATGCTGGCTGGCATCCCCGGCAAGGTGGGCGACGGCAGCAAGAAGACGCTGAGCTACACCAAGAAGGATGGCAGCGTCGTGACCGTCGACACCTACGCAGGCAAGACGCCCACGGCCGACACGCTCAAGCGCTTCCTGGTCGGCCCGGTGGATTGCGAGCTGACCGGTTGCTGCGAGACGCCTGACGGCAAGGCGCTGTTCGTCAACATCCAGCACCCGGGCGAAACCATCAAGTCCGCTGACGCTGCTGATCCGACCAAGTACCTAAGCCAGTGGCCCAGCAACGCCGGCTACGGTGCCGGCAAGCGTCCGCGCTCGGCCACCATCGTCATCACCAAGAACGACGGCGGCCGCATCGGTACCTGATGAGCTCCTCCGCTTGCGGCACCCTCGGGTGTTGCTGGTGGATGCCTGAGTGAACAAAGACAAAGCCCCGGCATGCTGGGGCTTTGTCTTTTTGGGGCCGGCGATGCTGGCGCTGCAGGCTGCTCAGCGCTCGGCCGCCTGCCAGGCTTGCACCAACTCTTTCGCGCGTTCGCCTACCACGTTCGCGCTGTCACCCGCGCGAAAGATCGCCGAGCCCAGGCCGGCGCCCGTGGCACCGGCGCGGCGGTAGGCCGCCAGGTTGTGCAGGCCCATGCCGCCGACCGGGTAGATCAGGGCCTCGGGCAAGACCGTGCGCCAGGCCCGCAAGGCCTCGGGCGGCAAGGCGTCGTTGGGAAAGGCTTTGAGCGCATGGGCGCCGGCGCGCAGCGCGGCAAAGGCCTCGCTGACCGTGGCCACGCCGGGCATGGTCCACAGGCCCAGGGCCACGCTGTGGCGCACCAGATCGGGGTCCAGGTGCGGGGAGATGGCCAGCTGACCACCCGCCTCGCGCAGAGCGTCCGCCTGCTCGGGCCTCAGCACCGTGCCGGCGCCCAGATGGGCATCAGCCGGCAAGGCCTGGCGCATCAGGCTCAGGGCCTGCAAGGCACCGGGGCGGTTCAGCGGCACTTCGATCAGGCGCAGGCCGGCCTCGTACAGGGCCAGGCCGACTTCGGCCGCTTCCTCCGGCTGCAGCCCGCGCAAGATGGCGACCAGGGGCGGGTAGGCGGGCGTGGGTGCAAAGGGGTTGGTGTTCGCTTTCATCGCGGTCCTTTCAATCATTCGCCCAGGCCTTCGAGCGCACGCAGCGCCGCCAGATGCGCCTCGCGCGGGTCCAGGCATTGCAGGGCCAGGCCCAGGCGTTCGGCGGCGCGCGCATACCAGGCGCAGAGCCGGGCCTCGCCCACGGCCAGCAAGGGCAGGGCGCGCAGGGCCGGTTGGCGGAGCAACTGACCCAGCTCGCTGCCGATCAGCAGGCCCGACAGGCGGGCCGCGGCCTGCAGGCGCATCTCGTCCACCGCGCTGCCTGGTATGTGGGCCGGCGGTGCCAGCAAGGCTTCGGCGCGCACGCGGAAGAGCTGGGCCAGCAGCGATGAAGTCTCGTCCTGCGCCCAGTCCATGCCTTCGTCAAAGCCTTGCTGGGCCAGCGGGTGCTCGAGCAAGGGCAAGGTGCTGTCGATCAGGCTGCCCAAAGCGCCTTGCTGGCTCAGCAGGCGGAACAGCTCGCCGGTCATGAAGGTCTGGAAGCTCAGCACCTGAGCCAGGCCCCGATCGCTGCGCAGATGGGCCCATTTGCAGTGCGTGCCGGGCAGGATGAACAAGGCTCCATCGCCCGCCGCCGTGCCGCTGGCTTGCCAATGCCGCCAGGCGCCCAGCAGCTGGGTTTCCTCGCCGCGCATCACATCGGCCGGGCCGGCTTCGGGCAGCTGGCTCAGGCCAGGCAAGAGGCGCAGGCGCGGCGGCTCGGCGCACACCATGCGGGCGGCGGGCCAGTCGAGCTCCAGGGCCTGCGCGCCCAGCTGATCCAGCGCCAGGGGCACGGGCAGATAGGGCGCTTCACGCCAACCGAGGCGGCTGCCGATCATGCCGGACAGCCACACCGTGCGCGGGCCCTGGCGCAACCAGTCGCCGATGAAGCCGGTCAGTTCAGCGCCGAAATCACGGCGCTGCCCGGGCTTGCTGTTCAGTGCGGCGTGCAGCACGCCGGCCTGGTCGTGGCGCTCGGCCAGCAACTGGCCGTTTTCATCAAGCGCATAGGCGCGGCGGCTGCTGCTGCCCCAGTCAATTCCGATACATCTCATCGTAAACCCCAGTCTGTTCACGGGCCGTGGCCCTTGTCATGCAGCGCGAAGCTGCGCACAATGAGGTAACGTTAACACATTGCAACCACAACTGTCCCAGAGGCAGCGGTGGCTGCGTTCAAGAACAGGCTCAAGCAGCAAAGGCGGCCCCGCATGTCGGACGATTCGAACAGCAACAACAACAACGGCAACGACAACCAAAACAAGAAACCGGCGCGCCGCTCCCAGCACTGGTTCGGTGGCAACAGCAAGGACGGCTTCATCCACCGCTCCTGGATGCGCAACCAGGGCCTGGGCAGCGAGGCCTTCGACGGCCGGCCCATCATTGGCATCTGCAACAGCGGCTCCGATCTCGTGCCCTGCAACGCCCACTTCCGCGGCCTGGTCGACAAGGTGCGCGAGGGCATCCTGCAAGCCGGCGGCGTGCCGCTGGAGTTCCCGGCCATGGCCCTGGGCGAGAGCAATCTGCGCCCCACGGCCATGCTGTTCCGCAACCTCGCCGCCATGGAGGTGGAGGAGTCCATCCGCGCCAACCCCATGGACGGCGTGGTGCTCATGGTCGGCTGCGACAAGACCACCCCGGCCCTGCTGATGGGCGCGGCCAGCGTCAACCTGCCCACCCTGGTTCTCTCGGGCGGCCCCATGCTCAACGGCCGTTACCGCGGCCAGGCCATCGGCTCAGGCACCCATGTCTGGAAGTTCTCTGAGGCCGTGCGCGCCGGCCAGATGAGCGAGGCCCAGTTCCGCAGCGCCGAGGCCTGCATGTCGCGCAGCGCCGGCCACTGCATGACCATGGGCACCGCTTCCACCATGGCCTGCATGGTTGAAGCCCTGGGCATCGCCATGCCCGACAACGCGGCCCTGCCGGCCGTGGACGCGCGTCGCCATGAGTTGGCCCGCCAGGTCGGCCGCCGCATCGTTGCCCTGGTGCAAGAGAACCGCCGGCCCAGCGACATCCTGACCCGCGAGGCCTTCGAGAACGCCATCCGCGTCAACGCCGCCATCGGCGGCTCCACCAATGCCGTCATCCACCTGCTGGCCTTGGCCGGCCGCCTGGGTGTGCCGCTGAACCTGGACGATTGGGACCGCCTGGGCCGCGATGTGCCCACCCTGGTGGACCTGCTGCCCGCCGGCCGTTTCCTGATGGAAGAGTTCTGCTACGCCGGCGGCCTGCCCGTGGTGATGCGCCGCCTGGCCGAGGCCGGCCTGCTGCACCGCGAGGCGCCCAGCGTGGCCGGCGGCGCCATCGGCCCGCACATCGAGGCGGCCGAGTGCTTTGACGACGAAGTCATCCGCCCGCTCGAGCGCCCCGTGGTGGCCCAGGGCGGCATCGCCGTGCTGCGCGGCAATCTGGCGCCCGATGGCGCGGTGATCAAGGTCTCGGCCGCTTCGCCGGCCCTGATGCAGCACACCGGCCGCGCTGTGGTGTTCGAGACCATCGAGGACTACAAGGCCCGCATCGACGACCCCGCGCTGGACATCGACGCCAGCTCCATCATGGTGCTCAAGAACTGCGGCCCCAAGGGCTACCCCGGCATGGCCGAGGTCGGCAATATGGGCCTGCCGCCCAAGCTGCTGGCCCAGGGCGTGAGC
Organism: Burkholderiales bacterium PBB2; assembly: GCA_002255955.1. Taxonomy (GTDB): domain Bacteria; phylum Pseudomonadota; class Gammaproteobacteria; order Burkholderiales; family Burkholderiaceae_C; genus Paucibacter_A. Next base: position 54,270 of record NKIM01000010.1, on the reverse strand, counting down.
GACATGATCCGCCTCTCGGACGCGCGCATGAGCGGCACTGCCTACGGCACCGTGGTCCTGCATGTGGCGCCCGAGGCCGCGGCCGGCGGCCCGCTGGCCCTGGTGCAGAACGGCGACCTGATCACCCTCGATGTGGCCGAGCGCCGCCTGCATCTGCATGTGGATGAAGCCACCCTGGCCGAGCGCTGCAAGGCCTGGGCGCCGCCGCCCAAGCCGGCCTCGGGCTGGGCCCGCCTGTATGTGGACCATGTGCTGCAGGCCGACAAAGGCGCGGACATGGACTTCCTCGTCGGCCAGCGTGGCGACCATGTGGCGCGCGAATCCCATTGATTCCCATCGATCTGAGCCACCCGCAGTCACGACACCCGCGATGAATATGAGTATTGATTCCCCATCTTCCGCCGCCATCCCGCTGGCCAGTTACCCCAGCCTGCGCGGCCGCGGTGTCCTCATCACCGGCGGCAGCTCCGGCATCGGCGGCGATATGGTGCGCGCCTTTGCCCGCCAGGGCGCGCGCGTGGCCTTCACCGGCCGCAATGCCGCCTCCGCCCAGCAGGTGCTGGACGACTGCAGCGGCGCCACCTACAAGCCTTTGTTCCTGCGCTGTGACATGAGCGATGTGGCCCAGCTGCGCGATGCCGTTGCCGAGGCCGATGCCTGGACCCTGGGCCTGAGCGCGCTGCTCAACAACGTGGCCGATGACGACCGCCACGCCTTTCTCGAGGTCACGCCCGACTACTTCGACAGCCGCGTGGCCATCAATTTGCGCGCGCACTTCTTCGCGGCGCAAGCGGCCCTGCCCAGCCTGCAGCGCCAGGGCGGCGGCAGCATCATCAACCTCGGCTCCACCAGCTGGAAGAACAAGGTGGCCGGCTACGCCGCCTACGCCACCTGCAAATCCGCCATGACCGGCCTGACCCGCAGCCTGGCGCGCGAGTTCGGCCCCGCCGGTGTGCGCGTCAACACGCTCACTCCCGGCTGGGTGATGACGGACAAGCAGCTCAGCACCTGGGTCGATGCCAAGGGTGAGCGCGCCATGGACGAACACCACTGCCTGCCCGGCCGCATCAGCGGCAGCGATGTGGCCCAGCTGGCCCTGTTCCTGGCAGCCGACGACAGCCGCATGATCACCGCGCAAGAGTTCGTCATCGACGCCGGTTGGACCTGAGCATGAGCCTGCAAGCCCACATGCCCGACACCCTGCCGCGCTACAGCGCCCGCTGCCTGTGGCCGGCCGAATGCCAGCTCGGCGAAGGCCCGCTGTGGCTGGCCGATGCGGCCCAAGCCTCTGCCGGCCGCCTGCTCTGGCTGGACATCCACGGCGCCGCCGTTCATGGCCTCGATCTGCCATCGGGCCAGCGCCACCGCTGGGCCTTGCCCTGGCGCGTGGCCTGGCTGATCGCCAGCAATGGCGCTGACGGAAAAACGGAGGAGGGCGTCTTCCTCGCCGGCCGTGTCGATGCCGTGCTGCGCCTGCGCCTGTGGCCGCAGCTCGAAGTGCTGGGCCCCGGCCTGCCCATCCATGAGCCCGCAGCCCCGGGCCAGGGCCTGCGCCTGAACGACGCCAAGCTCGACCCCTGGGGCCGGGTCTGGTTCAGCGGCATCTACGAGCCCGACCCCAACCAGCCCCGCGCCGAGCTGCTGCGCCTGGACAGCCGCGGCCAGCTGCAGACCCTGGACCGCGGCTACCGCATCGGCAACGGCCCTTGCTTCAGCCTCGACGGCCGCACGCTCTGGCATGCCGACAGCGGCCTGGGCTGCGTCTGGGCCTATGCGCTGGACGAGCACGGCGAGCCGCAAGGTGCGCAACAAGGCTCGGCGCCGCGCCGCCTCTGGCGCCAGTTCCCGCCCGAAGAAGGCGTGCCCGACGGCATGTGTGTCGATGCCGAAGGCGCGCTTTGGATCGCCCACTGGGGCGGCCACCGCGTCACGCGCTACAGCCCGCAGGGCGAGCCCCTGGCCCGCATCGATCTGCCCGTCAGCCAGGTCACCAGCTGCTGCTTCGGCGGCGTCGATGGGCGCCAGCTCTTCATCACCAGCGCCCGCACCGGCCTCAGCGAGGCGCAGCTGGCGCGTGAGCCCCTGGCCGGCGGCCTCTTCGTGGCCGATCTGCCGGTGGCCGGCGCGCCTGTGGGCCGCTTTGTCTTCAATGCGGCGGCCCTGGGCGCGGGCACGCCTTGGGCATGAACGCAAGTCGCTTTTCCTCCGGGGTGGGCGCGCCAGGCTTGGCGCGACAATGCCGCCCGCCAGGCCTCGCGCTCCGCGCGGCGCCTGGCCCGCGTCCATTGAGGGAGAGAAAAGCATGCCGACCATGAAGAAGAGCAATAGCAACAACAAGCCCGCAGCCAAGCCCAGCCGCACGCCGCGTGACGCTGAGGGGGAGGCCTCACCCGCTGCACCGGCTGCACCTGCCACCGAGCCCACCCAAGCCGGCCGCATCACCGTCAGCGACATCGCCGCCCGTGCCGGCGTCTCGGTGATGACGGTCTCGCGTGCGCTCAGCGGCAAGGGTTATGTGGCCGAGGCCACGCGTGAGCGCGTGCTGGCCATGGCCCAGGCCATGGGCTATGTGGCCAATCTGGGCGCCAAGGCGCTCAAGGGCGGGCGCACCCATGTGCTGGGCCTGCTGGTCACCGACTTCGAATCCCCCGTGGTGGCCGCCATCATCAACGCCATCAGCCGCGTGGTGAAGCAGGCCGGCATGGACTTGATCATCTACGACATTGCCCCCAACGCGGGCGGCCAGGCGCGGCCCGAGGTGGTGCCCCTGCTCAGCAGCTTGTGCGATGGCCTGCTGCTCATTCTGCCCGGCCAGCATGCCGAGCAGCTGGAGCATTTCCAGCGCACCGAGCTGCCCGTCGTCCTGGTCAATTACTGGCGCGCGCCCACGCCGCTGCCCGTGGTGCGCGCCGACAACTACGAGGGCGCCTACGCCCTCACGCGCCACCTGCTGGACCTGGGCCACCGCCGCATTGCTTTTGTGCGCGGCACCGCCTACTCGGGCCAGAGCCAGGAGCGCGAGCGTGGCTACACCGTGGCCCTGGCCCAGGCCGGCCTGGCGCCCGCGCCCGAGCTGGTGGTGGAGGGCAACTTCGGCCAGCGCTCGGGCTTTGAGCAAGGCCTGCAGCTGCTGGACCTGGCCGAGCCGCCCACCGCCGTGTTCTGCGCCAATGACCTGATGGCCCTGGGCCTGCTCGACGCCGCCCGTGCCCGCGGCCTGCAGGTGCCCAAGGACCTGTCCCTGGTCGGCTTCGACGACATCCCCGCCGCTGCCCACACCCACCCGGCTCTGACCACCGTGCAGCAAGACTACGAGCAGCTGGGCGGCAGCGCCGTGCGCCTGCTGTTGCAGCAGATCGAGGCCGGTGTGCAGCGCGGCATCCGTGTCGAGCTGCAGAGCAGCCTGGTGATCCGTGAATCCACGGCGGTGCCGCCGGCGGCCAAGGCCGCGCGCGGCGCTTCCTCTTCCTCTGTTTCTTCTTCCACCGCTGCTACGCGCAAGGTGGCTTCTGCGCCTGCCCAGCCCGAACGCAAAAAACGTTAGGCCGCCGAATCAGCGCAGCGCCACGATGCGGCATGCGGGGCGGCCTGTTCTTCAGCTCACTTTGTTTTCCGCCCCCCCCGCCCATGAGTTCCTTGCCCACGCCTGCGTCGTCGTCTACGTCACCGCCCATCTTGCCCTCGGGCCCTGTGCCTGGGGCTAGCACCTGGCGCGATCGCTGGACGCAGGGCCGCTGGAGCAATGGCACGCTGGTCTACGGCAGCTCGGGCCTGGTGCTGCTGTTTGCCCTGCTGCTGCTCGGTGATTTCGCCTGGAGCCTGAAGGAGCGGGCCGTCACGCCCGTGGCCCAGGTGCTGTTGAAACAGATGCAGGCCAGCGATTTGTTCATCGCCCTGGTCGTGGGTTCGGTGCCGGCCGGCCTGGGCCTGCTGCTCGGGCCCATCGTGGCTGTGCGTTCGGACCGCCACCGCGGCCGCTGGGGTCGGCGCATCCCGTATCTGTTTCTGCCCACGCCTTTCATCGTCGTGTCCTTGGTGGGCATGGCCTTCACGCCCGAGCTCGGTGCGGCGCTGCACGGTGTGCTGGGAGGGGTTTCACCCGGTGAGCGCGTCTGCGCGCTGATCGTGTTCTCGCTGATGTGGAGCCTCTTCGAGGTGGCCTCGGTCACCGCCAATGCCGTGTTCGGCGGCCTGATCAATGACGTGGTGCCGCCCACCCTGGTGGGCCGCTTCTACGGCCTGTTCCGCGCCACCAGCCTGCTGGCGGGCATGGCGTTTACCTTCCACCTGATGGGCCGGGCCGAGCAACACTTTGCCGCCATCTTCATCGGCATCGCCCTGATCTACGGCCTGGGCTTTGCGCTGATGTGCTGGCGCGTGCGCGAGGGCGAGTACCCGCCGCTTGAAGACGCGCCGGCTGCACACGATGCCTCCCCTGCCGTCGGTGGCGGCGCCCTGGGCCGCTATCTGCGCGAGTGCTTTACTCAGCCCTATTACCTGTGGCTGTTCCTGGCCATGACTCTGGGCCTGGTGGCCGGCAACCCGGTCAACAGCTTCGGCGTGTTCTATGCGAAACATGTGGGCCTGGGCCTGGACGGGTATGGCAAGTACCTGGCCCTGACTTACGCCATTTCCCTGGCGCTGGCCCTTCCCGTGGGCTGGCTGGCCGACCGCTGGCACCCGCTGCGCGTGGGCCTGGCCGCCATCACCTTCTACGGCCTGGCCATGCTGGCCGCCGGCACCCTGGTGCGCGAGGGCGGACAGTTCGCCCTGGCCTTTGTCTTGCACGGCGTGCTCTCGGGCATCTACCTCACCGGCACCGCCGCCCTTGGCCAGTACCTGTTCCCTCGCACCCGCTTTGCCCAGTTCCAGTCCGCCATGAGCCTGATGGCCGCCCTGGGCTATATGGTCGTGCCCCCGCTCATGGGCGCCTGGCTCGACGCCACCGGCAACGAGTACCGCCACACCTTCATCGCCAGCGGCGCGCTGGCCTTAGGTGCCGCGCTGGCCTTTGTGATGGTGCACCGGCACTTCCAGCGGCTCGGTGGGGCGGGGGGGTATCGGGCGCCGGAGTGAGGGGAGAAGAAGCGGCGCACGGGGCGCTCCAGTCAAACGGGCGCTGCGGGCGCACGCCCTTCGGCGGGTGGCCGGGCTTAGGGCTGTTGGGTGGGGCCTGAAAGCAGGCGCAGGTATCTGCTGAAGTTCTCGACTGAGAACTCCAGCGTCCCCAGCAACTCACCCTCAAAGATCAAGCCCTCGTGCCAGTACGCGACCGGCAGCTTGAGGGGGACGGGGTAAAGGTGTGCGTTCAGCGTGACGGCCGGCTCGTTGGGAGCATGGCTCTGCCGGCTCGGCAGGATTGCAAGGGTTCCCAGTCCTTCCTCCATCTCCATGAAGCGTGGGAGAAGCTTCCTGCATTCCTCTCTGTACGGGATTGGGCTCGTCATCGGGATTCGTGCTTCGGGCGTGAGTGCTTTCTGTTGAGCCAGCACTGCCGAATCTTTGAGAAAAACAAAGTACTGAGCGCCGACGGCGTGCCCAGTGAAGAAGCCGAACTCAATGTGGCTGCCAGTCGCGACACCTTTGATGCCATCGAGGATTCGCGCCGAGTAGCGAGTCCCGCAGCTGGCCCCAGATGGCGCCGTGATGGTTTCGGCCGTTTCAATCTCGAGCTGGGCGATGACCGCGCTGTGCCGCGCGGCCTGCGGGAAGTCGAAGCGGAGGCTGAGGGCCTGGGCGCCTTGGGTCCAAACCAGTGCCAGCGTGGCGGCCCACAAGTATTTGTTGTTGAAGTTCAAGGAGTTGCTCCCTGTCTGATGCCTAGCCAAATGGCCGTCGCTGAATAGGTGGGGCTTGAGACTCAAGGCCTGCCCCTCGCGCGCTCGCGCGCTCGCGCGCTTGCTCGCGCCCCTCTGACCCTCGCGCCCCTCGTGACCCGCCCGCCTTCTATTCATGAAAGTTTGTTGGCGCCTGAATTCTGATATCGTCTACGGCATAACTGTCAATTCCCTGCGCGACAGCAGGAGATAGGCACCAACAGAGCCAGGGAGGCTCAATTTGCCAACAGACTCGCTGGACCTTCGCGACGACTTGGTCGCATGCTTGCCTAGCTTGAACCTAGACTTTGCACTAGCCCAATCCGGGCAACGTGTCGTTTATCTAGGCCACTTCGACGACTGCAAGATTCCGCCGGACGTTTTGCCACCTGATGGCGACGATCCGGATGAGAAACCGTTTCTTCATGGATGGGGCGCATGGGGGAGGATCGTCGTTAAGGTCGTGTCTGGAGTTGATCCTGTGACGCTGGCTCGTTTGCAGGCAGAGACCGCGATCCTCGAGGAAGTCCGGCCGACAAGCTTTCCCAAGCTCCTCTATTGCAACCTCTTCACTTACAACCCGGTGACAGACGAGCGCCTGAGGGAGCGCCTCTATGTCTCCATCGAAGAGTTCATCGACTCGTCTCCCCTCAGCGCTATTGCGGACCAGTACAAGGGAGACGAACAGAAGATTGTGAAGCTCGCGGTCGGCATTTCCAACGCTCTGCTGCCCTTATGGGGCCACCACCGTAAGTTCGTTCATAGAGACATCAAACCTGCGAACCTGCTCATTCGTCCGACGGGTGAAGTTGTCGTCATCGACCTCGGAATCGTCAGGGAAACTGGCGCAGTAGGTGTTACCCATGATGGACCAGGACCAGGGCCATTTACACCTGGCTATGGTGCGCCGGAACAGATGAACAATGAAAAGAATGCCGTCAGCTTCAAAACTGATTTCTTCTCTATTGGCGTTCTGATGTATTGCCTGCAATCTGGCGTCCACCCATTTGTGCCCCGCGCCAATATGGCCATGCATGAAATCATGATCGCGGCTGCCTCAGTGCACCCGCCCCCACTTGCGGACGTGGCTGGCTCAACTCAAGGGTTTTCTGACTTCGTCGCGAAGGCGATGATGAAGGTGCCATGGCAGCGGCACCGCACCCCAGCAATCTTCATGGAAGAACTGCAAGCACTGCAACAGAACTAGGACTAGGAACACGCACATGGCGCTTGGACTGCTTCATCAGGTTGGCCACAACAGCAAATGGAACGTCGAATCGTTCGAAATCGATGGTTGCGGTGATGGCCTTATCCTTAGCCCGCTCCATCAGGCTATGGCGACTGTCGAGAAGCTGCCTGCGGAGACGAGGGCAGCTTCCATATTTGATCCGCAGTTTTATCTGCCGAACTCGCGCAAGACAAAGCTGTTGAGCTACCCATTCTTTCCAGAGCAGGTTGATGGAGGCTTCCAGACATCTACCTTCGTTACACATGTTTCTGACGTGGCTCAGTCCTGTATCGACTTCCAAGTCGAACAAGGCTTCAGGAAGGTCGTTGTGCCTACCAGGTACATCAACCAGATGTATCCCAGCTATTTCAAGCAACAGAACCAGTTCACCGTCGACGCCTTCATGGAGCAGGCAGGCAGTCGGCCGTTGTGCCTATCGGTTGCCCTGACTGCTCCGATGATCCAGGACCCTGAATGGCGGGAGCAGGTGCTGAATTGGATCACCTCGTTCCCTCAAGTCGACGAGGTTTACATCATGTATGAGCACGAGCGTAGTACCAAGCAAGTTGCGGATGCCGGGTTTCTGGCGGACTGCATGACCTTCTGCTCGGACATCATGAATACTGGCCTAGCTGTCACCCTGGGATACACAAACACGGAAGGCCTGCTCTACGCCTTGGCGGGCGACCTCACCATCACGATGGGTGCGTTTGAGAACACTCGCATCTTCTCTGTCGACAAGTTCCTCGAGTCTGAGGGTGAACGTCGTGGCCCAAAAGCGCGCATCTACCTGCCGGGGCTGTTTAACTGGGTTCAGTTTGAAGATGCAAAGCGAATTCGGAGTGATGCGCCAGATGTTTGGAGGCAGGTCTACGAACCCACTGAATGGGCAGAAGAAGCGTTGGGGCGCGAGGTTGAACCTACGTTCAACCAGTCGCCGCTATACAGGCACTATTTCCGGAACATGCAGAACCACATCAACGAACTCCGCCCTCTTAAGGCTAGGGAGCGTCGCAAGCTTCTGCTATCGAAGATTTCCGCCGCTATGGGTGCGTATCGCGAGTTGAACTATCGAGGGATCGGGCTGGAAAAGCATGGCCAGGGCGGCCACCTGGTCGAATGGCAGAACGCACTAAGTAGCGTTTGAAACGATCCGCCTTGTTAGGACCCGAGAAGCCAGCACCGCCTGAGCTTGCCATCGCTTTCCTAGGCTCACGGGGCCTCGCGCGGTTGCACCAAGGTGGATGAATAACCCCCTGTTTCGATCTATTGAAGCCAGACCCACGCCAGCAATTTGGAATCGTTCCATTTGGGAAATCGCGGGGCGGATGTATGCATGGTCGAGCACCACCCAGGACTCATCTGCGAACTGAAGGTTTCGATAGGCCTGCACCAGCACTCGCTGCCAATCACTGATCTTGGCTTCCACTGCGATGAGGCGCTCGAAAGGGAGGTTTTTGACGGTGTTGAGTTTCAATGAGTCGCGAGTCTGCGCGGCAACCCCTGCTGCTGACAGTGTCGCGATAACACGTTGAGCTGCGCTCTCCGAGGTGCCGAGGCTAGCGGCAAGCGCCTGTCGAGTTTTGATGGAGCCACCGAGTTCTCGGCTCAGGAGAACAGCGAGTCTTGGCGACACACTACCGAGCGAGTACAGGCCTTCCGTACTGCGTGGCGCCCGCTTGGTCAAGACCAGATCGGCAATTCCGACCCCAGCGTCGACCTCCAACTCGGCCCTGTAGTCCCGGCGACGGGCACGCCTAGTGCAGGCAATGATGGCCTGCACCAGCTGTACCTCTGAATCAAACCCCTGCGTTCTCAAGATTTCAACCCACAACTCCCGTGCCGTTCACGCGGCACGCTCCCTCGGCCATCGCCAACTTTCAGTGGATCGCGACTATACATACGACGACACGAGCATCTCGACTTCCGGCCAGCGACGAATCGATCGCATGCGCCGAGTCCACTTTGCTAAGAACCACGCGCGGATTCTCTGATTTCGCGAATAAGACCGCGCGAGGGTCATCAGTCATGGGGCTAGCTGCGCTATTCACCAGCCTGAAGACCAATCGATTGGCGGCGCCTTGAGCAACTAGTGATGTAGGTCGCGGGCATACTTGTCATTCAATAGGACGAAAGTGATGGAGGGCAGGGAAGGTGCACAGCGATGAAATTGACGAACTCAGAGCTAAGCACATTTGTTTCGAGTGCGTTGGAGAGGCTTACCTCGCCGACCGGATCGAACGCGATGGCGCAGTTGCAAATTGTGCGTACTGCGAATCGACTGAGAAGGCCATTACGGTTGCGGAACTTGCTGACCTCGTCGAAACAGCTTTTTCAAGCCACTACACCCGAACGTCAGATCAGCCCGATTCGTGGCAGCAAACCATGATGTCTGATAGGGAGTCCACGTACGACTGGGTGCGCGACGGGGATCCGGTGATTGATGCGATAGAAAGTGCCGCTGGCATTCCGCGTCAGGCCGCCGAGGACGTTCAGTCAATCCTCGATGACCGGTATGGTGACTTCGACTCGTCCATGATGGGCGAGGAGACTGAGTTTTCTTCTGATGCCCATTACGAAGAGAAGGGAGCAAGCTCATTTGCTTGGCAAGAAGAGTGGCGTTCGTTCGAGCAATCGCTAAAGACTGAAGCGCGGTTCTTCAGCCGCAGCGCCACTTTGCACCTCGCTACCGTGTTTGGCAGCATTGATAAGCTGAAGACCAGGAAGGGCCGCCCACTCGTGGTTCAAGCTGGGCCGAAGCGCGGGCTCAATCATCTGTACAGGGCGCGTGTTTTTCAGTCTGACAACAAACTCGAAGAGGCGTTGTGTCGACCGGATCTACATCTTGGACCCCCTCCTTCCCGGCTCGCCAGCGGTGGCAGGATGAATGCGCGCGGCATTGCGGTTTTCTACGGCGCGACTGCCGCGCGCGCGGCGATCGCAGAAGTACGTCCACCAGTGGGCAGCAGGGTCGTAATTGCAAGGTTCGACATTACGCGGTCCCTACGCCTTCTTGACCTTACGGCGTTGGAGGATGTCTGGGACGGTGGGAGCACCTTCGACCCGACACTCAAGGACAGGCTTGAGCGTGTAGCCTTCCTTCGCTCTCTCGGAGAAAAAATGACACGCCCGGTTATGCCTGACGATGAGGCATTTGACTATTTGCCAACGCAGGCAGTCGCCGACTTTCTCGCGACTCAGAACGAACCCCAACTCGATGGCATTGTTTTCCGTTCCGTACAGGTGAAGGGCGGGCGCAACGTCGTCCTGTTCCACAAGGCCGCGCGCGTTGAAATGCTGACGTTTCCCGAGGGCACTGAATTTGACGTGCGCAGCGGCTTTGATACAGAGGATGGTTGGGAGCGTGACTACTCAGTGAGCGAGCGCGTGCCTGCAGTGCCGGTGCAATCCGATGCGGAGGATCATTACGATTGGTTCGGCCCGGGCCTGAGCTACAACTCACGCAATCCTGACTGCCGCGACACAGCACTCCGCGTTGACCCTGTATCTGTCACGGTATGTGACATTGACTGGGTCAGCTTCCGCTCCACCACGCACAAGGTCTCACGGCATAGGCTAGAAAAGCGCGACCCTGAGTTCTGACTTGCTGCCTTTTGGCCGCACGCGCGCGAGGGGCAGGCCTTTAATCTGAAGGCTCGATCTGCTCTGCGACGACGTTTATGGCGGGCCCTCGAACGGCTGCCCTCGGCACGAAGCTGCCCCGCAAGCGTCAAGTGCGCATGGCTGCAAGCTCCGCATCCAAGCAGCCGCGTAGTCGCAATTCCGCCTACCTCGTGCGCAACGTCACACCGCTAACTCCATCCTGATCCCACCTCAGGGCTTGCCCTAGCCCCCGCTTGTGTTTAACATGTTATCGTTATCACACATTGAACATAAATAAACATGAGCGACACACACTTCCACGCCATTCCCACCGCTCCGGGCCACCATGTGCTGCAGGGCGCGAGCTGCCGGCTGCTGGGTTTCGAGAAACTGGTGCTGCTGCCGGGCCAGGCGCACAGCGGCCAGGTGGCGGGGGACCGCGAGCAGATGCTGGTGGTGCTCTCGGGCACGGCCGAGGCGGTGGAAGTCGCGGGCGGCCCGCGCTTTGCGAATGTGGGCGGCCGGGCCAATGTGTTTGTGGGCAACCCGCACAGCGTGTACCTGCCGCGCGGCAGCCGCTTCACGGTGACGGCCGGCAGCCGCTTCGAGGCGGCGCTGGTGAGCGCGCCGTCCAGCCTGGACACCGAGGCCTACGAGGTGCGGCCCGAGGCGGTGCGCACCGGCACCTGGGGCACGCTGAACTACACGCGGCATTTCCGCGAGATCTTGACCCAGCCCGATGGCCGCCCGGCCAGCAGCCTGATCGTGGGCGAGACCATCACGCCCTCGGGCAACTGGAGCACCTTCCCGCCGCACAAGCATGAGCGGGAGGATGGAAAGGGCGGCGAGGTCTTCCACGAGGAGATGTATTACTTCCGCGTGGCCTCGCCCGAAGGCTTTGGTCTGGCGCGCCACTTCAGCCCCGAGCACGGTTTCGACCACACCCACACGGTGCGCGACGACAGCCTGCTGTCGATTCCCTACGGCTACCACACCTATGCCGCCGCGCCGGGCGCAAAGAGCTATTACCTGTGGTTCCTGGCCGGTGACGGCCGCCGCCAGGGCGTGGCTTTGCAGCCCGAGCTGGCCTGGACGCAGAAGCTGGTGGGCATGTGCTGAGTGAGTGAGACGAGCCATATGAGCACCAACACCCCATCCCAACTTCAATCCCTGTTCTCCCTGCAGGGCCGCGTGGCCCTGGTCACGGCGGGCGCCAGCGGCATCGGCCAGGCCCTGGCCATCGGCTTGGCGCAAGCAGGCGCCGATGTGGCCATCACCCGCCACAGCCAGAGCAGCGAGGACACCGAGGCGGCGGTGCGCGCCCTGGGCCGCCAATGCCTGGTGATCGCCACTGACCTGGCCCGGCCCGAGGCGCCGGCCGAGGTGCTGGCCCAAACCTTGAAGCACTACGGGCGCATCGATGTGCTGGTGAACAACGCCGGCATCATCCGCCGCGCGCCGGCCGCCGAGGTGCGCGACGAAGACTGGGACGCCGTGATGGACCTGAACCTCGACGCCGCCTGGCGCCTGTGCCAAGGCGCCGGCCGCCAGATGCTGGAGCAGGGCAGCGGCCGCATCATCAACATCGCTTCGCTGCTGAGCCTGCAGGGCGGCATCCGCGTGCCCGCTTATGCCGCAGCCAAGCATGCGCTGCTGGGCCTGACCCGCGCCCTGGCCAATGAGTGGGCCGGTCAGGGCGTGGGCGTCAACGCGATTGCCCCCGGCTATATCGAGACCGCAAACACCGCGCCGCTGCGCGCCGACCCCGAGCGCAGCCGCCAGGTGATGGAGCGCATCCCGGCCGGCCGCTGGGGCCAGGCGCAGGACCTGGTGGGCGCGGCGGTGTTCCTGGCCTCGCCCGCGTCTGCCTATGTCCACGGTCAGCTCTTGGTCGTCGATGGCGGCTGGATGGCCCGCTGAGCACCGGCCGCAAACGCCCCCGAACCCCCATCCAACCCGCCCGCAGCCGCTGCGCTGCGGCGCCCCATGCCTGATCGAGACATGACGACCACTGTTTCTCTTGTTGAACACCCCGAGGCCGGCGCGGCCAACCCAGCGTGTACGGCGCAGCCCTCCATGGTGGTGCGCGCCGAGCAGGCAATTGCCGCCGCTTGCGCCCAGCTGGGCCGCTGCCTGCAGCAGCTGGGCCCGCATTTCCCGGGTGACACCAGCAGGGGCAATTACTTCGCGCCCGCCGTCTGGCCCGAGGAGCCGGACGGCGTCAACAGCAGCTGGACGGCGGGCTTCTGGACCGGCCTGCTCTGGATGGCACACGAGCTTAGCGGCGAGGCCTGCTTTGGCACGGCGGCAGCCGCCCAGCTGGACGGTTACTCGCGCAGACTGGCGCGGCGCTTTGTGGTGGACCACCACGACCTGGGTTTTCTCTTCATGCCCTCCTGCGTGGCGGCGCTGCGCCAGGGGCCACAGCCGCTGGCGCACGCCACGGCCTTGCAAGCGGCGGCCTTGCTGATGACGCGCTACCTGCCGCGCGCCGGCGTGGTGCAGGCCTGGGGCCGGCTGGAAGACCCGGCCCAGCGCGGCCGCATCATCATCGACTGCCTGCTCAACCTGCCCCTGCTGCACTGGGCCGCGGGCCAGGGCGGCGCGGCCGAGATGCGCGAAGCCGCCATCAGCCACGCCCAGCGCTCGCGTGAATACCTGGTGCGGCCCGACCACAGCAGCTTCCACACCTTCCACTTCGACCCCGAGACCGGCGCGCCTCGGCATGGCACCACGGCCCAAGGCGCTTCGGACCAATCCTGCTGGGCGCGTGGCCAGGCCTGGGGCTTGTATGGCTTTGCGCTCAACCACCGCTGGGTGCCGGAGCAGGGCTTTTTGCAAACGGCCTGCCAGCTGGCCGACCACTTCCTGGCCCTGCTGCCCGAGCATGGCATTGCCTGCTGGGACATGAGCTTCCCGCCCGATGCGGGCGAGCCCTGGGACAGCTCGGCCAGCGCGATTGCGGCCTGCGGCTTGATGGACATTGCCGAGCAGCTGCCCGCGGCCGAGGCTGAGCGCGCCCAAGCCTACCGCCAGGCGGCCGACCGCATCCTCGACGGCCTGCTGCGCCACTGCGCCGGCTGGGACGCGCCCGGCAACGCCTTGCTGCGCCACGGCGTCTACAGCAAGCCCGATGGCTTGGGTGTGGACGAGGCCAGCCTGTGGGGCGACTTCTTCTTCCTCGAAGCCCTGGCCCGCCGCGCCCGTGGCTGGACGCCGTTCTGGCACCCGCCGGCGGCTTTGAACTCAAACCCGATTTCGACCCTGACCCCAAGCCCAACCCCGACCCCGACCCCTGTTTGACCTGGGCTGCGCAGCGCCCCTGCTTGCCAATTCTTCTTTTTCTTCTCGATGCCTTCTCTCTCGCTTCCCTGACCTTTCCCCCGTCCGCCCCACCCGACTCGCTGCGCAGATCAGATCAATACCTACACTGGAGACACGACCATGCGACCCTCGACTCAGACTTTGTTTGCCCCTCGTTCCGCTTCGGCTTTCCCGACCGTGCCGCACGCCGTGGCCATCGCCGCCGCCAGCTTTCTGGCCCTGGCCGCCGGCAGCGCTGCGGCGCAAAGCAATGCCTCGGCCGCCACGCCCGAAGCCAAGGCACCGGTGCAGAACCAGCTGGACACGGTGGTAATCAGCGGCATCCGCGCTTCCAAGGAAAAGTCGCTCAACGCCAAGCGCTTTGCCGATGGCGTGACCGAGGTGGTCAGCGCCGAAGACATCGGCAAGATGCCGGACAAGAACGTGGCCGATGCGCTGCAAAAGCTGCCGGGTGTGACCACCACCGCCGGCAGCGGCGGGCAGGGCGGCTATGACGAGAACGACCGGGTCAGCATGCGCGGCACCAACCCCAGCCTGTCGCTGACCACCATCAACGGCCACAGCGTCGCTTCGGCCGATTGGGACCCGGGCGACCAGATCGCCGGCGGCACCGGCTCCAACAGCTCGGGCGCGGCGCGCAGCGTCAGCTTCCTGCTGCTGCCTTCGGAAATCGTCAGCCAGGTGGTGGTGCGCAAGAGCGCCTCGGCCGACCAGCTCGAGGGCGGCGTGGCCGGCTCGGTGGACATCATCACCCGCCGCCCGCTGGAGTTCAAAAAGCGCTTCTCGGCCGAGATCGGCTTGCAAGGCGTGTACGCCGACCAGGCCGGCAAGACCGACCCGCAGTTCAATGCCTTGTTCAACTGGAAGAACGAGACCAACGACACGGGTGTGATGCTGCAGGTGTTTGACCAGACCCGCCACATCCGCCGCGACGGCCAGTCCGAGATCACCTGGGCTCGCCTCTCGCCCACCACGCCGGCCGGCCAGGCCAATGGCGGCCAGCTGGGCAACAAGCTCTACATCAGCGGCCTGATCAACAGCCTGTTCGAGCAAAAGCGCCAGCGCCAGGGCGCGGTGCTGGGCGCCGAGTTCAAGGTCTCGCCGGACCTGACGGTCAACCTTGACGCTTTCCACAGCGAGCTCAAGGCCAGCTATACCAACACCCGCTTCTTTGTGCGCCCCGGCAACTCGGTGGCGGCCAGCGGCGGCGTGGTGCCCAGCGAAGTGAGCCTGGACGGCGAGCGCATCAACGCCGCGCGCTTCAACAACACCGGCAATGCCATGGGCGCCCAGCTGGAGACGCAGGCCAACCCGCTGGCGGCCTCCAAGACCCAGTACCTGAACGCCGACTTCAACTACCGCGCCAGCGACGTGCTGAGCTTCAAGGGCCAGGTCGGCCACACCCGCGCGCAGGGCGACACCTTCCTGTACTGGAACTACGCCTTCATGCCCAACACGGCCACGGCCTACAGCTTCCAGGGCATGGACAAGCCGGTGCAAGTGAGCCTGCCCAATGGCTTTGACGGCAGCAAGCTGAGCTATCTGCCCGGCAACTCCGGCGCCGACAACAGCTTCAGCCAGCAGCGCAGCAAGGACCGCGAGAACTACGGGCAGATCGACGGCGAGTACCGCTTCGCCGAGAGCAGCCTGATCTCGGCCCTCAAGTTCGGCGCTCGATTTGCCGAGCATGAGCGCGAAGGCAGCCGCCCGGTCAAGGGCGCCGCGCCGATGAACGCCACCAAGAACGGCCAGGTCGCACTGACCAGCCTGCCGGTCTGGGGCGGCGCCAGCTTCCCCGGCAACTTTGGCAACGGTCTGGGCGGCAACCCCGGCGGCTTGGGCGTGCCCCTGATCGACCCGGCGGCGGTGGTGGCCTGGTCGGACGCCAACTTCTCGGCCGACCCGGTGTTCAACCGCCCGGTGTCCGGCGTGTTCACGGTGAAGGAAAACGTCAGCGCGGCCTACGGCCTGGCCAAGCTGGCGCGTGAGGACTGGCGCGCCGAGTTCGGCCTGCGCCTGGTGCGCACCCGCACGCAGGTCACCACCAACACCGGCGTGCCCTGCGGCGCCGTCACCGCCAGCAATGGCCTGACCTACGGCAGCCCGGCTCAGGCCGAGGCATGCAAGGGCTTTGTGCCCGAGGGCGCCAGCCTGGTGACCGGCTCGCGCTTCGGCAACTTCTACATCAAGAGCACCGAAAGCACCGACACCCAGGCCCTGCCCAGCGCCAGCCTGAGCTATGACCTGAGCGACAAGCTGCTGCTGCGCGTGGCCGCGGCCAAGGTGATGGCCCGGCCGGACTACAGCGCTCTGGGCTCGACGCTCAGCGCCTTTGCCTACAACCCGGCCAACAACCCGCCGTCCACCGCGGCCGGTGGCAACGCCGAGCTGAAGCCCGTGGTGGCCAAGAACTACAACCTCGGCCTGGAGTGGTACTTCGCGCGCCGCTCGGTGCTGTCGGCGCAGGTGTTCGTGATGGACTTCGACTCGCTGATCGGCGCGGGCAGCTCCATGCAGCAGCAGCTGAACACGGCCATCCCGGTGGCCCTGGGCGGCCCGGCCGTGGTGCCCACCCTGGTCAGCTCGCCGGCAGCCACCACCGGCCGTTCGCGCGGCCTGGAGCTGGGCTATGAGCAGCCGGTCTGGGGCGGCTTCGGTGTCTCGGCCAACTACACCTACGCCAATGCCAAGGAAGCCAACGGCAACGCGATGCTGGGTGCGTCCAAGAACAGCTACAACCTGGGCGCCTACTACGAGGACGAGACCTTCAGCGCCCGCCTGGCGTATGCGCACCGCAGCGCCTCGCGCGTGGGCTTGTACGGCCTGTCGCAGAACTATCTAGCGGCTTCGGGCACGCTGGCTGCGTCGGCCAACTACAAGCTCAACGACACGGTGACCCTGACCTTTGAAGGCCTGAACCTCAACAAGCCGGTGACCCGCTTCTACAACGCGGCCAATGCCACCGTGCCTTTTGATGCGACCACGGCGCTGTACAGCAGCGGCCGCCAGTTCTATGTCGGTTTGCGCCTGAAGTATTGATGGTGGGTGCGGGCGCTGCCGTCGGTGCATCAGGCCGGCTGCGGCGCCTTTTTTGTCTTTGCTTGTTCCTTTCCTTTTCCAGCGTGTGATCGTTCTTTCGTTCGATCGATCAGCGCTGCGTTCATGCCATGCAGTCCCCCAGCGAATCCCATTCCCCCTCGACCTTTGCCGTGTGCGGCGATGACTTCGTGCTGAACGGCCAGCCCGTGCAGCTGCTGTCCGGCGCGCTGCATTACTTCCGTGTGCTGCCCGAGCAGTGGGAAGACCGCCTGCTCAAGCTCAAGGCCCTGGGCCTGAACACGGTGGAGACCTACGTGGCCTGGAACCTGCACGAGCCGCGGCCGGGCGAGTTCTGCTTCGAGGGTCGGCTGGACCTGGTGGCTTTTGTGCAGCTGGCCCAGCGCCTGGGCCTGTGGGTGATCGTGCGGCCCGGGCCTTACATCTGCGCGGAGTGGGAGTTCGGCGGCCTGCCGGCCTGGCTGCTGGCGGACAGTGACATGGCCTTGCGCTGCAGCCACCCGCCCTATCTGGCGGCGGTGGACCGTTTCTTTGCCGCGCTGCTGCCGCATTTGGCGCCGCTGCAGATCACCGAAGGCGGCCCCATCCTCGCGATGCAGGTGGAGAACGAATACGGCAGCTACGGCAGCGACCAGGACTACCTGGCCTGGACCGAGGCCAGCCTGCGCCGCCACGGCGTGCGCGTGCTGCTCTTCACCTCGGACGGCCCGACCGACCACATGCTGACCCACGGCAGCTTGCCGCATCTGCTCAAGACCGGCAATTTCGGCTCGCGCGTGCCCTCGGAGCTGGCCAAGCTGCGCGAGCACCAGCCCCGCGGCCCGCTGATGTGCATGGAGTTCTGGAACGGCTGGTTCGACCACTGGGGCGAGCCCCACCACACCCGCGACGGCGAGGACGCCGCCCGCTGCCTGGGCCAGATCCTGGAGGCGGGCGCTTCGGTCAACATCTTCATGGTGCACGGCGGCACCAGCTTCGGCTTCATGAACGGGGCCAACACCGATCTCAAGACCGGGGCCTACCAGCCCACGGTCAACAGCTACGACTACGACGCGCCCTTGGCGGAGGACGGCAGCGTGACGCCCAAATTCATCGCCATGAAGGCGGTGATCCTGGCCCATCTGCGCGCGCAAGCGCAGGCGCGCGGCCTGCCGGCGCCCGAGTTGCCGCCGCTGCCGCCCGAGGCGCCACGCTTCGATCTGCAAGGCCTGGCCCTGGCGCCGTGCCAGCCCTGGTTCGAGGCCTTGCAAGGCCTGGCGCCCACGCGTGTTGACGTGTGCCCACGCAGCATGGAGCAGCTGGGGCAGGACTACGGCTTCACGCTCTACCGCTGCCGGGTGCGCCACCCGAAAGGCCCGGTGACGCTGTCGGTGCAGGCCGTGCATGACCGCGCCCAGGTGTTTGTGGACGGCCGGCCGGTGGGCCTGCTGGAGCGCAATGGTCCCTTGAGCCTGGCGCTGGATTGGCCCGGCGGCGAGGCCACGCTGGAGCTGCTGGTCGAGAACCAGGGCCGGGTCAACTACGGCCCGCAGCTGCAGGACCGCAAGGGCCTGCTGGGCTGGGTGCGCCTGGGCATCAATGTGCTGCAGCGCTGGGAGCACTTTGCCTTGCCCTTGGCCGAGCTGCCGGCGGGCGCCGCGCAGGTGCGCGAGGCCGGCTCGGTGCAGAGCGGCCTGCCGCAGTTCTTCAGCGCCGACTTTGAGGTGGGCGAGCCGGGTGACTGCTTTGTGCGCCTGAACGTCGGCCACAAGGGTCAGGTCTGGATCAACGGCTTCAACCTCGGCCGGCATTGGGTTTGCGGGCCGCAGCTGGCGCTCTATCTACCCTGGCCGCTGCTGCGCCAAGGCCGCAACACGCTGACCGTGCTGGAGCTGCAGCCCGAGGCCGGCCAGGCCTTGAGCGCCGACTTCTGCGCCCGCCTGCCGCAGGCGGGCGAGGTGGTGGACATGGCGCCGACGCTGGCGGAGCTGTGGTGATGGACGAGTTGTTCGTCACGCCCGCACGCGGCCGGCCCAGCCTGCCCCTGCCTGAAGCCGTGATGCGCTTTTATGTGCAGCAGGTGGCGGCGGGCATGAGCGTCACCCAGGCCTGCCGGCATGGGCGCTTTTCCGACACGACCTTTTACCGCTGGCGCCAGATCCTGGCGCAGGCGGGTTCTGCTCAAGAGCTGAACCCGCCTGCGGCGGGCTGAGGGCGCGGATCAGCGCTGCAGACGGAAGCGCGCCTCAAACGAGCGCCCGGCTGCCTGCGCCACATTGACCTGCAGCTGCACCGTGGGCGCCAGGCGCAGCACGGTGATGCCGGGGCTGCTGGCCAGCACGGCGCTGGCGGCACGTTGGATCTCCACGGTGATGCTGCCGGTGTTGACCTGGGTGGGGTCGGCCACGCTCAGGGCCAGCTCATCGCCGCTCTCGCGCATCAGCACCGAGGCCTTGGCGCTGCTGCTCAGCAGGGGTTTGCCGTCGAGATTCAGCGTTTTGCTGCCATTGGTCAGGAAGTTCGCGCCGACCAGGCCGAGGCTGCTGTCTTGTACGGCCAGCATGTCGGTGCTGCGCGCCAGGATCTTGAGCGCGGGCTGAGCGGCATAGGCGGCGGTCTGCGCGGCGCTGCGGCCGGGCAGGATGACATAGCTGTAGCTGGCGGCCGTGGGCTTGAGGCCGTGCGGGATGGCCAGGCTCAGGTAATGGGCGCTGACCGTGTCGTCCAGCTCCTGGGACTTGATGGCCTTCCAGCTGCCGCTGCGCTGCTCGCGCAGGGCTTGCACGGTGGGCCGGTCCGGGAAGACGTAGCCGATGTCCGCGCCCGCCTGGCTGCCGGCCAGATGGACCCAGGCGGTGTTGCTGAGGCTGGCACTCCAGCCCGGCATGCTGGGTTGGGTCTGGCCGCCCACGGTCAGGGTGTTGCTGCCGCTCGCATTGAGCTTGCGGTTCTCGACCACGGTCTCCACGGCCAGGCTGTTGCCGCTGCTGATGGCCGCACCCAGGGCGATGATCTTGTCGCCGAACAGGAACCAGGCCTTCTTGCCCTTGAGCGAGCTGCCGGTCACGTTGAGCGCACCGAAGTCCAGCGTGGCGATGGCGTAGCGGCCTTCGAGCTGGGCGCCGCCGACCCAGTTGCTGGTGTTCTTGATCAAGGCCCAGTTCTTGAGGGCGGCGCTGCTGCGGTCGGTGGTGGTGCCGGGCAGGCGGAGCAGGTCGACCGTGGCCCAGTAGTCGCCATCAAAGGCTTGCTGGTCGGCGTTGTGCAGGCTGCTCATGCCCATGCCGGTCCACCAGGGCCGCAGGTTCTCGCCATTGCCCGATTCGTAGGCGCTGATGCGGTTGGAGAACAGGCTGACATCAAAACTGAAATCGGCATGGCGCAGCACGGCGCGGTCCATGGCCGCGAAGACCTGGGCGCCTGGCCGCTCGGGTGCGGGGCTGAGGCTGGTGTTGGCTTGCAGGCCTTGCAGCAGGCTGATTTCATGCAGGCTGAACTTGGCGCAGGCGCTGTCGGGCGCCAGGGTCTGGCCGGTGAAGCAAGTTGGGCCGAGGTAGCGGTTGCGCTGCAGCCAGCCCTTGACCATTTCCTTGAGCGGATGCGCCTGGGCCGCGGGCGCGCCCTCGGCCAGGCGCAGCAGCGAGCCCATCAGGCTGCGACCGGCCGAATGGTTGCTGGCGCTGCGCCGGGCGATGGCGCGGCCGCGCACCGAATCGGCCATGGCGCCGTCGCGCACCAGGGGGCGGAAGGCGCGCTCGGTCCAGTCGTAGACATGGCTGAGCTCCGGGTCGTCCGGTGCCCAGAGGCTGCCGTTCAAGAGCAGCAGCAGGCGCGAGAGGCTGTCCAGCATCACCAGGCCATAGCTGCCGGTGTAGGCCACATAGTTGTGCTGGATGAAGGAGCCGTCGGCGTAGAAGCCATCGCCCAGGGAGACATCGGGCAGGGTCTGGCTGATGGCATCGCGTGCGTGGCGCAGGCGCTCGTCCGAGCCACCGAGCGCGCCACGCACGCCGACGATCAAGGCCTTGTCCAGGCGGTTGGCGCCGGTTTCCTCGAGGCTGGGCTGGTTGCCGCGGTGGGTGGCGTCGGGCACGTAGAAATCAATCGTGGCGAGGTAGCGGCTGCGCGCCTCGGCGCTGAGTGCGCCATGCATCAAGGTCAGGATGCTGCTCAAGGCCTGCGGCGCGCCGATCTCCCAGTCCCACCAGTTGCCGTAGCGGCTGAGGCCCGGGCGGTAGCGGTTGGCGTGCATCCAGGCCAGGCCCTCGATCACGGCGCTGGCCAGTGCGGGGTTGCCGAACAGGCGCGAGCCCGGCGTGGCCTGGGCGCGCGCCATCAGCAAGAGGCGGGCGTAGTGGCTGGTCAGCACCGAGGCATCGCTGCTGCTTTGCAGATCGGGCCACAGGCCCGGCGTGCTGCTCGTCAGATTGATGGACTGCCAGTGCAGCTCGGCCTTGTCGGCCAGCTCGGCCAGGGCGGCCTGGCGCTCGGGCAGGGTGCTGGGGCTGCCGGTCAGCTGCTGCAGCCAGCGGCTGCGCAGCTGGGCGTAGTCGCTCTCGGTCTGGGCCTGGGCGCTGTGCAAGGCCAGGCTGCTGGCCAGGGCCAGCAGGGCGGGGCGCCAGAGCCGGGCGCCCGCAGGCCGGGCCTGCTTCATCCTCGCCACCATCTTCATCTTCATCATGTCGACGTCTCCTCGGTGTGGGCCGGCCCTGTGGTGGCTGGCGTGTTATTTGAGGTGAACGTTAACATTTCGTGCCTCTCGCGCACCTAGGGTTGTCGCCAACCGGGGAGGGCGCCAGGGGCCCCGCTGCGGCAGGGCCGGGTTCACTCGCCTTGGGCGGCGGGCAAATCCTTGGGTGCACCGAACATGAAGCAGTCGATGAAGGTGAAGTAGAGCGAGGCGTAGAACACCGTCGTCAGCAGCAGGCCCACCGGCATGGCCACCAGGGGCAGATACTGGCCCAGCCCGAGCGCGCCGAGCAGCAGGCTGCAGATCGCCGAGGCGCCCATCAGCAGGCCACCCCAGAGCAGGGCGTTGTAGGCGAAGGCCGTCTTGTTGCGCCACACGCCCAGGGTGCTGGAGAACAGGGCTTGCATCAGGCCCTGGCCGCCCCAGTGGATCAGGGCCGGCGCATGCCAGAAGGGGATGGACAGCAGGCCGGCCAGGCCCAGGCGTGTGACTGCACCCCAGAACAGACCCGGGTCGGACAGCAGGGCTTCGACCTCGGCCTTGGGTGCATCCTTGCTGAGCAAGACTTGCAACTGCTCCATCGCGCCGCCGTCCACCCACTCGGCCAGCAGGCTGATGCCCACGGTGGCCAGGGCGTAGATGGCGCCCAGCAGCAGCTGGTTGTTGCGGCGCTGCGTGGTCAGCTTGAGCGGCGCCAGGAACACGGCGGCGGTCGGCGTCTTGTCCTGCAGCACCAGATGGGTGGCCAGCATGAAGCCCAGCGAGAGCAGGGGCACCGCCATCAGCAGCAGCATGAAGCCCACGGCCGGCAGGATCATGAGCACAAAGGCCAGGAACACAAAGGTGGCGAACAGGCTGGCCAGGGCCAGGGGGCGGCGCTGGAAGACCTTGAAGCCATGGCGTATCCAGAGCAGGCCGTTGCGTGCCGGCACGGTCTGCAGGTGCAGCATCATGGCGGGGGTGGGGCGGCTGGCGTCACTCATTCCGTGGACTTCTCAAAAACTCGTTGGGGCGTGGTGCGGCGCGGCTGGGCGCTTCACGTGGATGGGAGGGCATGCCAGGCGCGCGCGATGCGCTCGCGCAGCACGCGCTCGAAATGGCTGGGGTCATGCGGCTTGAGCAAGCTGGCCTGGCGCGGCAGGTGCACATCCCAGAGCCGCGAGATCCAGAAGCGCAGCGCTGCTGCGCGCAGCAGGGCGGGCAGCAGGCGATGCTCGGTGCCACTGAGCGGCCGCACCGATTCATACGCTTTCACAAAGGCCTGGGCGCGTGCTTCGTCGAGCCGGCCGCTGGCCAGGTCGATGCACCAGTCGTTCAGGCACACGGCCAGATCGAAGAGCCAGGTGTCGACGCCGGCGAAATAGAAGTCGAAGAAGCCGCTCAGGCGTTCGCGCCCCTGCAGGGGCTGCACGCCCTCGGGCTGCGGTGGCAGCAGCTCGAACATCACGTTGTCGCGGAACAGATCGGCGTGGATGGGCCCGCGCGGCAGCTCGGCAAAGCTCTGCGAGGCGGCCAGCTGCTGCTGGTAGGCCAGCTCTTCGCGCAGCAGGGCCGCTTGCTCGGGCGCCAGATGGGGCTGCAGCACGGGCACGGTGTCGGTCCACCAGGCCAGGCCGCGCAGATTGGGTTGGTGCAGGGGGAAATCCTGGCCGGCCAGATGCATGCGGGCCAGGGCGGCGCCGACCTGCTCGCAGTGGAAGAGATCGGGCGCCAGCTGGTGGCCACCGCGCAGCTTGTTGACCAGGGCGGCCGGCTTGCCCTGGATCTCGAACAGGATCTCGCCCCGGGCATCGGCCTGCGGGTCGGGCACGGCCAGGCCGCGTGCGGCCAGGTGCTTCATGAACTGCAGGTAGAAGGGTAGCTGCTCGAAGCTCAGGCGCTCGAACAGGGTCAGCACGAACTCGCCGCGCTCGGTGGTCAGGAAATAGTTGGTGTTCTCGATGCCGGCGCCAATGCCGCGCAGCTCCAGCACCTGGCCCAGGTCCAGGCGGTTGATCAGGGCTTGCGCCTGCTCCAGTGTCACTTCGGTAAATACGGCCATGTCAGCACTGCTTGATCGCTTGCTACAGCGTGGGAATCGAGGCGGGCGCGGCGGCGGCTTGAGGGGTGAGGCTCAGGCGGCCGGGCCTCGCGCTCAGAAGTTGAAAACGTTCCAGACGCGCTTGCCGGCGGCGCCGCGCGTGGAGCCCGGGCCGGCCGACAGGTCGCGGCTGCCATCGCCCATGATGATTTCGTAGCTCGGTAGCTTGCTGTTCTTGGACTGGACCGTGACCTTCTGGGTCTGGCCGCGCACCCGGGTCTCTTCGATGCGGGTGCTGTCATCCTCGATCACGGTGACGCTCACGCGCGCATCGGCCACGCCATCGGCGGCTGCGGCCGCGGGGGCTTCAGGCGCCGGGGCGGGCTTGGCTGGCGCCGGATCGGCAGCCTGGGCCGAGGCGCAAAGCAGGGCGCTCATCAGGGCGCTCAGCAGGGCCAGGCCGGCCGGCAGTGATCGAAACCAAAAGGTCGAGGAGTTCATGCTTGCATTCTAGGGCCGGGGGCTTGGGCGCAGCGCTTGCAGGGTCGCCGCCCCGGGCCCACGGCCGCGGCCGTTTTTGCCTAACCCGCAGTTCGCACAGCGCTTGTTGGACCCTGGGGTTTTGCGCTAGGATGGCACCCTGTTGGTGCTCGTGGGACTCCCAAAAGTCCTGCAGTTAAACGGGAATCAGTAGACGCAAGCCGTCCCTTCGGACCTTGCCTGACTGAGCTGCCCCCGCAACGGTGCGTGAACGAAGCGGCCTGGCCTAGTGCCAAGCCGGCCTCAGGGTTCATCTCAAGCCACTGGATGTTGTTGTCTGCATCTGGGAAGGCGATGGACTCGATTTCACCAGCCCGGATACCGGCCAACGAAGCGGTGCGCCGCAGCCCTCGGGCTGCCGCACCATGTGGCGAGAACCTGCGGGGAAGCGGGCGATCGCGCTGTTTCGGTGTCTCTACCCATGGATTCCTCTCCCTCCTAGGCCCTGATCGGGTCTGAGCTTCGGGTTCTCGCTCGTCGGGCCGTAGTGCCGTTTTGCCGTTGTGCTGGTTCGCTTGCGCGCTTGCGCCGCAGCGGCCGGTTGAGGCTGCTGCATGGCCGTTTGCGCCAGGCGCCGCGCCGCTGACCCCGCATTTCACCCCGCCCCCGAGATCTTTTTTTCCGCTGACGCGTGCGCCCGGCTCTGGCCGAGGCCTGCGCGTGGCCTGCCCCTGCGCGGCCCGCTCTCGGCTGCGCTGTGTTCCACCGCCCCTTCATTCCACTCCCATCGGAGCTGCCACCATGCACATCGAACCCGGGCTGATCGCCCCCGCCAAACTGACCCTGGCCGCCGCCGTGGCCGCGCCGCTGGTGCTGGCGCATCTGCCGCCGCTGTTCAAGCAGCCGGCGCTCTTGCTGCGCACCTTGCTGGCGGCGCTGTTCTTCTCGCTCTTCATGCAGGCCTTTCACATGAAGGTGGGCCCGTCGGAGCTGCATTTCCTCGGCGCCATGCCGCTCTACCTGAGCTTTGGCTTTGTGCCCACGCTTTTGGGCCTGCCCCTGGGCCTGCTGCTGCAAGGCCTGGTGTTCGAGCCGCAGGATCTCGTGCATCTGGCGGTCAACTCGCTGTCGCTGATGCTGCCGCTGATGGCGGTGCACCACGGCCTGGCCCGGCGCCTGGTCCACGGCGAGCGGTCGGTCACGGTCAAGACCTTGCTGCAGCTGGACAGCGCCTACTACGGCGGCGTGATTGCCATGGTGGGTTTCTGGCTGGCCATGGGCCAGGGCGATACCAGCCTGGCCGAGTGGGCGCGCTTTGCCGTGGCCTACGCGCCGGTCGTGCTGCTGGAGCCCCTGGTGACGCTGGGCACGCTGTGGCTGCTGCGTGCCGATGGCCCGCTGCGCCGCCTGCCGCTGGCGGCCCAGTGCTTTGCACCGCAGCCGGGCCGCGCATGAGCGAGGCGCGAGCCGAGCCCGGCACGGTCTGGTTTGTCGGCGCCGGCCCGGGTGACCCGGACCTCATCACGGTCAAGGGTCGGGGCTTGATCGAGCGCGCCGGCGCCATCCTGTTTGCCGGCTCCCTGGTCGACGAGGCAGCCACGCGCTGGGCGCCGCCGGGCTGCGAGATTGCCGATTCGAAAGGCATGACGCTGGACCAGATGTCGGTCTGGCTGATCGAGCGCGCCGCGCGCCACGACACCGTGCTGCGCTTGCAGACCGGCGACCCGGCGCTGTACGGCGCGCTGATGGAGCTGGTGCAGCCGCTCGATGCGGCCGGCGTGCCGCTGCGCGTGGTGCCGGGCGTGTCTTCGGCCATGGCCTCGGCCGCGGCGGCCGTGGAGACCTTCACCCTGCCGGAGCTGACGCAGACGGTGATCTTCACCCGCGTGGCGGGGCGCACGCCCATGCCGGCGGGCGAGGACCTGGCGGCCCTGGCCGCGCACCGCTGCACCTTGTGCATCTTTCTGTCCATCACCTTGCTGGGCCAGCTCACGGCCGAGCTGCGCGCGGCCGGCTGGGCCGAGGACGCGCCCATCTTGGTGGTGCACAAGGCCTCCTGGCCGGGCGAGGAGCGCATCCTGCGCGCCACCCTGGCCGATGTGAAGCAGCGCTGCCGCGAGGCCGGCATCGTCAGCCAGTCCATGGTCATCGCCAGCCCGACCCTGGGCTCGCGCCACTGGCCCGAGCTGGCCAAGTCCAAGCTCTACGACCCCAGCTTCACCCACCGCTTCCGCCGTGCCAGCGTGCCGGCCCAGCCCGAACTCTGAGGCGCAACTTTCATGTCAATCACTCCCAACGAAACCATTCTTCTGGTGGGCCACGGCTCGCGCGAAGCCGGCGCCAACGAGGAGATCGAGGCCTTTGCCGAGCAATGGCGCCAGCGTCAGCCGGGCTGGCGCATCGAGGTCTGCTTCATCGAGTTTGCGCCGGTGATGCTGCACGGAGGCCTGCGCCGCGCCGCCGCCGGTGCGCAGCGCGTGCTGGTGCTGCCGCTGATCCTCAATGCCGCGGGGCATGTGAAGATGGACATCCCGCAGGCCATCGACAGCGCGCGCCTGGACTGCCCCGGCACGCAGTTCCTCTATGCCCCGCACCTGAGCGCCTGCGACCCCATCCTCGCCCTGCTCAAGCGCCGCCTGCGCCAGGCCATGATGAGCCTGGACATGCCCGACCCGCGCAACACCGGCGTGGTGCTGCTGGGCCGCGGCGCCTCGGACCGCCAGGCCAATGGCGATGTGGCCAAGATGGCGCGCTGGCTGCTGGAGGAGGGCGACCATGAGCTGGTCGATGTGGCCTTCACCGGCATCACCCACCCGCGCCTGGAGCGGGTGGTGCAGCGGCAAAGCCAGCAGCTGATGACGCAGATCGTCGTGCTGCCTTACTACCTGTTCAGCGGCACCTTGATCAGCCGCATCCAGCGCCAGGTCGAGCATCTGCGCTTGCAGTACCCGCAGCTGCGTTTTGCCCTGGCCGATTACTTCGGGGCCGAGCGCGAGATCTTCGAGCTGCTGGAGCAGCGCGCCGCCGATCTGCGCGCCGGCGCCCCGGCCGCCCTGATGCCTTGCGATGGCTGCAAGTTCCGCGAGATCGCCGTCAGCCTGGGCCATGGCGGCCATCACCATGGGCCGGAGCCGCATGTGCACGATCACGACCATGGGCATGACCATTCGCATGCGCACGACCACGCGCATTCGCATGACCACGCTCATGACCACAGCCACGCGCACGGTCATGAGCACCATCACCACCATCATCACCCTCACGACGACCATGCCCACGGGCATGCCCCGGCATGAACGTCCCCGCGCAGGGCAACACCGTCACCGAGCAGCTGACCGCGGCCGGCCGGGCCATCGAGCATGACTCCTTCGCGGTGATCGACCGCGAGGTCGGCCCGCATGGCTATGACGCGCTGCAGTGGCCGGTGGTGCGCCGCATGATCCACGCCAATGCGGACTTCGACTTCAATGGCCTGACGGACTTTCACCCGCAGGCGGTCGAGGCCGGCTTGGCCGCCATCCTGGCCACGGCCGGGCGCGCGCCCAGCCGCGTGGTCGCCGATGTGGAGATGATCTGCGTGGGCCTCTCGCGCCCGCGCCTGGCGCATTTCGGCATGGGCACGCATCAGTTCATCGGCGATGCCGATGTCATCCAGGCGGCCACCGAGCAGGGCACGACGCGCGCCGTGCAGGCCATGCGCAAGGCCCAGGCCCTGGGCCTGTTGGACGGGGCCATCGTCGGCATCGGCAATGCGCCCACGGCCCTGATCGAACTGGTGCGCCTGATCCGCGAGCAGGGCGTGCGCCCGGCTCTGGTGGTGGGCATGCCGGTCGGTTTTGTCTCGGCGGCCGAGAGCAAGGACTTGATGGCCGAGCTGGACGAGGTGCCCTGGATCGTCATCCGCGGCCGCAAGGGCGGCTCCACCCTGGTGGTGGCGGCCATCCATGCCCTGCTGGGCCTGGCCGAGGCGCGCGAGCTGCAGCACAAGGGATCGGCGCAGCCATGATGGACAGGACCGTCAAGCGCGGCACCCGCACCGGCTTCACCACCGGCGCCTGCTCGGCCGCGGCCGCGCGGGCAGCCGTTCTGGGCCTGGTGCATGGCTCCGTGCCCGAGACGGTGGAATGCCTCTTGCCCAACGGCCAGCGGGTTCAGTTCGCCGTGCAGGACGGTCGCTGCGAAGGCGAAGGACTGGCCCGTATCGCTCATGCCATGGTCATCAAGGATGCCGGCGACGACCCCGACTGCACCGACAAAGCCCATCTGACCGCCGATGTGCGCCTGCGCCCCGAGCTGCAGGGTCAGGTCTTGCTGGCCGGCGGCTTTGGCGTCGGCACGGTGACCATGCCGGGACTGGGCCTGGCGGTGGGCGGCCCGGCCATCAACCCGGTGCCGCGCCGCAATATCGAGGACAACGTGCGCGAGGTGGGCCAGAGCCTGCTCGACGAGCTGGGCCTGGAGGTCTGCATCTCGGTGCCGCAAGGCCTGGAGATGGCCAAGAAGACGCTCAACGCGCGCCTGGGCATCCTCGGCGGCATCTCCATCCTGGGCACCACCGGCATCGTCAAGCCTTACTCGACGGCGGCCTACCGGGCCAGCGTGGTGCAGGGCGTGCAGGTGGCCGGAACCACGGGCGCCGGCATGGTGGCCCTGACCACCGGCGGCCGCACCGAGAAGTTCGTGATGGCCGAGTACCCGGAGTTGCCGCAAGCCTGCTTTGTGCAGATGGGCGACTTCCTGCGCTATGCGCTGGACGCGGCCGTCAAGGCCCGACTGGCCCATGTGGTGATCGGCGGCATGGTGGGCAAGCTGACCAAGATCGCCCAGGGCGAGACCATCACCCACGCCGGCCGCGCCGAGGTGGACACCGGCCTGCTGGCCGAGCTCTGCGCCGGCATCGGCGTGCCGGCCGAGGTCTGCGAGGACATCCGAAACGCCGAAACCGCCCGTTATGCCAGCGAGCGCGTCGAGGCCCTGGGCCTGGTGCTGGAGTTCCACCAGGCCCTGGCCGAGCGCGTGGTGCAGACCCTGACGGGCCGCTACCCGGGCAAGTTCCGCCTGACCGTGCTGGTCTGCGATTTCGAGGGCCGCAAGCTGGCCGAGGCGGCCAGCGATTGAAGAACACCCAGATGACAGACATGACGATTTCCGAAACTCACACCCATGCGCCGCGCCTGCCGCTGGGCGAAGACACCCGCTACGAAGGCCAGCGTTTCAGCGGCCGGCGCTGCCAGGTGATCGGTGTGCTGGACGATGGCGCGGCCAGTCTCAGTGCGGCCGCCCTGGCCCAGCTGCGCGCGGCCGATTGCGTGATCGGCGCGGCCCGCACCCTGGCCCTGTTCGAGGCCGAGATCGCGCCCGGCGCGCGCCGCCACGAGATCGGCAGCGCCCTGTCTCAGGTGCCGCTCTGGGTCCGCGAGGCCCAGGCCCAGGGCCAGCGCTGCGTGGTGCTGGCCACCGGCGACCCGCTGTGCTTTGGCATCGCCAGCTATCTGGCGGCGCGCCTGTGCATTGATGCGCTGGAGGTGCTGCCCAACTTGAGCACCATCCAGCTGGCCTGCGCCCGCCTGGGCCTGCCCTGGCAGGACCTGAAGTTCTGCTCGGTGCACAGCCGCGATGCCGGCGAATGGCAGCCGGGCGCCGATGCCGTGCATGGGCTGTACGCGCTGCTGCAGACCCTGCGCCAGCAGGAGCGGGTGGCCGTGTTGACCAGCCCGGAGAACAGTGCCGATCGCATCGCCCGCATGCTGCTGGCCGAAGGGATGGGCGAGGCTTTTCAGATCGCCGTGGCCGAGTCCCTGTGTCAGCCGGGCGAGCGGGTGCGGGCCGAGCTCAGCGTGGCCGAGGTGGCCGAGCTGCGTTTTGCGCCCCTGCATGTGATGCTGCTGCTGCGCCTGCAGCCTCGGCCGCGGCCGGTGCTCTTCGGCCTGGCCGATGAGAGCTTTGAGCAACGCCAACCGGAGAAAGGCCTCTTGACCAAACGCGAGGTTCGCGCGGTGTCGCTGGCGCGCCTGCAGTTGCGCGCCAACAGCATCGTCTGGGACATCGGCGCCGGCTCCGGCTCGGTGGGCCTGGAGGCGGCGCGGCTCTGCCCCGAGGGCCATGTCTACGCCATCGAGAAGAACAGCGAGGACGCCGCCATCATCGAGCGCAACCGCCGCAGCCTCGGCCTGAGCAACCACAGCAGCCAGCAGGGCCGCGCGCCCGAGGGCCTGGAGGCCTGGCCCGCGCCCGACTCGGTGTTCATCGGCGGCTCCGGCGGCGAGTTGGTCGAGCTGATCGAGCGCGTGTTCTCCCGGCTCCAGCCCCAGGGCTGGCTGGTGATGAACTTCGTGACCCTGGAGAACCTGGCCACGGCGGTGGCGGCGCTGAAAGCCGTGGGCGCCAGCTGGGATGTGCTGCAGCTGCAGGCCTCGCGCAGCAAGCCCATCCTGCACATGCACCGGCTGGCGGCCGAGAACCCGGTCTGGGTGGTCTGCGCGCAGCGCGGGAGTGCGGCATGAGCGAGGCCGTGCAAGCCAAAGGGACGCTGTACGGCGTCTCGCTCGGCCCCGGCGACCCCGGGCTGATCACGCGCCGCGGCTGGGCCTTGCTGGAGCGGCGCGACGCCGTCTGGACCTATCCGGTGCGCAGCCTGCGCAGGGACAGCTATGCCCTGGACATCGCCCTGCGCGCCGGCCTGCAGCCCCCCGCGCAGCACCAGTCCCTGCTGTTCCCGATGACGCATGACGCTGAGAAGCTGGCCCGCCACTGGCTCAAGGCGGCCGAGACGGTGCGGGCCCTGCTGGCCCAGGGTCAAGACGTGCTCTTTCTGGTCGAGGGCGATGCCTCCACCTACGCGAGCTTTGGCTATCTGGCCCGGGTGCTGCGCGAGCTGGAGCCCGAGGCCCGCATCGAGATCGTCGCCGGGGTCAATTCCTTCAACGCCGCCTGTGCCCAGCTGCAGATGCCGCTGTCCGAGCAGGACGACACCATCGCCATCGTGCCGGCGGCCTACGGCATCGCCGCCGTGGAAGGGATGCTGGATGACTTCGACACCCTGGTGCTGATGAAGGTCAAGCCGCTGCTGGACGACTTGATCGATCTGCTGGAGCGCCGCGGCCTGCTGGCCCACAGCCGCTTCATCGAGAAAGCCGGCAGCCCGGTCGAGCGCATCGTCCACGAGGTGGCCAGCCTGCGCGGGACCAAGGTCAATTACCTGTCCCTGCTGCTGGTGCGCAACCCGGGGCGGGTGCGCGGCGAGCTGCAGCGCGGCTGCCGCAAGAAGGAAAGCCAGGCTGACGCCGAGCTGTACGAGGAACCACAAGAAGATGAAAACGAAACATGAATCCTGAGAACCTTATCGCGGCACCGCGCGTGGTCCTGGTCGCCATCACCAAGCATGGCGCCGCCCAGGTGGCGGCCCTGGCGCGTGAGCTGCCGCAGGCCGAGCTCTGCGTGGCCGAGAAGTTTGCGCCCGCCCTGGCCGGCCTGGCCAACCCGTTGCGCGTCTACAGCGGCGCCTTCAAGGACGAGATAGCCGGCCTGTTTGCGCGTTATGACCAGATCGTGTTTTTCGTTTCTCTGGGCGCGGTGGTGCGTCTGATCGCGCCGCATCTGAAGAGCAAGGACGAAGACCCCGGCGTGCTGGTGGTCGACGATGCGGGCGAGTTCGTCATCCCCGTGCTCAGCGGCCATGTCGGCGGCGCCAATGCCATGGCCGAGCAGATCGCGGCCCTGCTGCGCGCCACGCCGGTGCTGACCACGGCCTCGGACGTGGGCAAGACCATACCCGTCGACATCCTGGGCCGCGAGCTGGGCTGGCGCGTCGAGGCGCCCAAGATCAACATCACCCGGGTCTCCGCCCATGTGGTCAACCAGGAGCCGATTGCCTTTGTGCAAGAGGCCGGCAGCCCGAACTGGTGGACACGGCCGACGCCGCTGCCGGCGCACATCCAGCGCTTCGATCGATTTTCCGAGGTGGACCTGGCCCGCTTCAAGGCCGTGCTCTGGGTCACACATGCTGAGGTGCCGGACATCCTCTGGCAGCGCCTGGCCGAGCGCCTGGTCGTGTACCGGCCACCGCTGGCATGAGCATGAGCCTGAGCCTGCCATGCGAGGGCCCGGTGGTGCTGGGCCTGGGCTGTGATCGCGGTACCTCGGCCGAGACCATTGCGCAGGCGGTGGCCCAGGCCCTGGTGCGCCTGGGCTGCGGCTCGGCCCAGGTGCGCGGCCTGGCCAGCATCGCGCTCAAGGCCGACGAGGCCGGCCTGCTCGCCTTTGCCTCGGTCCAGGGCTGGCCGCTGCACTTCTTCAGCGCGGCCGAACTGGCCCGTGTCGAGGTGCCCAACCCCTCGGAGACGGTGCGACGCCACACCGGCACGCCATCGGTCAGCGAGGCCGCGGCCCTGCTGCTGGGCGGCGGCCGGGTCAGCGATCTGCTGCTGGAAAAACACAAGCACCGCGGCGCCGATGGGCGCCACGCCACCGTGTCGGTGGCCCGCTCACACAAGGAATGAAGCCATGAATGAAGCACAAAGCCCCAGCGAGCCCAACCATCCCAGCCCCGGCCGCATCATGCTGGTGGGCATCGGCCCTGGCAGCGTCGAGCACATGACCTTGCGCGCCCGCGCGGCGATTGCTGAGGCCGATGTGGTGATCGGTTACGTCACCTACATCAAGCTGGTGGCCGATCTTCTGGAAGGCAAGGAGATCGTGCGCAAAGGCATGACCGAGGAGCTGGACCGGGCCGTCAGCGCGCTGGAGCAGGCCCGCCTGGGCAAGAAAGTGGCGCTGATCTCCTCGGGCGATGCCGGCGTCTATGGCATGGCCGGCCCCACCTACGAGGTGCTGTTCCAGGCCGGCTGGACGCCGAATGACCCAGTGCAGCTGGAGATCGTGCCCGGCGCCTCGGCCATCAATGCCTGCGCCTCGCGCGTGGGGGCGCCGCTGACGCATGACTTCTGCTCGATCTCGCTGTCCGATCTGCTGACGCCCTGGCCGACGATTGCGCGCCGGCTCGACGCCGCCGCGGCGGCCGATTTTGTGGTGGCGCTCTACAACCCCAAGAGCGGCCGGCGCACGCGCCAGATCGTCGAGGCGCAGCGCCTCTTCCTGCGCCACCGCCGTCCGGATACGCCGGTGGCCGTGGTCAAGAGCGCCTACCGCCGGCGCGAGCGCATCGAGTTCACGACCCTGGACCGCATGAGCGAGTGCGAGATCGGCATGTTGAGCACGGTGTTGATCGGCAACAGCAACACCGTGATCCAGCATGGCCTGATGGTCACGCCGCGCGGCTATGCCAACAAGTACGACCTGAGCGAAGGCGGCGAGACCCGCGCGGGTGAGAGACCAGGACGCTCGCTGTCCACCGGCCTGCTGGGCTGGCTGGAAGGACTGCAGGCCGACCATGCGGCGGGCGACAGCATCGAGGTTCTGGCCGCGCGCCACCGCCTGCCGCCTGACTACATCCGCGCCACGCTGAGCGAGGCGCTGGAGGACGAGCCCGTCGAGGCTGCCACTGAAGAAGCGGCCTGAACGATGGGTCTGCGGGAGCAGAAGTAAGAAGTGTGAGTATTTGAAGTGAGCCAGAGAACAAAGATGAAGTGGATGGGACGAGGGAAGCCAGGGCCGTGGAGCCGGACTTTGTGGTGGCAGGGCCTGAGCCTGGCCTTGCTGTCGCCGGCCTGGGCTGAAGCTGCGGCGGAGGCAAGCGCGCCTGCGCCTGCGAGCCCGCAGGCTCTGCAGCGTGTGGAGGTGCAGGGCCAGGCGCAGCGCGGGGCACGCAGTGTCTTGCAAGCGCCGCAAAGCACCGCCTCCCGTCTGGGCCTGAGCCCGCTGGAAACGGCGGCCAGCATCGAGGTGCTGGACGTGGAGCGCCTGCGCGCGCGGGGTGACGCCAGCGTGGCCGAGCTGGTCTCGCGCAGCACCGGCCTGGCGGCCCTGGGCTCGCCCGGCTCGGGCAGCACCTACAGCAGCCGCGGCTTCAGCGGCAATGATTCGGTGGCCCAGGCCGAGGACGGCCTGCGCATGGCCACGGCCTCGGGCACCCAATCCAGCCCGGCGGACAGCTTTGGCTATGAGCGCATCGAGATCCTGCGTGGGCCGGCCTCGGTGCTGTTTGGTGACGGCGCCATCGGCGGCCTGATCAATCTGGTGCGCAAATCGCCGGGCCGCGAGGCGCGCAGCGAACTCACCGCCGGCTTAGGCACGGACGGTGAGTACCGCCTGGGCCTGGGCCTGGGCCGGCCTTTGGGCGAGCAACTCGGGCTGCGCCTGGATGCGCTCGCCAAGGGCGGCGATGGCTTCGTCGCGCGCGGCCAGCATCGCAACCTCAAGCTGATGAGCATGCTGCGCTGGCAGGCCACGCCCGATCTGCGCCTGGACCTGAGCCTGGACATCCACCGCGACAGTCCCACGGCCTACTTCGGCACGCCCTTGAAGAACGGCCAGCTCTGGGCCGAGCTGCGCGGCGAGAACTACAACATCAGCGATGCGATCTGGCGCATGGACCAGGAGCGCGCCCGCGCCCGCCTGGACTGGCAGCTGGCCGAGGGCCTGGCCGCCCGCGTGGTGGCCTACCGCTTCGAAGCCGACCGGCGCTGGCAGAACCTGGAGGAGTACGCGCTCAGCGCCGATGCGCAGACGGTGCAGCGTTCGGGCTATCTGGGCATCGCGCATGAGCTGCGCCAGAACGGGCTGCGCGCCGAGCTGCTGGGGCAGGGCGGTCAGGGTGGGCCGGGTGCTCGTCTGAACTGGTTGCTGGGCGCCGAACGCATGGATCTGCGCTTTCAGCATGCCAATGATTTGTACGAGTACAAGACGGTGACCAGCGTGCCCCTTCATGGCTTCGACCCCGGCCGCTACATCGCCGCGGCCGAGCTGCTGCCGCGCAACCGCTCGCAGACCGAGCAGCTGGCGGTGTTCGCCGAGGCCGACTGGCAGCCGCTGGGCGGCTGGCATCTCAGCGCCGGCCTGCGCCGCGACCGCAGCGTCGTTGATCGCCAGATCCTCTCGCCCAAGCCCGATGCCTGGAGCGGCCGCTTCACGCCTACCGCCTGGCGCCTGGGTACGGTCTGGCAGCTGAGCCCGGCACAAAGCCTCTACGGCCAGCTCAGCAGCGGCACCGACCCGGTGGGCACCATCGCCACACTGAGCAAGGCCAATGCTGCCCTGCGCCTGACCGAGGGCCGGCAGGCCGAAGTGGGCTTCAAGCAGGCGGGTGCGGAGCTGGAGTGGACGGCGGCTCTGTTTCAGATCGCCAAGACCCACATCCTGACGCCCGACCCCAAGAACCCGCGCGAGAGCGTGCAGGGCGGGCGACTGCGCTCGCGCGGCCTGGAGCTGGGCCTGGCCTGGACGCCGGCGCCGGGCTGGCGCCTCGATGCCAATGCCAGCCTGCTGCAAGCGCGCTACACCGAGCTGTACGACAGCGCCGGTCTCTCGCTGGCGGGCAAGCGCGCGCCCAATGTGGCCAAGCGCCTGGCCAATCTCTGGCTCAGCCGCCAGCAGGGCGACTTCGACCTGGGCTCCGGCCTGCGCCATGTCGGCCGGCGCTACACCAGCACGGCCAACACGCAGAGCCTGCCGGGCTACACGGTGCTCGATGCCTCGCTGGGCTGGCGCTTCAGCCGCCAGGGCGCGCTGCGCCTGCAGCTGCGCAATCTGGGTGACCGACTCTATGCCAGCAGTACCTACACGGCCAGCCAGGCCATGCTGGGCAAGCCGCGCAGCGCCGATCTGGTGCTGGACTACCGCTTCGACTGACCGCCCGGAGCTCAATCGATGTGGCGCCGTCTTCATCTGATCCACCGCTGGGCCGGCATTGCCCTGGGCCTGCTGGTGCTGCTGTGGCTGCTCTCGGGCCTGGTCATGCTCTTCGTGGCGCGGCCCGAGCTGCGCGCCGAAGAGCGCCAGCGGGCGCTTGCCGAGCTGTCGGCGCAGGCCCCTGTCGTGTCGCCGGCCCAGGCCTGGGCGGCCGTGGGCGCCTCGGCCCCAGCGGAGGCGGGCGGCCTGCGCCTGCAGCAGCAGCTGGGCCGGCCGGTCTATCTGCTGCAGACGGGCAAGCGCTGGCGGGCGGTCGATGGCCTCAGCGGCCAGCCGCGGCCTCCGCTCGATGCAGCCCAGGCTGCAGAGCTGGCCCGGGCCTATGCCCAGGGCCTGAGCGGGCGCCCGCTGGAGCTGGCCGAGCTGGAGCTGCTGGAGCGCGACCAGTGGACGGTGTACAGCCGCTTCAATGCGCAGCGCCCGTTCTACCGCGCGGCCTTTCGCGACGACGAGGGCCTGGAGCTTTACATCGGCCAGGCCAGCGGTGAGCTGCTGCTGGACACGCGCCGCTGGGAGCGAGCCTGGAACTGGCTGGGCTCGGTCACGCACTGGATCTACATCACGCCGCTGCGTCAGTACAGCGAACTCTGGCGCCAGATCATTCTCTGGAGCAGCGGCGCGGCGGCGCTGATGTGCCTGCTGGGCCTGATGCTGGGCCTGCAACGCCTGCGCCTGCGGCGCCGCTACGCCAGCGGCAGCGTCTCGCCCTACCGTGAGCGCTGGCAGCGCTGGCACCATCTGCTGGGCCTGGGTGGTGGCGCGGTGCTGCTGGCCTGGCTGTTCAGCGGCTGGCTGTCCATGGGGCCGGGGGGCTGGCCCGGCGGCGATGGCGCGGCAGCGCGGCAGGAGCGCCAGCGCTGGCAGGGCAGCAGCCTGCCAGCTGCCTCCCTGGCGCTGCCCGCGTCTCGGCCGGGCGTGGTGGAGCTGGAGGCGCTGCGCTTTCAATCGCAGACCTGGTGGCTGGCGCGCCTGGCCCAGGGCGGCAGTGAGTTGATCTCGCCCGAGGGTCAGGTCTTGCCCCAGGGCTTGAGCGAGGCGCAGCTGAAGGCCGCCGGCCGGGCCCTGCGGCCCGATCAGGCGCTGCGGGGCGGCCA
The DNA here is from genome assembly GCA_002255955.1 of Burkholderiales bacterium PBB2. GTDB lineage: Bacteria > Pseudomonadota > Gammaproteobacteria > Burkholderiales > Burkholderiaceae_C > Paucibacter_A. Next base: position 17,174 of record NKIM01000010.1, on the reverse strand, counting down.
GTGGCTGCACGAGGGCGACCTGTACTACTACCCGCTGCGCCACCACCCGCGCAGCTTTCCCGTCTACCGCCTGGACTATGCCGACGGCGTGAGTGTCTACCTCGACCCGCGCAACGCTCGCATCGCCTTGCGCCTGGACGCCGCCGGCCGCTGGAACCGCTGGCTCTTCCACGCCCTGCATCGCTGGGACCTGCCGCCCTTGCTCGGCCTGGGCTGGGCACGCGATGCCTGGGTCATCGCCCTGAGCCTGGCCGGCCTGGTGCTGACGGCCGCGGGCGCCGTGCTCGGCTGGCGGCGCCTGCGCGGACGCCGCCCCTCCATACTCAAACGCCCTTCCGGCCAGAAAGCCCTTGCCACGCCATGAATGACGACGAACTCTCCCCACCGACTTCGGTCGCGCCCATCGTCCGCCCCAAGATCGCCAGCTACCGGCGCCATCTGCTGGTCTGCACCGGCCCGCGCTGCACGGCCGACGGCGAGGCCCAGGCCTTGTTCGACAGCCTGGGCGAGAAGTTCAAGGCCGCCGGCCTGCACGAGGGCGAGCTGCGCGTGAAGCGCAGCCGGGTCAGCTGCTTTGCCGCCTGCAAGGGCGGGCCGGTGATGTGCGTGCAGCCCGATGGCACCTGGTACTTCAATGCCCGGGGTGAGAACCTGGACCGCATCATCACCGAGCATCTGCGCGACGGCCGGCCGGTGGCCGAGCTGGTCTTCCATCAGGGGCCGGGCTGCAGTGATGAAGAAGCGGCTGAGCCATGAGCGGCCCCAGCAAGCCGGGGCGGGTGAGCCTGGTCGGCGCCGGGCCGGGCGCGGCCGATCTGCTCAGCCTGAGGGCGCTGCGCCGCATCGAGGCGGCCGAAGTGGTGGTGCATGACCGCCTGATCTCGCCCGAGATCATGGAGTTGCTGCCGGCGCGCGCCGAGCGCATCAATGTGGGCAAGGCGGCGGGCGCGCACATGGTGGGCCAGGCGCAGATCCATGCCATCCTGATCGAGCAGGCGCGCGCCGGCCGGGAGGTGGTGCGGCTCAAGGGCGGCGACCCCTTTGTCTTCGGCCGCGGTGGCGAGGAGATGCTGGCCTTGCGCGAGGCCGGCATTGACTGCGAGGTGGTGCCGGGCATCACGGCGGCCAGCGGCTGCGCGGCGGCGGCCGGCATCCCGCTGACGCAGCGCGGCATGGCGCGCGCCTGCGTGTTCCTGGCCGGGCAGCTGGCCGACGAAGGCACGCCGTTTGACGAGCAGCTCGATTGGCCGGCCTTGGCGCGGCCAGGGCAGACACGGGTGTTCTACATGGGCATCGCCCGCCTGCCGCGCATCGCCGGGCAGCTGATGGCCCATGGCCTGAGCCCCGACACGCCGGCCGCCATCGTGCAGGACGGCACGCGGCCGGGCCAGCGGGTGCTGGCCTGCCGCCTGAGCCGCCTGCTGGAGCGGGCGCCGGCCTACGGGCCACGACCGGGCCTGCTGATCATTGGCGAGGCGGTGGCCCTGAGCCCGGACTACCGGCAGGACTGAGCCGGGCGGCCTGCACGACAATGCGGGCGACAATGCTGGCATGAGCGACACCAAACCCATCCTGCTGCTGGTCGACGGTTCCAGCTATCTCTACCGCGCCTACCACGCCATGCCCGATCTGCGTGGGCCCGAGGGCGTGGCCACTGGCGCCATCCACGGCATGGTGGCCATGATGAAGCGCCTGCGCGATCAGGTGGCGGCCGAGCATGCGGTGTGCGTCTTCGATGCCAAGGGCCCGACTTTCCGCGACGAGTGGTACCCCGAGTACAAGGCCCAGCGCGCGCCCATGCCCGATGCGCTGCGCGAACAGATCGCCCCCATCCACGAGGTTGTGCAGCTGCTGGGCTGGCCGATTCTGGAGGTGCCCGGCATCGAGGCGGACGACGCCATCGGCACTCTGGCCCGGGTCGCGGCCGAGGCTGGCCATGCGGTGGTGGTGTCCACCGGCGACAAGGACCTGGCGCAGCTGGTGACTCCGGACGTCACCCTGATCAACACCATGAGCAATGAGACGCTGGACATCCCCGGCGTGATCGCCAAGTTCGGCGTGCCGCCTGATCGCATCATTGATTACCTGACCCTGATGGGCGACACGGTGGACAACGTGCCGGGTGTCGAGAAGGTGGGCCCGAAGACGGCGGCCAAGTGGATTGCCGAGTACGGTTCGCTGGACGGCGTGATCGCCAGCGCCGACAAGATCAAGGGCGTGGCCGGTGAGAACCTGCGCAAGGCCCTGGACTGGCTGCCCATGGGCCGCAAGCTGGTGACCGTCAAGCTCGATTGCGACCTGTCGGGCCACGTGCCCAACTGGCCGGCGCTGGAGGCCCTGGCCCTGCGCGAGGTGGACCGTGCCGGGCTGCAGGACTTCTACACCCGCTACGGCTTCAAGACCTGGCTGAAGGAAATCAGCGGTGGTGCGGCCGGCGCGCCCAAGGTGGCAGCACCGGTCAGCGGCGATCTGTTCGCCGACGCGCCGGCGGCGGTGGCCGATGTGGAACGCCGTTACGAGACCGTGCTCGACATGGCGCAGCTGCAGGACTGGATCGCCCGCATCGGCCGCGCACCCTTGGTGGCCCTGGACACCGAGACCGATTCCCTGGACCCGATGCAGGCCCGCATCGTCGGCATCTCCTTTGCCGTGGCGCCCGGCGAGGCGGCCTATGTGCCCCTGCGCCACGAGGGCCCGGATGCGCCGGTGCAGCTGGACCTGGCCGAGGTGCTGGCCGCGCTACAGCCTTGGCTGGAGGACGCGAACGCGCCCAAGCTGGGCCAGAACCTCAAGTACGACACCCATGTGCTGGCCAACCACGGCATTGCCCTGCGCGGCGTGCAGCATGACACCCTCTTGCAAAGCTATGTGCTGGAAGCGCACAAGACCCATGGCCTGGGCGCCCTGGGCGAGCGCTACCTGGGCCGCGCGGGTGTGAGCTACGAGGATTTGTGCGGCAAGGGCGCGCACCAGATCCCCTTCGCCCAGGTCGATGTGGCCAAGGCGGCCGAGTACTCGTGTGAAGACTCGGACATGTGCTTGCAGGTCCACCAGATCCTGTGGCCGCGCATCGAGGCCGAGCCCGGCCTGCTGCGCATCTACCGCGACATCGAGATGCCCAGCAGCGCCTTGTTGGCCCGCATCGAGCGCACCGGCGTGCTGATCGACCCCGAGCTGCTGCAGGCGCAAAGCCATGAGCTGGGCCAGCGCCTGCTGGCCCTGGAGCAGGAGGCCTACGACATCGCCGGCCAGCCCTTCAACTTGGGTTCGCCCAAGCAGATCGGCGAGATCCTGTTCACCAAGCTGGGCCTGCCCGTGGTCAAGAAGACCGCGACTGGCGCGCCGTCCACCGACGAAGAGGTGCTGGAAAAACTCTCGCTTGACTACCCGCTTCCGGCCAAGCTGCTCGAGTACCGCGGCCTGGCCAAGCTCAAGAGCACCTACACCGACAAGCTGCCGCTGATGGTGAACGCCCGCACCCACCGGGTGCACACCAACTACGCGCAGGCGGTGGCGGTGACCGGGCGCCTGTCCAGCAATGACCCCAATCTGCAGAACATTCCCATCCGCACCGCGGAAGGCCGGCGTGTGCGCGAGGCCTTTGTCGCGCCGCCGGGCCATGTGATCGTCAGTGCCGACTATTCGCAGATCGAGCTGCGCATCATGGCCCACATCAGCGAGGACCCGGGCCTGCTGCGTGCCTTTGGCGAAGGCCTGGACGTGCACCGCGCCACCGCCTCCGAGGTGTTCTCCACCCCGCTGGCCGAGGTCACCAGCGAACAACGCCGTTATGCCAAGACCATCAATTTCGGCCTGATCTACGGCATGGGCGCCTTCGGCCTGGCCCAGTCCCTGGGCATCGAGCAAAAGGCGGCGCGCGACTACATCGAGCTCTATTTCCACCGCTTTGCCGGTGTGAAGCACTATATGGACAGCACCAAGGCACGCGCGGCCGAGCTGGGCTATGTCGAGACCTTGTTCGGCCGGCGCATCTACCTGCCCGAGATCAAGGGCGGCAACGGCCCGCGCAAGGCCGGCGCTGAGCGCCAGTCCATCAACGCGCCCATGCAGGGCACGGCGGCCGACCTGATCAAGCTGGCCATGCTGGCGGTGCAGGCCGAGCTGGATGCGCAGGGCAAATCCACCCGCATCGTCATGCAGGTGCACGACGAACTGGTCTTTGAAGTGCCCGAGGCCGAGCTGGACTGGGTGCGCCGCGAGGTGCCGCGCCTGATGGCTGGCGTGGCCCAGCTCAAGGTGCCGCTGCTCGCCGAAGTGGGCGTGGGCCCGAACTGGGAACAGGCCCACTGAGACGGGTTTTCACCGAGGTGGGCGCCGCCAAATGGCACAGGCCGAACGGCGCCCCGGGGAAAACCCCTGTCATTTGGATGTGCTACAGCGGGTGGACTCAGGGTGCGCCCTCTAGGTCGACTTCGCCTGATATGAGAAATTCTTCACAGCCCCGGGGAGTTGTGGGCGTGACTTATTTCTCATCCAAGGAATTCAAATGACATCGATGCAAACCGCACGCAAGCTGATTCTTGGTGCCGTGGCTGCCGCAGCCATGGCCATGACCGGCGCTGCACACGCTGATATCAAGCCCGCCAGCTCGCTGTTGGGTCAACTGGCCAGCCGCGGCGTGTCCGTCAGCGGCGCGCCTTTCGAGTCCAGCGTCAACGCTCTGTCTTCGCAAGTGGTGGATGTCACTGGCATCCAGAGCATCGGCGAGTACGGCGACGCCGGCAATGTGGTGCTGAACTTCTATGTGGGCGCGTTTGCCACCATCACCAGCGTGGACTGGAACGTCAGCCTGACCGCCAACGACCCGAGCTGGCTGTCGGAAATCACCCTGGCCTTCGGCAGCTCGGCCGGCGGCGACGGTGTGGTCTTCAACCCCGGCTTCGGTGACGATGATTCGGGCAGCAACAGCTACTCCGGCTCGGCCAGCCTGGAAGATCTGGGCCTGTCCTTCCAGGTGGGCGCCGATGGCATCTTGCGCCTGGAATTCCACGAAGGCTTTGACGACGCCAGCGTCAACCCCGACGGCGTCTGGAACTCGGGCAATGTCACTTTCGGCATCGCTGCAGCCGTTCCGGAACCCAGCACCTACGGCATGATGGCCCTGGGCCTGCTGGGCGTGGCCGCCGTGGCCCGCCGCCGCAAGAGCGCCTGATTGGTGGGCTGAGCCGCAGGCCTCGTGCCTGCCGGATGTTCAGCCAATCAGCGTCGACCCGTCCCCACCTCGGTGCGGACGGGTTTGTTTTTTTCGGCCGGCGCTCAGCTCATCGGGGCCGGCAGCCTCGCGGACCCGGCTGCGAGCCGAGGCCGAACCAAAAAAAGCCGGTCAGAAAGACCGGCCTTTTGAGATGCAGCTGATGCTGCGGGCTTGGGTTTCAGGCTTGACGCTGGCGGCGACGCGCGGCGAATGCGGCCGCCAGTGCCAGGGGCAGCAAAGCCAGGCTGCTGGGCTCGGGCACCTTGTTCAGGTCCTTGAAGTCCAGATCGAACAGGGCCATGTCGCGCGTGGCGTTCAGGCCCGGCACCGGCGTGCCATCAAAGGCGCCATTGCGCACGGTGAACAAGCCGGTCAGCTGGATGTCTTGCAGTGCTGCACCTTGGTAGAGCTGGTAGCTGATGCCGGGGTAGACGCCGCCCGGATAGCTGTTGCCCAGTTCAACGCCGTTGAGGGCAATGTCGAACAGGTCCACATCGATGGCGGGCGACCTCTGCTTGTCCTGCACGGTCAGGGTGATCGAGCCGTAGCTTTTGCCGACCAATTGGCTGTCCACGCTGTTCAAGCTGCCTTTGTTGCCAAAGATGGAGCTGCCCGACCCTCGCTTGTACGTGCCATCCTGGTTGGTGCGCACGCCCCAGAGGATGTCGAAGCTGGCGGCGCCGGTGGCGGCCGAGTAGTTGTATTCGAAGGCGAACTTGGTCGAACTCGAGCCCCAGCCCGTGCCTGCCATATTGGCGGTTTGGCTGTTCTTCTTGTCCAGGCTGTATTTGGCGGAGCTGCTGCTCACGCTCAACTTGGCTTCTTGCGCCTGTTCCACCACAGGCCCAGCTACGGCCAGGCCGCTGGCCGCGAAAAGAATGGACAAGGCTGCGCCCGCGCGGGCCGTGCTCGCGTTCAAAAACATGATGAGTAGTTCCCTCGTGAAGTGGCTCGAAGCACATTGGTCGTGGGCTGGCCGCCCGCCAACTCGTGGCTTTCGTTTACTGCTGCTTACAGTTTAGAGTTCACCCTCAAAACACAACACCCCGCAAGCTCGGGGTGCGAATTGCGAAAGAGGCAGGCTTGTTTTTGAACGAACGCTGATAAATCGAAAGAATTGCATGTTTGTATCTTTTGATTGGGAGGGCGATCAGCAGGCCCAAGTTCGGATGCGGGGCTGTCGTCAGCGCCGGCAGGGTGCCGAAGCGGGCTGAGGCCCGGCCGGCCTGCGGCTCGGCCGGGTGGCGTGGTGCCGGTCGGTTAGCATCGCGGCCATGAATTGGCCATATGAATTGCAGATCGGCTGGCGTTACACGCGGGCCGGGCGGGGAGGGCGGCGCAACCGCTTCATTTCCTTCATCTCCGGGGTGTCCATGCTGGGCATCGCCCTCGGCGTGGCGGCGCTGATCATCGTGCTGTCGGTGATGAATGGCTTCCAGAAGGAAGTGCGCGACCGCATGCTCTCGGTGATCGCCCATATCGAGCTGCAGTCCTACCAGGGTCAGGCCTTGCCCGATTGGCGTGCGACTGCCGCGCAGGCGAAACAGAACTCGGCCGTGATCGGCGCCGCGCCCTTCATTGCGGCCCAGGCCTTGATCGCCCGTGGCGAGGACATGCGTGGCGCAATGGTGCGCGGCATCTCACCAGCCGAGGAGGCCTCGGTCACGCCGCTGGCGGCCGAGCTCAAGGACGGGCCGCTGTCGCGCCTGCGCTCGGGCGAGTGGGGCATCTTGCTCGGCTCCGAGCTGGCCCGTGCCCTGGGCGTGCGTGAGGGCGACAAGATCACCCTAGTGGCGCCCAACGGCCAGGTCACGCCTGCCGGCGTGGTGCCGCGGCTGAAGCAGTTCACCTTGGTCGGCACTTTTCATGCCGGGCATTACGAGTACGACACGGGCATGGCGCTGATCCATGTGGACGATGCGGCACGACTGTTCCAGGTGGAAGGGCCGACCGGTGTGCAGCTCAAGCTCCAACACGCCCTGAGTGCGCGCCAGGTGGCGGGCGAGCTGGCCCAATCTTTGGGCCCTGAAATCTATGTGCGCGACTGGACCCGCACCAATGCCAACTGGTTCGATGCGGTGCAGGTGGAAAAGCGCTTGATGAGCATCATCCTGACCTTGATCGTCGCTGTCGCCGCCTTCAACCTGGTCTCGACCCTGGTGATGACGGTGACCGACAAGCAGGCCGACATCGCCATCCTGCGCACCCTGGGCGCCAGCCCGCGCTCCATCATGGGCATCTTCATGGTGCAGGGCGCCGCCTCGGGCGTGATCGGCACGGCCTCGGGCGTGGGCCTGGGCCTGCTGGTGGCCTTCAATATCGATGTGATCGTGCCGGCCATCGAGCGCCTGCTCAATGTCAGCTTCCTGCCCGGCAGCATCTATCTGATCAGCCGCATGCCCAGCGACCCGCAGTGGGGCGATATCGTGCCCATCGGCGTGACGTCCCTGATCCTGGCTTTCCTGGCCACCTTGTACCCGAGCTGGCGTGCCAGCCGCGTTCAACCCGCGGAGGCGCTGCGTTATGAGTAATTCCTCGTCGCCCCTGATTTTGGAAGGGCGGGGCCTGAGCCGCCGCTTCAGCGAAGGCGAGCTCGATGTGCAGGTGCTCTCGGGCGTGGATCTGCAGGTGCGCCGTGGTCAGACCCTGGCCATCGTCGGCGCCTCCGGTTCGGGCAAGTCCACCCTGCTGCATCTGCTCGGTGGCCTGGACAAGCCCAGCGCCGGCCGCGTCGATCTGATGGGCCGCAACCTGGCCGAGATGGGCGAGCCCGAGCTGGGCCGCTGGCGCAACCAGCATCTGGGCTTTGTCTACCAGTTCCACCACCTGCTGCCCGAGTTCAGCGCTTTGGACAATGTGGCCATGCCTTTGCGCATCCGCCGCCAGACCCAGGAGCAGGCGAGAGCCCGCGCGGCGGCCATGCTGCAGCGTGTGGGCCTGGGCGCGCGTCTGGCGCACCGGCCGGCCGAGCTCTCGGGCGGCGAGCGCCAGCGTGTGGCGATTGCTCGCGCCCTGGTGACCGAGCCGGCCTGCGTGCTGGCCGACGAGCCGACTGGCAACCTGGACCGCAGCACCGCGCAAGCGGTGTTCGAGCTGATGCTGGCCACGGCCCGCGAGCTGGGCACGGCTTTTGTGCTGGTCACCCACGACCAGACCCTGGCGGCGCAATGCCAGCAGCAGCTGAGCTTGGTCGGTGGCAGCATGCAGCCGGCCCTGGCTTGATCGATCCTTCAAAACACTGATTTCCCTGCTTCCACGAGTGACCATGAGCCAAGACACCCGCTTCATCCTCAAGCTCAGCTGCCCGGACCGCGCCGGCATCGTCCATGCCGTGACCGGTTTTCTGCTGGAGCAGGGCGGCAACATCCTGACTTCGGCCCAGCATGGCGACGCCGACCACCAGCGCTTTTTCATGCGCATCGAGTTTGAGTGCGCGGCGCTGACCGAGGCCGCTGCGCTGCAGGCCGCCTTCCAGCCCCTGGCCGAACGCCTGCAGATGGACTGGGAGCTGGTGGCGCGTTCGGCCAAGACGCGGGTGCTGCTGCTGGTGTCCAAGCTGGGTCATTGCCTGAATGACCTGCTGTTCCGCGTGCAGACCGGGCATCTGCCGATCGAGATTCCGGCCATCGTGTCCAACCACCGAGATTTCTACCAACTCGCGGCCTCGCACAACATCCCGTTTCACCACTTCCCGCTGTTGAACTCGACCGAGGAGCAGAAGCAGGCTCAGGAGCGCAAGATCCGCGAGGTGATGGCCGAGAACCAGATCGATCTGGTGGTGCTGGCGCGCTATATGCAGATCCTCTCGCCCGAGCTCTGCCGCGACCTCTCGGGCCGGGCCATCAACATCCACCACAGCTTCCTGCCCAGCTTCAAGGGCGCCAAGCCCTACCACCAGGCCTATGAGCGCGGCGTCAAGCTGATCGGCGCGACCGCGCACTATGTGACCTCGGACCTGGATGAAGGCCCCATCATCGAGCAGGAGGTGGCCCGCATCGACCACAGCCTGCCGCCCGAGCAGCTGGTGGCCATCGGCCGCGACACCGAGTGCGTGACCCTGGCGCGCGCCATCCAGTGGCATGCCGAGCACCGCATCCTGCTGAACGGCCGCCGCACGGTGGTGTTCCGCTGATCGATCACCGTTTGCGGGGACTTTGGCATGTGGATTGACAGCCACTGCCACCTCGACGCGCCCGAGTTTGATGGCGACCGTGCCGCTGTGGTGGCGCGTGCGCGCGCGGCCGGTGTGCAGCAGATCGTGCTGCCGGCGGTGGCGGCCTTTGATTTCGACGCGGTGCGCGATCTGGCCCATGCGCATGGATTCGTTTACGCCCTGGGCATCCACCCCCTGTACGTGATGCAGGCCAGCGAGCAAGACCTGACCCTGCTGGCCGAGCAGTTGAAGCGTCACCACGGAGACCCGCGCCTGGTGGCCATCGGCGAGATCGGCCTTGATTTCTTTGTGCCCGGTCTTGATGCCGAGCGCCAGCGCTTCTTCTATCTGGAGCAGCTCAAGCTGGCGCGGCGCTTTGAGCTGCCGGTGCTGCTGCATGTGCGGCGTAGTGCTGATCAGCTGCTGGCGGGCTTGCGGCGCTTGCCGGTTTCTGGTGGTATCGCCCATGCATTTAATGGCAGCGCGCAGCAGGCCCAGGCTTTCGTCGATCTGGGTTTCAAGCTGGGCTTTGGCGGCACGCTGACTTTCGAGCGATCACAGCAGATCCGCCGCCTGGCGGCCGAGCTGCCGGCCGAGAGCCTGGTGCTGGAGACCGATGCGCCGGACATTCCGCCGCACTGGCTCTACAAGACGGCGGAGCAGCGCTCGAGCGGCGAGGCCATGGGCCGCAACGAGCCGGCCGAGCTGCCGCGCATCGCCGAGAGCTTGGCTGCGCTGCGGGGTTGGAGCCTGGCCGAGACGGCGGCCATCACCAGCGCCAATGTGCGGGCGGCCTTGCCGCGCTTGGCTGTGCCCGCGCGTGGCTGAGATCGACGGCAATTCAGCGCCGCGCCTGCAAGGCCTGGCACCCCATGTGTTCGCCGACACCCGGCTGCTGGTGCTGGGCAGCTTTCCCGGCGTGGCCTCGCTGCAGGCGCAGGCTTACTACGGCCACCCGCAAAACCAGTTCTGGCGCCTGCTCGGCGAATCGCTGGGCCTGGCGCTGGCGTCGGCCGGCTATGCCGAGCGGCTGGCGCTCTTGCAGCAGGCCGGTGTGGGGCTGTGGGATGTGATCCAGACGACGCAGCGGCGCGGCAGCCTGGACAGCGACATTCGCAATCCCGAGGCCAGCGATCTGCTGGGCCTGATCGAGGCGCGCCTGCCGCGCCTGCGCGCCATTGCCTTCAACGGTGGCACGGCCGCGCGCCTGGGCCTGCGCCAGCTGGGCGATCAAGCCGGGCGCTGGCGCATCCATGCCCTGCCGTCCTCCAGCCCGGCTTACACCTTGAGCTATGCGAAGAAGCTGGCCGTCTGGGCCCAGCTCGGCCCTTCGCTGCAGGCGCCCATGGGCGACACTTGAGGCATGAGCCTTTCCAACAAGCCCAAGAGTCCATCCAAATCCAAGACCGGTGCCATGCCCTGGGCGCCGGCCACGATGTCTGAGTTCGACGGGGTGCGCTTTCTGCACCTCGATTCCATCTGGGTGCAGGGCGCCATGCGCATCCGCAAGCCCCAGCATCTGGAGCTGGAGTACATCCAGCGCATGATGGCCTGGATGCTCTGGCGCCCGAGCGCCGATCTGCGCAGCGGCCACGCCCTGCAGCTGGGCCTGGGCGCCGGGGCCATCACCCGCTTTTGCCACAAGGTGCTGCGCATGAAGACCACGGCCGTGGAGCTGAATCCCACCGTGATCCAGGCCTGCCGCATGTGGTTCCACCTGCCCGAGGACGACAAGCGCCTGACGGTGATCAATGAGGACGCCGGACAGTGGGTGGCAAATCCTGAGCATCTGCAAACGGTCGATGTGCTCAACATCGACCTCTATGACCATGAGGCCGCCGGCCCGGTGCTGGACGATGAAGACTTCTACCGCCATTGCCATGGCCTGCTGGTCGACGGCGGCCTGATGACGGTGAATCTCTTCGGCCGCGACGCCAGCTTTGCCGCCAGCGCGCGGCGTGTGGCGGCCATCTTCGGCTCGGACCAGGTCTGGAGCCTGACGCCGACCAAGGAGGGCAACACCGTGCTGGTGGCGGCGCGCGGCGTGGTGGTGCCGGATCGTGAGGAGCTGGAGCGCCGAGCGGCTAATATCGAGTTGCAGTTCGAGCTGCCGGCACGCAAATGGCTGCGCATGGTGCGGCCCCTGCCTTTGAGCATTCTCAACCCCATTTGAGCGCGGAGCGTCCCTTCTCCATCATGAATGCCAAGCCCAAGACCAGCGCCTCCGCATCGGCTTCAAGCGCCTCATCCTCTTCCTCGGCCTCATCGGGCAACACGTCGGTTGCCGCGGGCGGCTCCAGCGGCGAAGGCCGGCTGGAATGGCGCACCCTGCTGCATTGGTTGCAGGAGGACGGCTTGATCGACGAGGCCCAGGTGCTGCGCACCGAGGGCCGTTTCGCTGCCGGTGACAGCTCGCTGCACCCGCTGGTGCGCCTGGGCCACGGCGGTTTGACGCGCAGCAACACGGGCAAGCCGCTCGATGTGGATGCGCTGTCGGAGTGGCTGGCCGAGCGGGCCAAGCTGCCGTATTTGCGCATCGACCCGCTCAAGGTCGATGTGGGCCGGGTGTCGGATGTGATGTCGGTCGGCTATGCCGAGGCCAAGCGCTGCCTGCCGCTGCTGGTGGGCGTGACCGAGGTGACCATCGCCACCTCGGAGCCTTTTGACACCGGCTGGGTTGCACAGATTGAAGCCCATGTGCGCAAGCCCATCAAACTGGTGGTGGCCAACCCGCTGGAGATTGCGCGCTACACGACCGAGTTCTTCACGCTCGCCCGCTCGGTGCGCGCCGCGGCCAAGGCGGGTGAGTCCAGCCAGGTGGCCAGCTTCGAGCAGCTGGTGGAGCTGGGCCGCAGCAACAAGCAGCTCGATGCCAATGACCAGGGTGTCGTGCAGGTGGTGGACTGGTTGTGGCAGTACGCCTTCGACCAGCGCGCCAGCGACATCCATCTGGAGCCGCGCCGCGAGATGGGCGTGATCCGTTTCCGCATCGACGGCGTGCTGCACACCGTCTACCAGCTGCCGCCCACGGTGATGAGCGCGATGACCTCGCGCATCAAGCTGCTCGGCCGCATGGATGTGGTGGAGCGCCGCCGGCCGCTGGACGGCCGCATCAAGACGCGCAATCCGGCGGGCGATGAGGTGGAAATGCGCCTCTCCACCTTGCCCACCGCTTTTGGCGAAAAGATGGTGATGCGGATCTTCGACCCCGACACCGCCGTCAAGGATTTGTCCATGCTGGGCTTTTCCAGCCATGACAGCGAGCGCTGGGAGAAGCTGGTGACCCAGGCCCACGGCATCATTCTGGTGACGGGCCCGACCGGCAGCGGCAAGACCACCACGCTGTACTCCACGCTCAAGCGCCTGGCGACCGACGAGGTCAATGTCTGCACCATCGAAGACCCGATCGAAATGATCGAGCCGGCCTTCAACCAGACCCAGGTGCAGACGGCCTTGGACTTCGGTTTCGCCGAGGGCCTGCGCGCCCTGATGCGCCAGGACCCGGACATCATCATGGTCGGCGAAATCCGCGACCTGGCCACGGCCGAGATGGCGATTCAGGCGGCGCTGACGGGTCACTTGGTCTTCAGCACCTTGCACACCAACGATGCCGCGGCCGCGATCACGCGGCTGACGGATCTGGGTGTGCCGTCCTATTTGATCAGTGCCACGGTGATTGGCGTGCTGGCCCAGCGCCTGGTGCGCACTTTGTGCAACCACTGCAAGGTGCCCGATCCCAGCGTCACCCGCGATACCTTGAACGACATGCTCAAGCACTGGCGCATGAACGGCGGCGTCAAACCCTCCAAGCCGGTCGGCTGCCTGGAATGCCGCAACACCGGCTACCGCGGTCGTGCGGGCTTGTACGAGCTGTTGACGGTGGGTGAGACGGTCAAGTCGCATCTGCATCCCACGCCTGACATTTCGGCCCTGCGCCGCCAGGCCATGCAGGAGGGCTTGCGGCCGCTGCGTCTGGCCGGAGCGATGAAAGTGGCTGAGGGCGTGACCACGCTGGAAGAGATCCTGCGCAGCACGCCGCAGTGGCAGACCTGAGCTACAGGCCCGGCTCCAGCCCCAGCAGAGCCGCAGTGGCGATCCGCTGCGATTACGTGTAAGCCACAAGCGCGCCGCCACAGGGGGCTCCCTAGAATCCCGCTTCATCGCAGCTAGAAGCAGAAAAAGGGATTCCCCATGAAGATCAAGAGTCAAAGAGACTTCTGGTCCGGGTTGATGTTTGTGCTGGTCGGGGTGGTGTTCGCCTGGGCCTCCACCGAGTACAACTTTGGCTCCTCCGCCCGGCCCGGCCCGGGCTATTTCCCCTTCGGCTTGGGCGTCTTGCTGGCCTTGCTGGGCGGCTTGGTGCTGTTCAAGGCGCTGACCTTGGAATCCGAAGGTGGCGACCCGATCGGCCCGGTGGCCTGGCGGCCGCTGCTGGTCATCACGGCGGCCATCGTGTTGTTCGGCCTGGCCTTGCCGCGCCTGGGCTTGGCTCTGACCTTGCCCCTGGTCATCGTGCTGGCCTCTGCGGCCGGTGACGAGTTCAGCTGGAAGGATGCGCTGCTCAGCACCGTGATTCTGACGGTGGGCAGCTGGATCATCTTCGTCTGGGGCCTGAAGCTGGTCATTCCAGTCTGGCCCACCATCTTCGGCAACTGAGGACCCGCGCATGGACTTGCTGAATAATCTCGCGCTGGGTTTCCACACGGCGCTGACCCTCCAGAACTTGCTGTACGCCTTTGGTGGCGCTTTGCTGGGCACCTTGATTGGCGTGCTCCCGGGCCTGGGCCCGGTGGCCACCATTGCGATGTTGCTGCCTTCGATTTATGCGCTGGACGCCACGCCCGCCCTGATCATGCTGGCCGGCATCTATTACGGCGCGCAGTACGGTGGCTCGACCACGGCCATCCTGATCAATGTGCCGGGTGAATCCAGCTCGGTGGTGACCGCCATCGATGGCTACCAGATGGCTCGCCAGGGGCGCGCCGGTGCCGCATTGGCCGCTGCGGGCCTGGGCTCCTTCTTCGCGGGCTGTGTGGGTACGATCATCATCGCGGCCTTCGCGCCGCCTCTGACCGAGCTGGCCTTCAAGTTCGGCCCGGCCGAATACTTCTCGCTGATGGTGCTGGGCTTGATCGGCGCCGTGGTCCTGGCCTCGGGCTCGCTGATCAAGGCGATCGCCATGATCCTGCTTGGCCTGCTGCTGGGCCAGATCAACACCGATGTGATCTCGGGCACGCCGCGTTTCTCCTTCGACATCCCCGAGCTGACTGATGGCCTTGGCTTTGTGGTCATCGCCATGGGTGTGTTCGGCTTCGGCGAGATCATCGCCAATCTGGGCAAGCCGGCGGAGCACCGCGAGGTCTTCACCAAGGATGTGAAGGGCTTGTGGCCTACGCGCCAGGACTTTGCTGAAGCCTGGCCGGCTGTGATTCGCGGCACGGCCTTGGGTTCTATCCTGGGCGTCTTGCCAGGCGGTGGCGCCTTGCTGGCCTCGTTCGCGGCCTACACCTTGGAGAAGAAGGTCGCTCGCAACCCGCGCGTGCCTTTCGGCAAGGGCGCTATCCAGGGCGTGGCTGGCCCCGAATCGGCCAACAACGCCGGCGCGCAGACCAGCTTCATCCCCATGTTGACCTTGGGTATCCCGCCCAATGCCGTGATGGCTTTGATGGTCGGCGCCATGACCATCAAGGGCATCCAGCCTGGTCCGCAGGTCATGACCAGCAATCCAGAGCTGTTCTGGGGACTTATCGCCTCGATGTGGGTCGGCAATTTGATGCTGATCGTGCTGAACCTGCCTCTGATCGGTATCTGGATCAAGCTGCTGACGGTGCCCTATCGCTTCCTGTTTCCGGCCATCGTCACTTTCTGCTGCATTGGCTCCTACACCCTGAACAACAACAACTTCGATGTGTTCGTGACGGCAGGCTTCGCGGTGGTCGGCTACATCTTCTACAAGCTGAGCTGCGAACCTGCTCCTCTGCTGCTGGGCTTCATCCTGGGCCCCATGATGGAAGAGAACCTGCGCCGCGCTTTGTTGTTGTCGCGCGGTGACTGGGGCACGTTCATGACCCGCCCTCTGTCCGCCGGCTTGCTGATTGCGGCGCTGCTGATGGTGGTGGTGGTGATGCTGCCTTCCATCAAGAGCAAGCGGGAAGAGGCGTTTCAGGAAGACTGAAGGTAACGCCCCTTGGCCCTGCCTGCTTCGAATGAAGCGGGCAGGGCTTCGGGAAGAACCAAGGAAAGAAGGGGCCATGTGCCCCTTCTTTCATTCGCGTTTCGTAAAAGCGGCGCAGGTCGTGATCGGCCAAGACCCGGCCCCTCGCAGGTCGCCACCACGGCTGGCTCGTTTCCTGACGTGACCGGGCTTTAGCGAGAAATTTGCAAAAAGCTTTGCAAAGCCGAAAGTTCCTGTGCTACAGTAGAGGGCTTCGCTGCACAGAAACACTTCTTCGGAAGTCAGCGAGTGATTCGAAAGAGTTGCTTGAGTATCTGGGTGTTGGAGATCGAAGCAATTCGATGTGATTTGAGATTCGAAACAAATCTTGCAAAAATGCTTGACGAGTAGAAAGAAAATCAGTCATAATCTCGCTTCTGTGCTGTTGACGAGCTGCAAAGCAGTCGACAGACGCAAGATTCGATGCGAGTCGTCGGTCTTGGCAAGATGAGCTTAGTTCTCTTGGTTCTTTAAAAATTAACAGCCGATAAGCGTGGGCGTTTGAAGGTGAGTTTTGATGCTCGGTGACGAGTATCAAGTCTCTTGGACTTTAAGCGCTCACGGAAATTAGATGGAATCATGTAAATGGTTTTGTCGATTCCGTTGAGTAAATCAAGATCGAACTGTAGAGTTTGATCCTGGCTCAGATTGAACGCTGGCGGCATGCCTTACACATGCAAGTCGAACGGTAACAGGTTAAGCTGACGAGTGGCGAACGGGTGAGTAATGTATCGGAACGTGCCCAGTCGTGGGGGATAACTACTCGAAAGAGTGGCTAATACCGCATACGACCTGAGGGTGAAAGCGGGGGACCGTAAGGCCTCGCGCGATTGGAGCGGCCGATATCAGATTAGCTAGTTGGTGGGGTAAAAGCCCACCAAGGCGACGATCTGTAGCTGGTCTGAGAGGACGACCAGCCACACTGGGACTGAGACACGGCCCAGACTCCTACGGGAGGCAGCAGTGGGGAATTTTGGACAATGGACGCAAGTCTGATCCAGCCATGCCGCGTGCGGGAAGAAGGCCTTCGGGTTGTAAACCGCTTTTGTCAGGGAAGAAACGAGTTTCTCTAATACAGAGACTTAATGACGGTACCTGAAGAATAAGCACCGGCTAACTACGTGCCAGCAGCCGCGGTAATACGTAGGGTGCAAGCGTTAATCGGAATTACTGGGCGTAAAGCGTGCGCAGGCGGTTATGCAAGACAGAGGTGAAATCCCCGGGCTCAACCTGGGAACTGCCTTTGTGACTGCATAGCTAGAGTACGGCAGAGGGGGATGGAATTCCGCGTGTAGCAGTGAAATGCGTAGATATGCGGAGGAACACCGATGGCGAAGGCAATCCCCTGGGCCTGTACTGACGCTCATGCACGAAAGCGTGGGGAGCAAACAGGATTAGATACCCTGGTAGTCCACGCCCTAAACGATGTCAACTGGTTGTTGGGAGGGTTTCTTCTCAGTAACGTAGCTAACGCGTGAAGTTGACCGCCTGGGGAGTACGGCCGCAAGGTTGAAACTCAAAGGAATTGACGGGGACCCGCACAAGCGGTGGATGATGTGGTTTAATTCGATGCAACGCGAAAAACCTTACCT
>NKIM01000009.1 GCA_002255955.1 Burkholderiales bacterium PBB2 | reverse complement strand
GAGCCGCTCCGCTGCGCCCTCGGCCGCGCACAAATCGCCCGTCGGCGGGCCGAGCCACCTTCGGAGGTGGCGTGTTTCACCGTTGATGGGGCAGATTGATCGCGATGCAAGCGCCCTGCAGCCCGTGCCGCTGCCGGGCGATTTGTGAAGGGCCGAGCAGCACAGCGCCTCGGGGCGCGCGCGTACCCGCGCGCTGCAAGTTCTGACTTGGCGCTTCTGTCTGAACGAAGCGAACGCAGGGAGCGGAGTGAGTTATGCGCCAGCCCCGAGGTGCGAGCAGCGCAGGGAAGTCGGCCCGCCCGGGCCGACCCCGGAGCCATGAGCCCGGCGGCGGCACGGGCTGCAGGGCCTCACGAGCAAAACCGGCGGCTGTTCTGTGCCGAACCCGGAAACTCTGTGCTGATTCGTCGCCGCAGGCCGCTTACTTGCGCTGCACGTTCTCGAAATCCACGCTGCCATTCGGCGCCATGATGAAGCCGCTCACGTCGCGGCGCACGGGCATGTAGATGGCCGAATGGGCCATGGTGATCCAGGGGCGTTCGCGCTTGAAGATCTCTTGCGCTTTCTCGTAGGCGGCCTGGCGCTTCTTGGCGTCGGGGGTGGCGCGGGCGGCGTCGATCAGGGCGTCGAATTCCTTGTTGCAGAACTTGATGCCGCTCTGGTTGGCGGCGCAGCTGAGATTGGGCGTCAGGAACTCATCCGCGTCACCGGTCTCGCCGCTCCAGCCGCTCATATAGACGCTGTGCTCGCCCTGGTTGGCGCGCTTGAGGTACTCGCCCCACTCGTAGGTTTTGATATTGGCCTTGACGCCGATCTTGGCCCAGTCCTGCTGGATCAGCTGGGCCATCAGCTGGCCGTTGGGGTTGGTGGGCCGGGCCACGGGCAGGGCCCAGAGGTCCAGCTCCAGGCCCTTGGCATGGCCGGCCTTGGCCAGCAGCTCGCGGGCGCGGGCCGGGTTGTATTCGTTCTTGAGCTTGCTGTTGTAGCCGGGGATGGAGGGCGGGAACGCACTCACCGCCTGCAGCGCATCGCCGCGTGGGAACAAGGCCTTGAAGATGGCATTGCGGTCGATGGCGATGTCCAGTGCCTCGCGCACCTCGCGCTGGTCGGTGGGCGCCTTCTTCAGATTGAAGGACAGGTAGGAGATGTTCAGCGCCTGGGTCTTCATGACCGTGATGTCGGGCTTGCCGTCGAGCGCGGCCAGGTCCACATCGCGCAGGGCCGCGGCCACCTGGCATTCGCCGGCCAGCAGCTTTTGCACCCGCACATTGGCCTCGCGGCTGATGCTGAAGACCAGCGCGCCGGCCTGCTTGTTGCCCCAGTACTCGGGGTGGGGCTCCATGCGCAGCACATCGTCCTTGGCGTAGGACCTGAAGCGATAGGGCCCGGTGCCGACCGGCTGGTTGTTGATCTGGTTGGCGCGGCCTTGCTTGAGCAGCTGGGCGCCGTACTCGGCCGAGTGTATGGAGGCCCAGACCATGGCCAGATTTGCCGCAAAGCTGGCATTGGCCTGCTTCAGTCGGAAGCGCACGGTGTGGTCGTCCACCCGGTCCAGGCTCTCGACCATCTGCGCCAGGCCCATGTTCTGCGGGTAGACGAAGGTGGCCGGGAAGGCCTTGTTGAACGGGTGCTCGGGGTTCAGAAAACGGCCGAAGGTGAACAGCACATCGTCGGCGTTCATCGCCCGTGTGGGCGTGAAGCCCGGGGCCTTGTGGAACTGCACACCGCGGCGCAGGGTCAGCGTCAGGGTCTTGGCGTCGGGCGACATCTGCCAGGCCGTGGCCAGCTTGGGCACCAGCTCGGTGCTGCCGCGCTTGAAGGCCAGCAGGCCCTGGAACATCTGCCGGTTGGCGTTGTTGGTGGTCGAGCTGTCCCAGAGGCCGGGGTCAAAGCCCTCGGGGCTGGCGTCGGCGCAGAAGATCAGCGGCTTGGCCGCCAGGGCCGGCACCGCCAGCAGGGCCGCAGCCAGGGCCAGGCTCAGCCGAGCAAGCGCTGGCGAAACCCGGGTGCTGGGCTGGCACGAAGAAAGGGAGAGGGGACGGGGGGAGGTGAGGGGCGCGTTCATCGGTCTGTGCAATCGAGGCTGGCGAGAACTATAGACCGCCAGCCCCCTTGCGTCGGTCTCAGCGGCCGCGAACGTCCGGCGGCGGCGTGCGGATTGAGTCGGCCGCTTCGCGGGCCTGGTCGCCGCGCGCCTTGGCGTCGGCGATGTTGCGGCAGCGGGTGACGGCCATCAGCGTGGCGGTCGGGGTTTCCAAGCCGCAGGCGTACTCGGCCTTGTTCTCACCCACCTCGCGGTAGACGCCAGGCTGGGGCGGCTCGTAGCTGCCGCAGCCGCCCAGCAGGGCCACCACGGCCAGGCTCGTCCATGCCAGCGGGCGGGTGGTGCGGGGCGTGAAAGGTGGGAAGGTGGCGGGCATGCGTCGATCTCCGGCGTGGCTGTGGCTGAGGGTGTGGGCCGCGATTCTGACCGATCTGCCCCGCTCCGGGCCGCCATGCTGAGCGGAAGGGAAAAATGCCGCGCACGCTCCGTCGATGCTGCCGCAGCGGCTCAGCCCTGCCGCCACAGCACCACCGAGCCCGGCGCAAAGCCCTGCTCCTCCAGCTCATGATCATGAAAGCGCAGCGAGGCCTCGCGCTCCCAGATGGAGCGGGCGGCCAGCTGAGCCGCCACGCTGCGCCCATCGGGCGTTTGCACCAGCAGCAGGCTGCCGATGGCCGGCAGTTGGTGCTCGCCATCGAAGGCGCCCTCCAGCGCATACCAGGTTCGCGGCGGTTGGCCCTCGATCTGGACCTGGAAGCTTTCAGCAATGGTGAGTCGGTACATGATGGCGCGCATGGTAGCGGCTGGCGTGCCCGTGGGTCCTACCGGCGCCGCTCGCTTGCACGAACTCAGGCGTGGCGGGCTTCGTCGCCCGGCTGGGCCATCGCCGCCCACTCCGCCCAGCCTTGAACCCGGCCGGGAAAGGCCACGGCCCCGGGGCGGAAGGGCCAGTCGCGGGCCAGCCAGGCTTGCAGTTGGTGCAGCACGGTGTCGGCATCCAGGGCTGGGGAGTTGGCCGGCAGGGGATGGCGCAGCCAGAAAAACGCTTGGGCCTGGAAGCGCTCGCGCCGGGCGTCCACCGCCAGGCGCGATTTGATGGGCTTGATGTAGAGGCAGCCGAGGTAGTCTTTCCCCTCGGCTGAGAGCAGGGCGTAGTTGTAGGCGCGGCCTTCCTCGAACTCGGCGGCGTGGCGCTGCAGATCGGCCAGGTTCTCCTCGAAGCTCAGCGAGGCGGCGGGCCAGCCGTTGTCGGGGCCGAAGACATGGCGGATGTGATCGGCGCTGCTGCGCACGGCGGCGAAGTCGGCGTCGGCATGCTGGGGCGCCAGCTTTTCAAGAAGGAGGCCGTCCAGCCTCACGCGCTCTGCCGGGGTGAAGTCCTTGTTCAGCAGCATCGCGTCCGCGAGTCAAGGCTGGCGGCGTGCCAGCCGCGCGCACAGATACGTCCAGACAAACTGCGCAGCCGCATAACTGGTCAGCTCGGCGTGGTCATACGGCGGCGCCACTTCCACGCAATCCATGCCGACGAAGTTGAGTTCGGGCACCAGCTCTTCGAGGATGCTGAAGACCTGGTTGCTGCTCATGCCGCCGGGCTCGGGTGTGCCGGTGCCGGGGGCGAAGGCGGGGTCCAGGCAGTCGATGTCCAGGCTCAGGTAGACGGGCGGCTGGCCATGGGCGGCCATGCGCTCGCGCACCTGTTGCAGCAGCGGCGCCAGCTGGGCGGGGCTGTCCAGGCCGCGCAGGGCGCGGGCGTTGAAGATCAGGCCGCCCTGGTCGGCCACGTACTCGCGCGCCTCGCGCTGGCCGGCTGAGCGGATGCCGAACTGCACAAAGCATTCGGGCCGCACCAGGCCTTCCTGAATCGCCTCATAGACCCAGGTGCCGTGGCCGCTGGGCTCGCCGAAATGGTCGACCCAGGTGTCGCAGTGCGCATCGAAATGGATCACCGCCAGCGGCTGGCCCTGCTGCGCCCGGTAGGCGCGCAGCAAAGGAAGGGTGATGCTGTGGTCGCCGCCCAGCCAGACCATGTGCTGGCGCGCGATCAGCGGGGCGATCAGCGGCATCATGGCCGCGCGCATGGCCTCCAGGCTGGTGTTGGGCAGGGCCAGATCGCCATGGTCGCTGAGCTGGCCCTCGGGCGTGGTGTCGAACAGCGGGTGGATGCCGTCGCACAGCATCTGGCTGGCCTGGCGGATGGCCGAAGGCCCGAAGCGTGCGCCGGGCCGGTTGGTGACGCAGCCGTCCCAGGCGATGCCGGCGAGGCCGAAGGGCGTGTCGCTGCTGCTTTGTTGGGAGGGCGACAAGCCCATGAAGGCGTTCTGGCTGAGAAAAGCAAAGTGGCTCATCGTCATCGCTCCAGTCAACAAAGCCCGGCACTGCCGCGATCAGGGAGCGATCAGGGGCAGATCCACAAGAACAGGCGGTGACCTTGCGCCACTGCAGTTGCGGAGAAAGCGGCGAGATCGGCCACCAGAAACTCCAGCGCTTCCGCTTCCCAATGCGGGCGGCGTTCGGCTTCGGCCGTCAGCCAGGCGCGGGCCAGGGCGGGGAACTGGTCTTCCGAAAGCTGGGCCAGCAAGGTGCCCAGTTCCTCGGGCAGGGCCACCAGCCAGGGGTCGCCTTGCTCGCCGGCCGGGCCCACGCGCTCGAAATCTTGCATGGCATGGCTCAGGGCCACCGGGGCGGCGTCCATGGCGCCGGGCAGGGCTTGCTGCTTGAGGATCAGGCGCAGGCTGGCCCATTGCGTGGGCTCGACGCCCGAGACCTCCAGCGTGGGCCAGATGTTGGCGTGGCCCGGGGTGTGGGGAATCACGGTCGCGTCTTCGGCGGAGGCGGCGATCAGGTCGGTCAGCATGGCTTGAGTGAGGCTTGGGTGTGGGATGCGCAAAAAACAGCAAGCTGCGCAACAAAGGCAAATTGTCGGTGAAAGCCGAGACTGGGGGTGTCAGCCGGGCTTGCCGCGCTTCAGACCTGGTGGCAGGCCACCTGCCGCCCGTCCACCTCACGCAGCACCGGAGCCTCTTGCGCACAACGCGCCACCGCCATCGGGCAGCGCTTGTGGAAGGCGCAGCCGCTGGGCGGGTTCAGCGGGCTGGGCAGCTCGCCCTTGAGCAGCACGCGCTCGCGCCGTTCGGCCGCGTGCAGGGCCGGCGTGGCGCTCATCAGCGCGCGGGTGTAGGGGTGCAGGGGCTGGGCAAAGATGCGGCGCTTCTCGCCCAGCTCCACGGCGCGGCCCAGGTACATCACCATCACCTCGTCGGCCACATGCTCGACCACGCTGAGGTTGTGGGAGATGAAGACATAGCTGGTGCCCGATTGCTCCTGCAGGTCCATGAAGAGGTTGAGGATCTGCGCCTGGATAGACACATCCAGGGCCGACACCGGCTCGTCCGCCACGACGATGCGCGGCTGCAGAATCATGGCCCGGGCGATGGCAATGCGCTGGCGCTGGCCGCCGCTGAACATATGCGGGTAACGCGCCAGATGCTCGGGGCGCAGGCCCACCTGGGTGATCAGCGCTTCGATGCGCTCGCGCCGCTCCGCTGTGCTGAGCGCGGTGTTGATCAGGAGCGGCTCGTCCAGCGTGGCGGCAATGCTCTTGCGCGGGTTGAGCGAGCTGAAGGGGTTCTGGAACACCATCTGCACCTGCTGGCGCAGCGCCTTCAGGCGCGCACCGTCGGCGCCGGCCGTGGCCTCGCCGCCCAGCAGCAGGCGGCCGGCGCTGGGTGGCTCGATCAGGGTCAGCTGGCGCGCCAGGGTCGATTTGCCGCAGCCCGATTCGCCCACCACAGCCAAGGTTTGGCGCGGGCGAAGGCTGAAGCTGACGCCATCGAGCGCACGCACCGTGGCCTTGGGCTGGAACAGGCCCTGGCTGACGCGGTAGTGGCGGCTCAGGTTCTCGGCTTGCAGCAGCACCGGCGGGCTTGTCTGTTCATTGCTCATGCTGCGCCTCCAATCGGGCCGCAGGCGGCAGCGGGAAGAAGCAGCGGACGCCTTCGCTCGTGAGCGTCGAGCTTGTGCTTGCGCTTTCAAGTTTGGGGCGTTCGCTGCGGCAGCGCCCCTGCACCTGCGCGCAGCGCGGGCTCAGCAGGCAGCCAGCCGGGCGGTCCAGCGCGCCGGGCACGATGCCGGGCAGGGCGGCCAGGCGGCGGGCGCCGCGGTTGTGCTCAGGGATGGCGGCCAGCAGGGCGGCGGTGTAGGGGTGGCGCGGCGCGTCGAACAGGGCCGGCAGCGGCCCGGTCTCGACCACCTGGCCGGCGTACATCACGGCCACGCGCTGGGCCATTTCGGCCACCACGGCCAGGTCGTGGGTGATCATCAGCAAGCCCATGCCTTGCTCGCGCTGCAGGCGCAGCAGCAGCTCCATGATCTGGGCCTGGATGGTCACGTCCAGGGCGGTGGTGGGCTCGTCGGCGATCAGCAGCTTGGGGCCGCAGGCGATCGCCATGGCGATCATCACGCGTTGGTTCATGCCGCCCGAGAGCTGGTGCGGGTAGGCCTCGGCGCGGCGCGCCGCATCGGGAATCTCCACCAGCTCCAGCAGCTCCACCACCCGTTTCTTCGCGGCCGCGCCGCGCAGGCCCAGGTGGGTCTGCAGCACCTCGGCGATCTGCGCGCCCACGGTGTAGCTCGGGTCCAGGCTGGAGAGTGCGTCCTGGAACACCATGGCGATGTCGCGGCCGATCAGGCGGCGGCGTTCCCGCGCGTTCAAGCGCAGCAAGTCCTGACCCTGGAACTCCAGCCGGTCCGCGCTGACGCGGCCGGGCGCGTCCACCAGGCCCATCAAGGCCAGCATGGCCACCGATTTGCCCGAGCCCGATTCACCAACGATGCCCAGCAGCTCGCCCGGCGCCAGGCTCAAATCCAGCCCGTCCACGGCGGGGAAGCGGCCGAACTCGACCCGCAGGTTTTCGATGCGCAGCAAGGGTGATGACGGTGGCGACAGCAATGCGTCCTCGGCCATGGCTCAGCGCGTCCGTTTCAGTTTGGGATCGAGCGCGTCGCGCAGGCCGTCGCCGATCAGGTTGATGCTCAGCACGCTGAACAGAATCGTCAGGCCCGGCAGCGTCACCACCCAGGGCGCCCGCTGCATGTAATCGCGCGCGGCGCTGAGCATGGTGCCCCACTCGGGCGTGGGCGCCTGCACGCCCAGGCCCAGAAAGCCCAGGCCCGCGGTTTCCAGGATGGCGGAGGAAAAACTCAGCGTCGCGTTGACGATCAGCGGCGCCATGCAGTTGGGCAGCACGGCGCTGAACATCAGGCGCAAGGGGCCGGCGCCGGCCACGCGGCTGGCGGTGACGTAGTCTTTGTGGATCTCGGCCAGGGCGGCGGCGCGCGTCAGCCGCGTGTAGCCGGGCAGGGCGCCGATGGCGATGGCGATCACCGTGTTCACCAGGCCCGGGCCCAGCACCGTGATCACGCAGATGGCCAGCAGCAGGCCCGGCAGGGCCAGCATGATGTCCATCACCCGCATGATGGCCGGCGACAGCCACTGCTGGTGAAACGCCGCCAGCAAGCCCAGCAACACCCCCGGCAGCAGGGACAGCAGCACCGAGGCCAGGCCGATGCCCAGCGACACGCGCCCGCCATGCAGCAGGCGCGAGAGCATGTCGCGGCCCAGCTCGTCGGTGCCGAGCAGGAATCGCGCGCTGCCACCCTCGGCCCAGACCGGCGGCTGCAGCATGTGATCGCGGTACTGCTCGATCGGGCTGTGCGGCGCCACCCAGGGCGCGAACAGCGCGGCCAGGGCGATCAGCGCGAACACGGCCAGCGCCGCCAGGGCGCCGCGGTTGGCGGCAAAGCCTTGCCAGAACTCACGCAGCGGGCCGGGCGGCTGTTGCGAAAGCAGCTGATCCTCTTCCTGTGCGCTGGGGCTCAGCGGCGTCGGTGTCGAAGGGTTCGTCATCTCGTCACCGTTCATTGCGGATGCGCGGATTGACCACGCCGTACAAGACATCCACCAGCAGGTTCACGCCGATGAAGGTCAGGGCCGAGATCAGGATGCCGGCCTGCACCACCGGGTAGTCGCGCCGGGCGATCGAGTCGATCAGCCATTTGCCGATGCCGGGCCAGGAGAAGATGGTTTCGGTCAGCACCGCGCCGGCCAGCAGGCTGCCCGTCTGCATGCCGATCACCGTCAGCACCGGGATCAGCGCATTGCGCAGGCCGTGGCGCAGCACCACGCGCGCCGGGCTCAGGCCCTTGGCGCGGGCGGCGCGGATGTAGTCCTCGCGCAGCACCTCCAGCATGCTGGAGCGCGTCATGCGCGCCACCACCGCCATGGTGCTGGTGCCCAGCACGGTGGCCGGCAGCAGCAGGTGCAGGCAGGCCGAGCGGAAGGCGCCTTCTTCGCCCGAGAGCCAGCTGTCGATCAGCAGAAAGCCGCTGCGCACCGGCACGTCGTACTCGATGCCGATGCGGCCCGACACCGGCGTCCAGCCCAGCTGCACCGAGAAGAACATGATCAGGATCAGCCCCCACCAGAACACCGGCATGGAGTAGCCCACCGTGGCCACGCCCATCACGCCCTGGTCCAGCAGCGAGCCGCGCTTGAGCCCGGCCGTCACACCCAGCAGCAGGCCCAGGCTCACGGCCAGCAGCAGGGCCGCCAGGGCCAGCTCCACCGTGGCCGGGAACAGGGCCGCAAACTCCTGGGCCACCGGCTCGCGGCTGACCAGGCTCTGGCCCAGGTCACCGCGCGCCAGCTGCGCCAGGTACTGGCCGTACTGCACATGCAGGGGCTGGTCCAGGCCCATGCGCGCCATCAGCTCCGCATGGGTGGCCGCGTCCAGGCGGCGCTCGCCCATCATGATCTCGATGGGGTCGCCCGGCACCAGCCGGATCAGGCCAAAGGCCACCAGGGTGATGCCCAGCAGCGTGGGCAGCAGGGTGGCGAGTCGCTTGAGCAGAAAGGTCAGCACGAGGGGCGGGAGATCGGTGTCGAAAGAGTGGGGGCCAGCGGGGTCATCAGGGTCTCATCCAGCCAGCGAGTGCGGCCTTGTTGGTGATGGCCAGTGCTCTGTGGTCAGTCAGAAGCGCGAGCTCAGCGGCTTGGCCGGCTCGTTCGCCGGCGCCGCCATGGACTTGGCCAGCAGCATACCGCCCGGGCTGGTGGCCACATCGAGCAGGGCCGCGGTTTCCGCGTCCATGGCGCCGCTCCAGTCGCGCGGGCGGTACTTGCTCTGGAAGGTGGCAATCGTCGCCTTGGTCAGCTCGTCCTCGATGCCGCTGCGCGAGGTGCTGTAGCCCACGCGGGTCAGCTTGTCCTGGAACCAGGCCGCGTCCGGCGGCAGGGCGGCGTAGAGCGGAATCTTGGCCGCCACCTGCACCGCATCGGGCCAGGGGATCAGGCCGGCATCGGCCAGCTGCTTCCAGGGGAAGCTCGGGCCCGGATCCTGCTTGCGGCCGGGCGCAATGTCCGAGTGGCCGATGATGCGTTCGGGTCGGATGTTGTGGCGCTTGGCGATGTCGCGCACCAGGGCAATGATCTCGTCCACCTGCGCTTGCGGGTAGGGCGGGTAGACGCGGCCCAGCTCCGTGTCCTTGTACCCGGGGTTGACGATCTCGATGCCGATGGACGCCGAGTTCAGATTGCTGTGCCCCCCCCAGAAGCTCGCCCCCGCATGCCAGGCCCGCCGGTTCTCATCCACCAGCTGGTAAATCGCCGCCGGCTCGTCCCGCACCAGGTAATGCGCGCTCACCTGCCCGCCCGTGGCCAGCACCTTCAGCGATTTTTCCCAATCCAGCGCCGTGTAATGCAAGACGATGAACAGCGCCCGGCTGTCTTGCGCCACGGAGGTGTACGTCCGGTCGATCTTGGGGCCGGCGGGTTCCGTTGGCGGGCTGGGTGTCGTTGTCGCGCCGGCGCTGAGGAGCAGGGCGAGGGCGGCGGTGGGGAGGCTGAGGGAGAAACGGAGATGAGGGGGGCGGGGGGGCGTCATGGGAGGGCAATGGCGTCGGCTGGGGCGGGTGGGGGCGTCAGGGCGACATTGTTGCCGAAGCGGGGCGGAACGCTCTTGTCCGAGGCACCCATGCACGGTCCCCTCCAATGGAAGGCCTAGTATGGAACGAGGCCTTGAAATTTATGGCTTGACCCTCGGGCCTTGCTGACCCTCTTGCCCTCTCTGGCTCGCACATGTTTGCCGGAATACGGCCGCTCCTGGTTGCATCGCTTCGTTCATAATCTTCTACAACAAAAAACAGGGGGATAGTTTCATGCCAGAAGAAATTGCGGCCGAGAACCTGGCAGCATTGAACTCCATGGTGGCCCGTGCGGAGAATCTGAGCTTACTGCTCAAGCTCATCGAGCGCTCCACGAGCATTGCTGTTGTGCGCGACTTCTTGAAGAACCGAGATATCGCGCATTCAGCCGCCTCGTGGGATGACCTTCGTGCGAAACGCATCATCCCGGCCATAGACGAAGGCAAGCTGACCTTCGCCGACCTGTTCGCCTTGCTTCGTCGAACCGAAGGTTTCGGGCGGCAGCACATCTTCCTTTTCCGATGTCCTGTTGAGCGGGCGGTTGCCATGATCGCCGAAGAGCGGGTTCGAAATTTGCTCCTGGAGAAGGGTGTCGATGCCGCGGGCGATGATCCGCTCGTCGTGGACCTGCCCCCGGTACCGACGTTTGTGGACGTTCGCTTCGAGCAAGTGGGCGACACCAAGTCGATGACGCTAAAGGAAATCGAGAAGCGCACATCGAAAAAGTTGAAGTCCGAGGTGACAGACGACGAGGCAATGACGTACACCAGGGTTTACAAGGTTGAGCACCAACGAGCGATCAACGTCGCCCGACTTTGGAGCAACGGACTTTTGGAGGTGCGAATTGCGTCGCGCGACAATGCCACGCGGTACCACGACGAACTGACACATTTCTTCAATCGCCTGAAGCCAATCATTGCGCGCAATGAGTTCGTAGATGTCTCCCTTAGGCAGCTGAAGAAGAACCTGTGGGCAAAGCGCGCCGACCTTCAAAATCTGGTGAAGTTCTCCACTTACACATTGCAGGACGACGAAGGAATGAGTCTGCGAGCCAACACTGTCTTGAGCACTGACGACCTCGCTGGCAGCGAGCGTATCGCCAATAGTTTGGCCGAATTCAATGCCGATACGGTCAGATGCTCGGACTCCAACATCTACTTCAAGATTGTTGAACAGGGAGAGATCGTCAAGGAGATTCATGTGCTGCTCAACGGCGAAGATAATGAGTTCGCAGTAACAGCAGCCATAACTGAGGAGGAGTACGAGTATGTTCTCCGCCAAGTTCTCCACCATAATTAATCGCGCGCCGTCCAGTGCCCAAGCGTTGGACTTAGTGGCTAAATATCTCGATAGCGCCGCTGAACAGAAGCGGCTGCACAAGCTACGCCTGGACCCCATGCTGATTCAGCAAATCAGCAAGGTCAGTACCAGTAGCGAGCTGGCTGTCCTCATCTCACTCCTGACCTCCGCGCATATTTTGCGCCGCGTAGTTGTCGTCGAGTCTCCCGCCGGCGGAGGGATCGCCGAGTTCGCCTCTGCCGCCGCCGTGCCTGACAGCCTGCATGACTACCATCGCGATGTGCTGATGGACGTCACGCCGCGTGACCTCCGAACCGTCTACGTCGCCGAGTCCTGATGCCGCCAGAAGATTTGCTTCGTAAGCTCAAGGTCTTGCTCGACGCCACGCCGCCCAAGGAGGCGTTAGCGGTGTATCGCGGCTTCAAGGAAGCGCATCCGCCAGAACAGCATGAGTTGCTCGAGGCGGGCTTCCACTTGTTCGCCGCAGGCCAATTAATACTCACTGCTGAACGGCTCATTGTCGTTGCGCTTATTCACGGCATCCGAACTGCGGCAGGCTGGCAAGAGAAGGCGCGTGAAGCGCTAGCTGTTGAAGGCAAGGTGGTGGTTGCGCCTATTGGGTATGGCTACCAGGATGTCATTCGATTTCTTGGCCCTTGTCGCCAGGGGGCCATCGAAAGAGTTGAACGCGAACTAAGGGACCTCCAGCGACTACACAAGGACAGTGATTTAGTTGTCATGGCTCATAGCTTTGGGACCTATATCGTCTCGAGGATTCTCAGGGAACAGCCGGACATCAGAATCAAACGCTTGCTGCTGTGCGGCTCCATCATCCCGACTGCATATCGCTGGGACTCACTTCCGCATGAGTTCACGAACCAGACCTGCGTCAATGAAGTAGGCACCCGCGACGTTTGGCCCGTCTTCGCTCGGGTGGCTTCGCTTGGCTATGGCGGTAGCGGAACCTTCGGATTCAAGACCAGCCGTGTCTGGGATCGCTTCTTCGACTATCGTCATAGCGACTTCTTTACCGACGATCATTTCAAGGTGTTTTGGAAGCCGTTCATCTTGTCGGGGCAGGTTGTTACATCGCCTTGGGATTCCAAGCGCCCCACGCCTTCCTGGCTGCTTTCGGTTCTCGGCGGCATTCCAATGGTCAAGGTACTTCTGTTGACAGCGCTGGGCCTGGCCGGGCTACTCGCCTATAGGGCGACCATGTTCCTGCTGGCCTGGATCGGCTTCTAACGGGCCAGGGAGGGTCCTGAGCCGCGAGCAGGGCTGCGAGGGTCAGACCTTAAGCAGTCGGGCTGCGAGGGTCACCCATTTGCCGCCCCCGTCAAGTAGCAAACACACGCCCCTGCACCGCAAGAGAGAAGCCGCGAGGGTCGAGGGCCGCGAGGGTCAGACCTTAAATTTGAAGTCCCAAGAAGCTCTGCCGGATGCAAACGTGCTCGGCCTCCTGTATTACAGGAGCTCTACGGTACGAGGACATGGAACTAAAGGCGGGACCCTCGGGCTTGCGGGCAATGAGGAACGCTGCCCGGATGTTCTGTATGAACGAACGGCGCGGGGCCGACATTGCGGCACCAACCCTTGCGCGGCGCAACGCTTGAGTGCCTTCTGAGCTGAGCCTCAAGCCGCTCACTCACTCACTCACTCAATCCTTCCAGCATCCAGCGCACTCCCAGCAGTGCCCGAAGCCTGGGATACCATCGCCCCGACCCTCTGTCCGGGGCGAGGCATGCATGCATTGCGCGCTCGGGCGGCATCCACCAGGAATGATCCATGCAGCTGCTGCTGAGCGCGCCTTTTCGTACCGACATCTGCCTGCAGCCGCTGTTCGTGGCGCGGCGTTCTGAAGACCTGATTGCGGCACTGCAAAGTGTGGCGACGGGCATCAAGGAGCGCACCGGGTGGCCCTTGACCCAGGAGCCGCGAGGGTCAGGCCTTAAATTTGAAGTCCCATGCCGTTTGGCCTGGTGTTCCCACGTCGGCGATGTCTCCTCGCTACAGTCGCCCCACCATGTGCAATCTCTACAACGTCAGCCCCAAGGAAGAGGTCGAGCGGCATTTCCGGGTGGTGGTGAAAGCCGGCGGGGCGGGCGAAGAAGCCTACCCGCAGGCGCCCGTGGGCCCGTTCGGGCGAGGCCTGTTCATCCGGGCGGGCAGTACCGCCGCTGAAGGCGATGAACCGGGCCGCGAGGCCGTGATCGGCCAATGGGGCATGGTGCCGCCGCGCTCCAAACAGCCGCGGCCGGCGGGGCGGGCGATTCTGACGAACAACGCGCGGATCGAATCGGTGGCCGAGCGGCCCACGTATCGCGATGCCTGGCTCAGCGGCCGACGCTGCCTGATCCCGGCGCAGAGCTATCAGGAGCCCAACTGGGAGACTGGCCGCAACATCTGGTGGCCGCTGCGCCGCGCCGATGGCCTGCCCTGGGCGCTGGCCGGCATCTGGTCCGAGTGGCAGCACCCCGAGACGGGCGAGTTGATTCCCAACTATTCGATGCTGACGCTCAATTGCGACGCACACCCGCTGCTCAATCGCCTGCACAAGCCCGACCCGGCCCTGCCGCCGGACGCGCAGGACAAGCGCGCCGTGATGACGATACGGCCCGAGGACTGGCAGGCCTGGTTGCGCGGCTCGGTCAGCGAGGCGCAGGCCTTGCTGGCGGCGGAGCGCCTGCCGGCGCCGGAGGTGTTCGATC
The DNA here is from genome assembly GCA_002255955.1 of Burkholderiales bacterium PBB2. GTDB lineage: Bacteria > Pseudomonadota > Gammaproteobacteria > Burkholderiales > Burkholderiaceae_C > Paucibacter_A. The sequence continues at coordinate 135,684 of NKIM01000009.1, read as the reverse complement.
AGGGGCCAGCGGAACACACAGATGCGTTGCTCGCCCGATTGCGCAAGGGCCCGCCGCAGGGAAGCCTGTTCTGACGAGTTCAGCGTGACGAGATTTAGACCTCGTCCGCCCCCTCATCCTTGAGCCAGCCGATGCGCCCCTGGCCCGACTCCTGCAGCCGCGCCAGCAGCGGCGCCACGGCAGGCACAGGCAAAGCAAAGCGGAACTCGACCTGGCTGCCGTGCTGCACGCCCAGCAGCTCGGCGCCGGCGCCTTCGATCTCGCGGCGCAGCAGGCCCTCAAACGCATAGGGCACGGTGCAGCGCAGGGTGTGCAGCGCGACGCGCGGCACTTTCTCGGCCTGCAGCAGGGCCTGGGCCACGCTGTCGGTGTAGGCGCGCACCAGGCCGCCGGCGCCGAGCTTGGTGCCGCCCCAGTAGCGCACCACGGTGGCCAGCACGCCTTCCAGATCCTGGTGGCGCATCACCTCCAGCATGGGCCGCCCGGCCGTGCCGCTGGGCTCACCATCGTCCACCGCCGCCGATTGGCCGCCGGCCAGCAGGGCCCAGCACACGTGCACGGCCGTGGGGTGCTGTTCCCGAAGCTCTTGCACCCGCGCCAGCGCCGCCTCGCGCCCGCTGCAGGGCTCGACGCAGCCGATGAAGCGGCTCTTCTTGATGATCAGCTCGCTGTGGACGGCCTGGGCGATGGAGAAGCTCGAAGGCGATGAAGACATGGGCGCTATTCTCGCGGCAGGGTTGGCGGGGCCTGGCGGCGGGCGCGTGCACCTGCTTCCCAAATTTTTTGCAGCTGGGTGAATCCAAACGGCAGCGCCCACGCATCCAAGCTTGCGTCCCGATCAGTTGCGCTGTGACTGGATCGGCCTGCCACTCCACTCACCCTGTTTCAGGAGCCGCGCTCATGGATTTCATCGACCTGCGTCACATCGTCCCTTTTCTGGTGCCCATCGTGGCGCTGATGATTCCCATCGTGGCCATCGTCATGGGCATCCAGGCCAAGATGCGGCGCGAGCAGCTGCTGCACGAGACCCTGCGCCAGCTGGCCGACAAGGGCCAGCCCCTGCCGCCGGAGCTGATGGCCCAGCTGACCGGTGAACCGGTGGACCGCGCCGAGGTCCACCGGCGTTCCATGACCACCAGCCTGCAGGTCGGCGCGGTCAACTTCGCGGCCGGCCTGGGCCTGACGCTGATGTTCTATCTGATGAACCCGGGCAGTTGGCTCTGGGCCATTGGTTGCTTGCCGGGTTTCATCGGCCTGGCCTTGATGGCGGTGTGGTGGTTCGATCAGCGCAGCCGTCGCAATCCTCCTGTTTGAGTGGGCGATCTGGCGCGCATGGACGAGGACACCCTCCACCCCGAGGATGCACATGACGCCCAGGACCGCCTCTGGGTGCGCCAGGTGCAGCAGCACGACGACCGTGCCGCCTTTGCCTGCCTGCTGCGGCGCCACCAGGGCATGGTGCGCGCCCTGCTGCGCCGCCTGACCCGGGGCGATGCGGCGCGCGCCGATGAGCTGGCGCAGGAGGCATTTCTGCAGGCCTACCGGGCGCTGCCCGCGTTTCGCGGCGAGGCGCGCTTTCGCAGCTGGCTCTACCGCATCGCCTGCAACTGCTTTTTGCAGCAGCAGCGCCTGGGCGCGAGCGAGCTGGCGCAGCGCAGCGAGAGCCTGGCCGAGGACGATGGGGCTTGGCAGGGCGAGACCGCGGCTGATGCACAGGCCGAGCTGCCCCAGCAGGTGGCCTTGCGCCTGGACCTGGGCCGGGCGCTGGCGCGGCTGAGCGCGCCGGAGCAGGAGGCCATCGTGCATTGCTATCTGGCCGAACTCTCACACAGCGAGGCGGCGGCCCTGTTGGGCTGGCCGTTGGGCACGCTCAAGACCCATGTGCTGCGTGGCAAGATCAAGCTCAAGGAATTTCTGCAGGCCTGGGCGCCGCAGGCGACTGAAGAAGAGGTGTTGCCATGAACCCAACCCCGCCATCGATGCACACCCGCGAGCGGCTGGACGCCGCCGACGAGGCCTGGCTGGACGGCCTGCTGCGCGAAGCCGCGGCCGATCTGGCGCAGGAGGCCGCAGCGCTGGGCGACAACGCCGGTTTCAGCGCGGCCGTGCTGGCCGCCTTGCCGGCGCCGCGTGCTGTGGCGAGCGCCGTGCCCAGGCCGTCAGTCGCGGCCCGCCTGCTGGCCTGGCTGATGCCTCTGGCCCTGGGCCTGGCCGCGGCGGCCTTGCTCTGGCTGCTGCCCGAGGGCCTGCGCGCCTGGGGCTCGCCCGAGGCGCTGAGTCTGAAAGGCCTGGAGCGCTGGCTGCCGCCGCTGGCGCTGGCAGTCTGGCTGGCCTGGGGCTCGACCCAGCAGGCCCTGCGGCCCTGGGACAGCGGTGTCTGAGGCGATGCCCCCACCCCGGCGGCCACGCCTGCTGCGACAATCGCGCCCATGCTGAAGTTCGAACTGCTCAAGACCGAAGGCCACGCCCGCCGTGGCCAGATGACGCTCAACCACGGGGTCGTGCAAACGCCGATCTTCATGCCGGTGGGCACCTATGGCACCGTCAAGGGCGTGATGCCGCGCTCGCTCGAGGAGATGGGCGCCCAGATCATCCTCGGCAACACCTTCCACCTGTGGATGCGGCCGGGCCTGGACATCATGAAACAGTTCGGCGGCCTGCATCAGTTCGAGAGCTGGAACAAGCCCATCCTGACCGACAGCGGCGGCTTCCAGGTCTGGAGCCTGGGCGAGATGCGCAAGATCAGCGAAGAGGGCGTCAAGTTCGCCTCGCCGGTCAACGGTGACAAGCTCTTCCTGACGCCCGAGATCTCGATGCAGATCCAGACGGTGCTCAATTCCGACATCGTCATGCAGTTCGACGAGTGCACGCCCTACGAAACCACGGGCCACATCACCACCGAGCTGGAGGCCCGCAAGAGCATGGAGATGAGCTTGCGCTGGGCCAAGCGCTGCCAGGACGAGTTTGCCCGCCTGGAGAACCCCAACGCCCTGTTCGGCATCGTCCAGGGCGGCATGTTCGAGAACCTGCGTGACCATTCCCTGGCCGGCCTGGCCGAGCTGGATCTGCCGGGCTATGCCATCGGCGGCCTGTCGGTGGGCGAGCCCAAGGCCGATATGCAGCGCGTGCTGGCCCATATCGGCCACCAGCTGCCCGCGCAAAAGCCGCGTTACTTGATGGGCGTGGGCACGCCGGAGGACCTGATCGAAGGCGTCAGCCGCGGCATCGACATGTTCGATTGCGTCATGCCCACCCGCAATGCGCGCAACGGCCATCTGTTCACCCGCTTCGGCGACCTGCGCCTGCGCAACGCCCGCTACAAGACGGACGAGCGGCCGGTGGACGAGACCTGCACCTGCTACACCTGCAAGACCTTCAGCCGCGCCTACCTGCACCACCTGGACCGCTGCGGCGAGATGCTGGGCCCCATGCTGACCAGCATTCACAACCTGCACTACTACCTGAACCTGATGCAGGAAGCGCGCGACGCGCTGGACCTGCCCGGCGAAGGCGGCTTCGCCGCCTTCCAGGCCAAGTTCGCGGCCGACCGCGCCCGAGGGGTTTAGTTAGGTGTTCGTCAGCAAGGCGCTCAATGTCGAGCTGGGCTGGTCGCTGGACGACATCGCCCTGCTTGAAGAGGCCTTGTTTGCCGAGGACGCCGGCCTCGACCAACCCATGCAGGCGCCCATGATCGATGGCTTCATCTGCGCCCTGGTCAGCGGCCCCGTGCCGATCACCCCCGAGCAGGCCATGGCCTGGGTCCTGGATGCCGAGCAGGGCGTGCAGCAGCCCACTTTTGCCGACCCGCATCTGCACGCCCGACTGCAGGCCCTGCTGCTCAAGCAATGGCAAGCCACGGCCGCGGCGCTGCGCGAGCCCGATCGCCCGGCCTACCAGCCGCTGTTCGGCTGCACCGAGGGCGAGGACGGCCGGCCTTTGGTGATCCTGGATGACTGGTGCCGCGGCTACCTCTGCGGCATTGCGCTCGCGGCGCCGGCCTGGCAGCCGCTGCTGCAGGCCCACCCGGACTGGTTCAGCACCTTGCAGCTCTACGGCAGCGAGGCCGGCTGGCAGCGCCTGGAGCAGCAACCGCCCAGCGAGGCCGCGCACGATGCGGCCGCCGCCGGGCTGGCCCAGCAGGCGCGGCAGATCCAGCGCTACTGGCAGGCGCAGCGCGATGCAGCCGAGGCCGCAGCGATGGCCGAGATGGCCGAGATGGCCGACCGGGCCGCCAGCGGCGCGGCGCTCTGCCCCTGCGGCAGTGGCCGGCCTTATCCGTCTTGCCACGGCGCCCACTGAGCCCTCGCCTGGCGCCGCCGGGGTGTGCCCTTCGGCACAGTGAGCTGCAGGCGGTCTGGGCCATGATGGGCCGATCATGAAAGCCCGCTTGAGCGCCCTGCGCCTGCTCTGGTGGCCGCTGCGCGGCCTGTTCCGCCTGCTGCTGGCGCTGCTGATCCTGTTCGAGGAATGGGGCTGGGAGCCCCTGGCCCGGCAGCTCGCGCGCCTGGCGCAGTGGCCGCCGCTGCGGCGGCTGGAGGCGGCCATCGCCCGGCTGCCGGCCTACGCCGCCATGGCTGTGCTCTTGCTGCCGGCCCTGGCTTTGCTGCCGGTGAAGCTGGCGGCCTTGTGGCTGATCGGCTCCGGCCGCGCCGGCCTGGGTTTGATCGTCATCCTGCTGGCCAAGCTGCTGGGCACGGCTGTGCTGGCGCGGTTGTTCAGCCTGACCCAGCCGGCCTTGATGCAGCTGGGCTGGTTTGCCCGCCTCTACGCCCGCTGGAGCCGCTGGAAGGCCGAGCTGCTGGCCTGGCTGCGCGACAGCTGGGCCTGGCGCCAGGCCCGCGCGATGCGGCGCGGGCTGAAGCGCTGGCGCCTGCAATGGCGGCGCCTGCTGCGGCAGGCGGCCTGAGGTGGCCTGATCCGCCGCTTCACACGCCGATGGCGTTCAGAGCACTTGCGCGACCTGCTCGAAGCCCAGGCGCGGGCCGCGCGGGTAGTTGCCGGCCGGGTCGCCGTAGCCCAGGTTGATCAGGAACTGCGACTGGAAGCGGCCGTCGGGGAAGAACTCGGCGTTGACCTTGGCATTGTCAAAGCCGGCCATGGGGCCGCAGTCCAGGCCCAGCAGGCGGGCGGCGATGATGAAGTAGGCGCCTTGCAGGTGCGAGTCGCGGCTGGCGGTGCCGGCGGCCATGGCGGCATTGCCGGCAAACATGTCACGCGCACCGGGCACGGCCGGGAACTGGGTCGGCAGGTGTTCGAAGAACTGGCTGTCGGCCGCCACGATCACGGTCACGGGCGCGGCCAGGGTCTTGGCCAGATTGCCTGCTGCCAGGGCCGGCGCCAGGCGCTGCTTGGCCTCGGGGCTGCGCACGAAGACATAGCGCACCGGCTGGCCATTCATGGCCGTGGGGCCCCACTGAGCCAGCTCGACCACCTGCTGCAGCAGGGCATCGCTGACCGGCTCCGGGCGGAAGGTGTTGAAGGTGCGGGCTTGGCGGAACGCTTGGTCGAGGACCTGGCTGTCGATGTGGCTCATGAGCGGGCTCCAGTGCGGTGGTGGTGGGCCTGACTGTAGAGCGGGCCCGGCGGGCCGTCAGTGCGGCGGCTTGAAGCCAGGCTTCAATCCGATTGAATGCTGGCCCGGGCTCAGCGCCCGCGCAGCAAGGCGGCAAAGCGTTGCAGATACTCCGGCACGCGGATGAAGACGTAGAGGCTGACGGCCAGATTGGCCAGGCCCACGGTCAGGAAGAGCTCGGGGATGCTGAAGCCGGCGGCGCTGAGCAGCAGGCCGGCGCCCAGGGAGCTGGCGATCATGAACAGGGCGTTGAGGATGTTGTTGGCGGCGATGATGCGGGCGCGGTAGGCCGGCTGCGAGCGCAGCTGGATCAGCGCGTACATCGGCACGCTGTAGAGGCCGGTGAACAAGGCCAGCAGGCCCAGATCGGCCATCACCCGCCAGTGCGCCGGCTGGGCGAAGAAGACCGCCAGGCCCTCAAGCGCCGCCTTGGCCGGCAGGCCGCGCGAGGCGAAGTACAGGTCCACGGAAAACAGCGTCATGCCGATGGCGCCGACCGGCACCAGGCCGATCTCGACCGCGCGGCGCGAGAGCAGCTCGCACAGCAGGGAGCCGATGCCGATGCCGACCGAGAACATCACCAGCAAGGCGGTGGCCACTTGCGCGTCGCCATGCAGCACCTCCTTGGCAAAGGCCGGGAAGTTGCTCAGATAAACGGCGCCGAAGAACCACATCCAGGAGATGCCCAGCAGGGAGCGGAACACCACCGGTTCTTCACGTGCCAGCTTGAGGTTGCGCCAGGTCTCGGTGAAGGGGTTCCAGTTGATGGTGAGGCCGGGGTCGGTGGGCGGCGAAGCGGGGATGTAATGCGCCAGCCAGCGGCCGAGCACGGCGGTCAGCAGGCAGGCGATGGCCACGTACTGCGCGCCCACGCCGGGCATGGCGATCAAGAGGCCGCCCAGCACCTGGCCCAGCAGGATGGCGACAAAAGTGCCCATCTCGACCATGCCATTGCCGCCCAGCAGCTCGCGCTCGTTGAGCTGCTGCGGCAGGTAGGCGTATTTGACCGGGCCGAACAGGGTGGAGTGCAAGCCCATCAAGAGCACGCAGGCCAGCAGCACCGGCACATGGCTGGCCAGATAGCCCCAGGCGGCCAGGGCCATGATGGCGATCTCCACCGACTTGACCCAGCGCATCAGCCGCGCCTTGTCCAGCTTGTCGGCCAGCTGCCCGCTGGTCGCCGAGAACAGCACATAGGGCAGGATGAAGAGCGCGTTGATCAACAGCCCGGCCTGAGCGGCTGGCAACCAGTCCAGCTGCAGCTGGTAGGTGATCAGGATGATCAGCGGGAACTTGAAGAGATTGTCATTGCCGGCATTGAGGAACTGCACCCAGAAATAGGGCGCGAAGCGGCGTTGGCGCAGCAGCGCGAACTGGCTGCTGTGCGTCGAATCGGCTTGGGACATGGGGGGCAGTTCCGGCGTGTGGGGTCAGGTCTTGCGGCGAGCGGCGTCGTTCAATCGATCACCAGAACTGCCACTGCCCCGAATGGACCACCCAGATGCCCAGCAAGCCATTCGTCACGGCATGGGCGATCACGGCGCACCAGAGCCGGCCGGTGCGCACATACAGCCAGGCATAGGCCAGGCCGGCGACGATGGCGGCCAGCCACAAGGTGTGGGCCAGCATGAAGACAAAGGTGGACAGGGCAATGGCTTTGAGGCCGACGCGCTGCGGGTCCACGGTTTCGAACTGCGGGCTTTCGATCCAGCGCATCAGAAAACCGCGCCAGAACAGCTCTTCCATCACCGGCACCAGCAGGGCCGCGCCGATCCAGCGCAGAACGATCAACGGCCAGTCGAGCTGGCCCTGATCGTTCACCGGCACAAAGCTGGCGGTGGCTTCGCCCAGCTGCATCCAGGGCGCGTCGAGGTGGATCCACAGGCCAAACACCGCCACGCCGATGCCCACGCTCCAGAGTGTCTGGCGGGCGTTGGGGCGGTTCTGGCGGGCCAGCTCGCCGTAGTCCTTCCAGAACCAGAACAGGGCGCCGCCGACGATGGCCACGCTCAGGCCGTAGACCCAGCGCGGGTCCAGCGCTCCGCCCGCTGGCAGCGCGCCCCGCAAGGCCAGCAAGCCCATGAAGAGGACAAAAGGAATGCTGCGCGCCAGGGCGGCGGAACTCAGGCCGAAGGGTGGGGCGGTCTTCATGGTCGGTGGGCGGTGCGGGCGGATGAAACGCAATCGATCAAAGACGCGCAGCGTACCGCGAAACCATGACAGGCCTTCCCGGGGTCAGCCCGGTGGGGCGGCACTCAAAAAGGCCCGCAAGGCGGCGATGGCGTGGCGCACCTTGGCCGGTTGGGCATCGCGCTGCGGCGTCAGCGCATGGATGGGCAAGGGCGGCAGCTGCAGGCCCGGCAGCAGGGGCAGCAGATGGCCGGCCTGGACCGATTCGCTGACATCGTCGCCGCCCAGCATGGCCAGGCCCAGGCCGGCTTCGCAGAGCTGTTGCAGGCTGAGCTGGTTGTTGCTGCTGGCGCGCGGCCGCAGGCTCAGCTGCAGGGCTTCGTCGCCGCGCCGCAGGCTCAGGGCGAGGGGCTGGTCGGTGCCGCTGCGCAGGGCCAGCCAGTCGTGGCCCGGGGCGGCCAGGTCCGACAGCTGGGCCGGCACGCCGCGCTGCGCCAGGTAGGCCGGTGCGGCGTAGAGGCCGATGCTTTTTTCGCCGATGCGCTGCGCCACCCAGCTGCTGTCGGGCAGGCGGCCGAAGCGTATGGCCAGATCGATGCGCCGGTCGACCAGGTCGGTGAAGCTGTCTTCCACCTCCAGATGCAGGCTCAGGCCCGGATGGGCCTGCAGCAGCGGCGCCAGGGCCGGGCCCAGCTGGCGGGCAAAGCCCACGGGGGCGGCGACGCGCAGCTCGCCCTCGGGCGCGTCGCGCAGCTGGATCAGCTGCTGCTGTGCGCCGCGGGCCGCGCTGAGCATGGCGGCGCAGCCGGCGTGAAAGCGCTCGCCGGCCGGGGTCAGGCTGAGCTTGCGGGTGCTGCGGTGCAGCAGGGTGACGCCCATGTCACGCTCCAGCGCCCGCACCTGCTGGCTGACGGCCGAGGTGGTGGTCTGCAGCTGGCGCGCGGCGGCGACAAAGCTGCCTTGCTCCACCACCGTGGCCAGCACGGCCATGCGCTTGAGTTGGTCCAGCATGAAGTTCTTCTAAAGAGTGCAAGGCGATTCTGAGGACTTATGGCTGGATTGTGAAGTCCATAAAGTTGAGCCCATCACAACACGCCGGCCGCTGTGGCGGGCATCTGGACGGAAGGACTGAAGATGAAGATCGCATTGATTGGCGCCACCGGTTTCGTGGGCTCGGCGCTGCTGAAGGAATTGCTGGCGCGCGGCCACGAGGTGCGCGCGCTGCTGCGCGACCCAGCCAAGCTGGCCGCGCAGCCGGGCTTGGAACTGCATCAGGCCGATGCCACCGAGGCTGCGGCCGTGGCTGCGGCGGTGCAGGGCGTGGACGCGGTGCTGAGTGCCTACAACCCGGGCTGGGGCCACCCGGCGCTGTTCGAGGAGTTCCTGCGCGGCTCGGCCGCCATCACGGCCGGCGTCAAGCAGGCCGGCGTGGCGCGGCTGCTGGTGGTGGGCGGCGCGGGCAGCCTCTACGTGGCGCCCGGCGTGCAGCTGGTGGACACGCCGCAGTTCCCGGCCGAGTGGAAGGCCGGCGCCCTGGCGGCCCGCGAGGCGCTGAACCGCCTGCGCGGCGAGCAGGAACTGGACTGGGCGTTTGTCTCGCCGCCGATTCAGCTGGAGCCAGGCGAGCGCAGCGGCCAGTACCGCCTGGGCGGCGAAGAGCTGCTCAGCGATGCGCAGGGCCAGTCACGCATCAGCGTGGCCGACCTGGCCGTGGCCTTGGTGGACGAGCTGGAAGCGCCGCGGCACCGCCGTCAGCGCTTCACCGTGGCCTACTGAATCGCAAAAAGGTTCAGGACGTGCGCTGCTCCAGCAGGAAGTTGGCGCCGTCGTACTGGCCCAGCTTGTCGACGAGATAAGGCATGGAGGCCTGCAGATCGTCGTGCAGGGTGAAGGGCGGGTTGACCACGAACATGCCGCTGCCCAGCATGCCGAAACCGCGCACGTCTTCCTGCTGCTCGACGGTCAGGCGCACATGGAGCCAGCCCTTTTTGGCGCCGGCATCGGCGGCGGCCTTGAGGCGCTGCACCAGCTGCGCCGCTTCCAGCAGCTGCAGCTGCGGATACCAGATCAGGAACACGCCCTCGGCAAAGCGCTCCAGGCCTTCGCGCAGGGCGGTGACGACCTTGCCGTAATCGGTCTTGAGCTCGTAGGACGGGTCCATCAGCACCACGGCGCGGCGCGAGGGCGGCGGCAGCTCGGCGCGCATGGCGCTGAAGCCGTCTTTGTCGCTGACCTGGGTGTTGGGCCGGGTGGAGAGGTAGGTTTCGAGGATGCGGTAGTCGGTCGGGTGCAGCTCGTAGACGCGCAGGCGGTCGGTGTCGCGCATCAGCAGGTTGGCGATCGCCGGCGAGCCCGGGTACTGGCGCAGCTGGCCGTCGGGGTTGAACAGGCGCACCGGCTCCATATAGCGGGCCAGGGGTTCGGGCAGGTCTTTGGCATCCCAGAGCTTGGAGACGCCGTGGACGTATTCGCCCTTTTTCTGCGCGTACTTGCCTTCGATCGAGTAACCGCCGGCACCCGCATGGGTGTCGACGAGGGTGTAGGGCTTCTCTTTTTCCGCCATATAGCGGAGCACCTGGGTCAGAACCAGGTGCTTGAGAACATCGGCATGGTTGCCGGCATGGAAGGCGTGACGGTAGGCGAGCATGGACGAACTGTAGCGTGCGCAGCCCGCGCGAGGGGTTTTTGCCGGGCTCGGCGGGGCCCGGAAAGCGTGCTCAATCGAGCGGAAAGGCGCCCGGGCTCAGGCTCCGGCCGGCGGCGTCGGCCAGGGCCACGCTGTGGTGCGGGGCCTGGAACTGGCGCTCGGGGCGCAGGATCAGACGCGGGCCGCTGGGCGCCTGGGCCAGGCCGGCGTCCACGGCCCGACCCTGCCAGCGCGAGCCGTGGCGCAGGCGGTAGTCGCCCTCAGACGCGTTGACGAAATCGTCCCAAGCGGCGTGGCCGTTGCCCGAGGCTTCCCAGTCGCGCGCCGGCACCATGCGGCTGGGGCCGGCGAACAGGTTGTTGAGCAGGCGCACGCGCACCGGCGCCGGGCCGCTCTGCGTGTTCAGCTGCAGATAGCTGCCACCCGAGGGCCGCCGGTCGATCAGCGTGTTGTGCACCAGGATCAGTTCGTTCTCGGGCCAGACCTGGCCCTCGGCGCCGTAGGCCAGCAGGGTGGGGTTGTCGGTGTTCGCGCCTTGCACGATGAGATTGCCCATCACCCAGGCGCGGCCGCCGTTGGGAAACTCCAGCTCGTAGCTGGCCCGGCCCTCGGGCTCGTCGCTGAGGCGGCTGTAAAGCAACTGAGTGAAGGCCGCACGGCTTTTCAGCAGGTGGCCGAAGTGGCCGTGGTGCAGATGGCAGCCAATGACACGCAGCTCGGCGATGCGGCCGACGTAGAGGTTGTGGTTGTGGCGCTGGCCCGGCAGGATGGGGCCGAATTCGCAGTCTTCGAGGCTCAGGCGCGCGTCGGCCTCGTTGTTGGTGAGCAGGCCTGTCTGGTTGCCGTGGAAGCGGCAGTCGCGCAAATGCAGGGAGCCGCGGTCCATGCGGATGCCGGCGCCATTGCCATCGGGCACGCGGGCGCCGCTGAAGTCAAAGCCTTCGATGCGCTGATTCTGGCCGGCGGTGACGAAGATGCCTTTGCCCATGATGTGGGCGCCCTCGGCCTTGAGCTGCACCCGGCCGCCCACGGCGCGCAGATGCAGGCCGTTCTGCGGCCAGTAGGCCACGTCGGCCCGGTACTCGCCGGCGTCCACCTCGATCAGGCAGTGGTCGCTCGCGGCTTGCGCGGCAGCAGCGAGGCTGCGCAGCGCGCGGCGCGGGCCGACTTGCAGCACTTGCCGCGGCTGCGCCCAGGCCGCCACACTGCTGCCGGCCAGGGCAGCAGCCAGCCAGCGGCGCCGCGTGAGCTGCGCTTGAGCACAAGCAAGGGGATAGGCAAGGGGAGAGACCGGCATGGCGGCAGAGTCTATCCAGCTCCGGCATCCCGGCGCCGAGGGAGCCCTGCCACAGCGCGCAAGAACTTGCAGCCGAAAGGCCGTGCTGCGGGGGCGTTAATCTGCGCGTCCTACTTGCTCGTTTGCTGCAGCTCATGCCCAGTCTTTTCGACCCCATCCAGATCGGCGATCTTTCGCTGGCCAACCGCATCGTCATGGCGCCGTTGACGCGCAGCCGCTCGCCCGGCCTGGTGCCCGGCGAGATGGTGGTGGAGTACTACCGCCAGCGCGCCACGGCCGGGCTGATCATCAGCGAGGGCACCCAGATTTGCGCTGAAGGGCAGGGTTATATCGACACACCCGGCATCCACACGCCCGAGCAAGTGGCGGGCTGGAAGCGCGTGACCGACGCGGTGCATGCCGCTGGCGGCAAGATCGCGGCCCAGCTCTGGCATGTGGGGCGCATCTCCCACACCAGCTTTCAGCCCGAAGGCCGGGCGCCGGTGTCCTCGACCGCACGCCAGGCTGCCGGCCAGAGCTTCACGAAAGAGGGTTTTGTGCCCAACTCTGCGCCGCGTGCGCTGCGCACCGAGGAGATCGCCGGCGTGGTGGCCCAGTTCGCGCATGCGGCCCGCTGCGCCATGGAGGCAGGCTTCGATGCGGTGGAGGTGCACGGCGCCAACGGCTATCTGCTCGACCAGTTCATGCGCGACAGCATCAACGACCGCACAGACGACTACGGTGGCTCCATCGCCAACCGTGCGCGCTTCACCATCGAGGTGATGACGGCGGTCAGCCAGGCCATCGGCAGCGGCCGCGCCGGCCTGCGCCTGAGCCCGGTCACGCCCAGCAATGACGCTGGCCCCGACAGCCAGGCCCAGGCGCTGTTCAACCATGTGGCCGAGCAACTGGCGCCGCTCAAGCTGGCCTTCTTGCATGTGGTGGAAGGCCAGACCGGCGGCGCGCGCGACTACGCGCCGTTTGACTACGCGGCCATGCGCGAACGCTTCGCCGGCCCCTGGATGGTCAACAACGGCTACACCCGTGAGATGGCGCTGCAAGCCGTGGCCGACAAGCGCGCCGACCTGGTCGCCTTCGGCCGCCCCTTCATCTCCAACCCCGACCTGGTGCGCCGCCTGCGCCTCAACGCCGAGCTGCAAACCCCGGACCGCGCGACGATGTACGGCGGCGGGGCGCAGGGGTATACGGACTATCCGGCTCTGGGCGGCTGAGGTTCAGCTGGTGATACGGCCGGGACCGATGGTCTTGGCGAGGAACTTCTCCAGGTCGCCAAACAGCCGCAGGCGATAGGGATAGTGGCTCAGCTGGTGATCGCCGTTCTCCAGGGTCACAAACTCGTGGGGTTTGCCGGCGGCCTTGAGGGCTTCGGCCATCCAGACGCTGTGCTGGTATGGAACTTGGCGATCGTGCGTGCCATGGATCATGTAGACAGGGATTTGAACCTTGTCTGCATGCAGCCGCGGGGACGTCGCTTTCAGACGGCTTGCGTCGTCCTTGTGATGGCCGATCTGCTTGCGGATCGCTTCCTGGCTCAAGCCTTGGCCTTCGTCGCTGGTGAGCTCAATGAGGTCAGTCACGGGGGCAAATGCAAAGGCCCCTTTGAAAAGCGAGGGCGTCTTGATGGCACCCATCAGGGCCGCGTAGCCGCCATAGCTGGCGCCCACGATGGCGATGCGCGTTTTGTCTGCAACACCGAGTTTGACCATTTCATTTGCGGCATCGGTGAGGTCGTCCTGCATCTGGAGGCCCCATTGCCGTTTCCCCGCTTCGAGGAAGGCTTGGCCCCTCCCGGTGGATCCTCGGTAGTTGACCTGCAGCACTGCATAGCCACGATCTGCCATGAAGGCGGCCCATTCGTCGAAACCCGGACCGTCTTCTGCATGGGGCCCGCCGTGGGGGAAGAGAACCAGAGGCAGTGGCTGGTCGGCCTTGGCGCCAAGAGGGCGTGTGAGGTAGCCCTTGATGAGCAGACCGTCTCTTGCCTGGTATTCCACAGGGTTTTTGGTGGCGATGCGCGGGATCTCGAGTTCGGGGTATCGCTGAGCGAACAAACGCAGACTGGGGCTCTCGCCCTCTTCGCCCAGGTACCACTGTCCCGGCAAACCGGTTGAACTGGAACTCAAGACGTAGCGCTTGCCATCGCGGCTGACGCTGCCGATCTGATTGAAGCGGCGCGGCAGCGCTTCGTCCAATGCTTTTTGCCACTCCTTGTACTTGGCATCCCAGTAGAAGATGCTGGAGTCGCCTTCTCGTGAAATATTGATCCCGACAGCCTCCCCTTGGCCGTTGTGGACCAGATCACCGTCCAGTTCATAACGCTCATCGCTGAGCTTCAAACTCAGCGTGAAGGCTTTGTCCCGTAAATCGATGGTGTGAACGGCCTGCAGTCCCTGATGCGGTGCAAGCACGAACAGCAGATAAGGATCGATGCCAAAACCCAAGGCTTCAAGGTCTTGTGTTTGGCCCGGCGCATAGCGCCGCAGTTGGCGCCAGCTCTCGTTGTCCGGCGTGTTCACCCAAAGTGTGGTGGCACCTTGTTCATCAATGCAGCGAGCCAGGCGAGCTCGATGTTGGTGATCGGTGATCCAGTCAATCGACTCGGCGAGGCCTCCGGCGTAGAAGCTTCTGTCGCCGGTGTCCACGTTCACTTTGTAGAGCACGCGTGTGTAGCTGAGATGGCTGTTCGGCAACTCAATCAACAGGTGCTTGCCGTCCTCCGGCATCCAGTCCACCACATGGTCTTGTGAGATGGCCCAGCGCAAGTCATTGCTGCCAAGTTTGGACTTGACCAAATTGACCAACTGACTGCCGTCTGCGTTGACTGCGACCAAGCGCGTTTCCTGGGTTGCGATACTCTGCACGAAGTCCCTCATGCGCTGCGACGGGAAGCGCAGGCTGAGCACCAAGCGATCGTTGTTGACCCAACGAAACCACTTGATCGTGAATTCCAGATTGTCGGTAGACAACACGGATTGCACCGGCCCGCCAGCGAAGCCCCGGGTGATCAAAGTGCTGGTCGGACCGTTGTTGATGATGGCGGCGAGGCGCTCGCCGTTGGGCGAAAGTGCAACCCGTTCCATCAATGGGCGGCGGGCAAATGCCTCGATGGGGTGTTGTTTGTGAGCGGGCTCGTTGCTGGCCCTGCTTGGCAGCAGTGGATGTGCGACACAACTGCTGGCAATTCCTTTGAGTGCCCAGCGGCGGGTTCTGTTCTTCATACTCCCGGCTCCCCCTGGGCTTGCCGCCCGTCCTTGTGGAAATGGGGCGCATTTTTGAGGGTAGTGGGCCGCGGTGCGATGGGTATTTGCCCGGCCCTCCGAGGAGGGAGGCATGTCCCATAGCTGTTGTCAGCGTTTGGTTTTCGCCCGGAACAACTCTGTGACTCCGACCTCGCGTGGCCCGGCGATCAACTCAAACGTCTCACCTGCACGTAACTCGCCAGCCACCTTGACCGCCAAGTAAAAACCGCACCAGCCGCTTTCACTCATCAGCTTGGCGGCTTTGTTGAAGCCCATCACGGCATTGAACTTGAAGCAGGGGAAACGCGGCTCGGTGACGATCAGTTCGGCCTGCTCGAAGCGGAGCACATCACCGATCCAGACCTGGTTTTCCAACAGGCCGGACAGGGTCAGGTTTTCACCGAGGCTGCCCGCCGGCAGCGGCGCACCCCATTCAGCCACGCCAGCCTGCGCGCGGACGGTTTGCCAAAAGGCGTAATGCTCTTGCGGGTAGGCGTAGACGGCCTTGCTCAGCCCACCGTGGACGCTGAGATCCGCCTGCTCATCACCGGCCAGCCCCAGGGCCGTGACGGCAATCGGCCCGTCGACCGAGCGCTTCTTGATGCCGCTCAGGGTTTCACGGCCGTCGAGGGTGCGCAAGGCTTGCGCCTTGGCGATGTTGATGCGGGTCAGGGTGCTCATGCCCCGGAGTGTGACAAATCTGGCGCCAGGGCCGGCGGCATCCGTTGGATTTCGCCCCAGGCATGAATCTATTCAGGAAATGCATGACCTCGGGTTCTCCGAGAGTTACGGGGTCGTTACATTGGGGTGACAATTGCCCACTCGCCGAAAACCGGCGGAGTTTTGGACACCAAACCGCCGCTTTCCCACGAGGATCGGCGTTGCCTGAGAGAGCCAAGACCGGACACACCGGTGCTGGTCATCAGCGGCATTGGGTCAGGCCCGGCTTGCATCCGCTCCTGAAAATGTGAGTGCATGCTTACGAGCTTGACCCAATTCTGCTTTTATATTGATTGGGAACGCTATGAACCAACCCGTGATGGAAGGGCTGCGCCTGAACGTGCCGGCTTTTGTGAAACACCAGCGCTTGATCGCCTGGGTGGCCGAGGTCGCTGCACTGACCCAGGCCAAGGATGTGTACTGGTGCGACGGTTCTGAAGAAGAGTACGACCGCCTCTGCGCCCAGCTGGTCGCTGCCGGTACCTTCAAGAAACTCAATCCGGCCCTGCGCCCCAACAGCTATCTCGCTTGCAGCGACCCCAGCGATGTGGCGCGCGTGGAAGACCGCACCTACATCTGCTCGGCCAAGAAGGAAGACGCCGGCCCAACCAACAACTGGATGGACCCGGCCGAGATGCGCAGCCTGCTGCAGACCGGCGACAAGGCTCTGTTCAAGGGCGCCATGGCCGGCCGCACGCTCTATGTCGTGCCCTTCAGCATGGGCCCGATCGGTTCCCCGATCGCCCATATTGGCATCGAGCTGTCCGACAGCCCCTACGTCGCCGTCAACATGCGCACCATGACCCGCATGGGCCGTGCCGTGCTGGACGTGCTGGGCCAGGACGGCACCTTCGTGCCCTGCGTGCACACCGTTGGCGCCCCGCTGCAGCCGGGCCAGGCCGATGTGAAGTGGCCGTGCAACCAGACCAAGTACATCGTTCATTTCCCGGAAACCCGTGAAATCTGGTCCTACGGCTCGGGCTATGGCGGCAATGCCTTGCTAGGCAAGAAGTGCTTTGCCCTGCGCATCGCTTCGACCATGGGCCGTGACCAAGGCTGGCTGGCCGAGCACATGCTGATCCTGGGCGTGACCTCGCCGGAAGGCAAGAAGTACCACTTCGCGGCCGCCTTCCCCAGCGCCTGTGGCAAGACCAACTTCTCTATGCTGATTCCGCCGGCTGCGTTTGAGGGCTGGAAGGTCACCACCATCGGTGATGACATCGCCTGGATCAAGCCCGGTGCCGACGGTCGCCTGTACGCCATCAACCCTGAAGCCGGCTACTTCGGTGTCGCCCCGGGCACCAACACGCTGACCAACTTCAACTGCATGGCCAGCCTGAACAAGAACGTGATCTTCACCAACGTCGGCCTGACCGACGAGGGCGATGTCTGGTGGGAAGGCATGACCGACACCCCGCCGGCCCACCTGATCGACTGGCAAGGCAAGGACTGGACCCCGGCCATCGCCAAGGAAACCGGTGCCAAGGCTGCGCATCCCAACGCCCGCTTCACCGTCTCGGCCATCAACAACCCGGCGCTCGACGCCGATTGGGACAACCCGGCCGGTGTGCCCATCGATGCCTTCATCTTTGGCGGCCGCCGCTCGACCACCGTGCCTCTGGTGACCGAAGCTCGTGACTGGGTGGAAGGCGTCTACATGGCCGCCACCATGGGCTCGGAAACCACCGCCGCCGCTGCCGGCCAGCAAGGCGTGGTGCGCCGCGACCCCTTCGCCATGCTGCCCTTCATGGGCTACAACATGAGCGACTATTTCCAGCATTGGCTGGACATGGGCAAGAAGTTGCAAGCCTCTGGTGCTAAGTTGCCGGCCATCTACTGCGTGAACTGGTTCCGCAAGGGTGCCGACGGCAAGTTCGTCTGGCCCGGCTACGGCGAAAACATGCGCGTGCTGAAGTGGATGCTGGACCGCGTCGAAGGCACAGGCCAGGGCGAGGAGCACGCTTTCGGCGTCACCCCGCGCTACCAGGACATCAACTGGCAAGGTCTGGACTTCAGCCAGGAGCAGTTCAACATCACCACCCATATCGACAAGGCCGCGTGGGCGGTCGAGATGGGCCTGCATGAAGAGCTGTTCGCGCAGTTGGCGTATCACCTGCCGGCCGAACTGCCTGCCACCAAGGCCAAGATCGAAGCGCGCCTGGCCGCCGAATGATGCATCTCTGAGCCAGACCTTTGCTGCAAGCGCAGCAAAGGTCGGTTCGGAAAGCAAAAAGCCCGCAGAAGCGGGCTTTTTTACGTCTGTAGGCAGCGCGAGGCTGCCCGCTCGAACTCAGCGGCGGCAGTTGGCGGCGCGCAGTTCAGCGGCGAAGGTGGGCATGCTGTCCTGGTAGAAGTCGGCCAGGGCCAGCAGTTCGCGCTGGGCGCGGGCTTCGGCAGCAGCGGCCATGCGGGCCTTGACGGATTCGATCAGGCGCAGCCAGACGCGGGCGCCGATGGCGGTGAAGGTGCCGCCATGACGCACGTTTTGACGCAGGTTCTGACGTGCGGGGAGGCCGAAAGTTTGGGTCGCGATGCTCATGGCAATTCCTGTTGGGTGGTTTTTTGAACCGATGCGTGATTGTCGGGTAAACCCTAGTGCGATTGCCAATGAATTGTTGGAATTGAAGATATAAACAAGTCATATATCTTGGAGCTCCTCGCGCCGCCATGAACTTCCGCCATCTCGATCTGAATCTGCTCCGGGTCTTCGATGCGGTGATGGCCGAACAAAGCCTGACCCGGGCGGCGCAGCGCCTGTCCATGACCCAGCCGGCGGTCAGCCATGCGCTCAAGCGCTTGCGCGAGGCCATGGGTGAAGACCTGTTCGTTCGCCAGGCTTTCGGCATGAAGCCGACCTCGCGGGCCGAAGGCTTGTGGCCCGAAGTGCGCCTGATCCTGCAGCGCCTGCAGGCCTTGCTGGCACCCGGTGAATTCGAGCCCGAGCGGGAGGACTACACCTTCCGCATCGCCATGGCCGATGCCACTGCGGCCTTGCTACTGCCGCCCCTGGTGGCGCAGCTTGAGCAGGCGCGCGCATTGGCCAATGTTCATGTGCTGCCGCTGACGACTCGCGATCCGCGCGCACTGCTCGATCAAGGTGAGGCCGATGTGGCGGTGGGCTACTTCCCGGGCGCGGTGGCGGCGCTTCGCGCCCAGGGCAGCCAGTCGGTGATCCGCCAGCACCGGCTCTACGACAGCGAGTACGTCTGCGTGATGCGGCGCGGCCATCCGCTGGCGGAACAGGTGTTGGATCTGGATGCCTACTGTGCGGCCCACCACCTGCTGGTCAGCTTCTCCGGCCGGCCGCATGGCTTTGTGGACGAGGCCTTGGGCGCGATGAACCGAAGCCGGCGCATCGTGCTGACTGTCAATCAGTTCTTCACTGCCGGCCGGGTGGTCGCGCAGTCGGACCTGCTGACCGTGCTGCCGGCCAGCTTTGTCGAGGCCACCGGCTACCGCAGCCAGCTGATCGAGCGCCCCTTGCCCGTGCCTCTGTCGCGGGTGCATGTGGACATGCTCTGGCATCTGCGCAGCGAAGGGCGCAGCGCCGAGAACTGGCTGCGCGAGCGCTTGATCGAGGCTGCGCGGCGCGCGCAGGCGGCGGGCGTGCTTGCGCAAGAGGCCACTGCGGCGACAATCGGGCCATGAGCATCGATCTGACCGACACCGAGTTCGCCGAACTCGACGAACTTCTCGCCACCACACCCGCCCCGCTGCAGGCCCTCGACGCCTCCATGCTGGACGGCTACCTCTGCGGCGTGCTGGTGCAGCCCCGCATGATTGACATCGAGGAGTGGCTGCCCAATATCTTCGATTACGACGGTGGCGTGCTGCCCGAAGAGGTCGATGCCAACTGGCTGGCCCGCATCCGCGAGCTGGTGGAGCGCCGCTACACCGCGCTGAACAAGAGCATGGTGGAAGGCGGCTGGTTCGACCCGGTCGTGCTGGATTTGGAAGAACCGGCTGAAGGCGAGGGCGCTGAGGCCGTGGAGGAGGCCGCGCCTGAAGGCGAAAGCGCCGAGGATGCGCAGGCCCGCGTTACTTATGCCGGCATGAGCCTGATCTCTCGCACCCTGATGCCCTGGGTCGCTGGCTTCCAGCATGCCACCCTGTGCTTCCCCGATCTGGCCGACATGCCCGACGATGCCGTGATGACGGCCCTGGCCCGCCTTTACCGCCACCTGCCGGCTGAAACGCCGGAAGAGAAGGAAGTGGTCGCCACCCTGGACCGCGAGCACCCGCTCAAGGACCTGGACGAGGCGATCGAGGAGCTGGTGGTCACCGTGGCCGATTTGCGCGACCTGACCGAAGAGCAGCGCTACCGCGTCGAAACCCTGCGCCGCGAAGGCCCCAAACTCGGCCGCAACGACCCCTGCCACTGCGGTTCCGGTCGCAAGTACAAGCAGTGCCACGGCGCCAATTGAGCGTGGTGTCGCGCTGCTGAGAAGGCGCAGCCGCCATGCGCCTGCAACTGCTGTCCGATCTCCATCTGGAGACGGAGGCCTTCGATCCTGAGCCCACTCCCGGTGCTGATCTGCTGATCCTGGCCGGGGATGTGGACAGCCGCTGGGACGGCCTGCGCCGCTTCCGCGATTGGCCGGTGCCGGTGATTTTTGTGCCCGGCAATCACGAGTACGACGGCCGCGATGTCGATCAAGCCCGCTTGGGCCTGCAGGCCCTGTCGGCCGAGCTGGGTTTCACCCTGCTTGACGACAGCGCCTGCATTCGGCCTGACGCTGCGGGCCGCCGCGTGCGCTTTCTTGGCAGCACGCGCTGGAGTGATTTCGACACCTTCGGCCCGGCGCAGCGCGAGCGCGCCATGCGGGCTGCCAGTTATTTTCAGCGGGTCATGGGCGCCAGCCGCAACGGTGCCAGTTTCGATGCGGCCGCCGTTCGCGAGCAGGGATTGCGCTGCCGAGAATGGCTGGCCCAGCAGCTCAGCCTGGGCGACATCGACGCCAGTGAGGCGGCAGCCTGGGATGCCACGGTCGTGGTCACCCACTTCGCGCCCAGCTTGCGCAGCGCCGATCCGCGTTACGGCAAGCAGCCCGGCACGGCCAGCTTCTGCAACGACGATGAAGCCTTGTTGCCAGGCGCGCGCCTTTGGTTGCACGGGCATTTGCACTGCCAGAACGACTACCGTTTTGAGCATGCGAACGGCGCCACGCGCGTCATCTGCAATGCCCGCGGCCATGCCCGCAAGGGTGAGCCGGCTCGGTTTGACCCCCAAATGCTGATCGAGGTCTTCTCGGCCTGAGCTTGATGTGGCTCAGCTCCTTGCGCGTGGCCTGTGTCAGACTGCGAACACGCGATGCAGTCCCGCGCCCATGAACCCGGAAGGAAGCCCGATGAAGATCCTCGTTGCCGTTGACGGAAGCAGTTACACCAAGCGCATGCTGGCCTATCTGGCCGCGCATGATGAGTGGTTGGGTGGCGCCCACCAGTACACCGTGCTGCATGCCGTGCCGGCCGTGCCGCCGCGCGCGGCCGCAGTGCTCGACAAGGAATTGCTGAAGGGCTACTACGCCGACGAAGGCGAGAAGGTGCTCAAGACCTTGCGCGCCTTCTTTGCCAAGCAGAAGCTGCCGGCTGAGTTCCTCAACAAGGTGGGCCCGGCGGCCGATGTGATCGCCAGCACGGCCGAGAAGGGCAAGTTCGACCTGCTCGTCCTGGGTTCACATGGCCACAGTGCGATCGGCAATTTGGTGCTGGGGTCTGTGGCCACCAAGGTGATGGCGCACTGCTCGACGCCGGTGCTGTTGGTGCGCTGAAGCCAGCGCGACACTCAGTTGCGTTTGGAAGACAGCCAGGCCAGGGGGGATTCGAGTGCGGCGCGGGAGCGCTGCGACTCCAGTTCGATCTCGCTGACGCTGGCGCGGTAGTCGTCGCCGTCCTCCAGGCTGGCTTCCATGCCAAAGGCTGTGCCCAGGTCGGCGGGGTCCTGCTCCTGCGGGAGCGTCGAATTGCGACGGAAGAAGCGCAAAGCTGGGGTGAATCGCATATCGAACCTCGCACATCCAGGGGATGCAGTCATGCTGCAGGGGCGATTCCAGTGTGCTTGATCTGCCCAGGCGACGAATCCCCGAACTGGGTGCTCTTCGCGGTCTAGTTGGGAAAACCACACGCTCCCGCGGAGGTGAAATTTCCCTTTGCATACTTCATATCGAGGGATAAAGGGTGAAAACCCGATCACCCCCCCTTAGATGGGTGTTCGCGCGGCGGGTTTATGGCTATTCTGCCGATCCCGCTGTGATGCCAACTGCGTCACACGGCACTGTTACAAGAACACCTATGAACGCACTTCTAATGAAATGGCTGGCCCTGGGCACGGTCGCACTGGTCATGGTGTGCGCCTTGAGCCTGGCGCATTCCATCCAGGATCGCAAGAAGCCGGGCCTGCAACGCCTGGCTTTGCTGGAATCCAAGTCCATGGTGGCCTCGGTGGCCCTGGCCGCATCGGCCGCCGGCCGCGACTGATTTTTCTGACTTATTTCAAGGCCGCGCGCGCACCCCGCGCCAGGGCCTGACCGATCTGGTCCAGCAGCGCCACCCGCGCGGGGGCCGGTGCCAGATCTGAAACCAGCTTCCACTGGTGCCAATACAGCGTGACATCCACGCTCAACTCCGGCCGCAGCGCCACCAGGGCGCCACTTTGCAAGAGCGGCCGCACCTGCAGTTCCGGCGCCACGCCCACCCCCCAGCCCATGCAGACCGCCCGCACATAGGCTTCGCTGGACGGCACATAGCGTTCCTGCAGCCGCGGTGACTGCACCTGGAAGGCCTTGGCCACCCACTGCACCTGGCTGTCGTCCTTGCGATTGAAAACCAGGAAGGGCGTGCTGGCGAAATTGGCCTCGTTCAGGCCCTCGGGCAGCTGCCGCTGCAGAAACTCCGGGCTGGCCACCGCCACATAGCGCATCACCCCCAGCGGTTGCACCAGGCAGCCGCGCAGCGCCTGGCTGACCGTGCTGACGCAGCCCAGCACCTCGCCCTGGCGCAGCCAATCATGGGTGAAATCCTGATCGTCCACCACCAACTCCAGGCCGTAGCCTTCGCGCAGGCCAGCCTGTACCACCGGATCCAGCGCCGGCAACACCCAGGTGGCCAGGCTGTCGGCATTGATGGCGATGGCGATGCGCTCGTTCGGCGCCACCTGGGCGCCCAGCTCACGCGCCACATCGGTGCGCAGCGCCTGCAGCTGGCGTGCAAAGCGAAGCAAGACCTTGCCCGGCTCGGTCAGGCGCAGCGGCCGTGAGCGCACCACCAGCAACTGACCGACCTGCGCTTCCAGGCTGCGCAAACGCTGGGAGATGGCGCTCTGGGTGATGGACAGGCGCTGGGCGGCGCGCTCGAAGCTGCGTTCATCGGCCAGGGCGGCCAGGCAGTCCAGTCCGGCGGAATCCAGGTCTTTCATAAGTACGGCTAATGTACGCCGACAAATATGAATTGTGCTTCTGGTTTGCACGGACTCTGCCGACAATCCGCCACCCATGATGGACAGCAGCCCCAGCGCCTTTGGCGCCCTGACCCAAGGCTGGCTCAGCGGAGCCAGCCTGATCATGGCCATTGGCGCGCAAAACGCCTTGGTGCTGCGTCAAGGTTTGCTCAGAAGTCATGTCGGACCGGTGGTGGCCCTGTGCGCTGTGTCGGATCTCTTGCTGATCTGCCTCGGTGTCTTCGGCCTTGGCGCGGCCATTGCCTCCAGTGCGGGCTTGATGAACGCGTTTCGCTACGGCGGCGCCCTGTTTCTCATCTGGTACGGCGTTCAGGCCGCCCGGCGTGCCTGGCGTGGCTCGGGTGCCTTGGAGGCCGCTTCCGGTTCGGCGGGTTTGTGGGCCACCTTGCTCAGCGCGCTGGCCATGACCTATCTGAATCCGCATGTCTATCTGGACACCGTCGTGCTGCTGGGGCTTTTGGGCAATCAGCAGCCGCTTGATTTGCGTTGGGCCTTTGCCACAGGGGCCTCGCTGGCTTCCGTGATGTGGTTCACGGTTTTGGGGTTCGGTGCGGCTGCGGCTGCCGGGCCTTTGAGCCGGCCGTTGGTTTGGCGCGGCATCGACGCACTGATCGCTTTGCTGATGTTTGCCTTGGGATTACAACTGCTGCTGGGTCCCCTTGGCGTTTGAATTTGAACTTGTGGAGTACACGCAATGAAAGTCGTCGTCCTGGGAGCCGGCATCATCGGCATCAGCACCGCCTGGTACCTGCTGGAGCAAGGCCATGAGGTGACCGTGGTGGATCGCCAGCCCGATGCGGCGCTGGAAACCAGCTTCGCCAACGGTGCGCAGATCTCGGTCAGCTTTTGCGAACCCTGGGCCAATGCCGGCGCGCCTTTCAAGGTGGCCAAGTGGCTGCTGCGCGACGACTCGCCGCTGCTGTTCCGCCCCAGCCTGGACCCCAAGCAGTGGATATGGGGCCTGAGCTTCCTGACCCAATGCAGTGACGCGGCGTTTGAGCGCAATGTCGAGCAGCTGGTGCAGCTGGGCCGCTACAGCCACGAATCGTTGAAGGCCCTGGTCAGCCAGACCGGCATCGAGTACGAGCGGCTGGAGCGCGGCATCCTGCACTTCTTCTCCTCGCAGGCCGATTTCGAGGCCGGCGCCGCCGGGGCCGAGATCATGCGCCGTCACGGTGTGGACCGCCGCGTGCTGGGCCGTGACGAGGTGCTGAAGATCGAGCCGGCCCTGGCCGCTTTCGGCCGCAACATCCACGGCGGCACCTTCACGCCCAGCGATGAGTCGGGCGATGCCAAGGTCTTCACGCAAAAGCTGGCCCAGCTCTGCCAGCAGCGCGGCGCCACCTTCCTGTACGAGCACGACATCCTGCAGCTTTCGCGCAGCGGCCAGCAGATCGACGCGGTGCAGATCGCTGATGTGCGTAGCGGCAAGAAGCGCGAACTGCGCGCCGATGCCTTCGTCGCGGCCATGGGTTCCTACACGCCGATGTTGATCAAGCCGCTCGGCGAGTTCCTCAACATCTACCCGGCCAAGGGCTACTCGGCCACGCTCAAGCTCAAGAAGCCGGAGCAGGCCAGCGTCGTCAGCCTGCTCGACGACACCCGCAAGATCGCCATCTCGCGCCTGGGCGACAGCATCCGCATCGCTGGCACGGCCGAGCTCTGCGGCTTCGACAGCGACCTCAATCGCCCGACCTCGCGCACCCGCTGCGAGGCGCTGGTCAAGCGCTACGAAGAGCTCTTCCCCGGCGTGGCCGACCTCAGCGAAACCAACTACTGGACCGGCCTGCGCCCGAGCACGCCGACCAACATCCCCTACATCGGCCGCAGCAAGAAGGCCGCCAACCTTTGGCTCAATGCCGGCCATGGCACCCTGGGCTGGACCCATGGCGCCGGCTCCGGCCACGCCCTGGCCGAGTTGATGGCCGGTCGCCGCCCGCCCATGGCGTTCAATTTCTACGGCGCGGTGGCTTGACCCTACGCCCGCGCTTCGGGCGATTCAGGGCGGCCCGGTACAATCCGCGCCCCCCTGCCGTTCGGCTCATCACAGCCGCTTCTCCATGAGCCACGCCTCCGCCCCGTCCTTCTGCGCCATCGACTTTGGCACCTCCAACTCGGCCATTGCCGTGCCGGCGGAGGGCGGCGGCATGCGCCTGGTGGCGCTGGAGGGCGAGCACACCACCATGCCGACGGCGGTCTTCTACTTCGTGGAAGGCCGGCATGACGCCGATGGCCCACCGCGCGCCTTCGGTCGCGCCGCCGTGGCGGCCTACGTCGAGGGGGCGGACGGCCGGCTGATGCGCTCGATGAAGAGCATTTTGGGCTCGGGCCTGATCGAGCAGACCACCGATGTCGGCGGCGGCCGCGGCGTCAAGTATTCGGACATCCTGGCCGGTTACCTCAAGCGCTTGCGCAACACCGCCCTGGCCTCGGGCGCGCCGGGCCCGCTGAACAAGCTGGTGCTGGGCCGGCCGGTCTTCTTTGTCGATGGCGAGCCGGCGCGCGACGCCGCGGCGCAGGCCTCGCTGGAGGCGGCCGCCCACAAGGTCGGCTTCGACGAGGTGCATTTCCAGTTCGAGCCCATCGCCGCGGCCTTCGACTTTGAGCACCAGATCGACCGCGAGCAGATCGTGCTGGTCGCCGACATAGGCGGCGGTACCTCTGACTTCTCCGTCGTGCGTGTCGGTCCCGAACGCATGAACCGCCTGGACCGCCGCGATGACATCCTGGCCAACCACGGCGTGCACATCGCCGGCACCGATTTCGACCGCCACATCGAGCTGGCCAGCATCTTGCGCGAGTTCGGCTACCGCAGCTTCGGCCCCGAGCGCGCTGGCTCGCCGCCGCGCGAAGTGCCCAGCGGCGTCTACTTTGACCTGGCCACCTGGCACTTGATCAACACCGTCTACAGCCCGCAGCGCGTGGCCGAGCTGCGCCAGATGCGCAGCTTCTACGGCAACCTCAAGCACCACCAACGCCTGATGACGGTGGTGGAAGACCATCTCGGCCACGAGCTGGCCGGCCGTGCCGAGGGCGCCAAGATTGCCGTCTCCGGCGGTGGCGACACCGTTATCGACCTGGGCCTGGTCGAAAGCGGCCTCGAGGTCGCCCTGAGCGAAACGGTGGCGGTGCAGGCCCTGGAGGCTGACATCGGCCGCATCGTCCAGGCCGGGCGCGAGGCCGTGGCCCAGGCCGGCCTGCGGCCCGATCAGATCAATGCGCTCTACTTCACCGGTGGCTCCACCGGCCTGCGCTTCCTGGCCGAGAAGATCGCTGCCGACTACCCGCAAGCCCAGCATGTGCGCGGCGACCGTTTTGCCTCGGTCGCCACCGGCCTGGGTCTGCACGCCGCACGCCTGTTCAGCCAATAAGCCGGCCGGGCGCGGCGCCGGGGCGGGCGCTGCTAGAGTCGTCGCTTCGTTTCAAAACGGCGACACCTCACCATGCGCTTCAGCCCTGCTCCCCGTCTTTTGCCCCTGGCCATCGCGCTGGCCCTGGGCAGCTTGAACACCGCCTCGTTCGCACAGGCACCGCAAGCCGCTGCCGCCGGTCCGGCGAGTGCCGAGGGCTACCAGCAGCCCTCCGCGGCCATGCGCGCCGTTCTCGATGCGCCGGGCCTGCCGGTGCACCAGCTCTCGCCCGACCAGAAGACCCTGGCCGTGGCCCAGCTGCAGCGCCACCGCACGATTGCCGATCTGGCCCGCCCCATCCATCGCCTGGCCGGTGGCCGCTACGACGCTGCGGCCGGCGGCCCGCAGATGATCACCGCGATCGAATCGCTGCAGCTGCGCGACCTGGCACGGCCCGAAGCGCCGGCCCGTGAGGTGCGCCTGCCGGTCGGTGGTGCTTTCCACCAACTGCGCTGGTCGCCGGACGGCCGCCGCTTCCTGCTCAACCGCCGCACCGACAAGGCCATCGAACTCTGGGTCGGTGATGTCACCACCGGTGCGTTCAAGCCGCTGCGCGGCCTGCGCCTGAACCCCATGTTCGAGCGCGATGTGGCCTGGCTCAATGCCGACGAGCTGGTGGCGGTGGCCGTGCCGGACCAGCGCGGCCCGGCACCGCAGTTCAGCGTGCCCAGCGGCCCGTCCATCCAGGAGTCCATGGGCCAGACCTCGCCCGAGTTCACGCGCCAGGACCTGCTTAAGAACCGCCAGGATGAAGCCCTGTTCCAGCACCAGGCCAGCGCCGTGCTGCGCCGGGTGGACCTGCGCAGCGGCGCCTCGCGCGAGATCGGTGCGCCGGGCCTGATCGCCCAGGTGCAGACCGTGGGCACGCAGGGCGCGCTGCTGGTCGAGCGCCTGGTGCCGCCCTTCAGCTACCAGGTCGGCGCCAATGACTTCGGCCGCGAGGTCGAGCTGCGCGACGCCCAAGGCAAGCTGCTGCGCAGCCTCGGCGCCGTCAAGATCCGCCAGGGTGTGCCGGTCGAGGGCGTGATCACTGGCCCGCGCAACTACTGGGCCTCGCCTCTGGCCGATGGCGCTGTCTACTGGGTGGAAGCCCTGGACGGAGGTGATCCGAACACCAAGGTCAGCCACCGGGACCGCCTGATGCGCCTGGACGCGCCCTACCAGGGCGAGGCCCGCGAGGTGCACCGCACCGCCGGCCGCCTGGTCAGCCTGAGCTTTGTCGAGGCCAAGCCGCGCGCCCTGGTGGCCGAGTTTGACCGCGACCGCCGCTGGCTCAGCGTCGACCTGCTGGCGCTGGACGGCAGCGCGCCGCCGCAGCGCCTGCAGGACCGCTCCCAGCGTGACCGCTACAAAGACCCCGGCCAGCCGCTGACCCGCGTGCTGCCCAACGGCCACAGCGTCGCGCGCTTGGATGCCGAAGACCGCCTGCTGCTGGTCGGCCAAGGCGCCAGCCCGGCCGGCGACCGGCCCTTCATTGACCGCCTGAGCCTCAAGACCGGCCAGACCGAGCGCCTGTTCCAGTCCGGCAGCACGCACTACGAGCGGCCCATCAGCTTGCTGGCCGATGGCCGCCTGCTGAGCAGCCGCGAGACCTTCAACGAGCCGCCCAATTTGCTGCTGCGCAGCGGTGCCGATTTCGGCCAGATGCAGGCACTGACCCAGCACCGCGACCCGACGCCGCAGCTGCGCGATATCCAACGCGAGCTGGTCAAGTTCAAGCGCGCCGATGGCGTGGAGCTGAGCTTCTGGCTCTACCTGCCGCCCGATTTCAAAAAGGGTGAGCCGCGTCCGACCTTCGTCTGGGCCTACCCGCTGGAATTCACCGACGCCTCGACCGCCGGCCAGGTCAGCGGCTCGGCCACGCGTTTCAACACCTTCGGCGGCACCAGCCCGCTGATGCTGGTGCTCGATGGCTATGTGGTGTTGATGGACGCCACCATGCCCGTGGTCGGCGACCCGAAGACGGTCAACGACAGCTTTGTCGAGCAGATAACCGCCAATGCCCAGGCCATCATCGACAAAGCGGTGGAGCTGGGGGTCAGCGAGCGCTCGCAGATGGTGGTGGGCGGCCACAGCTACGGCGCCTTCATGACGGCCAATCTGCTGGCCCACACCGATCTGTTCAAGTCTGGCATCGCGCGCAGCGGCGCTTACAACCGCACGCTCACGCCCTTCGGTTTCCAGAGCGAGCGCCGCACCTACTGGGAGGCGCAAGACGTCTACCTGCGCCTGTCACCGTTCAACTACGCCAACAAGCTCAAAGAACCCATCCTGCTGATCCACGGCGAGAACGACGACAACCCGGGCACCTATCCGATCCAGACCCAGCGCCTGTACCAGGCTCTGGCGGGCACCGGCGGCAAGGTCCGTTATGTGACCCTGCCGCTGGAGTCACATGGCTATGCGGCGCGCGAGTCGCAAGGCCATGTGCTGCGCGAGATGAGCGACTGGATGAAGCGCCAGACCCGCGATCCGCGGGCCCCCAAGCCCTGAGCCGGCTTTTTCAGTAGCGGCCGCGCGGCGGCGGGCCGCGCCGGGCCGGCGGGCGCTGTGGCGCTGCAGGCTTGGCCTGCGGCCGGCTGACGTCGGCCAGCATCAGGCAGGCGCTGACCAGGCCTTCGACCGCCTCTTCCAGGTCCTTGGGCGGCTCTAGCGACTCGATCTCCTCGAGCAAGTCGTCGGCGTCCTCGAGGTCGTCCGGATCCAGGTGCATGAAGATCGCGGCCAGGGGCTCCAGCAGATCGGCCGCGTCCTCGCGCATCAGCTCGGGGAAGAGCTCGGTCGCCAGGGCAAAGCCGGCCACCCAGGGGAAGACCACTTCGGAGGGTTCGGCTTCGTCTTCTTCATCCTCTTCGCCCTGCATCTCGAACACCCAGGGGTCGAACCACTGGCGGTCGACGATGGCCTGGTTCAGCTGCTGGTAGCGGCGCTTGACCAGGGCCAGCAGGGGCCGGCTGTCGAAGCGCTCGGGCGGGTTGCGGCCTTCCTCGCTGTCCAGCACATGGCGGGTCCACTGAAAGGCGGGCACGGCCTTGGGCTGCAGCAGCACGCCGACCAGGTAGCCGTCCAGCATGCTGACATCGAGCGGCTCCAGCGGCGCGGGCACCTGGTCGAGCAGGTCTTGCAGCTGATCCAGCTCGGCTTCGCTGAGCGGCTGGATTTGCGGTTTCGCCAGCGGCGGTTTGGCGGCCGAGGCGGCGTGGCTGCCACGCGGGCCGGGGCGGCTGGCGGCGCCTGGGCTTGATGCGCCGGGGCCTGGCCGAGGGCCCGGACCGGAGCGGTGGCTGGAGCCCGGGCGCGCAGGGGCGGCGGACGAACGCGGGCGGGACGGCTTGTTTGAACTCATGCCGCTATTGTCCGGCCGAACCGGTAGCCGTGGCGTGCCGTGCAAGTCAAGCCTGAGCGACTCCTACCCATTGGGGATACCGCGCCGGGCGTCGGCCCTCTAGAGTACGCATCAAGCGAGTGGCTCACGGCCTCTTGCAACCGTCCCAACGACGTCCTTTCGAGGACTTTCAACGCTCACCCGGCTTGCTTGGTGGGCGTTTTTTTTGCCCGCCTCCCTTGGGCGCAGCGGCAAGGCCACCCGCCAGCGCCTCGCGCAGGGCCGCCACCAGCAGCTGCACCGGCCGCGGCGTGGCGCTGCTCCAGGGCCGCAGGGCGTAGATGGCGTCGCCGAAGAAGCCGACCGGCCGCCAGGCCGGCAGCAGCTCGACCAGTTCGTCGCGGGCCAGGGCCTCGGCGGCGCTGAAATCAGGCAGCAGGGCCAGGCCCAGGCCGCTCAGCGCCGCCTCGCGCAGGATCTCGCTGTTGCCGGCGCGCAGCGGGCCTTGCACCTGCACCCGCACGCGTTCCACCTCGGCGCCGCCGTCCTGCCGCTCGAACAGCCACTGCGCTGGCCCGGGGCGCAAGTAAGCCAGGCAGGCGTGTTCCGCCAGATCCTCGGGGCTTTGCGGCGCCGGGTGTTGGCGCAGATAGGCCGGGCTGGCGAGCAGCAGGGCGCGGCTGTCGCAGAGCTTGACGGCGACGTGGCTGTCGGGCGGTGCGCTGCAGTGGCGAACCGCCAGGTCGAAGCCTTCCTGGGCCAGAGAGACCAGGCGGTCGGACAGATCGAGCTCGATCTGGATCTCGGGGTAGCTCTGGCAGAAGCGGTTCAAGAGCGGCGCCAGATGCTGGCGCCCCAGGGCCACCGGTGCGCTCAGGCGCAGGCGGCCGCGCGGCTGGCCGACGGCGTCGCGGCTGGCGCCCAGGGCGGCCGTGATCTGGGCCAGCGGCGCGGCGGTTTCGGCCACCAGGCGCTGGCCGGCCTCGCTCAGGCGCACCGAGCGTGTGGTGCGTGTCACCAGGCTCTGGCCCAGCTGGCGCTCCAGATCGGCGATGCGCTGGCTGACCGCGGCTTTGGACAGGCCCAGGCGCTGCGCCGCCTTGGTGAAGCTGCCCAGCTGGGCGATCACGCTGAGGGCGTGGAGCTGGCCCCAGAGCTGATCGGGGCGGGCCTCGGTGGGTGGCGGTGTGGTGCTCATGATTGTTCACTTTACCGAACAATCAAGTTGCCGAATCTGGATTGGCAGCCGGCTCTGCTCTGCCTAGACTGGGCCATCCCCTGCGAACATCACCATCAGCCCCGCCATGAGCCACAACCCTGTTCCGCCCTTCGAGCGCCGCGACGATGTCGGCCACTTCATCAACGGCCGCGTGCAGGTCACCAGCGCCGCTCGCAGCCAGCCGGTCTACAACCCGGCCACCGGCCAGGTGGCGCGCCAGGTGCAGCTGGCCAGCGCCGCCGATGTCGAGGCCGCCGTGGCCGCCGCACAAGCTGCCTTCCCGGCCTGGGCCGATGCGCCGCCGCTGCGCCGTGCCCGGGTGATGTTCAAGTTCCTGGAGCTGCTGCATGCGCACAAGGACGAGCTGGCCGCCATGATCACGGCCGAGCATGGCAAGGTCTTCACCGACGCGCAGGGCGAGGTGGCGCGCGGCATCGACATCGTCGAATTCGCCTGCGGGGCACCGCAGCTGCTCAAGGGCGACTTCAGCGACCAGGTCTCGTCCGGCATGGACAACTGGACCCTGCGCCAGCCGCTCGGTGTGGTGGCCGGCATCACGCCTTTCAATTTCCCTTTCATGGTGCCCATGTGGATGGCGCCGCTGGCCCTGGTGACCGGCAACACCTTCATCCTCAAGCCCAGCGAGCGCGACCCCTCGCCCAGCCTGTTCGTGGCCGAGCTCTTGCAACGCGCCGGCCTGCCGGATGGCGTCTTCAATGTGCTGCAAGGGGACAAGCTGGCCGTGGACGGCTTGCTGCACCACCCCGATGTGAAGGCGCTCAGCTTCGTCGGCTCCACCCCCATCGCCCAGTACATCTACCAAACCGGCGCGGCCCAGGGCAAGCGCGTGCAGGCCCTGGGCGGGGCCAAGAACCACATGGTGGTGATGCCCGATGCCGATGTCGAGCAGGCGGTCGATGCCTTGATCGGCGCCGCCTACGGCTCGGCCGGCGAGCGCTGCATGGCGATCTCGGTGGCAGTGCTGGTCGGCGATGTGGCCGATCGCATCATCCCGGCCGTGGCCGAACGGGCCCGCCGCCTCAAGATCAAGAACGGCATGGAGCTCGATGCGGAAATGGGCCCCATCGTCAGCCGTGAAGCGCGAGACCGCATCGAGCGCTGCATCGCCCTCGGGGTGGAAGAGGGCGCGCAGCTGGTGGTGGACGGGCGCGGCCTCACCGTGCCGGGCCTGGAAGGCGGCTTCTTCACCGGCGGCACCCTGTTCGACCATGTGCGGCCCGAGATGCGCATCTACCGCGAGGAGATCTTCGGCCCGGTGCTGGCCTGCGTGCGCGTGCCCGATTTCGCCGCGGCGGTCGATCTGGTCAACACCCATGAGTTCGGTAACGGCGTGGCCTGCTACACCAGCGATGGCCACATCGCCCGCGAGTTCGTGCGCCGCATCCAGGTGGGCATGGTGGGCATCAATGTGCCCATCCCCGTGCCCATGGCCTGGCAGGGCTTTGGCGGCTGGAAGAAGAGCCTGTTCGGCGATATGCACGCCTACGGCGAAGAGGGCGTGCGTTTCTACACCAAGCAGAAGAGCGTGATGCAGCGCTGGCCGGCCAGCGTGGCCAAGGGCGCCGAGTTCGTGATGCCGACCAGCCGTTGATCGGCGGAGCCCCCGGCCATGCCGGGTGCGGCCCGAGCCTGGGCGAAGATGGAAGACCTTTGCCCTCTTCTCACACCATGGAACTCTTTCCGGCTGATGCCTACCAGGCCGCCCTGGCGGCGCGTTTCGATGCCGTGGCCGTCACGCTGCGCGCCTGGGCGCCCGAGGGGCGTTTGGAGCACATCGGCTCCTCGGCCGTGCCTGGCGCCGTGTCCAAGGGCGATCTCGACCTCTGCCTGATCGTGCCGGCCGCTGCCCATGCCGACACCGTGGCCTGCTTGCTCGCCCAGGGCTATGTCGAGCAGCAGGACACCTTGCGCACGCCTGAGTTGTGCATGCTCATCGCACCCGCCGCCTTGCCCGAGCATGCGGTGCAGGTGGTGGCCGCGGGCTCGGAGTTTGAGGACTTTCTGCAATTCCGCGACGCCTTGCTGGCAGATCCCGAGCTGGTGCAGCAATACAACGCCATCAAGCAGGCCCATGCCAGCTTGGGCGAGGCGGCCTACCGTGCGGCCAAGAGCGATTTCATCGCCCGCGTGCTGCAAGGCCAAGCCACCCCACCGCCCGCCTGAGGGGGCGCAGGCGCGCTCAGATCGGCTACGCTTGCGCCTCCATTGATTTGAGACGCCCATGCAAGCAGTACTGCACAGCGACGAGGATGCGGCCGCGGCGGCGGTCGGTGGCGAGACCCTGGCGGATTGGCTGGCGGTGGCGCGTGCACAGGCTCAGGCCGATCTGGGCCTTGGTTTCGCTGCTGCCTCGCGAGCCTGGGAGGTGGCCAGCAGCCAGGGCCAGTTCAGCGAATACCTGGAAGCCGGCCGCTGGCGCTGCTTCTACATGTATCGCCGTGGCGATTTGGCCGGCATGCTGGCGGCGGCCCAGCAGCTGATGCCTGCTTTTCGCGAGCAGGGCAGCAGCGCCTCGCTGTGCGAGCTGCTGCGCTGGATGGCGTTTGCCGCTGCCGAGCAGGGCGATTTCGAAGCGGCCCTGGCCCATGTCAACGAGACCCTGGCGCGCGCCCGCGAGCTGGCCGAGCCCAAGCTGGTCGGCCTGGCGCTCAATGCCGTGGGCGCGGTGCTGGAGCGCATGGGCGACCCCTGGCAGGCCGAGCGCCTGATGAACGAGGCGGCCGCCCTGGTGGCCGAACAGGCCGGCCCGGCCGAGCGCCTGATCGCCCACAACAACCTGGCCACCGTGGGCCTGAGCCACTACAAGCTGCTGCGCCACAGCCAGTCGCCCGAGCAGCGCCGCGAAGGCCAGGATGCGCTTTCGCGCGCCCTGCAGCACACCCAGGCCGCCCGGCCCCATGCCCTGGCCATCGGCGAGTGCTTTGTGCTGGCCATCAGTGACAGCAACCGCGGCGAGATCCTGCTCAATCTGGGCCGCCTGGACGAGGCCGAAACCGTGTTGCACGAGGCCCTGGCCGATATCGACGCCCATGGCTATCTGGCCCTGGGCTGGCGCGCGCGCTGTTCGCTGGCCGAGCTGCAGCTGGCCCGCGGCGACGCCGCCGGCGCCCGCCAGGCCCTGGCCACGGTGCTGGACGAATCGGCCGGCCGGGCGCAGAACGAGCTGCTGATCCGCCTGCACCATGCCGCCTACCGCGCCGCGCAGGCGCTGGGCGATGCGGCTCAGGCCTTGTTCCATCTGGAGCAGCACCTGGCCCTGGCGCGCAGCCGCGCCGTGGCCCAGCTGGCGGCGCAAGCGCGCTTTTTCGTCACCCGGGTCGAGGCCGAGCGCTCGTTGGAAGCGCGCAGCCCGGCCGTGCCCGCCGGGCGCGAGGCCGTGGTGACGAGCGAGCCCAGCGAACCGCTGGATGCGTCCTGGCGCGACCCGCTGACCGGCCTGGGCAACCGCGAATGCATGGCCGCACGCATGCCGGCCCTGGTGCGCGCGGCCGAGCTGACGGCCGCACCCCTGACCCTGGCCTTGATCGATGTCGATCGCTTCACCGCCCTGACCCGCCAGCACGGCCTGGATGTGGGCAACCAGGTGCTGCAGGTGCTGGCCCAGATGCTGCGTGACAACACTCGCGCGCGCGATCTGCTGCTGCGCCTGGCCGATGACCAGATCCTGGTCGCCCTGCCTGACACCGTGGCCGATCGCGCGGTCGAGGTTTGTGAGCGCCTGCGCAGCGCGGTCGAGCTCTACCCCTGGTCGCAGCTGGCCGAGGGCCTGGATGTCACCCTGAGCATCGGCCTGGCCAATGCGCCGCCCTATGCCACCGACCTGCTGGTGGCGCGCGCAGAGAGCGCCATGTACCGCGCCAAGCACCTGGGCCGCAATCGCGTCGCGCTGGCCTGAGCCTTCGCCTTTCTTTTTTCTTTCTTTTCATGGCCCGCCCCATCACCCTGATCACCGGCGCCAGCCGCGGCATCGGTGCGGCCACGGCGCGGCTGCTGGCTCGCCAGGGCCACGACCTGGCGCTCAACTACCGGCACGATGGCGCCGCCGCCGAAGTGCTGGCCGAAGAACTGCGGTCGCTGGGCGCGCGCGCCCTCTGTGTGGCGGCCGATGTGGGCGAGCCGGCCCAGGTCGAGGTCCTGTTCGCGCGCATCGATGCGGAGTTGGGCCGGCTCAGCGGCCTGGTCAACAACGCCGGCGTGGTGGCGCCGGCCGCCCCAGTGGCCGAGATGGCGCCGGAGCGCATCGAACGCGTGCTGCGCATCAATGTGCTGGGCAGTTTTCTGTGTGCCCAGCAGGCGGTGCGGCGCATGAGCCGGGCACGCGGTGGCGCCGGCGGGGCCATCGTCAATGTCTCTTCACGGGCCGCCCAGCTCGGCGCGCCGGGGGTGTATGTCGATTACGCCGCCAGCAAGGGCGCGATCGACAGCTTCACCCTGGGCCTGGCCAAGGAGGTCATCGGCGAGGGCATCCGCGTCAACGGTGTGCGCCCCGGCATCATCGCCACCGACATCCATGCCAGCGGCGGCATGGCCGGTGCCCCTTTGGCCGCAGCCCTGGCGGCCGTGCCCAGCGGCCGCATCGGTAAGCCGGAGGAGGTGGCCGAGGCCATCGCCTGGCTGTTGTCACCGGCGGCCAGCTACACGGTCGGGGCGATGCTGGACGTGGCCGGCGGGCGCTGACCGGGCGTGGAGCTTGGGTGCCTCAGGCGTCCACCGCCTGCACCACATTGCGGCCCTGGGCCTTGGCCAGATACATGGCGCGGTCGGCGCGGCTCAGCACGGCGTCGGCGCTGATGTCGCCGGGCTCCGCCTCGGCGATGCCGAAGCTGGCGGTCAGCGGCCAGCTCTGGCCCTGCCAGAGGAACTCGCTTTCTTCCAGGTTCAGGCGCATGCGTTCGGCCACCAGGGCGGCGCCGGCAATGTCGGTCAGGGGCAGCAACACGCAGAACTCCTCGCCGCCGAGGCGGCCCAGGGCATCGACCTCGCGCACGCAGGGCTTGAGCACCTCGACCAGGCGCTGCAGGGCCGCGTCGCCGGCGGCGTGGCCGAGGCTGTCGTTGAGCTGCTTGAAGCGGTCCATGTCGATCATCACCAGGGCATAGGGCTTGCCGCGCTGCAGGCGGGCATGCTCGGTGTCGATGGCCTCGCTGAGGGCACGCCGGTTCAGCACATCGGTGAGCGGGTCGTGGCGGGTCAGGCGCTGGATGCGGCGGATCAGCTTGGCCAGGATCAGAAAGGCCATGGTGGCGTTGAGCACCAAATTCATGGCCAGCATGGACCAGAGCCAGGCGATGTTGAAGTCACCCGAGCCCAGGATGTCGGTGTTGTTGCCGGGCAGGACCAGGGATTCGATCAGGCGCCCCAGCAGCAGCACGCTGATGACGAACAAGGGCCCCGAAAGCAACATCGACATGGTCACCGACACCCGCTGGCGCAGTGCCCGCCAGGTGTCCAGGGCGCTCATCAGCGAGAGCGTGCTGAGGCTGGCAAACACCACGCGCGTTTCCGTCCGCATATCGCCGCTGTAGGGCAGGGCGCCCAGCAGCGCCGCCGCCGGCAGCAGCAGGGCCAGGGCGCTGCGCCAGGCCAGGCGGCCGCGCACCAGGGTGGGCATGACGGCGCGCAGCACGCCCAGGGCGGCGATCGACAGCACGTCCGAGGCCCAGTAGCTCATCCAATGCGGCGCTTCGCCGCGCAGGGAATGCAGGGCCAGGGACGCGGCCAGCAAGGCATTGACCAGGGCCAGGCCCATTGAGGCCCGCGGCGCAAGGCGCGCGCCCTGGGCCATCACCCACCAGAACAGGCTGGCCACGGCGAACACCAGCACGGTGGCGGCCAGCAAGGTCACGGCATGGGTGGGGGTGCTGGCGATGATCATGAGCTTGGCAGCTCCCGGCCCAGGCTGCGGCCCGGCTCGGCCACGCAGATGCGGTCGCGGCCCAGGGCTTTGGCCCGGTAGACCAGCCAGTCGGCCATGGCCAGGCTGCTGTCGCCCTGTGGGTCGCCCGGCTGGCAGGGCGCGACGCCGAAGCTGGCCGTCAGCGGCAGGCGCTGATCGCGCCAGATCAGGGGGCTGCGGCGCAGCGCCTCGCACATGCGCTGGGCCACGCGCGCCGCGTCTGGCAAGGGCGTGTGCGGCAGCAGCACGCAAAACTCTTCGCCGCCCAAGCGGCCCAGGCGGTCAAGATCGCGCATGCTGGTGCGCAGCACGGCCACCAGGTGCAGCAGGGCGGCGTCACCGCCGGCGTGGCCGAGGCTGTCGTTGATCTGCTTGAAATGGTCGACATCCAGCATCACCAGGCTGTGGGTCTGGCCGCGCTCCACCTGCGCTTGCAGCTGCGCCAGCTCGGCGCTCAGGGCGCGGCGGTTGAGCGCATCAGTCAGCGGGTCGCGCAGGGTCATGTACTGGATGCGGTCGATCAGGCGGGTCACGACGATGCCGACCAGGCCGATGCCGATGGCCAGGGTCAGCAGCAGATAGGCCCAGGCCAGGGCAGCGCTGGCATGCTGGCCTTGCACGAAAAAGGGCCGGTGCTCGTTCAGCCACAGCAAGCTCAGGCTGCGGCCCAGCAGCATCAGCGCCATCAGCACATACGGCACGACGATGAAGGCGCGCACCCAGGGCAGCAAGGTGGCGCGCCCGCCGGTCAGCACATCGCGGGCGGCCAGCAGGGTCAGCAGCCCCATGCCGGCGGAGTTCAGGGCCAGGGCGGCGCTGCTGTGTCCGTTGAAACTGAGGGCCAGCATGGCAGCGAGGCTCAGCCCAGTCACCCCGGCAATGTCCAGCCAGCGCATGCGCAGCCGCATCATGCGGCGGATGCCCAAGGTCATCAGGGCGAATCCCAGCAGGCTGAGCAACTTCTGCAGCCAGCCCTGCAGCAGCGCGGGCCACCAGACCTGGCAATCGAGGCAGAGCAGGGCCGGGATGATGCACAGATAGGCGGTGGACAGCAGCAGGGCGGCCCGCGGCGCGATGCGGAAGATCTGGGCCATGATCAGCCACACCCCGGCCATGAAGCCGTGGAACACGGCACTCACTTGCAGCAAGGTGTTGGCGTCGAAGTACAGCGGCATCAAGGGCTCGAAACAGCAGCGCAGCCGGCGGGAGGCTCGGCCTGACCCTCATGATCGCCGAGCCCCGGTGGCGACACAATGGCCCGCCGATCGGAACAGCCGGCAATTTGCCGCACTGTTCTGGCGCCGCGGCTAGCGCCGTTCCACCACCACCGCATTCATGGCCAGGGCACCCCTCACCTTGTCGGCCGCCTGGCGGGCATCTTCGCGCGAGGCGTAGGGCCCGGCTTGCAGGCGATGCAGGCCGCTGTCCTTGAAGACGGCCAGCAAGGGCGCCAGCCAGTCCAGCTCGGCCAGCAGCTCGCGGCGCATGGCCTCGGCCCCGTCCATGCGCGAGAAGGCGCCCAGCTGCACCCAGAAGCCGCGGCTGGCTGCACGCGGTGCGGCGGGAAGGGGCGGCTCGGCGACTTTTTTGCTTGGGACCGATGTGGGGTTGGCGCGAGCCGGATCGGCCAGCGCGACCTGCTGGGTGGTCTCCAGCTCGGCCGCCCCGGCCGCGCCGGCCGCGGCATAGACCGGCGGGTTGCTGTCGGGCAGGGGCAGGCTGTCCGGTGCAGGCTTGCCATCCTTGCGCTGCCAGGCGCCGGTGCGGATGTCCTCGAAGGTGATGCGTTCCACCTCGACCTGGGTCACGCCCTTGAGGATGCCGAGCTTGAGGGCGGCTGTGTAGCTGAGGTCGATGATGCGGCCGCGGTGAAAGGGGCCGCGGTCGTTGATGCGCACCAGCACCTCGCGGCCGTTGGCCGGGTTGCGCACCCGGGCGTAGCCGGGGATGGGGATGGTGGCATGGGCGCCGGTCATGGCGTACATGTTGTAGATCTCGCCGCTGGAGGTGGGCTTGCCATGGAACTTCTTGCCGTACCAGGAGGCCAGGCCGCGCTCGACCAGGGGCAGGTCCTCGGTCATGGGCTCGTAGCGCTGGCCGAAGACCTCGTAAGGCTTGTTGGGCCCGCCCTTGCGGATGGGCTCCAGCTTGGGCGTGGCGTCGGGGACCTGATCCAGCCCGGGCGGGATGACGGCCTCGGGGCCGTCGCGATCGGGGTTGCTGGGCACGGGCCGGGCCTTGCTGCCGCTGCCCGGTGGCGCAGGGCTGGGCGTGCTGGCGCAGCCGACCAGGGTGGCGAGGCAACAGGCGCTCAGGGCCTGGGCCCAGGGCAGCCGAAAAGGCAGAAGAAATTGGAGGGGCTGGGGTGCGCGGCACATCGACATGGCCGCCACCCTACACAGGGCGCCCACCTTTGCCAAGTGCAGCCGTGTAGCGGGCCGGCGCGGTCGTATGCTTGGCACCCTCACACCGGCACTGCAGGACCGATTGGCCATGAGCTTGAACTACATCTTCCCCCCCGCCGAGCAGCCCAGCGTGGCCGTGCGCGGCAGCCAGGCGCGCTATGCCGTCAGCCGCATCTTCTGCGTCGGCCGCAATTACGCCGCCCATGCGCGCGAGATGGGCTCCGACCCCGATCGCGAGCCGCCGTTCTACTTCAGCAAGCCGGCCAGCGCCCTGGTGCCTTCGGGCGCCACCGTGCCCTATCCGCCCGGCACGCAGAACTACCACTACGAGATGGAGCTGGTGATCGCCATCGGCGCGCCGGTGTTCAAGGTCACGCCCGAGGCGGCGCGCGCGGCCGTCTGGGCCTATGCCGCAGGCCTGGACATGACCCGCCGCGACCTGCAGGCCGAGGCCAAGGCCAACGGCCGGCCCTGGGACACGGCCAAGGGCTTTGAGCAATCGGCCGTGATCACCGAGCTGGTGCGGGTCAGCGACACCGGCGTGCTGCAGGCCGGTGCCATCACCCTGGCGGTGAACGGCGTGCAGAAGCAGCGCGGCGACATCGCCGACATGATCTGGAGCGTGCCCGAGATCGTCGCCAACCTGTCGCAGTACTACCACCTGCAGCCCGGCGACCTGATCTACACCGGCACGCCGGACGGCGTCGGCGCCGTGCGGCCCGGCGATGAGATCAGCGGCCACATCGACGGCTTGCCGCCGCTCAGCCTGCGCATCGGCGAGCCGGACTAGACTGTCGCCCTTTCATTCTTTCTTTGCACC
Organism: Burkholderiales bacterium PBB2; assembly: GCA_002255955.1. Taxonomy (GTDB): domain Bacteria; phylum Pseudomonadota; class Gammaproteobacteria; order Burkholderiales; family Burkholderiaceae_C; genus Paucibacter_A. Next base: position 95,527 of record NKIM01000009.1, on the reverse strand, counting down.
GGATCGAGACCGCCCGCCATGTTTGACCACAACGAAACCCTGGACCAAGCCCGCCAGCGCAATGTGCGCGACGCCCTGTTCGAGGATGTCGGCGTGTGCGACTGGACGGCCCAGCTGGTGCCGGCCGGCCGGCGCGTCAAAGCCCATGTGCGGGTGCGCGAGGATGCGGTGCTGTGCGGCCGCGACTGGTTCGAGGCGGTGTTTGCCACCCTCGACCCGAGCAGCCGCATCGAGTGGTTGTACGCCGAAGGCGCGCGCATGGCCGCCGACACCCTGGTGTGCCAGATTGAGGCAGACGGCCGCCTGCTGCTGACGGCCGAGCGCCCGGCGCTGAACTTTCTGCAACTGCTCTCGGCCACCGCGACGCTGACCCGCGCCCATGTCGACGCGATTGCAGGCGCCAGCAGCAACCCGCACGGCTGCGTGGTGCTGGACACCCGCAAGACCCTTCCCGGTCTGCGCCTGGCGCAAAAGTACGCGGTCCGCGTGGGCGGCGGCGCCAACCAGCGCCTGGCGCTGTACCACGGCATCCTGATCAAGGAAAACCACATCGCCGCAGCTGGCGGTGTGTCCGAGGCCTTGCGCGCCGCCCAGGCCTTGAACGCGGGCGTGGACATCCAGATCGAGGTGGAATCCCTGGCCGAGCTGCAAGAGGCCCTGGCCGCCGGCGCCGTCAGCGTGCTGCTGGACAACTTCAGCGAGGCCGAGATGATCGAGGCGGTGCGCCTCAATGCCGGCCGCGCTTTGCTGGAAGTCTCAGGCGGCGTGGCTCTCGATCAGCTGCGCTGGATCGCCGCCACCGGTGTCGATCGCATCTCCATCGGCCGCTTGACCAAGGACATCAAGGCGGTGGACTTCTCGATGCGGGTGGACGGCCCGGTCTGATCGAGCGGCGCGGGGCGGGCCGGCCCCGTGTTTTCCCATCCCCCCCGTTTTTGCGGATCCCAGGTTTTTGCCGCTGCGATATTCTTGGCTGACAGACCGCGGCTGTTTTGCCGCAGCGACGGGTGGTGCGGGACGCAAACGAGCCCGACACCGTCAGACAGAGAAAGAAGGGCTACGGCATGAAATTCTCGACCTTGGCTTTGGCGGCCACATTGGCTCTGGGCGCTGGTGCGGCGCAGGCCACCACCTACAACCTCGGTGACATCACGGCCACCGGCGCCTTGCAAAACTCAGCGGCTTTCGCCAACGGCGTCAGTTTCAGCGACACCTGGAACTTCACCCTGAGCAGCTACAGCGATGTGGCGGTGCTGATCAGCGCCAATTTCTCGCGCCCCGAGTTCGCCTTCAGCAATTTCCAGGCGACCATCAGCGGCGGAGCCTTCCCCGGCCCCGAGGCGCTGAATCTGACGGCTGGCAACTCCTTCCAGATTCTGGAAGGTGCCGGTGACGCCATCGCCGGCAACTACACCATCACGGTCAGCGGCATCTCCAACCGCGCCAACAGCTTTTACACCTTCGGCATCGACGTGACGCCGGTGCCCGAGCCCAGCAGCTATGCCTTGCTGATGGCCGGCCTCGGGGTGGTGGGCTTCATGGCGCGGCGCAGCCGCAAGCGCTGAATCGGCTCGGCTCCAGGCTTGCCTTGCGCCGGCCTGAAGCCAGCGTACACAGCGAACAAGAAAAGCGGGCCCGGCCCGCTTTTTTCATGCCCGGCTCGGCCGCATCAGGCGAAGCGGAACACCGCCACCGCCTGCGCCAGCTTCTCGGCGTGGAACTTGAGGCTCTCCGCCGCCGCCGCGGTTTGCTCGACCAGGGCGGCGTTTTGCTGCGTGCCGGCATCGATGCTGGACACCGAGGCATTGATCTGCGAGATGTCCCGGCTCTGGGTTTCTGCTGCCCGGGTGACCTGGGCGATGCGGGCTGAAACCTGGCGCACTTCGTCGACGATGCGCTCCATCGACGCCCCGGCCTCATGAACCAGGCGGTTGCCCAGCTCGACGCGTTCGACCGAGTTGGTGATCATCGACTTGATCTCGCGCGCGGCCTGGGTGCTGCGCTGGGCCAGCTGCCGCACCTCGCTGGCCACCACGGCAAAGCCACGCCCTTGCTCGCCGGCGCGGGCGGCCTCCACCGCGGCATTGAGCGCCAGGATGTTGGTTTGAAAGGCAATGCCATCGATCACGCCGATGATCTCGGCGATCTTGTGGCTGGCGCCGGCGATCTCGTTCATGGTGTGCACGACCTGCTGCACATGCTGGCCACCCAGCTCGGCCACGCTGCGGGCCGCGTCGGCCATCTGGGTGGCCGAGCGCGAATGGTCGGCCGCCTCGCGAATCGAGCCGGTCATCTGCTCCATGGCCGCCGCGGTTTGCTGCAGCGAGGAAGACTGCTGCTCGGTGCGGCCGCTGAGGCTGTGGTTGCCGGCGCTGATCTCCTGCGCCGCCAGGCTCATGCTTTGTACCGCTTGCGCGATGCCCCCGGCCAGTTGCGCCAGCGATTGGCGGGTGTGTTCCAGCTTGTCCATCACGCTGCCCGGCCGGCCTTGCAGCGGCACGCTGAAGTCGCCCGTGGCCAGGGCCTGGCAGACCCGCATCAAGGCCTGCGGTTCAGCCCCCAGCTGGCGGCTGATGCGCCGGGACACCCAGAGGCTGATGCCGATGGAGGCGCTGGCCAGCAGCACGAGGCCGAGGACGATGCCGTTGCGTGAGCGCTCGGCAGCGTGGATGGCGGCCTCTGCCTGCGCGCGCACCTGCTGTGCCTCCTGATTGACCAGCTGGCGCTGCAGCGCAGTCACCTGGTTCAGCGCCAGCTGGGCCGGCCGCACCTTGTCGGCCACCAGGGCTTTGACGTCATCAAACCGGCCCTCATCGATCATGCCGGGCAGGGGGCTGGTGAGTGTCGCCATGGCCTGCGTGCCGGCCTTGAGGCGAGCCCATTGCGCGGCTTGCTCGGCGGTCCACGGCGTCTGGTCCAGCTCGGCGTTCAGCGCGCTCAGCGCCTCGGCCTGGGTCTTCAGCTCGGCCTGCAGCTGTGCCTGAACCTTGATGTCCTCGTTGAGGGCGAGGTCGCGCACGGTGATGGCGCGGCTCAGGTTGACGGCTTCGAGGCTGGCCACCGAGGCCAGCTTGGCCACCAAATTCTGGGTGGCCGATTGCAGCTGTGCGCTGAGCGCGTGAACCTGCCACAAGGCCAGGCCCGCCAAGGCCGAGAGGCTGAGGATGACCGCAGCAAAGGCCGTCAGCAGCGTGTGTTGGATCGTGATCTCTTTGTTGGTCATGTTGAACTCCCTGGATCCGAACCGGCTGAGGCTGTGTTGCTATTGCAGGAACAGCTTCTTGGCCTCCGCGCTTTGCAGGTAGTCCAGCACTTTGCGCACCTCGGGCGTGGGGTCGCCGACGGTCACCAGGCCCAGGGGGCGAGAGACGGTGGGTGCTTTGATTTCCTTGATCTTGCCCTTGGCCGATTCGGCGGTGCCCGAGCCGACGTAGCCGAGCGCCCCCTTCTCGCGTGCCACTTCGGACAGCTCGGCGGCGCTGGTGCGCAGCTCCTTGGCCGTGCCGGCAAAGGCCTGGCCGGCCAGCAACTGCTTTTCGATCACGCCGCGCGTGCCCGAGCCGGGGGCACCGGTCACCACCAGCACCGCCAGATCGGGCCCGCCCACTTCTTTCCAGTTCTGCAGCTTGCCGCTGAGCAGGCCGCGCAGTTGCTCGCGGCTCAGCTCCTTGACCGGGTTGTCGTTGTGAACAATGGGCACCAGCTGGTCCGTCAGCAAGGTGTGCAGCTTGAGCCCGGTCGGTGCTGCGCTGGCGCCGGCCTTCTTGGCATCGTCCACGGCCTCGTCCAGCGAGGCAGACACGGCCGCCACCTTGACCTTGCCGTCAAACAGCATCTGCATGCCCTTGCCCGTGCCCACCGACAGCATCTTCAGCTCGATGCCCGTGGCCTCGCGCAGCTTGGCCTGGCTGGGTTCGACGATGGATTTGGCCACGGTCGATGAACCGGCCACTTCCACGACCTGCGCTTGGGCGCTCGAGAGCGCGAGGAAGAGCGCGGCGGGCAGGGCGGATGCCAGGCGCATGCCCAGCTTGAGTTGGAGTGCAGACAGCATGCAAAGTCCTCAGAGTGGGGCAAACAAAGGGCGCAGGCCGGAGCGGCGGGGTGTGCGCAATGGCACCCTCGCCATGACCTGCGGCCCATTCTTTGGACGCTCTGTGACGCAACCGTGACAGCGGCGGGCGCTGGCCGGTGTTTCTGCGGGTTTGGCGACGCCGGGCGGCGCCGCGCCTCAGGCCAGGCCTTGGTACAGCTCGACCATCTCCAGCGTCAGCTTGTGGCGCGGGTCGAGGTGGACCATGGGGCGCGACAGCTCATGGGATTCCTTGACCTTGACGCTCGCGCTCAAGTAGGGCGCCAGAACCGGCAGGCCTTCGTCGATCAAGGCTTGCACGGTGCGCTGGGGCAGGGCGGCGCGGGCCTGGAACTGGTTGACGACGATGCCTTCGACCTGCAGCTCGCGGTTGTGGTCGGCCTGGATTTCCTTGACGTTGTCGAGCAGCTCGTAGAGCGCGCGGCGCGAGAACTCGTCGCAGTCAAAGGGGATCAGGCAGCGCTGCGCGGCGATCAGGGCCGAGCGGGTGTAGAAGTTCAGCGAGGGCGGGGTGTCGATCCAGATCTCGTCGTAATCCTCGCCGAGCTCGGCCAGGGCGTCACGAAGCTTGTAGATCTTGTAGCGGCTCTCCAGCTTGCTGTGCAGCTCGTCGAGCAGAGGGCTGGCGGGCATCAGGTGCAAATGCTCCCAGGGCGTCTCGACGATGAAGTCGCTGGTCTTGGGTGTGCGAACGCTGAATTTCAGCGTGGTCTCGAAAAACTCGGCCGCACCGGCTGGCGCTTCATCGGCGCCCTCGCCGAGCAGGTAGCGGCTGGAATTGCCCTGCCGGTCCAGGTCCACCAGCAAGGTGCGCCGGCCCTGGGCCGCAGCAATGGCGGCAAGGTTGGCGGTGATGGTCGATTTGCCGACCCCGCCCTTCTGATTGAACACAACACGGCGCATCCCTGACCCCCTGGCTTGTTGCAGACGGCCTATTGTGCACTGCAGCATTGCGTGCCGCATGCCCCCTGTTTCATGCCGGCCGCAACGTCCAGCCCCCCGTGTTCAGGTGGTCTGGCCCCGGGGTGTCCGCGGCAGCGGCCTGTCCACATCGGCTTGTCATACGGCCTGCAGACACTGGCGCGCGTCTTTCTCCTCCACCCTCGCAACGACTCGACAAGGCAGACCCCCATGAACGCAGCGCGCTTCTTCTCTTTCCGCCTCGCCCCTCTGGCGGCTCCTTTGGTGGCTCCTGTGGCAGCCCTGCTGGCGCTGGCCAGCACGCCGGCCCTGGCCCAGCTGAAGATCACCGAAGTCTCGGCCTGGTCCAGCGGCAACTCCGCCTATGGTGCGGACTGGTTCGAGCTGAGCAATCTGGGCGCCACCGCCATCAACCTGAGCGGCTGGACCATGGACGACAACTCCAACGGCACGGCCAAGGTGGCCCTGACCGGCATCAGCAGCATCGCCGCGGGCGAGACGGTGATCTTCACCGAGAAGGAAGCGAGCGCCAGTTTCCTGAGCACCTGGTTCGGCGCCCAGGCGCCGGTGGGCTTGCAGATCGGCTTGTACAAGGGTGCCGGTGTCGGCCTGAGCACCGGCGGTGATGCGGTCAATGTCTTCAACGCCAGCGGTGTGCTGCAGGCGCGTGTGGAGTTTGGCGTGTCCAGCACCGCGGCGCCGCTGCAGACCTTTGACAACGCAGCCGGCCTGAACAACGCCCTGATCAGCCAGCTCAGCATGGTCGGCGTCAACGGTGCTTTCCTGTCGGCCGATGGCCAGGAAATCGGCTCGCCCGGCCTGATCGCCGCCGCGCCTGTGCCGGAGCCCGAAAGCTATGCCCTGCTGCTGGCCGGCCTGGGTCTGCTGGCTGCCGTGGCGCGCAAGCGTCAGCGTTGACTCGCTGTCCCTGCACGCGCCCGACCTGAAACCTATCCCTTGAAGCTGAACATGAAACTCAAACCCTTCGTTCTCGCCCTGCTGGCCGCTGCCAGCGGCCTGGCTCAGGCCGGCGATCGCCTCGATCTCGGCAACTACCAAGTCAAGGCCAGCTATGCCCTGGATCTGCTGGGCGGCAGCAGCGCCAACCAGGTCTCGGGCCTGGAGGCCTCGGCCGTCAGCTACGCCCGCGACCGCGGCACGCTGTTCTATGTCGGTGATGAAGGCACCGGCGTGGTCGAAATCTCGCTGACCGGCCAGACCCTGGGCAAGATGGCCTTCAACTGGAGCGGCACTGGCAGCACCAAGCACGACACGGAAGGCCTGGCCTATCTGGGCGGTGGCATGCTGGCCGTCAGCGAAGAGCGCTTGCAAGATGTCTACCGTTTCAGCTTTGTCGATGGCGGCAGCGCCGCCCTGAAGAGCAACTTCGTCTCGATCGCCAACAACGCGGTCGGCAACAACGGCATCGAAGGCCTGGCCTACGACGCTCGCAACGGCGGCAGCTTCATCACCGTCAAGCAGCAGTCGCCGCAGAACGTCTTGTCCGGCAGCCTGAGCTTTGCGGCGGCCACCGGCAACCCGCCGTCCAGCTCGGGTGACGGCTCAACCCCGCCCGGCGGCGGCGTGGCGGCGATGAGCGCCTTGTTTGATCCGGCGGCGCTGGGCCTCAGCAGCTTGTCCGATGTGGCCACGCTCTCGGGCGTGGACCATCTGGCCGGCAGCTCGGCGGCCGACAACCTGCTGCTGCTGAGCCTGGGTTCGCGCAAGCTGGTCGAGGTGAACCGCCAGGGTCAGGTCTTGAGCAGCCTGGATCTCAGCCAGGTGTTGCCGAACAACGGCATCGAAGGCGTCACCATCGACGAAAAAGGCACCATCTATCTGGTGGCCGAACAAGACCAGACCGGCTCAGCCCTGCCAGGCGCGCAGTCCCAGCTGATCGTGCTGTCAGCGACGGCCCCGGTGCCGGAGCCGTCCAGCTATGCGCTGATGGCGCTCGGCCTGGCGGGTCTGCTGGCTGTCGCCAAGCGCCGTCGCAAGGTCTGAAGACCTGAGGCGCTGAGGGCGCCGAAGTGACAGCAAAAGGGGCTGCGTGAGCAGCCCCTTGTCCATTCCAGGTGGCGTTTGCGCCCCGGCTTCAGATGCGGTAGCCGATCCAGGCCAGGGCAGTGCTGCCGGCGCCGACGAACAGGGCGGCGGCGACCCACAGCGATCTCAGCACGCGGCGGGGCCGGCGTTCCGACTCGCTCCACACGGGCAAGTCAGGCAGGTCTTCGGCAAACGCCTCGCTGCGGTAGAGAAAACTGGGGGCGGCGGGACCGCTGGTGTTCATGGCTGGCTCCTGGCTTCAGCTGGGATGGGATGACATGGTTGCCAATATCGCCGCTGGCGCGCGCCCTGCCATTCCTCATGCGGGTTTGATTTGTTTCAAAACTTGTCAAACTGCACGCCGAACCGGGGTTTGCAAGGCCGCCCGGGGGCAAGACCTGCCCCCCGAAGGTGCGCCGCATGCACCACAGCGGCCCGCGGCGCGCATTTTTCGATACCGCCGGGGGCAGCTTGCGCGTCCGCGACAATCGAGGCCTTCGCGGCCGCGTCGATGCGGCTGATCAACAACAGATTCATCCAGCCAACAAGGACACAGCCGCATGGGCGCACAGTGGAAAGCCAAACACAAAGACCTGGCGGCCAATGCCAAGGGTCGCATCTTCGGCAAGCTGTCCAAGGAAATCCAGCTGGCCGCCAAGAGCGGCGCTGACATTGACCTGAACCCGCGCCTGCGCATGGTGGTGGAGCAGGCGCGCAAGGCCTCGATGCCGCGCGAAACCCTGGAGCGCGCCATCAAGAAGGGCGCCGGCCTGCTGGGTGATGCCGTGCACTACGAGCGCGTCACTTACGAAGGCTTTGCGCCGCACCGTGTGCCGGTGATCGTTGAGTGTCTGACCGACAACGTCAACCGCACCGTCTCCGAGATCCGCGTGCTGTTCCGCAAGGGCCAGCTGGGCGCGGCCGGCTCGGTGTCCTGGGACTTCAGCTATCTGGGCCTGATCGAGGCGACGCCAGCTCAAGCAGGCGCCGATGCCGAACTCGCCGCCATCGAGGCCGGCGCGCAGGACTTCGAGCTCGGCGAGGCGGATGAGGACGGCGAAGTGGCCCCCACCGTCTTCCTCAGCGATGCCGCCGATCTGGACCTGGTCTGCCGTGCCCTGCCACAGCATGGCTTCAATGTCGTCTCGGCCAAGCTGGGCTACCGGCCCAAGAACACCGTCAGCCTCAGCGGCGCCGAGCTGGAAGAGGTCGAAGCCTTCCTCGCCGCCATCGACGAGCATGACGATGTGCAAGAGGTCTACGTCGGCCTGGCCGGCTGAGAGCTCGTGAATTTTCTACTGCGCAACTGCCATGCGTCGTTGGTCCGGTGTTGGCTCCAACATCACATTCGCTCTGCGAATATGAGTCTCGCCGCAACTTCGTTGTCGGAATCCTCACGTACAGGAAGTACGTTCCGGTTCCTGCGCTCCGTCCGCCTAGCCTGACAGCTGCTCGCTACGAAAATTCTCAAGCTCTGAGGCTTGTTTCTGACACCCTGGCGCGTCGGCGGCCCGCGTGGCGCCCGCATCAGCGGGTGCGCGACGGTCAGGCGAACCAGTCTTCGTCCGGCAGCTTGGCGAACACGCGCTTCAGCCCTTCGCCCCAGCCGCGGCGCAGCTTGTTGAAGTAGGGGTCGTCGGCGGTGACGCGGTGCGGTGCGGCCGGCGCAAAGCTGTGGGCGCGGTAGAGCAGCATGTCGATCGGCAGGCCGACCGAGAGGTTGCTGCGTATGGTCGAGTCGAACGAGATCAGCGTGCACTTGGCCGCTTCCTTGAGCGAGGTGCCGGTGTTGATGACGCGGTCGATGATGGGCTTGCCGTACTTGGATTCGCCGATCTGGAAGTAGGGCGTGTCTTCGCAGGCTTCGATGAAATTGCCCTGTGCGTAGACGTGGAAAAGCCGCGGCTCCTCGCCGCGGATCTGGCCGCCGACGATGAAATTGCCGCCGAAATCCACGCCCTGGCCCAGGCTTTGTGAATTGGCGTCGCGGGCGACGATTTCCTTGACCGTGCGCCCCACCAGCTCGGCCACGTCGTACATGGAGCGGCGGTTGAGCAGGTGCTCGCCCTCATGCTCCAGGCGCTGACGCAGCAGGCTGATCACGCTCTGCGTGGTGGCCAGGTTGCCGGCGCTCAGCAGCACGATCAGGCGTTCACCAGGCGCCTCGAAGACATTCATCTTGCGGAAGGTGGCGATGTGGTCGACGCCCGCATTGGTGCGCGAGTCCGAGGCGAACAAGAGGCCGGCGTCGAGACGCATGGCAACGCAGTAGGTCATGGTGCAGCCCGGGAAGTGGGTCAGAGCAGGAGCGGGGCGATTATCGCCGTGGGCTCACTGCTGTTCGGCCGGCGCGGGTGTGGGTGCCACGCGCACGGCGGCGCGCAGCGCCTCCTGCCCGCCGCCCAGGCGCATGCCGCGCACGGGGCAGGCGTCGAGGTAGTCGGCGCCAATGGCCAGCTGCACATAGCGGCCGTCGGCCAGGCATTGGTTGCTGACATCAAAGCCCAGCCAGCCACCGCCTTCTTCCGCCGAGCCCGGCAGCCGGGCCTCGGCCCAGGCATGGCTGGCCACATGCTCGGTGTCGGCGGCGAGGTAGCCGCTGACATAGCGCGTGGGGATGCCAAGCAGGCGCGCGCAGGTGGCAAAGACCTGGGCATGGTCCTGGCATACGCCCAGGCGGGCGGCAAAGGCCTCGGCCGCCGGCGTGGCCGCGTCCGTGGAGCCCGGGGTGTAGGGCATGTGCAGGGCCAGGGCTTGCAGCATGGCCATCAGGCCTTCGCGGGCATCGGCCGCCACGGCGGCGGCATGGGCGGCGGCGAAGTCACGCAGGGCCGCATCGGCCTGCGTCAGGGGCGAGTCGCGCAGAAAGACCTCGGGCGGGAAGCGGCCGTCGCGCGGGTCGGGCGTGGGCGGGCCGTCGTCGGTTTCGACCACGCCGCAGGCATGGAGGTGGATCTCGCTGTGCGGCCGGTCCAGGGTCAGCACATGCATGGTGTTGCCGTAGGCATCGAGCCCGCGGCTGGCCGCGGCCGGCAGGTTCAGCTCCCAGCGCAGCACGCGCTGGCGGCTGCCATCGGTCGGTGTCAGGCGCAGAACCTGGGTGCTGCGCTGCACCGGGTGCTGGTAGCGGTAAACCGTTTCGTGGTGTATGGCGAGGTGCACGGTGAGTTCCCGGTGGGCGTTCGGTGAGCGTTCGATGGATGCGGTGCTGGGGCAGGTGTTGACGGTGGCCGCTCAGTTCGCCTCCAGATAGGCCAGGCGGATCGCGTCGCTGAGCTGGGCCGATTCCTCCAGAAAGCCGGTCAGCCAGCGGTGCACGCCGGTGGCCAGGATCTCGCCCACCTCGCCATAGGCCAGGCGCAGGGCCAGTCGGCCGGCCAGCAGCTTGACCTGGCGGCCGGCGTCGAGCGCGCCGCTGCGCGCCTCGATCAGGGGCAGGATCTCACGGATCTCGTCGCAGCAGGCGCGCAGCGAGCGCGGCACATCGGGGCGCAGGATCAGCAGCTCGGTCACGCGCCGGCTGTCCAGCGCGTCGCGGTAGACCGCGTGATACGCCTCGAAGGCCGAGAGCGAGCGCAGCAGCGCGCTCCAGGCGTAGAAATCGGGCGCGCTCTCGGTGGGCATGTCCAGCGGCATCAGGCTGTCCACGGCCGGCTCGATCAGCTGCGACTTCACATCGAGCAGGCGGGCGGTGTTGTCGGCCCGCTCGATGAAGGTGCCCAGGCGGATGAAGCAGTAAGCGTCGTTGCGCTGCAAGGTGCCGTAGGTGGCGCCGCGGAACAGGTGCGAGCGCTCCTTCACCCAGTCGAAAAAGCTGGAGACACTGGCGATGCCGCGCTTGGGGAACTCGCGCCCCTCCAGCCAGGTGCTGTTGATGGCCTCCCACATCTCGGCGGTGATCTGGCCGCGCACCGCGTGGGCGTTCTCGCGCGCCTGGCGCAGGCAGCTCAGCACCGAGGCCGGGTTGCTCAGATCCAGGGCCATGAAGTTGAACAGGCGCTCGGCCTCCAGCGGCTGCTGGCTGGCGGTGAAGGCCTCCAGCGTGCCGGTGACGGCCAGCGGCGCCGCCAGCTCGGTCATGGCGCCGCGCGACTGCGGCAGCAGGGACAGGGAATGGGTGACGTCCAGCATGCGCACGAGGTTCTCGGCGCGCTCGACATAGCGGCTCATCCAGTAGAGCTGGGCGGCGGTCCTAGACAACATGGAAGCACTCCGTGGTTGGATGGGGGCGCGGCTGGCACAAGAGTGGCCGAGCCCACGGGCTTGCCCCCTTGCAGGGGGAGCGCGAAGCGCTACGGGGGTGGGTCTTCATGCTTCCAGGATCCAGGTGTCTTTGGTGCCGCCGCCTTGCGAGGAATTCACCACCAGGGAGCCTTGCTTCAAGGCCACGCGGGTCAGGCCGCCGGCCACCATATTCACCTCACGGCCGGTCAGCACGAAGGGGCGCAGGTCGATGTGGCGCGGCGCGATGCCGGCCTCGACAAAGGTCGGGCAGCTGGACAGGCAGAGGGTGGGCTGGGCGATGTAGTTGGCCGGGTTGGCCTTGACCCGTTCCTTGAAATCGGCCACCTCGGCCGCCGTCGAGGCCGGGCCGACCAGCATGCCGTAGCCGCCCGCGCCATGCACTTCCTTCACCACCAGCTCGGCCATGTGGGTGAGCACATGGTCCAGATCGGCCGGCTTGCGGCATTGCCAGGTCGGCACGTTGTGCAGGATGGGCTCTTCGCCGAGGTAGAAGCGGATCATGTCCGGCACATAGGGGTAGATGGACTTGTCGTCCGCCACGCCGGTGCCGATGGCATTGGCCAGGATCAGGTGACCCTGCTTGTAGACCGACAAGAGGCCCGGAACGCCTAACATCGAATCGGCGCGGAAGGCGAGCGGGTCGAGGAAGGCATCGTCGATGCGGCGGTAGATCACGTCCACCCGCTTGGGGCCGACCGTGGTGCGCATGTAGAGAAACTCGTCCTTGACGAACAGGTCCTGGCCCTCGACCAGCTCCACACCCATCTGCTGGGCCAGGAAGGCGTGCTCGAAATAGGCGCTGTTGAAGGGGCCCGGTGTCAGCACCACGACGGTCGGGTTCTCGGCCACCGAGGCGTGACGCAAGGTGTTGAGCAGCAGGGTGGGGTAGTGGGCCACCGGCGCCACCGGGTATTTGGCGAAGAGCTCGGGGAAGAGCCGCATCATCATCTTGCGGTTTTCCAGCATATAGCTGACGCCGCTGGGCACGCGCAGGTTGTCTTCCAGCACGTAGTAGCCGCCGTCCGAGTGGCGGATCAGGTCGACGCCGGTGATGTGGGCGTAGATGCCGTGCGGCAGGTCCAGGCCCTGCATGGCCGGCTGGTACTGGGCGTTGGCGAAGACCTGTTCGGCCGGCACCAGGCCGGCTTTGACGATCTCATGGTCGTGATAGATGTCCCAGAGGAAGCGGTTCAGTGCGTTGACGCGCTGGCGCAGGCCGGCTTCCAGCATGCGCCACTCCTCGGCCGGCACGATGCGGGGCACGGTGTCGAAGGGGATCAGGCGCTCGGCGCCGGCCTCGTCGCCGTAAACGGCGAAGGTGATGCCGACCTTGTGGAAGAGCAGGTCGGCTTCGGCCCGCTTCTTGGCCAGGGCTTCGGGGGTCTGGGCATGCAGCCAGTGCGCAAAGGACTGGTAATGCGGGCGCAGGGCGCCGCTGGGCAGCAGCATCTCGTCGTAGTGGCCCGGGGCGGGCAGGGTGAGGGCGTGCATGGCGTGGTCGTCTCCGTGGCCTTTGCAGTGGCTGAATGCAAGCCCTGTGCCCGTTTGGGAGCCTTGCGGGTCGCGGCAGACGGCGCGGGTGTGTGCACCGCCCGGCCCGATCATGCGCCGCTTTGGTGCGCGGCGCAGGCCTGCCTGGGCTTGGTGCATGGGGCTTGCCGCAGATTGGTGCGCGCAGCGCTGCGGCTATGCTTGCGAGGCCATGTGAACGAGGGAGAAACCGAGTTGATGCACGTGTTCCGTTTCGGGGGCTGCCGTCTGCGGCTCTGGCCTTTGCTCGCGTCGCTCCTGCTCTTGTTGACGGGCGCGGTCGCCTCGGCCCAGGTGGTGGCACCGGCGCCACCTGCATCCGCAGTGACCGCGGCGCCCAGCGCCCCGGTGCAGATCCTGAACCGCCGCATTGCCGAGTACCGCGCGCCCTTTCTGGGCGTCAGCCCTGCCGAGCGGGCGCGCCGCACCCATCTCTACATGAACGAGGTGCTGGCCCGCTCAGGAGCCGGCGAGGTGACGGTGCGCAAGGAAGCCCAGGGCCAGATGCTGATGCTGGACGGCGAGATGGCCCTGATCTTGACGCCCGAGGATGTCGATGTGGCCAGCGGTGCCACCCTCGACAGCACCGTGGCCGAGGCCAAGCGCCAGCTGGAGCAGCTGATCGCCGAGACCCGCGAGAGCCGCGACCAGCGCCGGCTGTGGCATGCGGCGCTCTACAGCCTGGCGGCCAGCCTGGTGTTTGTCGGGCTGCTCTGGGCTGTGCGGCGCGGCCAGCGGGCGCTCGATGCCGGCCTGGCGGCCCGCATGGCCTCGCGCAGCGGCGCCTTGCACCTGGCCGGCACACCGCTGCTGCAGCGCGACAAGCTGCTCAGCTTCAGCCACTGGCTGGTGCTGGGCCTGGGCTGGGGCTTGATGGCCTTGATCAGCTACCAGTGGCTGAGTCTGGTGCTGAGCCAGTTCCCCTACACCCGGCCTTGGGGCGAGCAGCTGAGCGCCTACCTGCTGGCGGTGCTGCTCAAGATCGGCAGCGGTGTGCTGCACGCCTTGCCCGATCTCTTCATCGCGCTGGTGATCTTTGCCATGGCACGCGCGGCCACCGGCCTGCTCAAGCCGGTGTTCGACCGCATCGAGGCCGGCCAGGCCAGCCTGGGCTGGATGGACCGCGACACCGTGCGCCCCTCGCGCCGCATCATCAACACCGGCATCTGGTTGTTTGCCCTGGTGATGGCCTATCCCTACCTGCCGGGTTCGGGCAGCGAGGCCTTCAAGGGCATGTCGGTGCTGCTGGGCCTGATGATTTCCCTCGGCGCCTCCAGCATCGTCGGCCAGGGCGCCAGCGGTTTGATCCTGATGTTCTCGCGCACCATCCGCGTGGGCGAGTATGTGCGGGTGCAGGAGCATGAGGGCACCATCACCGAGCTGGGCATGTTCACCACCCGCATTCGCACCGGCCTGGGCGAGGAGCTGACCCTGCCCAATTCCCTGGTGATGGGTTCGGTCACCAAGAACTATTCGCGTGCCGTGCATGGCGTCGGTTATGTCGTCGACACCACGGTGACGATCGGTTACGACACGCCCTGGCGCCAGGTCGAGGCCATGCTGCTGGAGGCGGCTCGGCGCACGCCCGGTGTGCTCGATGTGCCGCCGGCCCGGGTGTTCCAGACTGCCTTGTCGGATTTCTACCCCGAGTACCGCCTGGTCTGCCAGGCTGCGCCCAGTCAGCCGCGCCCGCGCGCCGAGGTGCTGAGCCAGCTGCACGCCCACATCCAGGATGTGTTCAACGAGTACGGCGTGCAGATCATGTCGCCGCACTACCGCAGCGACCCGGCCAGCCCGAAGTTTGTGCCGCGCAGCGCCTGGTTCAGCGCACCGGCCAAACCTGATGCGGCGCCGCCGACGGTGTGAGCGTGGCGGCGATCAGGCCGCGCGCATGCCGCGGGGCTCGTCTTGCAGCACGCTGTAGATGGTGTCGTCGTCGGTGACCAGCAGCTGGCGCGCCAGGCGCTGGCGCATCACGCCCAGGGCGATGACCACGGCCAGGCTCAGGCAGATGGCGTACAGCGCCATGAAACCGGGGTAGTGCAGCACGATGGCCAGGGGCTTGGCCACGCCCAGAAACGCGGCGAACAGCCAGGAGGCGCTGCTCACGCCGCCCAGCAGGGCCGGCAGGCCGGCGGCCTTGTGCGGTTCTTCCTGCGGCGCGGCCAGCAGGGGGAAGGCCCAGCGGTGCAGGGCCCAGCCATTGAGCGTCAAGATCAGCACGACGCTGAGTTTGGCCAGCAGCTTGGGTTTCTCCAGGATCACCGCCGGGTCGAAGCCGGTGTCGATGCCGATCAGCACCAGGCCCGAGACCCACAGGGCCAGCAGCGACCAGCTCACCAGGCGCGAGGCCTTGCGCAGCAGCACCCGATCCACCCGCTTGGGCATGAAGATGGCCACATCACCCAGCACCACGCTCGCAGCCGCAGCAAAGCAGGCCAGCACATGGGTGTAGAGCGCCAGCATGCGCAAGAGGGCCGAGGTATCGAGCAGTTCCACGAGCAGGTCCCTTCCCTGGGGTGTTGAAAAACCGCGTTGCGCTGACAAGCCTCCCTCATCGGATGGGTGTGACTTTGTTCACGCTTCGGGCCGCGAGTCTAAGAGGGCTGTGTGACACCCGCATATCAGGGCTTGCCAGGGGTGTCAGATGTTGCTATGGCGCGACTGGAGGCCCTGTTGTTGCGACTTGTTGCAGATCGCGTTCGCCCGCTCTGCTTGACGAGTTCGTTTACATCGGTAAACATTCGCTTCGTTTACGAAAGTAATCGATCAACCAGTAACTCGACATCCCGACTGAGCCCGCTTGCCATGGCCAAGAAAGACGCAGCACCGCCGCCACCGATCAGCATCTCGGACGCCGAAGCCCAGGTCATGGAGGTGCTCTGGCAGCGCCACCCGCAAGGCGCCGACGAGATCGCCGAGGCCCTGGCCGACCGTCAGGACTGGCAGCTTGCCACCATCAAGACCTTGGTCAACCGCCTGTTCACCAAGGGGGCCATCAGCGCCGAGAAAGACGGTCGGCGCTACCTCTACAGCCCGCTGCTGCGCCGCGAAGACTGGCTCAGCAGCCAGAGCCTGGGCTTGATTGACCGCCTGTTCCAGGGCCGCCTCACCCCGCTGGTGGCGCATTTTTCGGCCCAACGCAAGCTCAGCGCGGCCGAGCTGAAGGCGCTCAAGCAACTGATTCAGGACTATGAAAATGATTGAGGCTTCCCTCGGCACCGCCCTGGCCGATCCGGCCGATCTGGCCGCACAGCTGCTGCCCAGCTTGGGCGTGCAAACCCTGGTGCTCAGCGGCGCGCTGCTGCTGTTGTGGCTGCTGCGGCCGGTTCTGCTGCGCCTGCTGGGCGCGGGCGCTACCTATACAGCCTGGTCGGCCCTGCCGCTGCTTTTGCTTGGAATGGCCTGGCCGCGCTACGAGGCTTTCGTGCCCGCGGTGGTGCTGCGCCTGAAAGCCCAGGCCCTGGGCGTGTGGAGCCCCGATGCCTTGCCCGCCTGGTCGGCGCTGCCCGAGGCCGCCGGCACCAACGCCGGTTTGGCTTGGCCCGTGGTGCTGGCCCTGCTTTGGGTCTTGGGCGTGCTGCTCTGCCTGGGCCTGCTGGCCGCGCGCCATGTGCGCTTGATGGCGGGCTTGCGTTTCGATGCCGAGGGCGGCTGCTGGCGTTCGCCGGCCGGCACCGGCCCAGCCCTGGTGGGCCTGCTGCGGCCGCGCCTGTGCCTGGCCGAGGATTTCGCGGCCTGCTTCAGCCCGGCCGAGCAGGCCCTGATCCTGGCGCACGAGGCGGTGCACCAGCAGCGCCGCGACAACCTCAGCCACTTGCTGGCCCATCTGATCTGCGCCCTGCACTGGTTCAACCCGCTGGCCTGGTGGGGCCTGCGCCGCCTGCGCGCCGACCAGGAGCTGGCTTGCGATGCCCGCGTGCTGCAAGCGCAGCCGCGCGCCGCCCTGGCCGCCTACGCCAGCGCCTTGCTCAAGGCCCAGGACCTGCAGTCCCTGACGCCCCATTTCCGTGGCAGTACTTTGGCCTGCAGCTGGCAGGCCCAACACCCTTTGCTGGAGAGAGTTCAGATGTTGAAAGCCCACCACCGCCTGCCGCAATGGCGCCGCCGCCTGGCCCTGGCCCTGACCCTGGGGCTCAGCCTCGGCAGCGCCGGCCTGGTTCATGCCCTGAAGCCCGCGCCAGCCACGGCCGCCAAAAAGCCGAGCGTGCCGCCGGTGCAGGCGGGCTATCACTTGGTGGAGATCGATGCCGATCTCAGTCTGGACGGCAAGCTGCAGCGCGCGGTGCGACTGACGACTCACCAGTCCAAGTGGCAGTGGCTGGACAGTGGCAAGCCTGGGGAGAAGGGCAGTCCCTCTTCTTGGTTGATCCGCTTGCAGCCCACCACCTTGCCCGACGACACTTTTCGCCTCGATCTGATGATTCTGCGCGGGGACCCCGATGTGCCCGAGTCCCAGGGTGACAACTGGCGGGGCAAGGCCCGCGTGGTCGCCAAACCGGCGCTGATCGTCAAGGCCGGCGAGCCGGCCCGTATCGAGGTCAGCGACGACAAGGACGGCCAGCTGCTGCGCCTGGACTTGAACGCCCATTGGGTGATCTCGGACAACCTGGGCATCGTGAAGGCCGTGGTGGACCGCGCTCAACCTTGAGCGCGGTGCGGTCCAGCCTCACGAGCCGATGAAGGCGGCCCCCAGTGAAGCGCGCGGCCGGGCCGACGGGGGCTTGCCGGCCTTGATCCAGGCCTGCAGGCCGGCGCCCAGGCTGTCCAGCGGGTGGCCGCCGGGCAGGGTGGTGGGGCGGCGCGTGAGGGCACGGTCCAGGCTGGCCTGAGCGGCTTGGGTCTCGCCCTGCAGCAGCAGGGTGTAGGCCAGGTCCAGATGGGCCGACCAGCTGAAGGCGGTGGCCGGGTCGGTGCTGGCTTCCAGCGCCGCCACGCGCTTTTCCTGCAGGCTGCGGCTGCGGGCCAGATCGCCCTGGGCGCGCGCGAGCTGTGCTTCCACCATCAGCAGGCGTGATTTGCCATGCGCCTCGCGGCGGTTGCTGGGGTCGATGGACTGCATGCAGAGCTCGGCCAGCGCAGCCTCATCGAAGGCCAGGGCCACCTCGGCCAGGTCCAGGGCGATGCCGCTTCGCTGCCTCTGCGTGAGGCTGCTGTTCTGGCGCAGGCGATCGAGCAGCTGCATCAGCTCCTGCCGCGTGCGGGCCGGCATGGCTTGCACCTCGGTGCGAGCCAGCGGCGGCTTGTTGTGGACGCCCGCGGTCTGCAGCTGGTGGCGGGTCTGGGCGATCAAGGCCATGCTGAGCAGGCGCAGCTGCGCACTCTCGGGCCAGGTTTTGTCACGCGCCGCCGTGTCGATCAGGCTCTGCACCTCGCGCTGCGCCTCGCCGTACTGGCCGCGTGCGAGGAAATACTCGGGGATGAAGCCGCGGTGCTCCAGGAAGCTCAGGTCATTGCCCGGGCCCAGCACGAGGTTCATGTCTTCGATCAGCTTGCGGTGGGTTTGCAGTGCGCCCTCAAACTGGTTCAGTCGCAGCAGATCGGTCAGGTGGTTCTGGCGGATGACCAGCATCTGCATGGCCAGCTTGGGATCGCGCGTGTCCCAGAGGTCGCGCGTGGCTTCCAGCGCGGCCAGGGCCTCGCGTGGCCGGCCCTGCTCGTTGCGCAGCACGCGCAGGTTGTTGAGGTAGTCAGCCCGTTCGAGCGCGCCGCCCGGGTGCAGGCGCTGCTGCAAGGCACCGCTTTGGGTCAGGATGCGTTCGGCCTCGTCCAGCCGACCCAGGTGCATGGCATTGGCGGCCAGCACCTGCAGGGTCAGGCTGTGCGGTTCGGAGATTTCACCAAAGGTCTTGACGATGGCGCCGCGCAAGGGCTCCAGCAAGGTCATCGATTCCACATGGTGGCCGCTGATCTGCCACAGCCAGGCCTGCCCCAGCTGGGCTTGCAGGGCCTGCGGGCTGCCGGCGCCGTGGCGCTCCAGGGCCAGCTGGGTCCATTGCTCGGCCAGGGGGAAGGCGGCGTCGAAATGGTTGAGGGCGCCAAAGGTGTTGCTCAGCACCTCGAGCAGGCGCAGCCGGGTGTCGGGGTCGTTGGCGAACTTCTGCGGCAGCTCGTCGCGGCTTTCCATCAGCAGCTGCAGCACGGTGGGCCACTGGCCGCCATGGGCCTCGGGTGTGGCGGTGGCCAGCAGGTCGGTCAGGTAGCGCGTCACCTGGTCAGACTGGCGCGCCGCGGCATCGGCCCGCTGCCACTGCCAAGTGGCCACGCCCAGGCCGGCACCCAGGCTCAGCAGCACCAGGCTGCCGGCGCCCACCAGCAAGGCATTGCGGCGCAGCAGCAGGCGGGTGCGGTGGCGCCAGTCTTCGCGCCGCACGCTCACCGGGCGGTGCTCCAGCCAGCGCTGCAGGTCATTGATCAGCTCGCGCACGCTGCCGTAGCGATCGGCCGGCTTCTTGCGCAAGGCCTTGGCGACGATGGCCTCCAGATCGCCCTGGGCCAGCTGGGCATCGGCCGGCAAGCCCGGGCTGGCCGGGTCGTAGTGGGCGCCACTTCGCTCGGCAGCCGCGGCCAGTCGCACAGGCTCGTCATGCAGCAGCGCGCGCTCGGTGGCGGTGCGTTTGCTGCCGCGTGGCGCGAAAGGCAGGCTGCCGCTGAGCAGCTCGAACAGCATCACACCGAGGGCGAAGACATCGGCCCGGGTGTCAATCAGGTCACCCAGCAGCTGCTCGGGGGCGGCGTAGTTGAGCGTCAGGCTCAAGCCGGCCTGGCGGGTCAGGTCGTGGTTGGCGTCGCCGGGCTCGTCCTCCAGCAGGGCGGCGATGCCGAAGTCCAGCAGCTTGGGCTGGCCATCGGCCTGCACCAGCACATTGGTGGGCTTGAGGTCGCGGTGCACGATCAGCTGGGCATGGGCGTGGTCCACTGCCTCGGCCACGCGGATCAGCAGCTGCACCCGTTCGGCCACGCGCGGGCATTGGTGCAGCACATGGTCGTTGAGCGCGCGGCCCTCGACATGCTCCAGCACCAGATAGGCCTGGCCCTGGGCGCCGATGCCGGCGTCCAGCAGGCGGGCAATGCCGGGGTGGTTGAGCCGGCCCAGCACCGCGCGTTCGCGTGCGAAGCGGGCGCCCAGCTGGCGGGCATCGAGGTCGCTGCGCAGCAGCTTGATGGCGGCACGGGCCTGGTAGAGGCCATCGGCTCGCTCGGCCAGCCAGACCTCGCCCATGCCACCCTGGCCGATGCGCGAGAGCAAAGACCAGGCGCCCAGGCGCTGGGCCGGCGCCTGCGGGGCGGGCACTGGGGTGGTGGGCGTGGCTTCGTGCGCGGCCGGCTCGCGATCGACCGACAGAGTGGCGGCCGGCCTCGGTGCCGGCTCGCGTGGGCTGGTGGTTGGGGCTGCAGACACCCGTGGCCCGACGCTGGGCAAGGTGGCTTCATTGGCCAGCAGATCGGCCACCTGCCGGGCCAGCTCTGCATCTTCCTGGTGCAGCCGGTTCAGCCAGGCCTGCCGCGCGCCGGCGCTGAGATCCAGCGCTTCATTGAGCAGGGCGGACAGGCGTTGCCATTGGGCACGATCGGCAGACATGGGTGGGTAGAGGGGCGCAAGGCCGGATCAGCAGGAACATCAGGGGAGGGGCTGGGCGACTGTACGCCAAGCTTGTGACGGCTGAACCCCCCACTTGCCCCTAGCCATGGGGCCTGCCCCGGCCCGGGCCGCTCCGCCTCAGCCCGCTCGGCGGCCGGTGTCAGCGCCAGAGCTGCAGCAGCAAGGCTTTCAGTGCCGCTGGCTGCAGCATCAGCTGGCCGCCCAGCTGCTCGGCCAGAAAGGTCAGCTGCAGCCACAGCAACCAGACCACTGCCACGCTCTTGAGCGAGCTGGCCACCGAGGCCACATTGAGCTGTGGCGCAAAGCGGTTGATCAAGCCCATGGCCATGTCCATCACCCAGCTCAGCAGCAGGGCGGGCGCAGCGATCAAGAGGCTCAAGGCCATCAGGCGGCCGAAGCCGGTCTCGAACAGGCGCGCGCCGCCGGGCCACAGGGTCAGGTCTTGCCCATGCAGGGGCAGCAGGGCATAGCTGTCCAGCAAGCTGCCCACCATCAGCATGAAGCCGCCGCTGCTCATGAACACCCAGCCCGCCAGGCGCGAGAGCAGGGCGCCGTTCAGCGAGGTCTGGTGCCCGCCCAGCGGATCGACGATCTGCGCCGTGGTGGCGCCGATCTTGGTGTCGATGATCTGCCCCGCCGCCTCGAAGGCCCAGAGCAGCAGGGCCCAGAAGAAGCCCAGCGCCGCACCGATGAAGACCTCGCGCCCCAGGCACAGCAGCAGGCCCCAGGCATCACCCCAGGGCAGCTTCGCCTGCAGCAGGGCAGGCCCCTGCAAGGCCATGGCCAGGCCGGCCAGGCTCATGAAGATGGCATTGCGCACCAGGCTGGGCACGACATCCTGGCTGAACAGGGGCAGCAGCAGGAAGGCCGTGGCGATGCGCGCGGCGCACAGACCCCAGAGCAGCAGGGCCTGGCCCAGATCCAGGGTGGCGAGAAAGTCCATGCGGCGCGCCCGCGCTCAGCGCCGCACCAGGCTGGCGAAGTCGCTGAACACCCGGTCGCTGAACTGGTACAGCCCGCCGCCCAGCAGCGAGGCGGTGACAAAAAGCGTCAGCACGATGGCCAGGAACTTGAGCAGAAAGGGCAGGGTTTGCTCCTGCAGCTGTGTGGCCGCCTGCACAAAAGCCACCAGCAAGCCGACCACGGCCGCCACCAGGATCGGCGGTGCCGACAGCAGCAGCACAAACCACAGCGCCTGCTGCGTCAGCTGGATCACTTCGTTGTTCATGGGTTTGGGCCTCAGTGGTAGGTCAGGATCAGGCCGTGCACCAGCTTCACCCAGCCGTCGATCAGCACGAACAGCAGCAGCTTGAAGGGCAGGGACACGGTGGTGGGCGAGAGCATTTGCATGCCCATGGCCATCAGGATGTTGGCCACCACCAGATCCACCACCAGAAAGGGCAGGAAGATCAAGAAGCCGATCTCGAAAGCCACCGACAACTCGCTCACGGTGAAGGCCGGCACCACGACGATGAAGTCGCGCTCGCTCAGGGCTTCGGCCGCCTCGGGGGGCAGGGAGCGCTGCGCGGTCTTCAGAAAAAAGGCGCGCTCCAGCGGCCGGGTGTGGCGGATCAGGAACTCGCGCAGCGGTTCCTTGGCCTGATCGGCCGCAGCCAGCATGGCCTGGGCATTGCTGCCCAGGGGCTTGTCACCGATGCGCTGCTGCATCTGCACCCCGACCGGGTACATCACATACACGCTCAGCACCAGGGCCAGGCCATTGAGCACGATATTGGGCGGGGTCTGCTGCAAGGCCAGGGCATTGCGCAGCAGGCCGAACACCACCACCAGCTTGGTGAAGGAGGTCACCATCACCGCGACGAAAGGCGCCAGCGAAAGCAGCACCACCGTCAGCAGGGCCGAGGCGGGCGAGAACTGATTCAGGTCCATGCACGCTCCGCCTGCAGCTGGGCGCAGCGCTCGGGCGCGCACAGCTCGGTCACCCGCAAGGCCTGACCCCGGCCCCAGGCCAGGCGCTCGCCGCGGGCCAGCTCGCAGTCGGGCTGCTGGCCGCTGCGGTCCACCCACCACAGGCTGATGGGCGTGGCGGGCTCCAAGGCCGTGGCCAGCGGGGCCCAGCCGAACAGGCGCTCGGCCGGCAGGGGCTCGGCCAGGGCCTGGCGGAACTCCAGCACGCCGCTGCCCGGCGCGCGCGCAGCCAGGCCGCTGGGGCGGTCGAACCAGCTGGCTTCGCTGCCGGCGCACAGGCTGCGCCCCCAGGTCGGGGCCATGGCGGTGCAGCCGGCGGGCAGGCGCAGCCAGGCCTGCCAATCGCTGCAGAAGCTGGCCTCGATCAGCAGCACGCTGCCCAGGGCCAGGCCGGCCAGGTCTTCGGGGGGCAGGTCTTGCCGGCCCAGCAGCAGCTCGGCCGCCAGGGCTGGCCATTGCAGGCCCAGCAGGGGCGGCGGCGCCGGGCGCTGGAACAGGGGCGCGGCCTCCAGCTCCAGGCCTTGCGGGCCGCCGAACTCGTCGGTCCGGTGGCCCCAGGCGATGGCGGCGCGCAGCCGGCCCGGTGCGGTGCCGGGGCCTGCCGCCGCAGCCGGTGCCCAGTGCAGCAGCTCGCCCGGTGCCAGCCAGTCCTCCAGGGCATCGAGCCAGGTGGCCGCGCGGTGCAGCAGCAGGGCGGCCTGGGCCGGGCTGTGCAGCTCGGGGGGCAGCAGCAGCTGCACCGGGCCGCTCGGGCTGTCGGCGGCCAGGCTGAGCCGGCTCGCATGGCCCTCCGCCGCCGGCTCGTGCAGGCGCTCGCCCCGCGCTGCGGGTGCTTGCGGGGCCGGGCTCAGCATGCGCCCTCCACCTGGCGGCTGACCATCATGCGCGTCAGCTCGGCCACCGAGCGTGCGCCCATCTTGCCCATGCCGCGGGCGCGGTAGAGCTCGATGGTCTTGACCGAGAGCTGCATGCGGTCGGCGATGTTCTTGTTGTAGATGCCCTGGATCACCCAGCCCAGCACCTCGCGCTCGCGCGGTGCCAGCGTGGCCTCGCGGCGGCGGAACTCCTGCGCGCCGGGGCTGTCGCCGGCCTCGGCCTTGCTGTGCGGGCCGGCCTCGTCCTCGGGCGGGACCTGCTTGGCCTGCTGCTGCTGCCGCGCCTCCATGCGGGCAAAGGCCGCTTGCAGCGCGCGCTCCAGGGCCTCCTCGTCGAGCGGTTTCTCCAGAAAGCTGACCGCGCCTTTTTGCATGGCGCGCACCGCCAGGGCCACATCGGCATGGCCGCTCATATAGACCACGGGCAGGTCCAGGCCGCGCTCGTTCATGCGGTCATGCAGATCCAGGCCCGAAATCTCGGGCATGCGCACATCCATCAGCACGCAGCCGCGCTCGGCGCTCGGGTGCCGGCCCAGGGCTTGCAGCGCCTGCTCCGGGTCGCCGAGGGCCTGCACCTGGTAGCCGGCGGCATCGAGCCAGAACTCGGCCGAGGCGCGGAAGTCGGCGTTGTCGTCGATCAGGTAGATGGTGGGTGAGGGCTGGGACATCGGACTTCACTCCAGACGGACGGGTTGGGGAGAGGGCGCGGCCAAGCGATCCGCCGCGCTGGCGGGGGCGCCGCTGTCGAGCGGCAGGTCGATGTGGAAGCTGCAGCCGCGCTCGGGATTGCGGCTGAACCAGAGTCGGCCCTGGTGCAGCTCGATGAAGGAGCGGCAGATGGCCAGGCCCACACCCATGCCCGAGGGCTTGGTCGAGGCGAAAGGCACGAACAGGTTTTTCTCCGCCGCTTCGCTGAGGCCGCAGCCGTTGTCCTGCACCTGCAGCAGGGCCTGGCCCTGCTCGCTGCGCAGGCGCAGGCCCAGGCGCGGTGCCGTCTGGGCGGGTGGCTGGCGCATGGCGTCCAGGGCGTTGCGCATCAGATTGACCAGCACCTGCTGCAGCATCACCGCGTCGCCGCGCACCAGCAGGGGCTGGCTGGGCAGGTCCAGGCTCAGCTGCACCTCGCTGCGCTGCAGGTCCCAGTCCAGCAGGCCCAGTGATTCACGCAGCAGGGCCGCCAGGTCCAGGCGCTGCAGGCGCGGTTGGCGCGAATGGGTGAACTCGCGGATGCGCGTGATCACCCGGGCCGCAAAACTCAGCTGTTCCAGCGCCCGTTCGAGCGCGCCGCTTTCCTCGCTGCTGAGCGCGGCGGCGGGCTTCTCGGCCGCGCGCCGCGCCAGGCGCATGCGCAGGCCGCGCAGCAGATTGCTGGCCGCGCCGATGGGCTGGTTCAGCTCATGGGCCAAGGTGGTGGCCATCTCGCCCACCGAGATCACGCGCGAGGTGAAGAGCAGCTGCTCGCGGTCGTCCAGCTGGCGCTGCAGCACGCGGGCGCGCTCGCGCCGGTCCTTCAGGCGCAGCAGGCAGCGGCCTGGTGCAAGGGGCAGGGCGCTGGCTTCCCACTGCGCGGCCGGGCTCAGGCTCAGCGGCTGCAAGAGGCCGTTCGGCGCCAGCGCCTGCAGGGCCAGCAGCAGGCCGGGCAGGGCTGCGTCCAGCGCCGCCAGGCTGCTGCCTTCCGGCAGGCTGGGCCAGGCGGCCTGCCAGGTGCACGAGGCCCAGACCAGGCGGCCATGCTCCAGCAGGGCGGCGGTTTCGCCCAGGCGGCTGAGCAGACTCAGGCTGTCCGCCGAGAGGCGCTCGCTCCCGGCTTCGGCGTCGGCGTGGGTGTCACAAACAGCAGCGTTCATCGTCATCCTCGTTCAATTCCAGTCCGTCGAGCTGCACATCCAGGGCTCCGGGCTGGCCAGCAGCCACACGCTCCACTGCGGGCCCAGGGCGCTGCGAAAGGCGCGCGCCGCATCCAGTCGCAGGCCCAGGTCTTGCCAGCGCTGCCCGGCCTCGCACACCGGGCCCAGCTGCAAGGCGATGCGTGCGCGCGCCTGGCCGGGCTCGGGGCTGGGGCGCAGCTGCCAGGCCAGGCCGGGCGAGGGGGCTTCTTTCACCGCATGGGCCATCAGGCAGCTGGCCGGTCCCGCGTCAGTGCGGCCAGCCGCTGCGGCCTGGCGCCACTGCATCTGCACGCGCCAGCGCGGGCCGCCCAGGCTCAAGCCCGCGGGCCCGGCCTGCCCATGCAGCAGGGCGGCCCAACCGGCCTGCGTGGCGGGCATCTCGCCCGCGGTCGGCAGGGGCCCGGCCGGGCAGGCCAGCAGCACACGCCGGCCCAGCGCCCATTGCTCGCGTGCACGCTGCAGGATCAGCCGCGCCTCGGGCAGGCTCGATTGCTGCCAGCGCCGCAGCAGCAGGAGGCGCCAGTCGCCTGGCTCGGCCACGCCGGGGCGGGCTGGGCTGCTTTCTTCATCCGCCGCGCGGTGTTCCGGCTCCTCCTCAAGCTCGGCCTGCACTGGTGTCGGGCGCGTGCGCGCCAGCTGGGTCGGGTCGGCCAGCAGGCTGCTCAGGCGCAGGGGCTGGCTGGGCGCAACGGCCTGGGCGCTGGCGGCTTCGGGCGGCAGCTGGGCCTGTTCGGCCGGCTCGGCGCTTTTGCCGTCCGCGCCGCCGACCGCGCTGGTGATCGGGCTGCTGGCGCCCAGGCCCTCCTGCGCGCTGCGCCAGAGCGCACTCATGCGCAGGCTTTGGTCGAGAGGGCTCAGGCCGCCCACCGCAGCGAGTCCTTCGACGCCACTCATGCCCGCCCCTCGCGATGGGCGCGCAAGCCGTGGGCACGGCGCGCACGCGGCGACAGGGCCAGGCTGTCCTGCCAGGCGCTGCGTTCCAGCTGGGCGTAGACGGCAGTCTGGCCTTCGTACGCGTCCAGCCCCTGTTCGGCAAAGCCCAGGGCAGCCAGACAGGCTCGGGCCGAACGGTTGGCCGGGTGGCAGGTGGCCCAGACGCGCGCCAGGCCCAGGCCCTCGAAGGCATGGCGCAGCAGCAGCTCGCCGCCTTCCAGCGCCAGGGCACCGCCCCAGGCGCTGGGCAGCAGGCGGCTGCCCAGCTCCACCGCCTCCGGCCCACGGGCGGGCAGGGGCATGAGGTTGAACCAGCCGATGAAACGCGGCGTCAGGCCCGGCTCGGCCTGCGGCGTCGAGGCATGCCAGATGCCCAGGCCCTCGTGCTGGCGGTAGAGGGCCTGGATGTTGTGCAGAAAGCGCCAGGCCACCAGGCCCTGGTCCAGGGCGGCATCGTCGAGCAGCCAGGCGCGCAGGCGCGGCTCCTGGTGCATGGCCACCAGGTCCATCAAGTCCTCGCCCCAGAACTCGCGCAGGGCCAGGCGTGGGCCGCGCAGCCAGGGTTCGGGCCTTTGGTTGGGCAACGGGCTGGGCAACAGGAGCGGCGTGAGCATGGGGCGGGTGTTGGCCTCAATCGTGTCCATACGCGTCCTCCTCGGCGCTGTTGTCTTCATCGGCCTGGCTCGGGGCGCGGCCCTGCAGGCTCAGGCCTTCCAGTTGCAGGCCTTCCAGTTGCAGGCCTTTGCGACGCAGGCGCTCGCTGAGCGCCTTGCCTTGCTGTTGCAGCAGCAGGCGCTGCTCCTGCCCGGCCGTGTGGGCCAGCGCGGGCGCGGCCAGCTGCAGGGTCCAGGCACTGCCGCCGCCCGCGGCCAGGGCCTGGCGCTCGGCTTGCAGCAGCCAGCCGCTGTGCAAGGGCTGGGGGTTCAGCTCCAGCTGCCACTGGCTGGCCGAGGCCGCGTTGACCTCAGGTGGCAGCATCGGACGCGCCGGCTCGGGCGGAGCTGCGGCGCTGGGGCCAGGTCTTGCCGGCTCGGCGGGCGGCGGCGGGCGCAGAGGCGCCGGGCCCTCGCTGGCGGCGGGCGGGGCATCTGTTGGGATAGGGCGAGGCATGGCCGGTGGTGACCAGGTCGGCAGTGCAAGCTGGGCCAGGGCCTCGGCGGGCAGGCGGGCTGCTTCTTCCTCGCTTGCCGCGCGCTTGTGGCTGCGAGGTGTCGGGGCTGCGGACTCGCGCTGCGGCGTTCGCGGCGGCTGTTGGCGCTGGCGCAGGCTGCGCTCAAAGCGCAGGGCCAGGCTGTCGAGCGCGGCCCCGGGCTCGGTGCCGGGCGCACGCTCCGGGCTGCCGGTGTCCTTCGGCGCCTCGGACGGGGCGGGGCTCAGGCGCATGGTCGGCGTTCCTCCAGCGCCAGTTCGAGGCGCTTCTCCTGAGCGGCCAGGCGCTGCTGGCGCTGGGCCTGCAGCAGGCCCTGGGCCAGGTCCTCGCGCTCCTGCAGCCGGGCCAGCTCTTGCTGGCGCGCGCGCAGCGTGTCCTGCGCCCGCTCCAACGCGCGCTCGTCGTCCAGCAAGGCGTACTCCTCACGTTCCAGCCATTCATCGAGCTGGGCCTGGCGGGCGCCGGCCTGAGCGCTCCAGCGCGGCAGCTGCGGCGCCAGGGGGCCGCCCAGGTCCTCTTGCAGCTGCTGGCGTTCGCGGCGCCGCTGTTCAATCCGCCGCTGGCGCTGCTGCACGGCCTCCTGCGCCTCGGCCAGGGCCTGCGCGGCCTGGGCCCAGGCGCTTTCGGCGCGGCGGCGCCGCAGCTGGCGCAGTTGCAGCAGCTGCTGGGCAGACGCCGGCTCCAGCTGCAGATGGCGCAGCTCGCGCAGATGGTGATGCGGGGAGGCGCTACGGTTCATGCCAGGGCCTCGCGCAAGGCGGCCTGGGTCTGCTCCCAGCGGCTGGCCTCCAGCGGCGGCTGGCGCAACAGGGCCTGCAGCTGCGGCAGGCGGGCGATGGCCTCGTCGGCCAGTGGGTCGCCGCCGGCCCGGTACTCGCCCACGCGCAGCAGGAACTCCACCTCGGCATGGCGGGCCAGCAGGCGCCGCAGATGGGCGGCCTGCGCCTGCTGCTCGGGCGTGGTGACGCGCTGGAACACGCGGCTGACGCTGGCCAGCACATCGATGGCCGGGTAATGCTGCTGCTGCGCCAGCTTGCGCGAGAGCAGCACATGGCCGTCGAGGATGGAGCGCACCTCCTCGGCGATCGGGTCCTCGCCGTCCTCGTCCTCGGCCAGCACGGTGTAGAAGGCAGTGATGGAGCCTTGATCGTCATTGCCGGCGCGCTCGAAGAGTTGGGGCAGCTCCGCAAACACCGAGGGCGGATAGCCGCGCCGCACCGGCGGCTCGCCGGCCGACAGGCCCAGCTCGCGCAAAGCGCGGGCGTGGCGGGTGACCGAGTCCATCATCAGCAGCACCCGCTGGCCCTGGGCCCGAAAGCCCTCGGCCAGGGCGGTGGCGGCCAGGGCAGCGCGGGCGCGTTCCAGGGCCGGGCGCTCCGAGGTGGAGACCACCAGCACCGAGCGGGCCAGGCCCTCGGGGCCCAGCGCGTCCTCGATGAATTCGCGCACCTCGCGACCGCGCTCGCCGATCAGGGCGATCACATTGACATCGGCCCGCGCATGCCGGGCCAGCATGCCCAGCAGGGTGGACTTGCCGCCGCCGGCCATGGCGAACACGCCGACGCGCTGGCCCTCACCCACGGTCAGCAGGGCGTCGATGGCGCGCACGCCGGTGCAGAAGGGCTGGGCCACCATGCGCCGGGTCAGCGGGTGGGGCGCCGGGCGCATCAGGGGCACGCGCGCCAGCCCGGGCGGCAGGGGGCGGCCGTCCATGGGCTCGCCCAGGCTGTCCAGCACCCGGCCCAGCAGGCCGGCACCGCAGGGCAGGCTGGCCTGCTCCGCCGCCACCTGCACCAGGGCGCCCACCGGCAGGCCTTGCAGCGAGCCAAAGGGCGCCAGCAAGAGCTCGCCGTCCAGGTAAGCAACCACCTCAGCGCACAGCGCTGGATGATCGGGCCGGGCCGGATCGAAGACGCGGCAGCTCTGGCCGATGCGCGCACGCAGGCCGCGCACGCGCAGCAAGGTGCCCAGGGCTTGCACCACCCGGCCCTGCTCGGCCACGGCCTGGGCATGCTGGAGCTGATGCAGCAGCTGCGCGGTGGGGCGGGCCTCGGCTGCGGGCAGGGTGGGTGTGTGCATCAGGCCTGCACCTCGATGTCCACCGCCACGCCCCGGCCCCAGCTGGCGGCAATGCGGGCCAGCTGGGTGGCCAGGGCGGCATCGGCTTCGCCCACGGCCGAGCTCAGGCGGCAGGCCTCCTGCGGCAGGGCGGCGTCGGCCAGCAGCTGCAGCTGGCCAGACGCCAGGCTGGGCGCCAGCAGCTCGCGCAAGCCCTGTTCATGCGCGGGGTGCACGCGCAGCAGCACCGGCGCCGCCTCGGGCAGCAGGCTGCGTGCGGCTTCCTGCGCCAGGCGGGCCAGTTGTTCCGCCTCGGGCAGCTGGCCGATCAGCTTGCGCGCCACCTGCAGGGCCAGCAGGGCCACGTCCTCGCGGCGGCTGTGCAGGGCCTGTTGCTGGCTGCGCTCCCAGGCTTGCAGGGCCGCGGCCCATTCCTGCTGCACGGCGGCCAGGGCGGCCTGGCGGCCCTGTTGCAGGCCTTGGGCCAGGCCCAGGGCCTGGGCATCGGCGCAGGCTTGCTGGCTGCGCAGCTCTTGTTCATGCGCCAGGTCGAGCAGGCGCTCGCGCAGGGCTTGCAGGCTCTCGAACTCGGGCAGCTCATGGGCCGCGAACAGGCGGCGCGGGCTGGCCAGCGAGGGGGCATGTTCATGCCACAGCAGATAGCTCATTGCGGTGCTCCGGAGCTGTCTGGCAGGGCCAAAGACACGTTCAGGGCTTGCGCCAGCGCCTGGGCGCGCTGCAGCAGGGCCTGGGCATGGGCTGCCGGCATCATCAGTTCGGCCAGCGGGGCCAGGGCCTGGCTGGCGGCATGGCGCAGGGCGCCGTGCGGCAAGGTGCCGATCAGCACGGCGGCGCCACAGCTGCGCAGCAGCTCGGCCACGGCGGCTGGGTCCTGGGGGCTGGGTTCGCTCAGCGGCCAGTCGGGCAGCTCGGCCGGCAAGGTGGCATCGCGCGCCCGGTCGGGCTCTTGCAGCAGGGCTTGCACAAAGCCCGGGCCCAGGGCTTGCAGCAGGGCCTGCACGCGGGTGCGGCAGATCCAGCGCCGCAGGGCCGGGGCGCAGAACACCGCGCCCACCTGCATCTGCAGCTGGCGCAGCTCGGGTTCGGGGCGGGCCAGCCATTCCGGGGCGGTCTCCAGGGCCTGCCAGCTGAGCTGGGGCGTGGCGCGCGGGGCGCTGCGCATCAGGCGCAGGGCCAGGCGGGCCAGGGCGGCCTGGTGCTCGCGCAGCCGGCGGCGGTCGTGCAGATGCGGGTGGCGATCAGGCATGGGGCGTGCCTCCGGGGGCGCTGGTGGGCAGGGCCAGCTCGGCGCCGGGCTCCTGGCGGGTGGCCGCACTGCGACGCTGGCGCAGCAGCCAGGCACCGCCAACCAGGCTCAGGCCGGCCAGGCCCAGGCTCAGGGGCCAGAGGGCCGAGGCCTCCGTGGCCACCGGCGCCTCGGCGGCCGGGCCCAGCTGGGCCGGGCTCGCCGGAAAGAGGGCCACCGTCACCTTCTCGGCCGGCAGGCCCTCCACGCTGTTCACCACCAGGGCGCGGATCTTGGGCGCCAGCAGGGCCAGGTCGGCATCGGGCCGGTGCTTGATGAAGATGGAAGCGGCCGAGGGTTGGGGCTTGTCGATCAGCGGATGCTTCTCGGGCACGACCAGGTGCACCCGGGCTGCCACCACGCCGTCGATGCTGGCCACCGTGTGCGAGAGCTCTTGCGACAGGGCATAGAGCAGGCGGGCGCGTTCCTCCAGCGGCGTGGAGACAAAGCCCTCGCGCTTGAAGACCTGGCCCAGGTTGTCGAAGCTTTCGCGCGGCAGGCCCTGGGCGCGCAGCAGGCGCACGGCGGGCGGAAAGTCCGCCGCCTGCACCTGCACGGCGTAGGCTTTTTCTTCGCGCAGCTTCTGCGCCTCGATGCCGGCCTCGCGCAAGGCGGCCACCACCTCGTTGGCCTGGCGTTCGCTCAGGTCGGCGTACAGGGTCTGTTCCTGGCAGCCGGCCAGGGGCAGCAGGGCGGGCAGGCAGATCAGCAAAGCGCTCAGGGGGCGTCGCATGGCGGGGCTCCTAGCCTTGTTGGCGGAACAGTTGCTGCAGCCCGTCCGAACTGCGGTTGGCAATGTTCGAGGTCAGCTGGCAATGGAACATGAACTCCTGGCAGCGCAGGGTCAGCTGCACCACCTCGCCGGGGCTCAGGTCGGCGCCGGCCTGGCGTGCGGCTTCGGCCATCTGGGCCAGGCTGCTGGCTTCGCTGTTGATGTGGTCGAAGGGCTTGAAGACCTGGGCCACGGCTGTGGACGGGGCGGTCACCGGCTCGGGGCCCAGGGCCGAGCCCTGGCTCTTCAGCTGGGCGCGCTGCAGCGCCTGCTCGAAGCCGCCCAGGTCGGCCAGCGACAGGCCATAGCCGGCGGACAGGCCGGTAGACAGGCCCGAGTTGGGTGCGCCCAGCCCCAGGGTGGGGCCGGCGCCCAGCGGCGCCGCCAGTGCCGCGGACGAGGAGGCGATGGCCAGGCTGCTCATTGCTTGCGCGCCATGGTTTCCAGCGCCGAGCCCACGGCCGCCAGGGCGGTGTGCGAGGCATTGCTGAGGTAGCCCATCTCCATGGACATGGCGGTCAGCTGGGTCACATCGGCCGGCTTGTCCTGGCCCTGGTCCATGGCGGCAGACTTGGTGCTGATGGCATCGGCCTTGGCGTCCAGCACCTTGCCCCAGGCGTCGGCCATGGCTTCGAACCAGCTGCCGTTGCCGCTGCCGCCGGAGATGGAAGAGGTGTTGTTGATGCTGCTGCGTTGGATGTTGTTGCTCATGATCGTGGTCCTCGTGAAGGGCTGTGGTTCTGGGGGTGGGGTGAAGGCGGTTCAGAAGTCGATGCGGCTGGTGCGGCCTTCGCGCTCCAGCAACAAGGCCTGGGGCTGCACAGCCACCAGGCGATGGCCGCTGGGCAGGACGGCGCCGACGAAGTAACGCGCACCGTCGGCGGTGATCAGATGCGGCAGGCCCTGGCTGACCAGGGCGACGATGCGCTTGCCCGGCTCGGCGCCGGCCGAGGGCAGGGTGGGCAGGCGGCCTTCGCTGGCGGCGAGGGCGGTGGCATCTGCCCGCACCGGGGCGGGTGGCGCGTTCAGCTCCAGGCTGCGCAGCTGTGGCAGGGCGCTGCGCAGCTGGGCCAGGGCCTGCTGCCAGGCCTCGGGAGAGGGGCCGGGCTGGGCGCCGGAGGCCGCGGGCGCAGCCGGCTCCAGCTGCACCTGGCCGAGGCCGAAAACGTTTGCACGCGCTTGGAAGCCTTGCATCTGCAGCAGTTCTTCCACGGCCGCGGCCAGCTGGCTGTCGACCTGCAGCGCCTGCATCGAGGGCAGGGGCGGCCGCAGGCCCAGAGCCAGCAGGCGCTGTTGCAGCTGCGCCTGCTGGCTCTGGCCGACCACACGGCCGCTCAACACCGGCTGGCCCTGGGCATCGCGGCTCAGCTGCAGGGCCGCGAACTCGGGCTCACGCTGCAGCTGGCTGATCAGGGCTTGCAATACGGGCATGGGGTCGCGCGCCGGCGCGGGCGCGGCGGGCCGCCCCTGCCAGGCCCAGGCCAGGCCAGCCAGGGCCAGGCCGGCGCCGGCCGCGGCCAGCCAGAGCTCGTGGCGACGCGCCGGGCCTGTCGAGCCCGCTGTTTGGCCCGCTGCCTGGACTCCATCGGCACTCAGCTCCGGCATGGCCAGGGTCTCGTCCGTCGAGGTGGTCCGAGCGCTGGCCGGGTGCAGCGACCAGATGGCCGCCGTGCGCTCGCCAAAAGCCAGCACCAGATCCGGCCCCAGCTGCAGGGCGCAGTGGGCCGGCCAGTCGAAGGCGTCGCCGGCCTGCAAACGCTGTTCACCGAGCAGGGCCTGGCCTTGCAGCAGCTCGGCGCGGCACATCGGGCCTTCGAGCTGCAGGCGCAGCAGGGCGGGTTCGCGCGCCTGCAGCAGCAGATCGGCCGATTCGGCCTCGGGCCAGTGCAGGGCCGGGCCGGCCGCCAGACTCAGGGCCTGGCTGGGCCGCAGATCAGCCCGCGCGCCCGCCTGCGCGCCGCTGAGCACGCGCAGCTCCAGCGCCGGCAGGGCGGCGAAGCTGGGTTCCTGGGCGTGGGGCTGCGCGGGGCGGCTCATGGCTGGCTGCCTCCGGCGGGGGGCGCGGTGCTGTCGCTGGCGGCCGGCGCCGGGCTGGGCTCGGCGGCCCGGCCCAGTGCGCTCTCTGCGGCCGCCAGGCGGCCGGCCGAGGCCAGGCGCGGCGTGATCAGGAACATGCGCTCGACCCGCGAGCCTTTCTCGCTCTGGCTGCGGAACAGCGAGCCCAGCAGGGGCAGATCGCCCAGCACCGGCACCTTGTCCTGGCCGCTGGAGCTGCTGTCGCGCACCATGCCGCCGATCAGCAGGCTCTCGCCCTCACCGATCAGGGCCTGGGTCTGGATGGTGGCGCGCTCGACCACGGGGATCTGGTCCACCTGGTTGGGCGTGACGTTGCCGTCCTCCACCTGCACCAGCAGCTTGATGCGGGTGCGCTCCTTGTCCACGAAGACATGCGGCATCACCCGCAGCGAGGTGCCGGCCGTGATGTTGAACAGGTCCACCTGCTCGCGCCCGGCCACCCGTACGTAAAAGGTGGAGCTGTGATCGAACACCGCCTCGACATTGGACAGGGTCAGCACCTGCGGGCTGGACACCACCTTGGCCGCCCCGCTGCCCTGCAGGGCATTGATGCGGGCGACGAACTGGTTGCGGTTGCCCAGCACGGCCGAGACAAACCCCCCCCGGCCGCTGGGCGTGACATCACGGTCGCCGCGCAGGGCCAGGTCGCTGGCCGTGCCGCGGCCGAACAGCAGCTCGCTGCCGCCACCGCCCGACCAACGCCAGTTGATGCCCAGCTCGCGCAGGCGGTCGGTGTTGATGTCGATGACGGTGGCCTCGATCTCCAGCGCCTGCGGCTCCACATCGAGGGCCTGGATCAGGGCGGCATAACGCTCCAGCTTCTCGGGCTGGTCGCGCACGATGATGGCGTTCAGGCGTGGGTCGGCCTCGATGCGCGGGCCGGGGCCGGCGCTTTCCGCGCTGGGCTCGGCCGCCGCGCTGCGTGGTGCCAAGGCGGTCTTCAGTGCATCGGCATCGCGGCCACTGGCTGCGGCGTTGCTGGCGCCCGCGGGCGGCAGGCCCAGGGTGCCGCTGCCGGCTTGCAGGCCTTGGGCCGCCAGGCCCTGGCCGCGCAGGCCGGCCTGGTTGCTGGGACGCTCGCGGCTGGTGTTGCTGCTGTGGTTGACGCCGCTGGGTGCTGCGCCGACCAGGGCGCGCAGGATGCTGGCCACGCCGGGCACGGTCAGGCTCCGGCCGGCCATGGCCATGTTCACATCCTGGGCCCAGGCGTAGCGCAGGTAGTAGACGCGGAAGTCCTCGCGCCCGACGCTGGGCTTGGCGGGGGCCTGGGCCGGGTCCAGGGCGCGCGCCAGCTCGGCCACCATCTCGATGAAGGCGGCATGTCCGCGCGCCTGGATGGCGCCATCGGCGCTGCGGCGCAGGCTGTTCTGGGCGTCGACGAGCTGCAGCTCCTCGGCGCTGCGCAGCAGCTTCTGCGCGGCCAGGGCGTTGAGGCTGAAGCTGCGCTGCTGCGCCTCGCGGGCGTTGGCGATGTGGGTGGTGTTGCCGTCGTGGAAGACCAGCAGCTTGTAGGCGCGCGCGATCTCGCGCAGCAGCTGCTGCGCCGGCATCTGGCTGAAGCGGCCGTTGACCTGGCCGCGCACGCCGGCGCTCAGCGCCACCGGCGCTTCCACCTGGGCGAACAGGTCTTCAAGAAAGGCGTCCAGGCCCTGCTCGCGGGCCGAGAGGGTCACCAGGCGCTCACCCACCGGCCAGGGCACGGCCTGGGCCGGGCTGGCCAGCACGAGCAGGCCCAGCAGCAGGGCGCGCCCGGTCGAGGCCGATGCGCAGAGAGGGGGCAGGGCAAAGGGGAACATGGAGGGTTTCATCGCTCAGGCCGCCTCTTGCAGCAGCGGCGCCTGGGGCAGGTCCACCCGCTCCGCCACATCGAGCTGCAGGTTGGGGCTCAATTCATGGAAGGACA
Source organism: Burkholderiales bacterium PBB2 (assembly GCA_002255955.1). Classification (GTDB taxonomy): domain Bacteria; phylum Pseudomonadota; class Gammaproteobacteria; order Burkholderiales; family Burkholderiaceae_C; genus Paucibacter_A. The sequence continues at coordinate 60,198 of NKIM01000009.1, read as the reverse complement.
GCACCGGGTGGTCGAAGCACTCGGCCTCGATCAGCCGGCGCACATGCCAGCGCACATCGACGGCGGTGACGATGGCGCGCGCGCCGCTGCGCGCCAGGCTGGCCTGCAGCGCGGCGCTGATCTGCTGGGCCAGCTGCGGGTCCAGGGCCAGCTGGGCCACGCCGCCGTTGACGCGGATGGCCTGGCGCAGCAGGTCCTCCAGCGCGGGGCTCAGCATCAGGCAGGGCAGGCGGCCCTCGGGCGCCAGGCGGTGGCTGGTCTGGCGCTTCAGCGCAATGCGGGCGAACTCGGTCAAGGTCTGCACGTCTTTTTCACGCTGACCGGTTTCGGCCAGCGACTCCAGCACATCGCGCAGATTGCGGATCGACACCTCCTCGGCCACCAGCCGGCGCAGCACCTCGGCCACGCGCTGGATGGGCAGGCTGCGCAGCACCTCCTTGACCACATCGGGCAGCTCGGTGGAGGCGCGGGTCAGCAAGGCCGTGGTCTCCTGGATGCCCAGGAAGAGCTGGGCATGGCGGCGCAGCACCTGCTGCAGCTGGGCCAGCAGGGCCTGGCGGTCCATGCCTTCCTGCAGCGGGCCCTGGGCGATGGGCACTTCGTAGGCCAGCAGCTGCCAGCCGGGCTCGGCCTGGCCGGCGTTCGCTTGCCCGTTCGCATCGGCGCTTGCGATGCGGGGCGTGCGGCCATGCAGGGCGATGCGTGGCAGCTGCAGGCCGGCGGCCAGCTGGAACTGCTCGGTCATCTCGCCCAGCTCCTGGGCCAGGCGCTGGCCGGCCTCGCCCTGCAAGGCCGCTGGTGGCAACAGCAGCAGCAGGGGCAGGGCCGGCGGCAGCTGGGCTTGCGGGGCGGCCGCCACCGGCTTGGCCGCCTGGGCGCGGGCGGCCTGCAGCTGCGGCAGGGCGCGGCCGCTGGCACGCTGCCAGCGGGCCGCCCATTCGGGCATCAGCAGCAGGCCTGCGGCCATCAGCACCGCGCCCAGCAGCAGAAACACGGCGGCTGGAAAGCCGGGCACGGTGGCGAACAGCATGCACACCCCGGCCGCCACCACCAGCACGCGCGGCTTGGCGCTGAGCTGGCGGCGGATGGCGTCGCCCAGGTGGCGCTCGTCTTCGTCGGCGGTGCGGGTGACGATCAGGCCGGCGGCCATGGCGCCCAGCAGGGCCGGGATCTGCGCCACCATGCCCTCGCCGATGGACAGGATGGAGTAGCTGTGCATGGCCTGGCTCAGGCTCATGTCCTGCTGCAGCACGCCCACCGAGAGCCCGCCCAGCAAGTTGATGGCGATGATGATGATGCCGGCGATGGCATCGCCCTTGACGAACTTCATGGCGCCGTCGAGGCTGCCGTGCAGCTTGGATTCCATCTCCAGCGTGCGGCGCTTGCGTTTGGCCTCGTCCTTGTCGATCAGGCCCGAGCGCAGGTCGGAGTCGATGGACATCTGCTTGCCAGGCATGGCGTCCAGCGAGAAACGCGCCGCCACTTCGGCCACGCGCTCGGCGCCCTTGGCGATGACGATGAACTGCACCACGGTGATGATCAGGAACACCACCAGGCCCACCACCAGGTTGCCGCCGGCCACCAGCTTGCCGAAGGTGTCGATGATGTGGCCGCCGTTGGCGTGCAGCAGGATCTGGCGCGTGGTGGCGATGGACAGCGAGAGCCGGAACAAGGTGGTGATCAGCAGCACGCTGGGAAATACCGCGAACTCCAGCGGGCTGCTGATGTAGATGGCCACCAGCAGCAGCACCACGCCCATGGCGATATTGGCCGCCACCAGCAGATCGAGCAGCCACAGCGGCAGGGGTAGCACCATCAGGGCGATGATGGCGATTACGCCCGCCACCAGCAGCAGGTCGACGTAGCGCGCCAGCAGGCTGTCTTCGCCCAGGCTCGCGGCGCCGCCGCCTTGGCGGAAATAGGCTTGCAGGGCGCTCATCGCGTGGCGGTATTCGTTGCGGGCGCACCGCTCGGCGCTGCGGCCACCCAGTCGCGCAGGCCCTGGTAGGCGCCCAGCACCTGCTGCACATAGGCCCGGGTCTCGGCGTAGGGCGGCACCGTTCGGCCATGGCGCTCCACCGCGCCCTCGCCGGCGTTGTAGGCCGCCAGCACCAGGCGCAGGTCATTGCCAAAACGAGCCTGCAGGGTTTTCAGATAGGCGGCGCTGGCCTCGACATTCAGCGGTGCCTGCATCAGCTCGCGCACCGGGTCTTTCAGGCCGAAACGCTTGGCCGTGGCCGGCATCACCTGCATCAGGCCGCGCGCCCCGGCAGGCGACACGGCTTGCGTGTTGTGGCGCGACTCCACATGGGCAATCGCGTGCAGCAGCAGGGGGTCGATGTCGTGCCGCTCGGCCGCGGCACTCAGGGTGGCGGCCACACCGACGATGCGCTGTGTCTGGCCGGCCTGGCCGTTCTTGGCGGTGATGGACGCGCGGTGGGTCTGGTGTGTGGTCGCGGCGACGGGGGCCTCGTTCAGTGGCTGGGTGCTCGTCTGCAAGGAACCCAGCTGCAAGGTGCCGGAGACCGGGCCGCCCTCATACAGGGCCAGCTGGGCCGAACGGTTGGCCGCAGCGGCCGATGCGGGTGTGAGCTCGGTCTGTGCCAGTTCGGCACAGCTTTGTTCGATCAGGCGGAATTTGCTGCCGGCGTGGAACTGGCGAGGGCTGGGCGCGGCGATGGCGTCGGCCGTCGAAGGCAGGCTGCAGCTCATGGCTTGGAGGGCCAGCGGGGTGACACCCAGACACACGGCGAGCAGAGCTCGCAATGGCTGCAGACCGCAGCGTCGTGCGCTGGAGACTGAAGGCCTTTCCGGCATGGCCAGGCGACCATGCGCGCGGTCCACCGGGTGACCGCTGTCTTGTGGGTACTGCATTTTTTGACCACTCCCTGAATGCTTCGCACTATCCCGGCGCGATGTGCTGGCTTCAAGACCCGGAAGCGGAGTTTGTAATCAAGTGTGAGCGTCAGCGGGTGGGTCGAAACTGCACCTGCAGGTGTGTAAATAGCGGGTTAGCTGGACATCCCCCCTAGGACATAGTTGCTTACAAAAGATACGGATCTGTCATCGGCAGCCTGTCGGCCCTGCTTCAAAGTGTGCGTTTGTTCACGCGCTTTTGCGCGTGGTCGGTCATGGCTCTGCGTCGCTTCAGCTGCGACAGCAGCCCGTGGCAAGCGCACAGAAAGCATGAGATGGCCGAGAGCGGCGGCGACAAGACCGAAAAGCCCACACCCAAGCGACTGCAGGACGCGCGCAAAAAAGGCGATGTGCCCAAGAGCCGCGACATGGGCACGACGCTGACCCTGCTGGTGTGGCTGGGTTTGTTTGCTGCTCTGTTGCGCCCAGCAGCTCAACGCCTGCAGGCGCTCAACGAGCAGCTCTTCCACGCCCTCGCTCAGGGCTGGGATGCCGGTGGCTTCATCCTGGTGGCGCGCTCCCTGGGCGGGGCGGCGCTGGAGAGCCTGCTCTGGATCTGCCTGCTCCTGCTGCTGCCCGTGGTGGCGGTGGGCCTGCTCAGCGAGTTTCTGCAGGTGGGGGCGATCTGGGCCATGGACAAGGTCACGCCCAAGATGGAGCACCTGAACCCGGCGGCCGGCATCAAGCGCATGTTCTCGATGGACAGCCTGATCGAGCTGCTCAAGAACATCATCAAGGCCAGCCTGTTGCTGTTTCTCGCCTGGCTGCTGGTGCGCTCACGCCTGCCGCAGTGGCTGGGCCTGGCACGCCAGGGCGGCGAAGACCCGCGGCCCCTGGCGGCCCTGCTCTGGGATGCCAGCTGGCAGCTGTGCGCCTGGGCCTTGTGCGCCTTTTTGATCGTGGCCTTGCTGGACCTGCTGTGGCAGCGCCACTCCTTCACCAAGAAGATGCGCATGAGCCTGCGCGACATCAAGCAGGAGTACAAGGACAACGAGGGCGATCCCATGATCAAGGCCCAGCGGCGCCAGGCCCATGCCGAGTGGGCGCAGCAGAACTCGAACCAGGCCGCCCGCACGGCCAATGCGCTGATCGTCAACCCCACCCATGTGGCCATCGCCATCGACTATGAGCGCGAGCGCTGTCCCGTGCCCCTGATCAGCGCCAAGGGCGAGGGCGATGTGGCGGCGGGCATGCGCGCCGCGGCCGAGCAGGCGGGGGTGCCCATCGTGCGCAATGTGCCCCTGGCCCGCGATCTGCTGGCCCGCGCCGAAGTGGGCGAAGCCATCCCGCCCGATCTGTTCGACATCATCGCCGAGGTGATCCTCTGGGCCGCCGAGGTGCGAGAGGACCTGGCGCGGGCTTCGGAGCCGGCCGCAGGCGCACAGACCGGGCCGGGCGCCGAGGCCGACGCCACCGCGAGGCGCAGCCCGGCCCCTGGTGAAGACCTGACGCCCTATGCCGCACTGCGTGGCCGTTATCGCCCCGAGCCTGTTGCCGCTGCTTCGAATGCGGACAACCCTAGTTGGGGCCGTTCCTGACTGCCGATGGTCCTGACTTACGAAAGCGAGTTGAAAGGCGTGAAATTCATTCCGTCGGCACTGCAAGCCAAGCCCGCGAATCACCAACCCGTGATCCACGGACTCAAGGCAGCGGCCCTCAAGCAGCTCGCTTCCGACAGGAAGTGAACCTTTGTTTTCAAACCCGGCCTTGCCACCAGGTCTTCTTAAGCAAACGACCGGCCAAGGCCCCCTCAGGAGAATTGCAATGTCTGGAGCTTTGAACAGCGTGGTGGGTGGCGGTGGTGGTCTGCTGAGCAGCATCGGCAGCGTCATCGGTGGTGCGTTTGGCGGCCCGCTGGGCGCCATGATCGGCCAAGCCGTGGGCAACCTGGTCCAGTCGGCCATCGGCGATGCCATCAAGGACGGCATCAACCAGCTGCAACAGCAGCATGGCATGCCCAAGTTCCTGGGCGACCTGATCAAGGACCGTGCCGACAACGTCCTCGGCGGCCTGCGCAACAACGCCGTGCCGGCCGATGTGCAGAGCCTGGCTCAGCAGCAGTTCGGCGGCGCCATCGCCAAATTCAAGACCGACTTCCAGCAAGACTTCGTGCAGTCCGTGCTGGGCAACCGCAAGGCCCAAGGCAGTGGCGAAGAGTCCGACGGCGCTGGCGGCTGGCTGCAAGCCATTGCCAAGGCCATGGGCCAGGCCCTGGGCGACAAGGCCAAGCACTTGGTGGAGCTGTCGTCCAAGATGACCGATCTGCAGCAAGCCAAGTCCACGGCCACCGACCCCAAGGTCAAGCAGGAAGAAGACGGCAAGAACGCCCAAGAGTTCAACAAGACCATGACCGAGTTCCAGGCCACCGGCCAGGAATACAGCATGTTGAACAGCGTGTTCTCGACCGCGATCAAGTCGCTGGGCGAAGCCCTGTCTTCGATGGCTCGCAAGCAGTAAGTCTGCGAGCAAGCCCGGGGCTCTTGGCCCCGGGTGTGGGCGCCCGCGAGGGGGCCCTGCGGCGGAGGGAGCTTTGGCTCTCTTCGCCGTTGGTGTTTGTGGTGCGCGTGTGGCCGCGGTTTCATGTGTGTGCTGTGGTTCAGTTTCAATCCAGAGTGAGGGAGTTTTGTCATGCAAGTCCAAGCCTTCGGTTCAGCCCCAGCGCCCAGGCCGGGCACCTCGATGCCCAACAAGCCGGGTTCGCGGCTGCTGGTCGTCGCCCTGCTCGCGGCCCTGAGCGCCTGTGGAGGCGGCGGTGGCGGCGAGGCCCCTGCTCCAGCCCCAGCTCCAGCTCCAGCTCCAGCTCCCGCGCCTGCACCCGCACCCGCACCCGCACCTGCACCTGCACCTGCACCTGCACCTGCACCTGCGCCTGCGCCTGCGCCTGCGCCTGCGCCTGCGCCTGCGCCCGATCCAGCTTCGCCCAGCGCGCTGGGCCTGCTGGTGCGTGACCCGGCGGACACGCGTGTCGATGCGCAGGTGCTGGATCTGGCGACGGGGCAACAGATCGACCTGCCACGCAGCGCGCGGGCGCAGGCGCTCGGCGTGTCAGATGCCTGGGCGGTCAGCCGGCCCACACGGGAACTGATCCGTGAAGACGGTGCCGAGACTGTGGACATCTTCAACTGGCCCGCGCTCACACTCGGTGCCAGTTTCAAGCTCGCGACGCAGACCAGCCCCGACGAAAAAGCCAAGCTCTTGCGCCTGCGCATGTCGCACGATGGCAAATACCTGGCGGCCTATGAATTTGCCACCAACTCCTCGCGCAAGACGCGGGCGTTGGTCTTCAATCGTCAAGGCCAGATTCTGTTGACGGGCTCCTATCAAGAGGCAGATGGCGGCGGTGGTTTTGACTGGTTGCCGGACGGTCGTCTCGCGTACTTCGAGAAGGGTCAGGTTCTGATCTACGACCCGGTTCAGAATCAGTCGGCCACTGTGGCCATTCTGTTCCCGTCGGAGGCACGTGCCGGCAATGAGAACCTGGCGGTCAGCCCGGACGGCAAGACCCTGGCCATCGTCAAATGGGCGGGTCTGCGCAACAGCAAGGGTGAGACCCGTGAGGTGCCGGTGCTCTATCGTGCGCCGGTGTTGGGAGGTGCGGTGAGCGTGGTCGCGCAAGCCAGCCCGGAGCGGATGGACGACCCGGTGCGTCTCTCCATGCTCGACCTGTCCTGGTCGGCGGACGGTCAATGGCTGAGCTTTGTCGCGCAGGTGGGCGATGACCGTTACGGCGGCGGCCTGGGCGTCAGCGGATGCCCCTTGGCCTATGCCGTGTCTGCCACGGCCTCCACGCCCACCTTGATCGATGGCGTTCGTGACAGCGACAAGGCTTTGCGTGCCGCCAACACGGGGGGCGGGCGCGAGGCGGTGTACAGCTGTGGCCTGTTGAGCTGGTTCTGATCCTTGCGCTTGAATCGGCTGCGTCTCTGGTACCAGGGTTTGAGCCTGGATGCCGAGCCCAGCCGCGCTGCGGTCGACGCGGCGAACCGCTGAGCGTCGGCACCCTGCAGACGCCCACGAACTGAACAAGCCCGCCAGCGCGAGAGGGAAGCCCCATCATGTTGTCCATGCGTTTTCTGAAGCCTTCCGCCAGTCCAAGGCCTCGGCAAGTCAGGCCTCTTCGTCTCCAGCTCCGAGCCCCCCGCCTTGATTTGGCGCCTGGCCCTCGCGCTGCCGGTGCTGCTGGCACCGCAGGCGCAGGCCCAGGTCTTGATTCCCGTGCCGCCCGCCGAGGCAGGCGCGGATTCGCGCACGCCCATCGCCGGCTTTTCGATCTCCTCGGGCCTGCGCCTGGCGGCCGATGGCGCCGAGCAGTGGCACAGCAATGCCGAGCAGCTGTCCAAGATGTTCCCGGCCGCCCACCAGGACCGCATGCGCAAAGCCTATCTGCAGAGCAAGGATGTGTTCGTGCAGATCGAGCAGCGCCTGGGCTGGCCGCGCAACGATGTGGCCGGGGCGATGGCGGCGTTCATCGTGGGCAATTACATGGTGATGAGGGGCGTCGAGGTCAGCGATGCCCACACCCAGGCCCTGGCTGAGCAGCTGGCGGCCCAGCCGGACATGGTGGCCCGCCTGGGCGCCCAGACGCCGCAAGCCCTGCGCGGCCTCTACGAGCAATGCGCCATGGTCGGCACCTTCATGGCCCTGGCCCAGCTGAGCCAGAAGACCACACCTCAGCCCGCCACCCAGCAACAACATCTGCGCGATGCCGCCCGAGCCAATCTGCAGCGGGTGTTGGGCCGCGACCCCGAGCGCCTCAGCTTGGGGCCGAATGGCATGGGGTGGCAGTGACTGTTGGGCGGGGCGGCTCGTCAGCGAGCCGCTGAACTGCGGCGGTAGCGAAACGCAAAGCTGCCGCCGTTGCCGCACAGCGAATCGGCCGCGGCTTGGGTGGCCGCGTCGTTGGCGATCTCCAGCGTGCCGTCAGCCTGGAGGCTGGCGGCCACCGGCTTGGCGCCGGGCATGAGCAGCTGCAGCCGGGCAGGCTGCGTGGCGCTGGCAGGCAGCAGATCGGCCTCGCCCTGCCATTCGCAAGTCCAGCGCGCGGTCTTGGGCTCGGCCGTTTGTAGGCTGACGTGGTAGCGCGTCGCAGCCGCAGGCCCGGTTGGCGTGGCCAGCACCGGGTAGAGGGCCAGGCTGCCCGTGCCGGGCAGCTCGAACACCCCCGCCCAGGGCAGCGGGCCGCCGCCCCGCAGCTGGCTCAGGCGTCCCTGGTAGGCCTCGGTGATGCAGGCCGCATCGGCCGCGCAGCGATCACGCGCCTTCAGCCATGCCAGCTGGTCCTGTTTGAGCGTGCCATGCTGCGGATGCTCCTGCAGGGCGCTGTTCATGGCCTTCCAGGCCTTCTGCTGCTGCCGGTCCAGCTGACTCAGATCGGCGCTGGCGCAGATGGCTTTTTCGGTCGCGCTGCTGGCTTTGCGGCAGTCGAAGGCCGGGCCTGAGCTCACGCTTGACTCTGCAGCAGCCCCCACGGCCGAAGCCGAGAAGGCGGCGGCATGCGCGAGCAGCAGCAAACTCAGTGGCTTTTGGCGCCAGCCCCGGCTGAGCGGTGATCCCCAGCGACACGATCGGGCCGAGGTGGAGGCAGAAGGACGGGCGGCAGCGAGAGGCATGGGTGGGAAGCGGCGATCGCCGGGGTCAAGGACGATGCGGCGCCGCCGGGAAAGGCGACAGCATCTGCAAGGCCTGCTTGCGCTCCTGCTCGAAGCGATGGCGCACGCCGGCCTGCACATCATCCGTGGATTTGGAGAAGTACTTCAGCACCGTCTTGCCGGACTTGTCCAGTTTCTCGGCGCCACGCTCATCGTAAATGGCATTGATGATGTCGGCATCTTTGAGCTGGCTGACATCACGTCCCGCCAGCGCCTTGGCGATGACCGAGGAGCCCGAACCATGCTGCACCGCCACCGACCAGACCACATCGCGCAGCGCTGCTGAGCGCTGCGACAGGTCCAAGCCTTGCTCTGCCTTGAGCCGGGCCGCCAGTGGCTCGTAGTGCCGGCTGGCAATGAAGCTGTGCTGCAGGGCTGCGAAGCGCGGGTCCGCGGCCAAGGTCACCCAGGCCTTCTTGAACTCTGCCGTGCCCGCACGAGCGGCCTCCAGGCCGCCTGCCGCTGTCAGCGCCTGATGCATCTCGGGCGCGTGCGTGGCGGCGTGGTCGAGGAACTTGGCCATGGTGCCGCGCTGGGTTTCGATCTGGTACTTGCCGTAGGACCAGCCGCCCGTGTTGTCGTAGCCAATGGCGGCGCTGCCACGGCGACCCGATTCGTAGCGAGCGCTGAGTTTGCCCAGCTCGGTATCGGCGTTGAGGCCGCCGCTGTTGTTGTTTGCCGCGGGTCGTTCGGCAGACGGCGCTGCTGCTGCCGGTGCCGAGGCAGCCGGGGCCTCCAGCCGTGCCAGCAGGGACTTGACGGCTTCGACCAAGGGGTTGGCCAGCAGCAGCTTCTTGAGATCCACACCCCAGTGCTCGGCAATGCCGGGCAAGGTTTCTCCGGGCACCACGCGGTGCTCACGCTCCAGCCCCGGCGTGGCCACCGGGATGCGCAAGACCTGGCCGACGCGCAGGCGGTCCGGGTCGCGGGGGCTGCTGCCCACACGGCCGTCGGCCAGCTTCGGGTCCATGCCGTTGGCTTGCATCAAAGCCTCGGCACTGATGCCATGGTTTTTGGCAATGCGGCTGAGGGTGTCGCCGCTGTGTACGCGGTAGCTCGAGTTCGTGAGGTTCATGTCTGGGCTCCTTGGCCTTGGCTCTTGGGGCGGTGCCCCGATGCCATGCATTGGAGAAGAAGCACGCTGCCGGCGAAAGACGGGACCGTCCGCAATCGTGCACGGAACTGTTGCCGCCGATTAGGGGCGTTACTAGCTGGGAGCGGCCCCGGCTATCGCGAGTCAGCGAGACGGGCTGCAATCGCGGCCATGCGAGCTGACTTCGGTCAGTGACACGCCAACACACACGCACACGCAAGAAGGGCCCATCACCATGAGCACCACCATCGACACCGCCCGCAGCGCTGGCAGGTCCGGCAGCGCCGCGTCGGCAACCGGCTCCGCCGGTGAACTGCTGAGCCTGGCCCGCGACCCTGCCAGCGGTCAGCTGGACACGCGGCGCCTGGCCGGCTGGGTGGCGCAGGCCAGCCAGCAGGACTTTGGCAAGGCCTCGGCCGCCCATGCCGCGATCGAGAACGAACTGGCCGGCCGCGATGCCGGCGAGCTCGCGCGCTTCAACCAGGACGTGGTGGCCGCGGTGGCGGGCCTGGCTGAGGCCACGCCGAACGGTCTGGCGGCCGCAGGCCAGGCCTGGGCCAGCGAGGGCCGACGCTTGTTGGTCGACAACCCCATCCTCGTCAAGCAGTGGGTGTCCACCACCAGTGCCTGGACGGGCAAGAGCGGCTTCACCGATGGCCTGCGCGCCATGCTCGAGGGTCATGGCATCACCGTGGAACGCCTGGCCAATCCTGTACCGCCGGGCTCGCTCGGCAAGAGCTCCGGGGTCCCAGCCGCCCTTGCCAACAACCGCAACGGCGACCTGGCACGCGACGCGATTGCGGACCGCTGGCGTGCCCAGGGCTTGCAGGTCGGGATCGAGCAGCCGCGCCAGGGCGGTGCACGGGTGGTCGATGTGGTGGTGGATCGCCCGGCAGCGGATCCGCGCCAGAGCCAGCGTCTGGAGATCGAATCCAAGGTCGGCCGCAACAGCATGGACTCCGACCTGGCCCGCCAGGCCGCGCTGGACGGCCAAGCCCTGCGCGAGAACCGCATGCTGCGCGGAGCAGGGCGCTTGCTTGAGGGCGTTGGCAAGGTGGCGCGACCGCTTGGCCTGGTGATGGACGCCGTCGAGGTCGGCAGCGCCTTCCGCAAGGACGGCGACCGCGTCGGGCTCCACACCGGCCGAGCCGCTTCCGGCCTGGCTGGCGGGGCCGCTGGCGGCTGGGGCGGAGCCGTCGGCGGCGCAGCCCTGGGCACCGCCATCTTCCCCGGCGTGGGCACGGTGATCGGCGGCCTTGTCGGCGGCATCGCCGGCGCCGTGGTCGGCGACCAAGCCGGCCGCGGGCTTTTCGACACGCTCAAGTCCTGGTTCTGATGCCGCGACGCGCTTGCATCGGAGCCGGCTCCAGCGCCGTGCACCCCATGGCATGATGCCTTCCATGTGGTCCTGGCTCACACGAAAAACCGAGCGTTACGAAGGCCAGGCGCTTTTGCAGCGCCTGCGTGAGTGCTACCCCGTCTATGCGGCACCCCATGCCTACCGTCGAGATGGGCAGTTGCTGAGCCTGGCTCAGGCTCAGGAGAACCTCGAATATCTGCGGACTCAGCGCCCATTGCGGCTGCGCATCATCAGCGACTTCCTGCGCACCGAGGCCGGGGTCGATTTGGCGGCAGCTCTGGCTGGCGCTGAACCCGCGGCGCTGCTGGATGGCCTGCACCGCTGGAGCTTGCGTGTGTTTCCCGCGCTCCAGAAAGCCGCGCCCCAGCTGGCGCGCGACGAGGTCTGGCTGGCCAGCGATCGGCGCGGCCCGGAGATCGTGTATTCCCTGCTGATGGACCTGGCGCTGCTGCTGGGCGAGCTGATCCTGATCTGCCGCCCGGCGTTTCAGTGGGCGCTGGATCTGGACGAGGGCAATCTGCTGGACGGCATGGACAGCGTGCGCCGGCCGGTGCTGCAGTTCCTGCCGACCCCGACCGCTGCCGGTGATGCCTCGATGCCCCCGGTGCAACTGGATATCGAGGCCCTCGTCGTCCAGCGCTACCGCGAGCCCGACAGCCCCTGCCTGCAGTGGATGAATGGCTGGGCCCAACTCGTCCATGAGGCGCGCAGCGGGGCCTACGAGCGCGTGTTCTAAGTGAACGGGCTGCCTGCCGCCAAGTCTTGCGGGAGCGCCCCTCCAAACGCCACAGCCCGCTCCCCATCGCGGTGAGCGGGCTGCGAGCCCCGTGAATACCGCCGATGAAGGCCGCCGACGAAGGCCGGCGGCCGCGGGGCCGGTGTGGCGGCTCAGGCCTGCCAGCGGGTCAGCGTCAGGTTCAAGCTCAGCTGGGCGCTCAGGGCCCAGCCCTGCGGGTTGGCGGCTTCGTTGAAGTTGACCGTGCCACCAGTCCAGGCGCGGCCGCCGCCGGCCACGCCGGTGTTGGTGCGCGAGCCTTCGCTGTCCTGGCCCAGCAGATTGCGCAGCAGGGCACCGCTGAGGCTGATGCTGAGGATGCTGCTCATGGCCTGGAAGGCGCCCTGGAAGATCTGGGCCAGCTGCTGCAATTGCTGCTGTTGCTGGGCCGCAGCTGCGGCGGCGGCACCGCCTTTTTGCAGGTCGGTGCCGTTGATGTAGCTCTGGTTCACCTGCACCAGCTTGCCATTGCCGTCCACGGCGACAAAGCCCTTGCCGTTGGCGTTCTCGAGCAGCACATTGCCGTCGTCGGTGACGCCGTCCAGGGTCTGGCCCCAGCCCTTGGCTTCGTCGATCTTGAGGTCGCCGCGCTGGTTGGTGTCGATGCCGCTGATGCGCACGCCGTAGTCGCCATTGGTGATGGTCAGCTTGCTGGGCAGGGTCATGTCGTTGCCGGCCGGCACGGTTTCGAAGGTCAGCTTGGTGCCGTCATCGAGCTTGAAGGTGGTGGTGCCCCAGAAGTCAAAGGCATGCTGGCCATCGACATTGACATGCGGGTCACCCCAGACCACATAGTTCTCACCGGTCTTCTTGTTGGTGATCTCCACGCGGTTGGCATCGGCCGCGGTGATGCGGTAGTTGTCGTTCTCGAACACGGCCTGGCCGCCTTGCATCGAAGTGCTGGCGTGGCTGGGGTTGCTGCGGTCGACGGGGCCGCAGCCACCGATGGCGATGCCGGCGCTGGTCGAGGAAACGTTGTTGGTGAACATGGTCGGGCTCTCCTTGCCAAAGATTCAGTGGGTGGATGAATGAATGAGTGTGAAAAGACTCATGGGTGTTAGAACTTCGCCCGTTTCGCATCCGTCGGGATGCGAGGTTTGGGCGTCGCGGTGACACCAGGGGCCGCCCGCGATCAACTGCCTGGCCATTGAAACGATTTGCAAGCCGGCGCGTAAGTTGGGGGCGTTCGCAATGCGGATGACCGCAACTAGGGCTGTCCGCAATCGGGCCGAAGCGCTGCCGCAGCGGCGCGGGATTAGGAATGGCCGCAATTCCCAAACCCCATGCCGCGGCTTAGGCTTCAGGCCTCGAACGATGCACCCAGCCCCTCTTCATTCATGAACACGCTTGCCAGCTCCGCATTTGCCTTCAGCCTCCCCCATGGGGTGGCGGCTGGGTCCGCGCCCGCGGCGGGTTTGGCGGCGTTGGTGCCGGTTTCGGCCAGGGCTGTGGCGGACGGTGCGCCGCTGCTGCGCGCCGAGGTCGAGCCGCAGGCGCGCGGGCTCTCGGTGCAAGCCCATGCTGAGCGGGTGCTGGCGGCCATGCGGTCTCAGGGCTGAGCCGACATGGCCGATGCGCGCCGCGAGCCCGATTGGACGGCCGCGGCCCAGGCCTTGCTGTCCGGATGTGTGGATCTGCCCGGCGAGGAGCCGCGTCTGGCCATGTTGGAGCAGGTCTGCCGCAGCCTCGGTGACGCGCTTTACCCCGACTTTTTGAACCTGCTGGCCGTGGTGGGGGAGCGCGGCGATGCGCAGGCCTGCGCTGTGCTGGCCCAGACCTTGTTGGCCGGCCTGCAGACGGGCCGCCTGCCCAGCGGCCGTCGCCAGGCTTGGGGCGCTGCGACGCGCTCGGGCCCGCCCGTGCTGTCGCCCGCCCAGCAGTTCGGAGCCTGGCGCACGCTCGGGCCTCTGGAGTACTTGCTCTGCCTGGGGCTTGATGAGCGCGCGGCGGCTGGTGGCGGCCTTGGAGAACGGGAGTTCCAGCGCCAGGGTCAGGCCTTGCTGCGCCTGATCAACAGCAGCGAGGCCGCGCGCCAACTCTACATCCAGCGCCTGCAGGCCCTGGCCGCCGATCCGGTCGAGGGCGGTCTGTCGCGCAGCGCCCGCCAGTTGCTGGCGGATGTGGCCGAGGCCTGGTCACAAGGCCAGCCGCCCGATGTGTTGTGCCAACAGGTGCTGCAAGCGGCACAACCGACAAGCCACGGACTCAGCGCACTGGCCGCTTGGCGGCAAGGCTGATCGAAAGCAATCTGCGGGGAGAGGAGGCGCGTGAGGCCGCAGCGAGCGCGGCGTGCGGGTCAGCGCATGAGGTTGACAAGTCGGCCGAATGGCGGCCGCAAATAAAGCAATAGCTTGCCCTACAACGCAGTGCCGACATGCCAAAAGTGGTTGGAATCAATCAAATGCCTGCGCAGCTTTCCGGCGTGCTCGCAATACTTGGCGGCGTTTGGCGATGGCGCTAAGTGACTGACCGGGAACGACTTCCTCAGATAGATATTCGCTTGATCACGCGAAACCTGGCCGCGATATAGGTGGCCGGGAAAGCTGAGACAACATTTGCTATATGAATTTCGGCGTCGGATCCGGATCCGGATTTGGGTTTCGGTGACTTCACGCGCGGCAATGACCGCAACAGGCTGATTGCTGCCGCTCGGTCTTGGGACCCATAAGTCTGCTATGTGCCCAAAGCCGAAGTTCCAGATACACGGCGATGGACAGCGCCGCAGCGTGTCCGGCCCTTCGTCCGCCGAAGTCGAACTCGCGCAGTGATTTACTCAACGGCCATTGACTTGCTCGGCACTTCGGTCGGGCGAACGGCCGGTCTAAAGAACGCTGCTGTCATCCGCACCGTTCAGACCCATCGGTGATGAATTCCGGCCACAGATAACCATCCAGTCGATGCCGGTCTCACGCTTCCGACCCGTTGCAGCCTTCCGTTTGACCTCAACAGCGCCCCGAAAGAGCGCGGTCAACGCTGATATTCAGCGGCTGCCGTAGGCGGTCCGCCGGACAGGCTCCACGCGCCCCACTCCTTTCCTCAGGCGGCGGATTAGTTTTGGGAAGGGTGAGCAGCGACTCAAGATATGTATACCCGCCGCGAAAGGCAAGAAACGCGGCTGAAGCCACTGCCCCAATTAGCGGAAACAGCGGGCCTTCAGATGAGGCCTGCTGAAACACGACACCGAACACAGTAGCCAACGTGATTACTGACTCCAGCATGCCGGGAAAAGCTTCACCAATTATTCGAATTCCGAATCCTATTCTCGCGGACTCAGGCGCCTGCCGATTTTCCCGCCCCAATCTAACTGCTACGCCTACAAAGTAACACCCAATAAATGGAATCATGCACGCAAATATGGCCACAAGTTCTTGAAGCCTATGCATACCAGCTCCTACTTGGACTTTACGTCAAATCTGTCTGAGCCGTTGTTCTCCTTGCGACGAACATACGCTGTTAATACACGTCCATCAGTTGTTTTGAATTCGAATTTCAGATATTCAATTTTGTACCCGAGGCCGCAATAGCTCGTGATGGATTCGTACTGCGATACATCGGTGCCGCGGGCCAATTTTCCTAACTCGTCCCCGTGTTGGCAAAAGAGGCCTCTGCGTGGTGATTGGAGGACTGAGAGATCCCTTTTTGCTATTAGACTCGGCAATTCCTCGCCAGCGCTCAGCACTGCTGCGGGCGCAACAGCAAGTACAAGAAATACAACCGCGACATTGCGACAATACAAAAATGATTCAGTCGACATGAACATATTTCCTCTCTCAAGGCGCTGTCAGAGGGAGAACGGATCCGTATCAGTGCCAGTGGCGTCCTCATCAGCCGATGATATTCCGCGACGAAACGCCATCTTCAATAGAACTTCAATAACAAAGGCTAACACGCTGCAGGGAGACAGAGGCTACCGCGCTTCATTGGCGCCGCGTGCATAAAAACATCGTTGCAAGTTCTCTCAAGCCTTCGATTTATTGGCGATTTCCCCCAATTGCCGACCTCACCAGGGCACTAGAAATTCCGACAAAACGGCACGGTTACAACTTTCAAGCCACATTCCTGAGGCCATTAAAATACTGTCCGGCGACCATGATTGACAAGTTTTCACGTCGCACAATTTCGCCTTCTGGCGCCAAGCCAAGGTGTACCCAACGACCGAACTCGTAGATCACTTGGTCGTACGCGATATCGCTGGCCGCAACAGCTTTAGCAGTCTGAAGAACTGTGCCAAAACGGGGTGCAGTGAAGTCAACTGCTAGTCCGCTCAAATGAGCACTATTCTTTGCACCCTTAACAGCCTTGTTTAGCGCCGGCGAGCGGTAGCCGCTGCTCACAAGGATAGCGACATCACCAAGTCTTGAGCGAACCTCCTCAAGCGTACCAGCCAGACGCTGCAGATTTCGTAGCACCGTCACGTCAGCTGTGTTATCGAGGCCAAGGCGCGCAGCCGTTTGACTAAATACGAACTCGTCCAGCGAGAAGTTTTGAGTCAACATACGTGCCATCTATACCTCCCCTTGGGACAAGGATCACCGAGCGCGGGCTTCGCAAAGTGCTACGAGGGACTTGAGGAGCGCCGCATCCGCCTTGTCTGCGGCCTTATCAAGAATTCGTGCGGCCGAATCAAGACATGCTGCACTACGAACCCCCTCCGTTAAATTCTGGGATGCAACGCCTGTTGAGAAAGTCCGACCAAGGTCCAACCCCACGGACACACTCTCCTTGCCAGCAGTGTTCTTGGTCTTTCCATCAAAACTTCCATAGACAGAAAATGCATCTTTTCTCTGATTCGTGCTGTCTAGCGAAGGAGGCGATGTCAGTTTCGAATAGGCGGTTCCGGCTTCTCCAAGCTTTGTTTGCGCCGCTTCAAACGCACGCTGTGCGCCCACCAGAGTTGTTTGCGCAATCTCGGCAGCGCTCTGAGCCTTCTTCGCTAATTCAGCAGTCGCAGGCTTGTCCGCTTCGGCCGCAGTGTCTGCGGTACTCTTGGCCACGTCACGTGCCTTGTTTTTCGCGGTGGCATCAACTTGCGCCTCCTCTAGCTTCGAGCGACTGCGCTCGACATCCTTTGAGGCAAGGTCAATCGTCGCCTTGGCATCTGCGAGCGCCTGTTCCGACACCTTTGTCTTGCCGATGATGTCGTTGTTGCCACTGAGGGGAACAATTTCAAAAACTTTATCCTTGCAGGGTTGATCTGCGCCTGGCTTGCAATCCCTGGCTACGGCAACAGGAACATACGCCGTGTCCACCTGCTTGTAGCCCACGTTTATGCTGAAGCCAGGGCTTTCGGTAGACGTCGCGGCGGCGTCGATGCCCACAGACACCTTCGATGCGTATACGAGCGGAGCTTGCTGTAGAGCCCCACATCCGGAAAGACAGATGCTTGAGCCGAGCATCATCACGCGCAAAGTGTTTTTCATTTCGCCTCCTTTGTAATGCTGCAGAGGCTCATGCCCGCCGCCTTCAGAACTTCAATGAGCCGCTCAAAGTCTTTCGTGCTCGAATCAGGCTCCAGAATGAACACTTGACAGGCATCTGGGTTTGACACCATGACGCGTAGCTCTTTGTGGTAGCCAAGCGTGACGCCGTCTCCATGAGGCACCCATCCAAACCCCTTTGACCTAATAACTGTGACGGAGCTTCCTTCTGCAGGATGGATCGCAATAGGTGCAAAGGCCCATCGATTGGTGACTGCACCGGCACCTTCTACATGGATCGATGTGCACGCTGCTAACCAGCTTGAGCCAAGCACCAGCAAAGCAATGCGCAGAACGGGGAAGGCACGGCAGCCGCATGAATTCCAATGAACCATCCATGCCCTCAAACGGAAAAGAACTCTTTGCATCCTTGTCGCAGTAGAGTATTCATACCAAACTCCGAACGTACAAAATGCTGATTCGAACCAATTGGCTTCGCAGCGTGCCAGAGGCCTGGAGAGTGGGCATCCTTAATTCTGTTGGTGGGGTAAATGCTGATGTCTAGCTGAAGAACGCTTTGGGACTAAGACCGTCAGTGAGGCCTGCCGGAATGAGTGACTGACAACGCTGCACTGCTGCTGCCCATCATCCCCA
Organism: Burkholderiales bacterium PBB2; assembly: GCA_002255955.1. Lineage (GTDB taxonomy): Bacteria > Pseudomonadota > Gammaproteobacteria > Burkholderiales > Burkholderiaceae_C > Paucibacter_A. Next base: position 42,335 of record NKIM01000009.1, on the reverse strand, counting down.
AATGACTGATGGCAGTGGGGCGGCACTGCCTAGTCGCCGACGGCCGGACCGGTCGTTCAAGATCTGACGGGGCCCGCGGTTGATCGAATACCCGGTCTCAGAGGTGCAGCAGACATACAGGCAGCCGTCGGTCGAACGGCCGGTGTCGATCGAACCTGCCGCTCAGTTCGCCAAGCGCGAATGACTCTGGCCAGCCTGTTGCTGAGGTTCAGCGACTTTCCGCTTTGGGCACAGTGCTGCCCCCCACATGTCTACCGTGAGCGGCAGCAACCAGCCTAAAGCCGACTTCCGGCCTGCACCGATTCCTTGACGCATGCCCGACTTCGGCCTAGCTCGGGTAGACCGCCCTTTACGTCAGCATGGTGGTATCGATCAACCCAAGAAGCTCAGCCCTTCACACAAACCACCTGCTTCAGCGTGTGCACCACGTCGACCAGGTCTGCCTGTGCGGCCATGACCGCGTCGATGTCCTTGTAGGCCGCAGGCGTCTCGTCAAGCACGTCCTTGTCCTTGCGGCATTCCACACCTTCAGTGGCGGCACGATGGTCGGCCAAGGTGAAGCTGCGTTTGGCATCTCCACGGCTCATGACACGGCCGGCGCCATGTGAGCAGGATTCGAAAGACTCCGGATTGCCCTTGCCACGCACGATGAAGCTGCGTGCGCCCATGCTGCCTGGGATGATCCCCAGTTGGCCGGCCTTGGCACTCACGGCGCCCTTGCGGGTGACGAATACGTCCTCGCCAAAGTGCTGCTCGCGTTGCACATAGTTGTGGTGGCAGTTCACCGCCTCGATGTGGCTCTGGAAGTTCTTGTGCAGCACGGTCTTCGCTGCTTCGATCACGCGGCGCATCATGACCTCGCGGTTCATCGCGGCGTACTTCTGTGCCCAGCTCACGGCGCGCACGTAGTCGCCGAAGTAGCGGCTGCCTTCCTCAAAGTAGGCCAGGTCGCGATCCGGCAGATTGGCCTGGTGGCGCATCGCGTCCTTCTTGGCCAGTTCGATGAACATGGTGCCGATGGCATTGCCTACGCCTCGCGAGCCCGAGTGCAGCATGAACCAGACCGCGCCTTCTTCGTCGAGGCAGACCTCGATGAAGTGATTGCCGCTTCCGAGCGTGCCCAGATGCTTGTGGTGGTTGGTTTTCTCCAGCTTGGGATAGCTGCGGCAGAGTTCCTTGAACTCGGGCTCCAGCTGCGACCAGGCCGTGTCCACTGAACCTGGCGGCTTCTGCCAGGCTCCCGGGTCACGGTTGCCTGGCGCGCGTCCATGCGGCACCGCACGTTCAATCGCCGCGCGCAGTGGGGCGAGGTTGTCTGGCAGGTCCTCAGCGCGCAACGTGGTCTTGCAGGCCATCATGCCGCAGCCGATGTCCACGCCCACAGCCGCCGGGATGATTGCCTTGATGGTCGGGATGACCGAGCCTACGGTGGCCCCGATGCCGAAGTGCACGTCCGGCATCGCAGCCACGTGCTTGAAAACGATGGGCAGGCGTGCCGCGTTGGTGAGTTGGCGCTTCGCTTCGGGCTCGATAGGCACGCCACGCGTCCACATCTTCAGCGGAACGCCGCCGGGGACGTCCTCGTGGATATGTTGAGTTTGTTCTTGTTCCATGATCTTGTTTCCAATGTAGAGCCCCGGCCGGAGGAGATTCAAGTTACGTCCAGCCGGGGCTGGCGATCAGCGCAGCTTCACGAGCCCGTTGAGCACCTGATCCAGACCTCCGAAGACGGAGATCTTGTCAATGCGTTCCGCCACACGCTCCAGGGTTTCCAGTTCCTTGAGGCGCAGAGCGACGGGGTTGTCCTCCATCACCTTGGCGGTGTTCAGCAGCGAGCGCGTTGCAGCGGTTTCCTCGCGGCGGCGGATCACGTTGGCTTCGGCCGCTTTCCCGGCCTCCACCACCTGAGCGAGGATGGTCTTCATCTCGCCCGGCAGCACGATGTCCTTGACGCCAACGCTGGTCAGCTCGAGCCCGAGAGCGGCGAGCTTGTCCTTCACCTGCGCGGTCACGACTTCGTCGATGACGCTCTTGTTCTCGAGCAGCTCATCGAGCGAGCGCGTACCCACCGCGGCGCGTAGGCCGAGTTGCAGTTCGCGGTACAGGTGCTCGGCCGGCTTGGCCAGCGCCTTGTAGGCGCTGAGCACGTCCGAATAGCGCCAGGTGGCCGAGAGATTGAGTCGCAGCGCCACTTTGTCTCGGGTCAGGATTTCCTGGCCCGTGACTTCAACGGACTGCAAGCGCAGGTCCACCAGCTCCACGTTCACACTGCGGTTGAACTTCCAGAAGGCGAACGAACCCGCACCGAGCAAGCGCTCGATCTTGCCGTCGACCCACAGAATGCCCGCGCCGTGTTCCGGCACGACCACCTGCAACACACCAGCCAAGCCGATGATGCTGCGCGGACGCAGCTGAGTCTGCAGCAGGCGGGCAGTGAGCGCAGGCGACAGTTCTGTGGTGCTGGCCAGGTCGATCACCTCAACCTGCACATCCACCAAGCCCTTCCAGTACAGCCGGCGGGTTTCAGGCGGCAGCAGCTCGACCAGCACACCGTTTTCGCTGCGCAGGCCGACCTGCGTCGCATTCAACTCGACACGAACGAACTCGGTCTCGACCACCGCCGGCTCCTTGGCCAGCAAGTAGTCAGTCAGCGGGTGCACGAAAGCCGGAGCTCCGATGGCGACCAGTTCGACCTGAAGCCGATCCAGTCCAGACAGGAGCCAGTGTGTGCCGGGTTGCAGCACACGCTCGAAGTCGCCATTGCGCAGCAGCAGGCCGCGCTCGTTCTTCTTCACATTGACACGCTTGATCGTCATGGTGTTCTCCTTGTTGCAGCGTGTGTTTCAAATAGGATGCCGTTACAACGCGGACACGGACCTCGGATGCCAGGGGCTGGGTACCACGGTGCGTCGTCGACATGCCCTCCCTGGACATACCTCGGACTGGCCGTGGACGCAGACCCCGCGTGCCCGAAGCACAGGTGGCCGCGCTGGTGCCGTTCAAACCCGAAGGCAGACCGGCACGTTCGGCTGGGTGGTCTTTCGACCGTTTTTCACTGGCGTGACAGGCCATTTGTGGAGTGGGAGTCGAACCCACGACACACGGATTCCAAATCCGTTGCTCTACCCGACTGAGCTATCCAGTGGTGGCGAAACCGGGAGTCGAACCCGGACCCTTGCGGGACAACCGTGCTTCACCGTATCGGCCTCTTTCAGCAGAGCGGCATGCGCCGCAGCGACGGGACGGGCCCGGCCACAGCGCACCGGTGGGGTGGTACCCCCGACCTGTGAGCCCTGCCTTCCAAGGCAGATCTGTTGGCACCTGGGCCGACCCCGTGGATCAACTCAGGCGCGATTCTTTTGGCAGCCGTGCGGCCAGCCACTCATGCACGTCCGCACGAATCCGCCTGCCCTTGAGCAGGAAGTCCTCGAAGCGGCTGGGCACGTAGGGCGTGAACAGCAGCGGCATCCTGGCCTCCTCCGGCGTGCGGTCGGCCTTGCGCGAATTGCAGGCGCGGCAGGCGGCGACCGTGTTCATCCAGCTGAGAGGGCCGCCACGCGAGGCCGGCAGGATGTGGTCGACCGTGAGCTCGCGCAGGTCATGCGCTTCGCCACAGTAGGCACAGGTCTGTCGGTCGCGCCGGATCAGCTTGAGCTTGTTGAAGCCCGGCTCTTGCTCGAAGAGGTTCAAGCGCGAACTGCCGCTCAACGCCAGGATGGCTGGAACTTCAAGCCTCGACTGAAGGCCGGAGTGGACGTTCATGCCGCCGCGCAGGACGGCCAGCGGCGTATCACCGAGCGACCAGGCCACGGAGCGGGAGGCCACATGGACGGCCGCCTGCTCGACCGAGATCCAGGCCTGGGGCTGGCCGGTGATGTCCAACTGCAATACATCGTGCATGGCGTCCTCCTTTCTGCGACTGGGCACGACTGAAATTCAACGGCGAAGGCGGCGAGGCTCCAAGCTGCGCCCTGCGGATTCAAGGCTTAGTGCTCTTCCAGCAGAACTACGCCACGACTGACCAATGGGCGGCAGCGCTGCTCAACGCTGGTAGTGATGGCGGTTCACGCCGTCAAAACCAGCCGCTATGCATGCAGCAGCGCTTGAAACGTCCTCCCTGATCCGCAAGGGCACGGGTCATTGCGACCGAGCTTTTCGAGAAGCTCCTTGTTGCCGCGAACAACGCGATCTCCTCGCTTGACTTGAGTCTCAGAGGGGAAGCCCTTGCGGCGCTTGCTCATGACCTCAAAAGCTGGCTTCGCTCTTGATCTTCTTCACAGTAGTTCTCCTTCTGACTTAGCTTCCGACAGGGCATGTGCTTGGGGGTGACCGGCCGGATTCGAACCGGCGATGCAAGGGTCACAACCTTGAGCCTTTGGCCGCTAGGCGACGGCCACACCCAAACACACGTTTCGGCACATTGCGTTTGTTTCACTTGGCGCCGCCAGCGGGTCCTGACCCCGCGACCTCCGGTTCGACAGACCGGCGCTCTTCCAGATGAGCTATGGCGACATGTATTCCTGGTCCGTGCAGCAGGACTCGAACCTGCAACCCTCTGCTCCCAAAGCAGTTGCGCTTTCCACTTGCGCCACACACGGGTCGTGCTCCCAAGGGTTGTCGGTGACGGGTTCCGACGCCGCCCAATCTTTGCGGCCGGTTTGCGCCTATCGAAACGAGAGCTCGACGACAGGCTTGGGTTTGGCATCCCGTGCGGGAGTTGAACCCGCCTCTTCGGCTTGAAGGGCCGAGGACCTCACCGGAAGTCCAACGGGACAGAAATGAAAACTGGCGCCTCGTGGAGGATTCGAACCTCCGGCCTCCGGTTTCGTAGACCGGCGCTCTGCTCCGCTGAGCTAACGAGGCCATGCACTCTCGGCTGTGTCCGCACGCGATCTCGACATGGTTGCCGAGATCGCTGCATGCCGGCTCCGTCTGCAGAACGTGCTTGGCACACATGCACACCTAGCTGGCCGGTGCTTGTGCACGGGCACACCCGAGAGGGCATCGATCCGATTCGCAAGAGCCAAACAAAAAGCCCGGTTCCTGCAGGAGACCGGGCTTCAGGGGATCGGAGATGGATCCCTGGAATGTAAGAACTTCAGCAGGCTGAAGTTCCTCCCGGTAACGGCGAGTCACCCTCAAATCGATCATGCCGCGGCAGGCTCAATGCGAGCGGCATCGCGAACTCATGGCGACCCGCAGCGACGCACAAAGCCATCTCGACCGACATGGGTCGTGTTGCGTTGGCGATGGAGACGGTGCGGAGCATGATGAGATCTGGCGGGTTGGGGTGAATCAACGAATAGAAGAATTGTGAAGAGTGTTCACGAGTCCGTCAACACATTCGATCACATAGAATGCATGTGAAGTGTTTTAACAACACCAGCCGTGTCCAGCATCACCACATTCCGCCGACTCAACGCCATCGCGCTCTTCCAGACTTTTGCGGAAGAACGCATCGCCGCAGGCGATCCGCCCAAGGGGCTTGAATCCACCTGGGCTAAACAAGTCGAGATGAGTGGCGCAACATGGTCGATGGCCAAAAGTGGCGTACGCCCCATCGGTGACAAACTGGCGCGGCAGATTGAACAGCATTGCGGCAAGGAGTCAGGTTGGCTTGATGTAGAGCGTGAACCAACTGGACTGTCACCTGGAGAGCAGCAGTTCCTGGCGCTTGCCCTCAAGGTCTATCGCGAAACAAACAGCGATGGGCGAAAGCGCTTGAAGAAGGTGCTGAAAACATTCCAACAGTAGGCCGCTGTCCGAGCAAGATACAGGGCGCTACGACGGGCTGGAATGCTGAGGCTGTAGAACTTCAAATCGCCGAACTCAGAGCCCGCATTTGATCGCTCAGCCTATGAGCCAAGCGGGGGATGCCGTCTGGACGCCCGGTCCGCACGGTGCAAGCCGGAAAAGGTCCGCGGGGGCTTGACGCCCGGCAACTGGTGCTGTGTTCGCGCCAGGCTTTGCCCGTCAACCTGTACGAGAGCACAGTTATGGTTAGTTACGCGAGCTGCAGCAAGAGCGGTCAAGGAGTATTGCGCGCAGCCAGGAAGCCAGACAAGCCTGGCCCTGCGGTCTGGCTTGGCACCGTCGACACTGTCTCGATGGCTCAACGAAACAGAAGCCCGGCTGGCCTTCGATCAGCTGCTCGACTTGTGTTTCTCCGAAGGCCTGCAGTTGGCGGCCCTTCTTGCCGGACGAGTGGAGCGATGCGTCACCCCAGCAGCACATGCGTTGCCGCCTCGGCAGAAGAGAAGCAACGTTCCGGTGGACCACGTCGCGGTTCGACAGGCACTGCGCGATGCACCGGAGAACAACGAGTCAGTGACTCAAGTGGCGCAGCGCCTGAGAGTTGATGTTTCGACGCTCGCGCGGCACAGAGATCTCTACGATCAGGTCCGACGGGCTACGAGGGAGCGAAAGGCCGCGGAGGATGCCCAGCGCCACCGGAAGATCATCGAGGAGGCTGAATCGGTTGCCATGCGCCTGATCGGCAGCAACAAGCGCTTGACGCGCAGGAATGCTTCGTTTGTAAGGTCGGGCGTCAGCCTGCAGCTCTCCCATGCTGTCCAGCCTGAAACTACCGCTGCGGTGCTCGCGCTCATGCGTATCGGGTTGGGGGATCGAACCACGCGGTATCGAGCCATGGCCCGTCGAATGGGAACGGACTTCTTGAACGGCATTGACGAGGCCGTACAGCGGATCAAGAAAGCAGCTGGCGATCGTCAGGGCAGGCTGACTCTGTATGAAATTGACTGAGCCAAGTCCGACGAAGGTTGTGTGGTCAACCGATGAAGCTGGAGGTCTGCTATTGGCAGGCAGACCAAGTCGGCCAGCGTTGGCAGAGCGTAAGGCCGCCTGAACATGGAGGGGCAGAGGCCAATCAGCCCCAGGCTAAGCCAAATGGTGGCTGAGCTTGTTGTAAGGCATATGGCGTCAATAACGCCAACTTATGCCCGACTTGTCAGAGGTGGCGATGAAGCCTGGGGAGCCCGGTGGTGCGACCGGCAAGAATCGAACTTGCGCCTAAGCCTTCGGAGGGCCCAATGATATCCACTTCACCACGGTCGCCGGGAGCGCGCATTCTAACCTCAGCGGCCGTTCCTGCTGTGACATGGCTCAAGCCTTGCTGCTCTCCCCGGGTGCTGGCAGATATAATCTGCCGGTTTTGCGTCCGGTGAATTGCCGGGCATTGCATCTTCCCTTGCCGACGCCAACGAGGATTTCATGAGCGGAAACCAGAATCACGCACACGAGCACGATCATGCTGACGAAGCCCATGAAGGCCCGATCAAGACCCCCAAGCAACTGGCTTGGGCCGTGTTCTTTGCCTTCGTCGTGCCCATCATCGCCATCATCCTGCTGGCCAACTATGTGACCAGCGACTCCAAGCCCTCCGCCGGCACCGAGGCGCTGGAAGCCCAGGCCGTGGCGGCCCGCATCCAGCCCATCGGCGCGATCGAGCTGAAGGATCTGAACAACGTCGCCGCGCTGAAGACCGGCGAGCAAGTCTTCCAGGCCCAGTGCGCGGCCTGCCATGCCACCGGCGCTGCCGGCGCTCCCAAGCTGGGCGACGAAGCCGCCTGGGGCCCGCGTGTGAAGACCGGTTACGACGTCCTGCTGACCTCGGCCCTGAAGGGCAAGGGCGCCATGGGCGCGCAAGGTGGTGGCGATTTCAGCGATTTCGAAATCTCCCGTGCCGTGGTCTATATGGCCAACAAGGGCGGCGCCAAGTTCGACGAGCCCAAGGCTCCGGCCGCTGCCGCTTCGGCCGCCAACTGAGGCGCAAAGCCACCGGCTCAGGCCTGAGCTGAGCGTGCTTCGCATCAACAGCCGACCCTCGGGTCGGCTTTTTTTTCGCCTCCTGTTTTCAACGTTTCTGCCTGGGGGTCAGGTCTTGTCTCTCGGATGACAGGCGAGGCAGGCCTGGCGTGGCGCTGCCGGCCTGCAGTAAGCTTGTCGGCATGAACCGACGGGCACCGCTCGCGCTGATCCTGGCCTGGTGCGTCGGGCCGGCAGCGGGTTGGTCGGCAGAACCTGCGGACTGGCCCAAGCGCTGGCGGGTTTGCGTCACCGACCTTCATGCCCCGCCTTATTTGAACAACCAGGCCGAGCATCCGGGCTCGGTCGAGCGCACCTTGCTGGAAACTGCGCGCCAGCTGGGCTTGGAGCTGGAGTTGTTGCGTCTGCCCCCGCGCCGCTGCCGCCTGATGCTGGATCAGGGGCTGATCGAGGCGGCCCTGGCGGGCCCGACTCCGGTCAACCTGCGGGAGCTGCAGTTCCCTTTGCGTGCAGGCCAGCTCGATGCCTCGCGCAGCCTGTTGCCGCTCCATCTGGTCTGGCTCAAGCGGGCTGATTCCACTCTGGAATGGGACGGCCAGGTCATGCGCGGCCATGCGGGCAGCGTGGGCGAGCCCCTGGTGGGCGTGCGGGCCGGTGTTCGCATCACCGCCGAGCCGCTGCGCCAGTTGGGCTTTCGGGTCGAGGATTCGGCCCACAGCATGGCCCAGCTGCTGGCCAAGCTGCGCGCCGGGCGCATCGATCTGGCCTTGGTCACTGCACCCGAGCTCAATCTGGCGCCCGATGCCCAGAGCCTTCAGGGCCTGGCGGTGCTGAACAAGCCCTTGCTGCAGATGGACATCTACCTGGTGCAGCGCCAGGACGTGTCGACCGAGCGTTTGGCCTTGATGGAAGCCTGGTGGTCGGCCATCGCGCAGCGGCGTGACATGGACGCAGCCCGCTTGCAGCCTTGACCTGCCCGCCCGCGCGCGCTCAGCTGCCGTAACCCAGGTCCTTGACGGATACCAGCCGCCCATCTTCGAACACCAGCTGCTGCATGAATTGCTGCGGCCCGAAGTTGTAGACCCATTCCTCGATCAGCACCTGGCGTTCGCGCTCCAGCTCCACTGTGCTGCCGGGCGGCAGGCCGCTGCTGGGCGCGGCGGGCACCCGCACGCGGAGGATGCGCCGATCGATGCGCTGCTCCTGCAGGTTGGGCCTGCCGCATTTGCGCAGCACTTCGGGCTTGGCCATGCCCGCGTCGATGACAAAAGAGTTGCAGCGAAAGGCCCAGGCCGAGGGGGCCGCCAACAGGGCGCAGAGGCTGAAAGCCGCTGCCCAGCAGCGAAGGCGGAGCCGCTGGATTGGGCGCGCGCGGCGGGTGGCAAACGTCTTCATTGGCAGCCTTGCGGAGTGGCGGTGTGGTGCAACGCCGGGGCAGCGCGCTGCGTTGACCGCTGCCTGCTCGGGCCCTCAAGCCAGGCTGAAGCGCTGCCGCAAGGCCTGGCTTTGCCGGCGTGACACCGTCAGCCACGGTCCGCTGTGCAGCTGCAGACGCAGGCCGCTGTCATCGCCAGGCTGCAAGCGGGCGATGGCATCCAGGCGCACCAGGGCCTGGCGGTTGATCTGCTGGTAGCGCTGCGGGTCCAGTCGGGGCAGCAGGCGCGCCAGGCTGCCCGGCAGCAGGAACACGCCTTGCGGCGTGTGCAGCTCCAGGTAGTTGTCGCGGCTTTCGATCAGGGCGATGTCGCCCAGGCGGATCAGAGCCATCTGTTCGCCGCGACGCAGCAGCACGCGGTGCTCGTCGGGCAGATAGGGGCCGCTGGCGTGTTGCAGCTCGGCGCGCAGGCGTTGCAGCGCCTGCGCCAGGCGCTCGGCCGCCACCGGCTTGACCAGATAGTCCAGGGCATTGAGGTCGAAGGCTTCGACCGCAAAGCTGGCATGGGCCGTGCAGAAGATGATGCGCGTCTCGGCGTTGAGGGCGCGGGCCACCGCCAGGCCATCCTGCTCGGGCATCTGCACATCGACCAGCAGTGCATCGGGCCGCAGCTGGGCGTGCAGGGCCAGGGCCTCTTCGCCACTGCCGGCTTCGGCCAGCACCTCGACATCGTCATGCGCCGCCAGCAGGCGGCGCAGCTCCACGCGGGCCAGGCGTTCGTCGTCCACCAGCAGCAGGCGCAGGGGTGGGGGCTTCATCAGGGTCATGGGGCGGAGGCCTCCTGCCAGGGCAGGCGCAGCTCGACCCGGTGGTGCCGGCCAGAGGCGTCAAGGCCGGCTTGCAGCTCGGCAGCCGCGCCCAATTGCAGGCGCAGGCTTTCGCGCAGCTGGGCCAGGCCGCTGCCCAGGCCGGGGGTGCTTGCGAGGCGCGGCGCGCTGGGGTTCTCGACGCGCAAGCACCACACTGGGCTGCTGCCCTCGCGCACCGCGTGGATGTGCAGGCAGCCGCCCTCGCGGCGCGCGCCGATGCCGTGCTTGATCGCGTTCTCGCACAGGCCCAGCAGGGCAAAGCGCGGCAGGCGCTGGGCCATCAGCTCGGCCGGCAGGCGGATGTCCAGCTGCAGGCGCGCTTCGAGCCGGCTGGCTTCCAGGGCCAGGTAGCGCTGGCAGAGCTGCCACTCCTCGTCGAGGCGGCAGAGGCCGCCGCTTTGCTCCAAGCTGGCGCGCAAGAGGGTGGACAGCTCGGTCAGCAAATGGGCGGCGCGCTCGGGGTTCTCGAAGATCAGGCCGCGCACGCTGTTCATGGCATTGAACAGAAAATGCGGTTTGAGCTGGTTTTGCAAGGCTTGCAGCTGGGCCGCGCGCGCCTGCTGCTCCAGCGCGGCGCGCTGGCGGCGGTCCAGATGGCTCTGCCAGGCCAGGCTGAACAGCAGGTACTGAGCCAGGGCCACCACCCAGCTGCCGCCGAGGCTGATCCCGCGCAGCTGTTCGGGGCTCAGGTTCAAGGCCTGAGGATCCAGCGGCACACCACTGCCCAGCCACTGGGTCAGGCCGTGGATGCCGGCGGTGTCGATCAGGGCCAGCACCATCAGCCCAGGCACGCGGCGGGCCCAGGGCAGGGCCGGTCGCGCCTGCCAGACCAGGAGGCCCAGCAGGCCCCAGCGTAGCAAGGCCATCAGGCCGACGCGCTGCACCGTGCCCGGGCGCAGGCCGGGGTCGCCGAAGAGGGCGAACTGGATCAGCAGGATCAGCAGCGCCTGCAGCCCGCACAAGGACAGCAGCAAACCGGCCTGGCGCCAGAGGGGGCCGGCCGTGGAGGCGGTGTCGCGAGTGAGGGCCTCAGTACGCGACACGCGTCACCTTGAAACCCTGGGCCTGCAGCAGGGACGGCAGGCCCTCGCTGCCCAGATGGGCGGGCGCCACGACCACGAACAGGCGTTGGCCTTCTCGCAGGCGCTGGGCGATCTTGAGGCTCCAGGCCTGGTCGCGTTCGCGCTGGATGCGCTCGCGCGTGGCCGCAGTGAAGGCCGAGCTCTCGAAGCTGGCTTGCAAGGCCGCCACATCGCCGCGGCGCCAGGCGGCATAGCTCTGCACGCTGTCCTGGCCCTGGCTGATCAGCAGCCGTCGCAGCAGGGCCTGCTGGTCGGCCTCTGGGATGGATTGCAGCAGTTGGAAACCCGCCTGCAGCCCTTCCAGCTCCAGCAAGGGCTTGTCTTTCATGGCCCGGTGCACCAGGTTCATGCTGCTGTGCTGTTCCTGGCTTTGCAGGCCGGCCTTTTGGGCCATCAGCTTGTGCAAGGCGGCCACCACGAAGAAGGGCGGCAGGCTGTCCAGGGCGCTGCAGGGCAGGCCTTGCTGCTTGCACAGCTGATCAAAGTCGCCGAGCAGATCGGCCGGCAGGGTGGCGCGGAAGGAAGCATCGGGTTGGCGCAGTGCAGCCAGCAAGGGGGCAGCTTCGCTGGGTGCCACCGGCATGCGCAGCTCGCTGGCCAGCTGATCGCTCTCGGTCAGCGCCTGCTGGACCGGGCCGGGCAGCGCCGTCACGCCGGCTTCGCTCCAGGGCAGGGCGCCGAACAGCCAGGAGCGCCGGCCCTGGTGCTCCACCGACCACAGGGCGGGTCGGTAATCGGCCTGCGCGGCAGGCGGTGTGTCGGGGGCGGCCGGGCTGCCCTGGCTCGGCGCCGTGAAGGCGGTGAGCAGGGGCAGCAGGCAGGCGATGGCGAGGCGGAGCGGTTTCATGGGCGGTGAATCGGGCGTTGAAAGGGGCCGAACGGGGCGCTGTGTGGGTGTCAGCCGGCCGCACTGTGCCGGTCACCGTCGCGCCTGTCGCCTGCTTTCAGGGCCAGCGGCAGCAAAGCCGGGCCGAACGGTCAGCCGGCCGCTGCGGCCCCTGCGGCCCCTGCGGCCACATTCACCTCGGGCGCCAGGCACACGCCAAAACGCTGCAGCAAATCGGCATGGCGGCAGAACTCGGGCGCCCACAGGCCCTGCTCCACGGCCTGGGCGGCCCAGTCCATGTCCAGGCTGTGCACCAGGCCCAGGCCCAGCGGCGTGCTGAGGAACAGGCGGTCCTGCTCATCCAGCCAACTGGCGTCCACCGATGTGCTCAAGCCGGTGTGGCTCTGCACCGTGCCGCCCGGCTGCAGGGCCGCGGCATCGACGCGCCAGACCCAGGGCGCAGCCTCCAGTTGCAGGTACACGCGCTGCGGGCCGTTCTGAAAGAACCAGGCGCCGCGCGCGTCGGCCGCGTAATTGCGGGCGATGAACTCGCGCAGTTTTTCGTGCGTGACGCGGCTGCCCTTGACCTGCGGAAACGGGCCGGCCGCTTGGCAGCGCTCGTCGCGCATATACCAATCGCCCCGGGCATCCAGGGCCAGCCAGCCATAGCAGTGCGGCACATTGGGCCACTTTTTCAGGGCCGCTTCGACGATTGCATCCATGCCGCCAGTGTAGGTTCGGCGCGCGATCGGTGCCTCGTTCAGAGGTGGCCCAGCACGCCCAGATGGCGCGCCTGTCGCAGGCAGGCCCGAAAGATCGCCAGACCTGCGCACAGGAACACGGCGCTGTTCAGCGCCACCCAGGCCCAGACCTCGACCGGAAAGGTCTGGCCGCCCGCGGCCGCGCGTGCCGCGGCGGCGGCCAGGGCATAGGGCAGGGCCGACCAGCCCGAGAGCGGCAGCGCCGGCAGGGACACCAGACCGATCACCAGAGGATAGGCCGCCACCATCAGCAGCTCACCGCGTTTGACCAGCAGGCTCAGGCCGGCCAGCGCAAAGCCCAGGCCGGCCATGGCCGGCGCGCCCAGCACGGCCAGGCCCAGGGCGGGCAGGCTCAGCGCCACGCGGCCGTCGCTCAGCCCGGCGATCACACCGAGCGTCAGCACCAGCAGGATCAGGCCCACCGCGCTTTCTAGCAGCAGGCGCACGGTCAGCAGCTGGCCCAGGCTCAGCGGTGCCAGCTGCAGCTGCTCCAGCGTGCGCTGCTGCGTCTCCTCGACGATTTCCTTGGCGCTGCCGTGGGCCAGGCCGCTGGCAAACATCCACAGGGCGAAGCCGATGATCAGACCGTCGGCCTGGCCCGAATCGAGCGACTGCCCGCTGGCCTTGAGCACGGCGAACACCAGGCCGCCGAACAGGCTGGTGATGAAGCCCAGGCCCAGCACGGCCTCGACCCAGTAGCGCCGCGCCAGGGCCAGGCTGCGGCGGGCCTCGTTGAGGCCGTGGCGAATCCAGGGGCGGCGGCGGCTCATGGGGCGGGTGCTCCCTCGATGGAGGTTTCAGTGGCGGACAGGCCGAGGTGTTCCAGGTAGTGCTCGCGCAGCTCGATCGCGCGCAGCTGCAGCGCGCTGCAGCGGCCCAGCCAGCCGGCCCATTCGGCCATCAGCCGGGCCGCCTCGGCGGGGTCGCGCAAGGGCAGGCTCCAGCCGCCGGCCTCGCCCGGCGCTGCCTGCCAGTCCCGCGGGCCCAGCCACTCGGGCGGCGGCGGGCAGGGCTGCTCGCTGCGCACCACCAGGCGGTAGCGGTAGTCCTGGTGGACAAAGGCCTTGCGGGCGCCGTCAAAGCGCTTGCGCCCGCGGTGGATGCAGACGATGCGCGGGCACAGGCGCTCGATGAAATGCAGATCGTGCGAGCCGATCAGAAAGGTCTGGCCCTCGGCCGCGCCCTGATGCACCAGGGCGTGCAGGCGCTCCACGCCCTCCAGGTCCAGGCCCAGGGTTGGCTCGTCCAGCAGCACCAGGGCCGGCCGGTGGATCAGGGCTCCGATCAGGGCGGCACGCAGCTTGTTGCCGGTGGAAAGCTGGCGGATCGGGGTGTCCAGATCGGCCAGGCCCAGCAGATCGGCCATCTTCCGGCAGCGATCGAGGCTGAAGCGTTGCTCGCGCAGCTCGCAGAAATAACGCGCGTTCTCCAGGGTGGTCAGGCGCTCGTAGGCGGCACCGCGGCCCTCCAGCAGCACGCCGATCTCGCGCAGATGGGGGCCGGGCTGACCGGCGGCCTGAGCGGGGCCTGTGCGCCAGCGCAGCTCACCCTGGTCGGCGCCGCAGAGCCCCGTCAGGATCTTGACCAGGGTGGTCTTGCCCGAGCCGTTTGGCCCCAGCAGGCCGATCACCTCGCCGCGCTGCAGCGTCAGTTCAAAGTCTTGCAGCGCTTGCACCGCGCTGCCGCCGCGGCGGTAGTGCTTGCTGGCCTGCTGGAGCTGCAGCAAGGGGCCAGCCCTTGTGGTGCTCGTCAACCGTTCTGGGTCCATGCCCTGGTCCTCCTGCCCTCGATGGGAGCGGCGGCAGCGTAAGGGCAGATCTGCACGGTGTCAGCCCCGGCCCGGCGAATAGGCCGCTTCGCCGTTGAATGGCTGGAAGTCCGGGATGAATGGCTGCCGCGGTGATTCAGCCCAGTGCCCGGCTCAGCCAGTCGCAGACCTGCTCGGGCATGGTGAAGACCTCGCCCGGCGGCTTGCCGTGGGTGAATCCGACATGGCCGCCGTGGGCCGGCTGCCAGAGCGTGACGAAGGCGCCGACATCGCGCGTCTGCGGCAGGCTGTGCGCCGGCACAAAGGGGTCGTTGCGGGCATTGAGCACCAGGGCCGGGATGCCGATGCGGCGCAGATGCGGCTTGGCCGAGGCGCGCGCCCAGTAGTCCTCGGTGTCGCGGAAGCCGTGCAGCGGGGCGGTGAAGATGTTGTCGAACTCGTAGAGATCGCGGGCGCGGCGCAGGCGTTCGCCATCGAACAGGCCCGGGTGCTGCTCCAACTTGCGCAAGGCCTTGGGCACCATGGTCTTGAGGAACATGCGGGTGTAGACCAGGCGGCTGAAGCCGCGGCCGATGGCCCGGCCCGAGGCGGCCAGGTCGATGGGCGAGCAGACGGCGGCCACGGCGCGGGCGGTCAGGGCAGCGCTCTGGCCATGCTCTTCGGCCCAGCGCAGCAAGGCATTGCCGCCCAGCGAGATGCCCACGGCCAGCACCGGGCCGCCATGCTGCTGCTTGCAACGGGCCAGGATCCAGGCGATCTCTTCAAAATCACCCGAGTGGTAGGCGCGCGGCGCATGGTTCAGCTCGCCCGAGCAGCCGCGGAAATGCGGCAGGGCGCAGGCCCAGCCGCGCGAGCGCGCGACGGTGGCAAAGGCTTGGGCGTACTGGCTTTGCGAGCTGCCCTCCAGGCCATGAAAGAGCACCAGCAGCGGCGGCCGTGGCGCGCCCTCGGGCGGGATGGCGGGCAGGGGCCAGAAGGCGTCGCCGCCGGCTTCGGGCGGGGCGTAGTTGAGCCAGTCGACGTCGATGAAATCGCCGTCCGGCGTGTCCCAGCGCTGGCGCTGGAAGCGCAGGGCCGGGCCGCCGTGGTGGCGGGCCCAGAGGGCGGACCAGATGGTCTGGGCGTGGCCGCCGGGCAGCCAGCGCGGCGCGGAGTACTGCATCGCGGAACGGTTCGGGGTGTCGGCCTTCAGTGCAGCACCGAAGGCTCTTCGATCACTTCCTGGATGTCATGCGCGCTGCCCGGGCTGGCGTGGTGCAGCACCATGCGCCAGCCGAAGGCGGTCTTGAGGTAGACATTGGTGGCGATCACCCAGGCGCTTTGCTGGCCGTCCGGGCCGTCCACCTGCACGCGCTCCAGCACCTGGTGGATGGCGGTGTCGCCGGTGTGCAGGCGCCGCACGCGCTCGGGGTGGGCCGGGATGGCGCCTTGCAGAAAGACGGTCTCGAAGGCGGCGCGGATCGCGCCCAGACCGACGACGCGCGGGCCGCCGGGGTGGACGCAGGAGATTTCCTCCTCGTCGGCCCAGACCTCCATCAGCCGGTCCAGATCGGCCTGCTGCAGGGCTTCGTAGAACTGCTGTTCGGTGTCCTCGGGCGAGGCCAGCAGGGCGGCGGCCTGAGCTTTGCTGCGCGACTGCATGCGGCTCAGTGGTGGCTGTGCAGGGTTTCGCCGGCTTTCAGCTTGTAGACGGTGCCGCAGTAGGGGCACTTGCCCTGGCCTTCATGGCTCAGGTCGATGAAGACCTTGGGGTGGCTGCTCCACTGCGTCATCTTGGGGTTGGGGCAGGCCACAACGCCCGGGCCCTGCACATCCTGAGCCGTGACTTCGACGATGGATTTGGCTTCGCTCATGGGAGGGTTCTTTCGTGTCAACAACAGGGGCGGGAGGTGAGGGCCGGGCCAGCGCACCCGGGCGCCGGCGGCAAAGACCCTGATTTTACGAGGCTTGTTGCGCTTTCGGAGCGTCCTCCGGGCGCAGCAAGCTCCAGCTGCGCACCGTGCCGCCTTCCATGTGCAGCTCGACCCGCACGCCGCCGGCGTCGGTCCAGCCATAGACCTCGGGCTGAGCGCTGATTTTCTGGCCCAGGCTGCGCGTGAGCGGCAGCACGTCGACGAGCTTCATGCCGGCGCGCAGCTTGGCATTGAGCATGACGGCGCTCTCGACCCTGCCGACCGGCCCTTCCGAGGCGGCGCGCATCACCCGCATCAGGCGCGAGAACTGCAGCAGCAGCCAGAACACCACCACCGTCAGGCTCAGCATCACGCCTTGCCAGCCGTACAACACACCACCGCCCACCAGGGCCGCCAGCGCCAGGGCGCTTCCAATCCATGTATTCATGGGCCGGCATGGTAGTGCACGCGGAACGAGGGGCCGTGATTTCGCACATCGGGCTTGGGGGCGTCACGGCTTTGACGTATCCTCAGCCTCCCTAGGGGAAATCCCGAATCCACGCGTCGGCATGAACCTCACAAAAAGAACGCGCAGGGACTTTGTTGCAGCATGAGGGAGTCCGCACGGTGAGGTGGCACTTAGGTCAGGCAAGGGCGGAGCAGCGGCGCTGGGGTGGCGCTGGCAGCGTGGCCGTGGTTGCGGCCCTGGCTTGGCTCGCCGGCGCGTCCGGTCCCGCGTTGGCCACGCCAGGCCCCGATTGCTCGCGCCCCTTCAGCCTGGCCCTGCACGACCACGGCCTGCTCTACTCGGCCGCCACCGGTGGCGGCATTGACAAGGACATTGCCGACGAGATGGCGCGGCGCAGCGGCTGCAAATTCTTCGTCTCGCTGATGCCGCGTGCGCGCATCTGGCAGCTGATCGAGAGCGGCGCGCTCGATTTCAGCCTCTCCGGCATCAGCAACCCGCAGCGCGACAAGTTCGCCAGCTTCGCCTGGTGCTTTCGCAACCGCTACCAGCTGCTGGTGCGGCGCGATGCCCAGGTGCAGAAGATCGAGGACTTCGAGCGCCAGCGCGGCTTGCAGCTGGGCGTGATCCGCAGCTTTCGCTACAGCGAGAGCGCAAACCGCCTGGTCGACCGCCTGGCCGAGCAGCAGCGCCTGGTGCACGCCAGCGGCCTCAGCGCCCTGTTTGCGGCCCTCACGGCCGGCCAGATCCAGGCCATGATCATCGAGCCCTTCGACCTGCCCACGCTGGAATCGGCCCAGATCCGCGCGCAGACCCAGGTGCTGGACTTTGGCGATGCGCCGGTGCCGCATGGCTTGATCATGTCGCGCGCCAGCCTGAGCGACACCGAGCAGAGCCGCTGGCGCGCCCTGATTCAAGAGATGCAGGCCGATGGCACCCTGCTGCGTATCTTCGAAAAGTATTTCAAGCCCGAGTTGGCCCGGGCTCTGGTGGAGCGGCCATGAGCCAGCTCCCGCGCCTGTGGCAACTGCTCGGCCTGAGCGCTCAAGCGCGCTGGCTGCGCTGGCGCGGGTTGCCGCTGGCCGTGCTCAGCATCAGCCTGGGGCTGACGCTGAGCTTCTGGCACTCCGAGCAACAGCGCGAGCAGGCCGTGCAGCGCCAGGCTTTTGACGCCAGCCTGCGCGATGTCAGCGAGCGCATCGAGCAGCGCATGGCCGCCCATGCCCATGTGCTGCAAGGGGTGCAGGGTTTTCTGTCGGCCAGCGCCCAGGTGGATGCACAGGCTTTTCGCCGTTATGTCGAGGCCTTGCCGCTGGGCGCTGACTTTGCCGGGGTGCAGGGCCTGGCCTGGGTTCGGCCGCAGGCGGGCCCGCGGGACATGGCCTACCGGGTGATGCAGATGGAGCCCGGCGTCGCGCGCAACCAGGCCCTCTTGCAGCTGGATCTGGCGGCCCAGCCGGCGCTGCGAGAGCTGCTGCAGCAGGCGCAGGAGTCCGGCCATCTGGCCTTGTCGGCCCGCCTCAATCTGGCCGAGCTGGGGCTGCCTGCCCAGCCCGGCTTTGTGCTGGCCTTGCCGGTCTACCGCGGCGCGGCCCTGCCCGACACCCCCGCCGCGCGTCGTGAGGCGCTCCAGGCCTGGGTGCTGGCGCCGGTGGCCGCGGGCGAGCTGATGGCCAGCCTGTACGGTGAGCTGCCGGCCGCGCTCTCTCTGGCGCTGTACGACGGCCAGGACTTGGCCGAGCGCCACCTGCTCTACCGGCGCGCCGATGCCAGCTGGCAGCGCAGCGCCCAAGCCGGCCTGCAGGCGCCGCCGGCCACCGACCGCCAGGCACGTGAATACCTGGTGCTGGGTGGCCGCACCTGGACCTTGCAGCTGGCAGCCGGCCCGGCCTTTGCCGCCCGCCATGGCGCCGATTACGCGCCCAATGTCCTGCGCATGGGCGTGCTGCTCAGCGTGCTGCTGAGCCTGCTGGCCTGGATGTTGGGCAATGCCCGCGAGCGCGCCCAGGCTTTGGCCGAGCAGATGACTCGGGCTCTGCGCGAAAGCGAGCAGCGCTGGGCGTTTGCGGTGGAGGGCGCCGGAGACGGGGTCTGGGACTGGCACCTGCCGCGCGCCCTGCTCAGCAGCTCGGTGCGCTGGAAGCAGCTGATGGGCTTGCCGCCGCTGCCGGCCGAGCTGCCCATGGAGCAGTTCTGGGCCCTGATCCACCCCGAGGATCTGGCGCGTGTGCGCAGCGAGGCCCAGGCCTGCCTCGATGGCAGCCAGGCGCAGTTCTCCGCCGAGTACCGGGTGGCCGGCAGCGCCGGTCGCTGGAACTGGGTGCTGGCCCGCGGCACCGTGGTCGAGCGCAATCTGCAGCAGCAGCCCCTGCGCATGATTGGCACGCTGTCGGACATCAACGCCCGCCGCCAGTCCGAGGAGCGGGTGCGCTTCATGGCCTTGCACGACCCGCTGACCGAACTGGCCAACCGCGCGCATTTCGACGAGCGCTTGCGCTTTGCCCTGGCCCATGCGCGGCGCTACCACGAGCCGGTGGGCCTGATCCTGCTGGACCTGGATCGCTTCAAGCCCATCAACGACCAGTTCGGCCATGCCGTGGGCGACCAGCTGCTGCAGACCGTGGCGCGGCGCATCAAGACCGCGGTGCGCGAGACCGACACCGTGGGCCGCATCGGCGGCGATGAGTTTGTGGTGCTGCTGAGTGGGCCCTTGAGCCGTGAATCGGCCCAGGGCGTCGCCGACAAGATTTACACCCAGGTGGCCCAGCCTATGGAGCTGGGCGGCATGCGCCTGGAGATCACCTGCTCGCTGGGCCTGGCCCTGTTCCCCGAGGACGGCCAGGACGAGCTGAGCCTGGCCAAGAGCGCCGACGACGCCATGTACCGCAACAAGCGGGCGGGCCGTCCCTGGCTGGGCGACGGGCGCTACGCGGCGGCGGCGCCGTCATCGGAGCCCGAACGCGACGGCCGCACCGACCCCAAGGGCAGCAAGGGCCCGGGCGGAGACGGCGTCACAGCCCCCTGACGCAGTCCATCGCTTCCTCGATGCGCTCGACCGCATGCACGGTCAGGCCGTCGATGGGCTTCTTCGGCGCATTGGCCTTGGGTACGACGGCGACGCTGAAGCCCAGCTTGGCCGCTTCCTTGCGCCGCTCCTGGCCGCGCGGTGCCGGCCGCACCTCGCCGGCCAAGCCGATTTCGCCGAAGGCGATGAAGCCCTTGGGCAGGGGCCGGCCGCGCAGCGAGCTCTGGATGGCCAGCAGCACGGCCAGGTCGGCCGCCGGCTCGTTGATGCGCACGCCGCCGACGGCGTTGATGAACACATCCTGATCCTGGGTGGCCACGCCGGCATGGCGGTGCAGCACGGCCAGCAGCATGGCCAGGCGGTCGCGGTCCAGGCCGACCGAGAGCCGGCGCGGGCTGGGCCCGCCGCCATCGACCAGGGCTTGCAGCTCGACCAGCAGGGGCCTCGTGCCTTCCAGCGTCACCAGCACACAGCTGCCGGGCACCGGCTCGCCGTGGGTGCTCAGGAAGATGGCGCTGGGGTTGGCCACGCCCTTGAGGCCTTTTTCCGTCATGGCGAAGACGCCGATCTCGTTGACGGCACCGAAGCGGTTCTTGATCGCCCGCACCAGGCGGAAGCTGCTGTGGGTGTCGCCCTCGAAGTACAGCACCGTGTCGACGATGTGCTCCAGCACGCGCGGCCCGGCCAGCGAGCCTTCCTTGGTGACATGGCCGACCAGCACCATGGCGCAGCCGCTGGCCTTGGCCGTGCGGGTCAGCTGGGCCGCGCATTCACGCACTTGCGCCACCGAGCCGGGGGCCGAGCTCAGGTGTTCGGAGTACAGGGTCTGGATCGAGTCGATGACGCAAAAGGCCGGCGTTTCGGCCTCCAGCGTGGCCAGGATTTTTTCCAGGCTGATTTCGGCCAGCACGCGCACCTTGTTGCCTGACAGGCCCAGGCGGCGCGAGCGCATGGCGATCTGCGCGCCCGACTCTTCGCCGGTGACGTAGAGCACGGGCAGCTTCTGCGACAGGTCTTCCACCGCCTGCAGCAGCAGGGTGGATTTGCCGATGCCCGGGTCGCCGCCGATCAACACCACGCCGCCGGCGACGATGCCGCCGCCGAGCACGCGGTCCAGCTCGTCCTGGCCGGTGGGGGTGCGCTCGAAATCGGTGGCCTCGATCTCGCTCAGCGTCGCCACCGGCTGGCTCTTGGCCAGGGCCTGGTAGCGGTTGTTCTTGCCGCCCGCGCCGGGTGCCTCGGCCACGCCTTCGATCAAGGTGTTCCAGGAGCCGCAGCTCGGGCATTTGCCCAGCCATTTGGGGCTGATGCCGCCGCAGTCCGAGCAGGTGTAGATGGATTTTTCTTTGGCCATGGGGCGATTGTCCTCGTTCACCGTCGCCGTGCTGGTGGCGCGCGCGGGCGATGCTCGCCCCGAGCAGGCGCTGGCCCGTGGTGCCAGAATGTCGGACTGGCCGACGTCGTGTGCAGGCCCGAAGGAGCAGTCAATGGAGTTTTCGACCTGGTTGGCATTTTTTGCCGCCTCCTGGGCCATCAGCCTGTCGCCGGGTGCCGGCGCGATCGCGGCCATGAGCTCGGGCCTCAACCACGGCTTCCGGCGCGGCTACTTCACCACCTTCGGCCTGATCCTCGGCATCCTGACCCAGATCCTGCTGGTGGGTGCGGGCCTGGGCGCCCTGATCGCCACCTCCAGCGTCGGCTTTGCCATCGTCAAATGGCTGGGCGTGGCCTACCTCGTCTACCTCGGCATCCAGCAATGGCGCGCGCCGGCCACGCCCATGGTGGCGGCCGATAGCGATGCAGCCCAGGTGACGCGCCGCCAACTGGTGCTGCGCGGATGGGCCATCAACGCCGTCAACCCCAAGGGCACGGTCTTTCTGCTCGCCGTGGTGCCGCAGTTCCTGGATCTCAAGGCCAGCCTGCTGCATCAATACCTGGTGATTGCCGCCACCCTGGGCTTCACCGATCTGGTGGTGATGGCCGGCTACACGGTGCTGGCCGCAAGGGTGCTCTCGGCCCTGCGCACGCCGGCCCACATCAAGGCCATGAACCGCACCTTCGGCAGCCTGTTTGTGGTGGCGGGCGCCTTGCTGGCCAGCTTCAAGCGCAGCGCCTGAGGCGCTGCGCCTGCCCTGAGCTGCGCCTCCTTCGATTTCTCTATCTTCCCCAGGCCGCCTGTTCCGGGCGGCCTTTGCTTTTCTGGGCGACCTGTCATGTCGACTTCTGCGATTTCCACCCGCTGGCTGTTCTGGGGCCCCACGTTGATCTGGGCCAGCACCTGGCATGTGATCCTCTATCAGCTGGAGAGCGGCGTGCCAGTGCTCAACTCCGTCGGTTGGCGCTTTGCCATCGCGGCGGCCTTGTTGTTTGCGCTGGCGCGTTGGCGGCGCGAGTCCTTGGCCATGCCGGGCTCGGCCCATCTGCTGATGCTGGCCACCGGCATCGTGCAGTACAGCGGCAACTACTACTCGGTCTACGAGGCCGAGCGCCACATCCCCAGCGGCCTGGTGGCGGTGCTGTTCTGCCTGATGGTGTTTGGCAATGCGCTGAGCGGCCGCTTTTTCTTCGGTCAGACGGTGACGCGGCGCTTCTTGCTCTGCGCCAGCGGTGGCGTGGTCGGCGTGGTGTTGATTTTCTGGCCCGAGATCGCCGAGACCGGCGCGCGCCCCACAGCCGCTCTGGGTTTGGGCCTGGGCTTGCTGGCGGTGCTGGCCGCCTGCGTCGGCAATGTCCTGACGCTGACCTTGACCCGCCGCGGCCTGCCCCTGGTGCCCATCCTCGCCTGGAGCATGAGCTATGGCGCAGCCTTTCTGCTGCTGATGTCGCTGCTCAGCGGCCAGGGCCTGCATTTCGACTGGCATGCGCCCTATGTGCTGAGCCTGCTCTACCTGGCGGTGTTCGGCTCGGTCACCGCCTTTGTGCTGTATTTCAAGCTGGCGCAGCTGCAAGGGCCGGCGCGCGCAGCACTGACCGGGGTAGTGATTCCGGTGATCGCCCTGGTGATCTCGGCGGCGCTGGAGGGTTGGGCGCCCAGCCTGCTCTCGCTGGCTGGCATGGCTTTGTGCCTGGGCAGCATCTATCTGGCCACCCGACCCGTGCGCTGAACGGCTCGTGCCACTCTGGCACACAGGGTTGGCCCGAGCCTGTTGACCGGGACAGTTCCCCCTAGCTCGCAGTCTTGTGAGCGCCTGTCACGCTGCTGACACTGAAGCCACGAAGCGCCGCTTGCCTGTGACGCCTCGGATCGCGAACACCACGCAATGACTTCAAGGGAACTGTCCATGTCGCTCACCTCCAAATTCCTGATCAAGCCCCTGGCCCTGGCCGCACTGGTGGCCGTTGCCGGCGCCGCGCAAGCCTCTGTGACCGTCTACACCTCGCAGGCCGCCTTTCTGGCCGCGGTGACGGCCCCCGGCGTTGACACCTTCACCGGCTTGTCCATCACCGGCTCCACGCCCAGCCCCATCACCCGCAATGCGGGCGCCTACGGCTACACCGCCTCGGTCACCACCACCTCCTTCTTCGGCGCTGGCACCACAGCCGATCCCTGGCTGTCCACCAACACCGCCACCGACGTCATCACCTTCAACAACTTCACCGGCGGCGTGAGCGCCTTCGGCGGCAACTTCTTCGGCTCCAACATTTCGGGCCTGTTCGCAGCCGGCGATGTGGTGCTGACCGCCACCGATGCCAGCGGCACCTACACCCAGTCCATCACCGGTGCCACCACCAGCAGCTTCCTTGGCTTTGTGTCCGATGGCCCGCTGCTGTCCGCCACCTTGGCCGCCACCCAGCCGGCCGGCAGCTTCCTGTGGCCCACGGCCGACAACCTGACCCTGGCCACCGTGGCTGCAGTGCCGGAACCGGGCACCTATGCCCTGCTGCTGTCGGGCTTGGGCGTGCTCGGCTTCATGGCCCGCCGCCGCCGCGAAGGCTGATCGCAGACCCCCGGGCAAGCCCTCTCCGGCTTTGCCCGCTTGACGATGTCCAAGCCCCGGCCTACCTTGGGACCGGGGTTTTTTGTTGAGTGCTCACGGGCCGTGAGGCCGTTTGAAACAAAGGAAAAGTCATGAGATTGTTCAAGCAAGCCGCAGCTCTGCTGCTGAGTGGTGCCGCGTTGCTGGCCTCGAGCCTGGCCCACGCGGACACGGTCTGGGCCTGGTCCTACAGCGGCTCGGGCGTGACCGCTTCCGGCACCCTGACCACCGGCGGTGCCGCCCTGGTGCCCGAGGACATCCTCAGCATCAGCGGCACGCGCAATGGCCAGACCATCCTTGGCCTGGTGCCGCTGGGGGAAGACAGCAACTTCCTCTACGACAACAAGTTCGTCAACGATGGCACTTACTTCAGTGAAGCCGGCCTGCTGTTCGATGTGGGCGGCGGCGATACCGGTCACTTCAACGTCTATTTCTTTGAGGGCCAGCATTTCGACCTGCAGGTGGTCGACGGCCAGGGCATCGAGATCCCGATCAACTTTTCCGTCACGGCGGTGCCGGAAGCGGCCACCTACGTCTACATGGCCCTGGGTCTGGCCGGGCTGGGTGCGTTGAGCCGCCGCCGTCGCGGCGCCAGTGCTGCGGCCTGAGCGAAACAAGCCTGCGGCTTTTTCTGCCGCTTGAATGCCACAAGGCGAGCGCCCGGAACGGGCGGCTCGCCTTTTTTCGCTTCAGATCAGCGCCCCACCATGTCCTCGACCCGCACCCATTGGTCGAACTGTTCGCCGCTGAGTTCGCCCAGTTGCAGGGCCGCCTCGCGCAGGCTCAGGCCATGCGCATGCGCGTGCTTGGCGATGGCGCTGGCCCGGTCGTAGCCGATGTGCGGCGCCAGCGCCGTCACCAGCATCAGGGATTCGTTCAGCAGCTGCTCGATGCGCGCACGTCGCGGCGCGATGCCGGCCACGCAGTGGCGGGCGAAGCTGCGCGCGCCGTCGCTGAGCAGGCGGGCGCTTTGCAGGAAGTTGTGGGCCATCATGGGCCGGAAGACGTTGAGCTCGAAATTGCCGCTGGCGCCGCCGATGTTGAGCGCCACGTCATTGCCGAAGACCTGGCAGCAGATCATGGTCAGCGCTTCGCTCTGGGTCGGGTTGACCTTGCCCGGCATGATGGAGGAGCCCGGCTCGTTCTCCGGAATCTGCAGCTCGCCAATGCCGCAGCGCGGGCCGCTGGCCAGCCAGCGGATGTCGTTGGCAATTTTCATCAGGCTGGCGGCCACCGTCTTGAGCACGCCGTGGCCGTGCACCAGCGCATCGGCCGCCGCCATCACCTCAAACTTGTTGGGCGCACTGACAAAGGGCAGGCCGGTCGCCTCAGCGATGCCGGCCGCGGCCCGTGCGGCAAAGGCCGGGTGGGCGTTCAGGCCGGTGCCAACCGCCGTGCCCCCCAGGGCCAGCTGGTAGAGGTGGGGCAGGGCGGCCTGCAGGTGCAAGCGGCCTTGCGCCAGCTGGGTGACATAGCCCGAGAACTCCTGGCCCAGGGTCAGCGGCGTGGCGTCTTGCAGATGGGTGCGGCCGATCTTGATGATGTCGGCAAAGGCCTGGGCCTTGAGGTCGAGCTGGCTGCGCAACTCGTCCAGGGCCGGCATCAGCTGATGTTCGATGGCCAGCGCGGCAGCGATGTGCATGGCCGTGGGAAAGACATCGTTGGAGGACTGGCCGAGGTTGACCTCGTCGTTCGGGTGCACCCGCCGCGCCGGTCCGCGCACGCCGCCGAGCAGCTCGCTGGCGCGGTTGGCCAGCACCTCGTTGACGTTCATATTCGTCTGCGTGCCCGAGCCGGTCTGCCAGACTGAGAGCGGAAACTCCTCGGCCCAGCGCCCGGCCAGCACTTCATCGGCGGCCGCGACGATGGCCGCGGCCTTGTCGGCGCTCAGCAGACCTAACTCCCCATTGACGCGGGCGCTGATTTTCTTCACCAGCACCAGGGCATGGATCAACTCGGGGGCCTGGCGTTCGGTGGAGATGGCGAAGAACTGCAGCGAGCGCTGCGTCTGCGCGCCCCAGAGGTGATCGGCCGGCACGGCGATGTCGCCAAAGCTGTCGTGCTCAAGCCGCTGGGCTGCGGTGTGGGTGTCGGGCATGGTGGGCGCTCCAGAAATGGGCGCCACGGGCTTTGCGGCAGCGAAAGCGGGGGCGGCGCACCCCTGAGCTTGGCACAGAGGCGCCAGGGTCCCGGAGGTCATGGCCACGCTTGTTTGTGTGCGGCCACAGACGCAGCGCACGGCCGCTTTCGCCGTTGACGCCGGGGCGGGCGGGTCTTTAGCCTGGGTTCAGGCCGGCGGTTCCGAGGATCCGCGGCCCTGGCTTGAAGACGCGTTTGCTTTGATCGAAAGGATGGCTCTCATGACTCCGCAGCATGCCCCGCAGTTCGATTCCTCTTCTATGTCCTCTACCACCTTTACGGTGTTCGACGCGGGGCTGAAGCCTCAGCCCGGTCTGGCCCGCTACACCGGCTTGGGCTTTGCAGCCCTGGTGCACGTGGCCCTGGTGGTGGGTCTGATCCAGGGCTTTGCCCGGCCCGGCCTGCCCAAGCCGCCGGCCAAGACCGATGTGCAGGTGCTGATCGACACGCCCAAGCCACCCGACCCCGTGCAGCAGCCGGTGCCGGTGAATCTGCCTCAGCAGCTGCGCGACATCCCTTTGCCGCCCCAGGTGCCCGTACCCGACTTCGTGATCCAGCGCGATCCCAGCCCCAACGACATCGTGACCCGCTACGACGGACCGCCGGTGGTGGACTTCAGCCCACGGCCGGCCGTGGTCGAGCCGGTCATGAACCCGCCGGTGGCCGAGCCAGCGATCCGCCAGGCAGGCATGGTCTGCACCCAGATGGCCCGGCCCGAGCTGCCTGCCGTCAGTTGGACGGGTGAGGCGGTGTTCAAGATCCTGGCCACCGTGCGCGAGGGCCGGGTGGTGGCCATCGAAGTGCTGGTCGCGCGCGGTGCGATGGATGCCAAGACCCGCCGCCTGCTTTTGGCGGCGGTGGATGGCACGCTGCGTGAGCATTACGTCTGCCCGGGCAACCATCGTTTCGAGCAGGAGTTCGCCTTCCGCGTCGATTGAGTCGGGGCTCAGAGCGAGGGCGCTTTGCGAGTGCCCTCGTCGTTGTGCCAGCCCAGGCCCGGGACGGGCTTGGGTGCTTCGGGCACCAGCAGCCAGAGCACCAGGTAGGTGATCAGGCCGGCGCCGTGGCAGAACAGCAAGGCCAGGAAGAGCAGGCGCCAGATCCAGGCGGCCGTGCCGCTGACGGCCATCAGGCCACCGCAGACGCCGCCCAGCCAGCGCTCCTCGCGGCTGCGTTGCAGGCGGTTGATGGCAGAGCCCAGGCCGGCGTCGGCCGCGGACGAGCTGCGGTTCTGGGCACCGGCTTCGGGGCTGGCCGCCTGACCCTGCAACAGCCGCTCCTTGGCGCGCTGAAACTCTTCGTCGGACAGTTGGCCGCGTTGATGGAGTTCGGCCAGGCGTTCGAGTTCGTTGCTGAGGGACATGATGGTGGGCTCCGGTCTTGCTTGCATGGCGAGCTGCCATGGAAGCCAGTGTGCGCAAGCAGCCCGCCCCGGGCCAGAGGGCTGCGACGAACTGCAAACTGCGCCGACCCAGCTGCACGCACCGAGGGTGAACCCTAGGTTTCAGTCGCCCTGGACCCGCCCCCGCCCCGCCTTGACGCCGCTGCGCAAGGCCTTGCCGGCCAGGCGGCGCTGCTGCGAGCCCCAGGTGGGCTTGGTGGCCCTGCGGGCTTTGGGCGTGTGGGCCACGCTTTGCACCAGCTCCTGCAGGCGGGCCACGGCCTCGGCGCGGTTGGCCTCCTGGCTGCGCGAGTCCTGGGCCTTGATGACCACCACACCCTCGCTGTTGATGCGCTGGTCCGACAGAGCCAGCAAGCGCTGCTTGATCAGCGGTGGCAGGCTCGAGCGCTGGATGTCAAAGCGCAGATGCACGGCGCTGGACACCTTGTTGACGTTCTGCCCACCCGGGCCGCTGGCGCGGATGAAGCTGAAATCCAGCTCCCAGTCGGCGGGTGTCCAGGCGAGGTTCATCGCTGCCCCGCCTGGTGGGCCTCAGTCACCGTGCACCACGGTGACGGGCACGCGTTTGGTCACCGCGCACATCAGCTCATAGCCGATGGTGCCGGCGGCCTTGGCCACCTCGTCGATGCCCAGCACGGCGCCACGGCTGCTCTGGCCCCAGAGCGTGACCTCGCTGCCGAAGCCGGCCTGGGGCAGATCGCTGAGGTCCACCGCCAGCATGTCCATGGAGACCCGGCCGACCGTGCGGCTGCGCTGGCCATCGACCAGCACCGGCGTTCCGGTGCCGGCATGGCGAGGGTAGCCGTCGGCATAGCCGCAGGCCACGGTGCCGATGCGCATGGCCTTGTCGGCGGTGAAGCTGCTGCCGTAGCCGACCGTGTCGCCGGGCTGCAATTGCTGGACGCCAATGACCTTGGCGCGCAAGCTCATGCCCGGTTTCAGATCCCAGTGTGCGGCGTCATGCTCGGGGTAATCGGGCACGCCGCCGTAGCTCATGATGCCGGCGCGCACCCAGTCAGCCCGCACATGGCCCAGCTGGTTGTAACGCAGCGTGGCGGCACTGTTGGAGAGTGAGCGCTCACCGGGCAGGTCAGCGGTAGCCGTTTGGAAGGCGGCCACCTGGTGGGCGATGCCGTCCTGGCCGAAGCGCTGGGCATCGGCGTCGGAGAAGTGGGTCATTAGCGAGATCTCGTCCACCTGGGGCAGGGCGTTGAGCCGGGTCCAGGCGGCGCGGAAGGCTTGCGGGGTGAAGCCCAGGCGGTTCATGCCGCTGTTCATTTTCAGGAACACGCGGTGCGGCTCGTGCGTCTTGTGCATGGCCAGCCAGTCGATCTGTTGCTCGCAGTGCACGGCGTGCCAGAGCTTGAGGCGAGAGCACAGCTCCAGATCGCGTGTTTCAAAGCAACCCTCCAGCAGCAGGATGGGCCCGCGCCAGCCGAGGGCGCGCACGCGCTGGGCTTCGTCCAGGTCCAGCAGCGCAATGCCGTCGGCGGCCCGGAAGGCCTCGAAGACGTTTTCGATGCCGTGGCCGTAGGCATTGGCTTTGACAACGGCCCAGACCTGCGCGTCTGGCGCGCAGGCGCGGGCGCGGGCCAGGTTGTGGGCCAGGTGGGGGAGGTGGATGAGGGCTTCGATCGGACGTGGCATGCCCGATATTGTGGCACCCGCGCCTGTGCTTCTCGGGATGGCAAAAGTTCGGTGAAAGTGCTGCGTGCTATAAACCGGGCGCGGCCACGGGCGTGGCCGCAGCCTGGGGAAAACCCGGAATCAACCGTCCCAGCTTGACCGCCGGCGTGCATCCGTCGTCTCGCTCATTGCTCGACATTTCCCCGCAGTACCGATTGGGTTCATGAAAAAAGGCTTCTTTTCCATCATGTCGGCGCAGTTCTTCAGCTCGCTGGCGGACCAGGCCTTGTTGGTCGGCGCCATTGAGTTGTTGAAGAGCACGGCAGCGCCGGCTTGGCAGATTCCGGCCCTGGGCCCGATGTTTGCGCTGTTCTATGTGGTGCTGGCGCCGTTTGTGGGGGCGTTTGCCGACGCGGTGCCCAAGGGCAAGGTCATGTTCTATTCGAACCTGATCAAGATCTTCGGCTGCTTGATGATGCTGTTCGGCGCCCACCCGCTGCTGGCCTATGCCGTGGTGGGCTTGGGGGCGGCGGCGTATTCGCCGGCCAAGTACGGCATCCTGACCGAGCTTCTGCCGCCTTCGCAGCTGGTCAAGGCCAATGGCTGGATTGAAGGCCTGACCATCGCGTCCATCATCCTGGGCATTTTGCTCGGCGGACAGCTGGTGGGGCCGCATCTGTCGCCCATCTTGCTGGGCCTGGACATGCCCTTCATCACCACCGGCATCGACACCGCGCCCGAGGCCGCCATCAGCAGCCTGGTGATTCTTTATGTGATCGCCGCGGTGTTCAATTTGAGCATCCCGCGCACCCAGGCGCCGCTGCAGCCGCTGGCGCACAGCCCGGTGGAGCTGGTGCGTGATTTCGCCTCCTGCAACTCCCGCCTCTGGCAGGACAAGCTGGGCCAGATCTCCCTGGCCACCACGACCTTGTTCTGGGGCGTGTCGGCCAATCTGCGCATCATCGTGTTCTCGTGGGCGGCGCTGGCCCTGGGTTACAGCACCACGCAGGCTTCCAATCTGGGCGGCGTGGTGGCGGTGGGTACGGCGGTGGGCGCCGTGGTGGCCTCCATCTACATGCGCCTGGACCGTGCGACCAAGGTCATCCCGCTGGGTATTTTGATGGGCGTGCTCATCATCGTGCTGAACGGCATCACGCATCTGTGGGCGGCAATTCCTTTCCTGATCGTGCTGGGCATGATCGGCGGCTACCTGGTCGTGCCCATGAACGCGCTGCTGCAGCACCGCGGGCACAACCTGATGGGAGCCGGCCGCTCCATCGCGGTGCAGAACTTCAACGAGCAGGCCTGCATCCTCGGCCTGGGCGCGCTCTACACCGGCATGACCCGCATCGGCTTGTCGGCCTATATCGCCATCTCCATCCTCGGCTTGATCGTGGCCGTGACCATGTGGCTGGTGAAGCGCTGGCATGAGCGCAACTGCGTCGAGCACCGCGAAGAGGTGGAGCGCCTGCTGGTGCTGGCACGTTGCGACGAGTGCCACTGAGCCCACGCTGAAACGACGCTGAGCTGCAAAAGAACAATCCCGCGGCAAGCACTTCGCCTGCCGCGGGATTTGTTTTTTTGGCCCCGCCGGGGAGCCTGGATCAAGTCCGCTTGCGCACCGGCTCCACGGTCTTGACGCCGCTGAGCACGGCCTCGATGTGCTCCGACCACGCGCGGGCGATCTTGAAGCAGCCGCTGTGGTTCAGGTGGATCTCGTTGTGCCAGTCGCCGCTGCTGCCGCTGGTGCCGGGTGTCGCCGGAGCCAGGGGCACGGTGGTCGAGTCAAACACATGCAGGCCTGGGAACTGCTCCTTGTCCGCCGCCATGCTCTTGAGCAGCTGGGCCAGGTGGAAGACCATCAGGCGGCTGACCGCGGCCCAGTCGGCGCTGGGCAGGGCATAGGCCTTGAGGGCGGGGTAGAGCCAGGGGCCGGAGGCACCCAGTCCGCTGTCGTCAGCGCCGGCCGGGCGCGGCATGGGCACGGCATAGCAGTGCATGAAGACCGGCTTGCCGGCCGAGGGGCCCTGGTCGCGAAGGGTCAGTAGGTGGCGGACGTTGGTGCGCAGGTAGTCGCTGTAGGTCTGCCAGCCGGGCTCGGAAAAATAACGGGCCACCCCGGCGGATGGGGCGCCCCACTCGGTCTGGTGGCGGATCAGGCGCAGGTGCAGGGGCACATCGCTGCCGTCGGCCGCATGGGCGGGGGTCTGGGCGGCGGCGATCAGGTCATTGCCGCCGACCGAAAGCAGCACACCGTCCCAGACCGGCGCGCCATCGTCGCTGAGCAGGCTGACGAAATCGGCAGCCGATTCCAGGTCCACCATATGGCTGAGCGCCTCGCCCGAGCCGGCGCAATTGATCGCGCAGGCCGGGGCCTTGAAGACCATCTCCTGGAGCAGATTGGCATGGGCGTTCAGCTTGGCGGCTGAGGTGGAGAACCAGGAGTCGCCCTGGGCCAGCAGGCGCCAGCGGTAGCTTGTCAGGTCGGGCGCCGAGGTGGACGACAGGTCCCCCGGCTTGAAGCAGGCCAGATGATCCAAGGAAGACTCTCCCTTTGTAGCGAACAACAACAACAAGAAAAACTCAGCGTTGCGGACGGGCAGACGGTGGCTTCAAGTGGGTGAAGCGCCCCCTGCAGATTGCTTGCGATTGAAAGCCAGGCGGCCTTGTTTCGCCATGCTATAAACCCTGGGCATTGTTGGCTGGCGAGCGGTCTTCTTGCCAGTTGTTTTCGGTGCTTTCCAGTCCTTTTTTCCCGGCATGTTGCGGCCGCCCAACCGAGCCTGTGTTCGCCTGGCCCTCCTGCCGCGGTGCGTCGCCGGCTTGTCATGAAAGCTGCGCCCGCGGCCGCCTCCCTCTCCCTCATTCCGACCCGTCTCGGCCGCCCTGACCGCGGCCCGCTCTCCTTGCCATGCCCGTTCTTGCTCTGATGTTCAACGCCCTGGTCTGGGGCCTGTCCTGGTGGCCCTTTCGCCAGTTCCAGGCGGCCGGCCTGCACCCTTTGTGGACCACGGTCTGCCTCTACCTGCTGTCCTTGCTGGCCGTGTCCTTCAGCCAGCGCCAGGCCTGGCGTGAGTTCCTGGGCACGCCCTCGCTCTGGGTGGTGATGCTGGCGGCCGGCCTGACCAACACCGCCTTCAACTGGGGTGTGGCCCTGGGCGATGTGTTGCGTGTGGTGCTGCTGTTCTATCTGATGCCGCTGTGGGCGGTGCTGCTGGCGCGCCTGATCCTGGGTGAGCGCCTGACCCTGCTGGCCGGCCTGCGCATGGCCCTGGCCCTGGGCGGCGCGGCTTTTGTGCTGGCGCCCGAGGGCGGCGGCCTGCCCTGGCCGCGCAGCCTGGCCGATGGCCTGGGCCTGTTCGGTGGCTTTTGCTTTGCCTTGAACAATGTGATGCTGCGCCGCGAGGCGGCCCGCGGCGCCCATGCCCGGGCCCTGGCCATGTTCAGTGGCGGGGTGTTTGTGGCCGGCGGCGCGGCGGCGGCCATGGCGGGCGCGGGCCTGGTGGCCTGGCCGGCTTTGCCGCATGCCGGCTGGTTGTTGCCGCTGGCGGGCATGGCCGTGCTGTTCTGTCTGTCCAACCTCTCGCTGCAGTACGGCGCCGGGCGTCTGCCGGCCAATGTCACCGCCATCGTCATGCTGATCGAGGTGCCGGTGGCGGCCTTGTCGGCGCTGTGGCTGGGCGGCGGGCAGCTGGATTTCAAGACCGCGGTGGGCGGCGCCTGCATCCTGGCGGCTGCCCTGCTTTCGGCCCTGGAGCGCTCGCAAAAGCCGGCTCAGCAAGCGCCGGCCAGCCCGGCTACCATGCAGGCTTGAGGCGAATTTCCGCCTCCCAAGAATCACAAGGAACCTCGCCATGGCCGCCAGCGTCTACGACTTTCAGGCCCTCTCCATCGACGGCAAACCCGCCGACCTGGCCAGCCAGCGCGGCAAGGTGCTCTTGATCGTCAACACCGCCAGCGCCTGCGGTTTCACGCCCCAGTTCGGTGGCCTGGAGGCCTTGTGGCAGCGCTATCGCGACCAGGGCCTGGTGGTGGTGGGCTTTCCCAGCAATGAATTCGGCGGCCAGGACCCCGGCGAGAACAGCGAGATTGCCTCCTTCTGCCAGCTGAACTACGGCGTCAGCTTTCCCATGATGGCCAAGGTCAAGGTCAATGGCGCCGAAGCCCACCCTCTGTGGCAGTGGCTCAAGTCTGAGAAGCCCGGTCTGCTGGGCACCGAGGGCATCAAATGGAACTTCACCAAGTTCCTGGTCGGCCGCGATGGCCAGGTCATCAAGCGCTATGCGCCCAATGACGCACCCGAGAAGATCAGCGCCGATATCGAGGCTGCGCTCAAGGCTTGAGCCCCTCGGCCTGCTCGCGCAGGCGCCGCCGGATGCGTGACAAGGCCACATCGGTGATGCCCAGATGGCTGGCCAGCTGGCGCTGCTTGAGGCGCCGGGCCAGCGCGGGCTGCTCGGCCAGAAAGCGCAGATAGCGCTGGCCTGCGTCCAGCATCAGCCATTGCTGTTCCCGCCGCAGCTGGCCTTGCAGCTGGGCGTTCAAACCCTGCCAGAGCAGCTCGGCCAGGGTCGGCTCCTCGGCCTGCCAGCGCTGCAGCTCGGCATAGGGCAGGACGCAGACCCGGCTGGGCTCCAGCGCCTCCAGGGTGACTGCGCTGGCTTGTGGCGCGCCCGGCAGCCCCAGCCATTGCTGCTCCGGGTAAAACGCCAGATTGCGCTCGCGGCCGCTCGCGTCCAGCAGGCTGGCGCGCAGCAGACCCAGCTCCACCCACCAGAGTGCCGCCGGTGTGTCGCCGGCACGCAGCAAGACCTGACCCCGCTTCAGCGGCAGCCGCGGCAGCGCCGCCCAGCGAGCCAGGCGTGCGGGCGATTGCTGCAGCTGGGCCAGCAAGGCCTCGCCGCAAATCGGGCAGGGGGCGGGGCTTTCGGCGATCTCGGAGCGTGACATGAACCGAGGTTAATGCATGGGGCGCCGGGCGGCCCCAGCATGCACTCCCATGAACACCGATCTGAAAACAGGCACCAGCGTGCCGCGCCGCTTGCACACCGTGAACTGGCCGCATCTGCTCTTGCTGGCCGCCCTGCCGCCAGCGGCCTGGGCCTTGCGCGCCTGGCCGCCGGAGCAGGTGCTGGCCCTGCTGGGGCTGGCTTCCCTGGCTTTTTTGATGCTGGCTGAGCGGCTGTGGCCGCTGCGCAAGGACTGGCAGGCCCGCGGCCCGGAGCTGGCACGTGATGGCGGCTTTCTCGGCCTCAATGCCCTGGTGGACAGCCTCACCGGCCTGCTGCTGAGCGGCCTGGCCTTGCGCTCAGTCCTGGGTGGGCATGGGCTGGCGGCGGATCTCCACCCCGGCCTGGCCCTGCCCCTGGCCGTTGTCCTGGGGGAGCTGGGCCTCTTCGCCCTGCATCGCTGGGCACATCACAGCCCCTGGCTGTGGCGCTTTCATGCCTTGCACCACCAGCCGACCAAGCTCAATGCGGCCAATGCCGTGCTGGCCCATCCGCTCAATGTGGCGTGGAACCAGGCGGCGCGCCTGCTGCCCTGGCTGCTGCTGGGCTTCAGCGCCGAGGTGATGCTGTGGGCGGCGCTGTTTTTGCAGGTTCAGGGCCTGGCCGTGCATGCCAATCTGCGCGGCAGCCTGGGGCCGCTGAACTGGCTGATCGGCAGCGCCGAGCTGCACCGCTGGCACCACAGCGTGGTCGAGGCCGAGGCGCACAACTACGGCACGGCCATTCCCTTGTGGGACCAGCTTTTGGGCAGCTTTGTACACCGGCCGGGCCAAGCGCCGGCGCGCCTGGGTCTGTTTGCCGGCACGGCGCCGCCGACCTGGCTGCCGGCCTGCTGTCGAAGCTAGCTCACGATGCGGAGATGCAGCTGGCCATAGCTGCAGCGCAGCCGGCCTTCGGCTTGTGCTTGCTGCAGCAGTTGGTTGATGGTCTGGCGCGAGAGGTTGGCCACGGCGGCCAGCTCGGCCTGGGTGGCGCGCAAGGTCTGCCAGCCCTGGGCATCGGGCGGGCCGGCGGCGCGGTCGCGGCGCAGCTGGGCCAGGGCCAGGGCAAAGCGCTCGGGCGCGCTGCGGTGGCGTGAGGCCTCGAGCAGGCGCAGCGTGCCGTCGTAGCGGCGCGCAAACTCGGCCATCAGGGCGCGCGCAAAGCCGGGCCAGCGGTCCATCAGCAAGGTGTAAGCCGCCGAGCCGATCACCAGCACCTGGCTGCTCTGCGTCGCCAGGGTTTCATAGCTGGCAGCCTGGCCGGCCGCAAAGGCCGCCAGGCCGAACAAGCGCGGCGCCTGCACATGCTCCAGCACCGAGACCGTGCCGTCCAGGCCGGTGAAGCGCGCCTCGATCTCGCCCGTCACCAGGCCGTAGAAGGCCAAGGCCGGCTGCCCTTGAGCGAACAAGGTGCGGCCGCGGGCCAGGCGGCGCAGGCTGACGCTGCCTTGCAGCAGGGCCTCGGCCGGCATTTGTGCGCCGTCCAGCTCGGGGAAGTTGGCGCACATCAGGGCGCGCAAGGCGGCGTTGGCGTTGGCGCTGGTGGCTGGGGGCGGACGGTCCATGGTGAAGGCAAAAGACGCGTGCTTGCTCGAATGTCGGGTGCCCGACATTGTGCCGGGCCTCGGCCTCGTAAGCTGGGCGCATGGATGACGACCTGACCCCTTCCACCGATCTGCAGCGCTGGGCCCGGCAGTACCGCCAGTTCGCGGTGCAGGAATGCCCGAACGAGCCGCTCTACGTAGCCCTGTGCCAGATCGTGGCTGATTCGCCCGAGCTGCTAGCCTTGATGGCCCATGTGCGGGTTCCGAAGCAGGCCCGGCCCAATTTGCTGTTGGCGGCCTTGCACGAGCGGGTGCTGGCCGGCGTGCCGCATGACTTGGCGGCTTACTACCCCAGCGTGGGCGGCGAGCGCGCGCCCGATGCGGCGCTGGCGGACAGCCTGCACCGCTTTGTGCGCGCCGAGCGGCCGCGCCTGCTCGAGCACCTGCGCCTGCGCAGCACCCAGACCAACGAGATCGGCCGCTGCGCCGTGCTCTGGCCGGCGCTCAGCGCCATCGCCGCCCAGACCGGCCGGCAGGATCTGGCCCTGTTCGATTTCGGCTGCAGCGCCGGGCTCAATCTGGGCGTTGATGCTTACCGTTATGACTACGGCCAGTTCCAGCTGGGCGCCCCGGCGGGGCCGGAGCGGCCCACCGTGGCCTGCCAGTGGCGCAGCGCTGCCGAGCCGCCGCGCACGCCCTGGCGCTTGCAGGCCCGGCTGGGGGTGGATCTGGCGCCGGTCGATGTGCAGGACGAGGACGCGGTGCGCTGGCTGCGTGCCTGCCTCTGGCCGCACGACCGCGCCCGGGCGCGCCGTCTGGACCAGGCTCTGGCGCAGGCGCAAGCTGCCCGCCACCCGGTGCAGCGGGTCGAGCAGGGCCTGCGGAGCCTGGCCGTTTGGCTGGAGGCGCTGCCGGCCGGCGTGCAGCCAGTGCTGTTCAACAGCTGGGTGCTGGCCTATTTCGATACACCCAGCCTGGCCGCCCACCGGGCTGAGGTGGAAGGCTTGATGCGCCGGCACGGCCTGCTCTGGCTCAGTGCCGAAACCGCCGATCTGCGCCCCGCCGGCCTCGATCTGCCGCCGGCGCCCGATGGCGAATCGGCCGAGAGCGCCACGCTCTGGACCCTGCAAGCCATGGCCGCTGACGGCCGGCGGGCACAGCGCGCCCTGGCATGGTCCCACGCCCACGGCCATTGGCTGCACTGGCTGGGCTGAAAGCGAGGGATTTCGCCACCGCCAGGGCGCCGCGCTTGCGGCATGATCCAGCCTCCTCCACTTGAAGCAGGTGATGGCGGATGGGGCGATGGACGGGCGGGTGGCAGCGGGCGAAAGCGTGGGCGCATGTCGATGCGACCCTGGCCCGTGGCTTGCTGTGGCGGCTCAGCCTGGCCCTGATCGTGAGCATGCTGGGCCTGACCTGGCTGGTCCAGCATGTCAGCCAGCGCGATGTCGAGGCCCAGGCCATGGAGGAGTTGCGCAGCACCGTCATGGAGCGGGCGCGCGCCAGTGGCGAAGACTTTGCCCTCGCCGAACGCAATGTCGAGCTGCTGCGCACCGAGTATCTGCGCCGCCTGGCGGCTGCCCGGCCGCTGGGCTGGCAGGGCGAGTTCCGGCGCTGGTTTGCCCGTTCGCCCGACCAGCTGCTGCGCCTGCGCCCCGAGCTCGATGACCACCGCCGCCTGCCCAGCGTCTACCTGCGCGCGCAGGCCGAGCTGAACGACAGCCTGATGTGGCAGACCCAGGTGGCCTTCGATCTGCTGCGCGAATGGGGCCCGCCGCTGACGGCGCGCTACTACTCGGCCTATTTCGACCTGCCGGGCCAGGGCCTGATCATGTTCTCGCCCTCGGTCAACTGGGGCGCCGAGGCCACGCCGGAGACCAACAACTTCGACTACCCGCCGGTGGCCGGCGCCTCGCCTGAACGCAACCCCAGCCGCAGCAATCGCTGGACCCCGGTCTACTACGACGACAAGGCGCGCATCTACATGGTGTCGACCGTACTGCCGATTGATTTCGAGGGGCGCTGGATCGCTTGCGTCTCGCAGGATGTGTCGGTCGCCAGTCTGCTCAAACGCACCGTCAGCGACAGCCTGCCTGGCACCTACAGCCTGATCCTCAGCCGCGATGGCCACCTGATTGCCCACCCCGGTTTTGCCGAGCGCATCGAGGCGGCCCAGGGCAAGCTCAAGCTCGACCAGATCCGCGATCCCCTGCTCGATGAAATCGCTGCCCTGGCGCCGCCGGCCGAAGGCCAGGCTGCTGTCAGCCTCAGCGCCGATGGCCGCCATCTGCTGGGCGTGGCCCGCATTGCCGGGCCCGACTGGCTGTTCGTCAGCGTCTATCCCCGCGCCCATCTCGATGCGGGCGTGGCGCGCAGCAGCGAGAACATCCTGCTGGTCGGGGCCGTGGCCTTGCTGGTGCTGATGAGCCTGCTGGGCTGGATCGTGCGGCGCCAGATCAGCCGGCCGATTGCCGAGCTGCGCAGCGCCGTGCAGGGGGTCAGCGAGGGGCGGTTTGAGATCGCGCACGGCGAGGCGGAGCTGCGCGAGGACGAGCTCGGTGACCTCGGCCGCAGCTTCGCGCAGATGGGCGCGGAGCTGGCGCAGCGCGAGGCGCGGCTCAAGCGCGACGCCCAGGCCTTGCAAGAGGCCCGCGATCAGCTGGAGAGCCGGGTGCAGGAGCGCACCGCCGAGCTGCACGCCAGCAATGCCGAGCTGGTGCTGGCGCTGGACGATTTGGGCAAGACCCAGAGCAGCCTGCTGCGCGCCGAGCGCCTGGCCAGCCTGGGCCGCATGGTCGCCGGCGTGGCCCACGAGCTGGGCACGCCCATCGGCAATGCCCGCCTGGCCGCCAGCACCCTGGCCGCCGATGCCGAGCAGATGGCCCGCGATGTCGAGCAAGGCTTGCGCCGTTCGCAGCTGAGCAAGTTCTTGCAGCGCCTGGGCAGCGGCAGCCAGATCCTGCAAGGCAATCTGGAGCGGGCCAGCGAGCTGCTGCAGAACTTCAAGCAGGTGGCGGTCGATGGCAGCAGCGCCCAGCGCCGCGTGTTTGCGCTCGATCAGCTGGTGCGCGACATCCTGATGACGTTGCAACCTACGCTCAAGCGCCTGCCGCTGGACATCCAGGTCGACATCCCGGCGGGCCTGGAGATGGACAGTTATCCCGGTGCGCTGGGCCAGGTGCTGAGCAATCTGATCCAGAACGCAGCCATCCATGGCTTCGAGGGGCGCGAGCAGGGGCGGCTGGAGATCCAGGCGGACTGCCCCGACGCCGAGCATGTGCGCCTGCGCATCCGTGACGACGGCTGCGGCATCGCGGCCGAGATCCAGCCGCGCGTCTTCGACCCCTTCTTCACCACCCGCATGGGCCGTGGCGGCAGCGGCCTGGGCCTGAACATCAGCCACAACCTGGTCAGCAATGTGCTGTGTGGCGAGATCCATCTGCACAGCGAGGCCGGCACGGGCAGCTGTTTCGAGCTGCTGCTGCCGCGCGTGGCACCCAACCACGCCGAGGCCGAGACCTTGCCGCTGCCGCTGAGCCAGTTTGCCAGCCTGGCCGAGATGGACGGCCCCGGCGGCGCCCGCGGTGCCCTCGATCAGCCGCCGGGCACGCGCAAGGCCTGAGCAGGGCCCAGCTGCCCGAGCCGGTTGACGGCGCGCAGCACCAGGCCCTCGACGCCGGTGGCCGGCAGGCGCAGCTCGGCGCTGCCATCGGCCTGGCTGCCCATCAGGCGGCTGCGCCAGCCCTCGCGGGCATGGCGGATCTGCACCCAGTAGCGCCAGCTGCCGGCATGCCTGGTGCCGGGCTGCAGGCGCAGGATCAGCTGTGCCTCACCGTTGTTTTGGACGTCGCGATGGCAGCGCCAGTCCGGGGCGTGAAAGTCGGGCGCTGCAGCCCCGGCCAGCCAGGGCGTGGCCGGCACCAGGGCGGGTTGGCTGTAGGCCTGCTGGCGCAGCGCATCGGCCAGGCCGCGCCGGTTCTGCGCCAGGGCCACCATGCTGAAGTGGGCGTGGCCGCTGCCGGGCCGGCGCTCGCGCAGCAGGGCGATCTGCTGCAGCAGCTCGTCCACCGGCCAGCTGTCGGCCTTGTCGGTCACCTTGCTGCTGAACAGGCCCGGCCAGATGTGGCGGCCCAGCGGGTTCTGGCCATGCCAGTAGTCCAGCAAGGGGCCGAAAGCCTGGGCCTTTTGCGCGATCGGCCAGTAGAGCTGGGGCACCAGATAGTCCACCCAGCCCTCGGCCAGCCAGCGTTCCACATCGGCATACAGCTTGTCGTACTGGCTGAAACCGGCAATGCCCTCAGGGCGCAGCGCCGGCTTGCCGATGCCGAAGGG
This sequence comes from Burkholderiales bacterium PBB2, assembly GCA_002255955.1. Taxonomy (GTDB): domain Bacteria; phylum Pseudomonadota; class Gammaproteobacteria; order Burkholderiales; family Burkholderiaceae_C; genus Paucibacter_A. The sequence goes on along the minus strand of NKIM01000009.1, from coordinate 2,476 downwards.
GCTGATGCCGAAGCGCGCCTCGGGGCGAACCCGACGCACCGCCTGCTGTAGGCGCTGCACCAGCTGGTCCACGTTCTGGCGCCGCCAGTCGGCCCGGTTCAGCGTGCCGCCGGCCTCGCGGTAGCGGGTCCAGCTGGGTTCGTCTGGGAAATCGAGCTCGCGCCCGGCCGTGTCGTTGACCGGGTAGGGGTAGAAGTAATCGTCCAGGTGCAGGCCGTCGATCTCGTAGCGGCGCAGCAGGTCCTCGACCACGGCCAGGGTGTGGTCGGCGGCGGCGGGCTCACCGGGGTCGATCCAGAGCTGGTCGCCATAGCGCCGCACCCATTGCGGCTGGCTGCGGCTCAGGTGTTGGGCGGCGGCGGCGCTGCTGGCCTGGCTCTGGCGGGCGCGGAAGGGGTTGAGCCAGGCGTGCAGCTCCAGGCCGCGCTGGTGGGCCTGATCGATCCAGAAAGCCAGCGGGTCGTAGAAGGGCTCGGGCGCTTGGCCCTGGCTGCCGCTGAGGTACTCGCTCCAGGGCTCCAGGGGCGAATCGAACAAGGCATCGGCGCTGGGCCGCACCTGCAGGATGACGGCATTGAGCTGCAGCTGCACGGCCAGGTCCAGCAGGGCGATGGCTTCCGCCTGCTGCTGGGCGCTGCTCAAGCCCTTGCGGCTGGGCCAGTCGATATTGGCCACCGTGGCCACCCAAACGGCGCGGAACTCGCGCAGCGGCAGCGGCGCCTGCGCCAGCAACTCGGGCGCGGGCTCCAGGCGCAGCTCACCGGGCAGGGGCGGCAGGCGCAGCGGGGCCTCGGCGCAGCCGGCCAAGCCCAGGCCCGTGCCGATCACGGGAGACAGCCCGCAGGCCAGAAGCTGGCGGCGCTTCACGGGGCCTCCGCCTTGCGGCCGAAATCAGCCGGTATCTTGAGCAGGGCGGCCATGGCAAAAGAGGGCAGGGTGGCGACCAGCACCCAGACAAAGAAGGCGGTGTAGCCGAGCTGATCCTGCAGCCAGCCGCTCCACATGCCGGGCAGCATCATGCCCAGGGCCATGAAGCCGGTGCAGATGGCGTAGTGCGCGGTCTTGTGCTCGCCCTCGGCCACCAGAATCATGTACATCAGGTAGGCGGTGAAGCCCAGGCCATAACCAAACTGTTCCACGGCCAGGGCACCGCTGATCAGCCACAGATTGGCGGGCATCCACAGCGCCATGGCCAGGAAGGCGATATTGGGCACATGCATGGCCAGCACCAGCGGCCAGAGCGCGCGCTTCAGGCCCACGCGCGAGATCACCCAGCCACCGACCAGTCCGCCCAGGGTCAGGGCCGTCAGGCCCACGGTGCCGTAGGCGATGCCGACCTGCTTGGTGCTCAGGCCCAGGCCGCCGGCTGTGGGTGGGTCCAGCAGAAAGGGCGTGGCCAGCTTGAGCAGCTGGGCCTCGGGGAAGCGGTAGAGCAGCAGGAAGCCCAGGATGACGGCGATGCCGGGCTTCTGGAAGAACAGCGCAAACACGCGCACAAACTCGGGCAGCAGCTGGGCGGGCTGCACACCCGAGGGCCGGTCGCTGGCCGGTCGGGGCAGGCTGAACAGGCTGTGCCACAGGGCCAGCAGGCCGAACAAGGCGGTGATCACCCCGAACACCCAGGACCAGGCCGTGACCATGCTGCCCGTGCGCTCCTGCAGCTCACCGGCCAGATAGACCAGGCCGCCCTGGCCGCCGATATTGGCCAGGCGGTAAAACGTGGAACGCACGCCGACAAAGGCCGCCTGGCTGCGCTGCGGCAGGGCCAGCATGTAAAAGCCATCGGCGGCGATGTCGTGCGAGGCGGAGGCAAAGGCCATCAGCCAGAACAGGGCCAGCGTCATCTGCAGCGCCCGCTCGCCCGGAATCGTCAGGGCCACACCGGCCAGGGCCGCGCCGATCAGGAACTGCATGGCACCGATCCAGCGCCGTTTGGTGCCCAGCAGCTCCACCAGCGGCGACCACAGCGGCTTGATCACCCAGGGCAGGTAGAGCCAGCTGGTGTAGAGCGCAATGTCGGTGTTGCTGAAGCCCAGGTTTTTGTACATGACCACGGACAGCGTCATCACCACCACATAGGGCAGGCCCTGGGCGAAGTACAGCGAGGGGATCCACAGCCAAGGCTGGCGGGAGCGGGGCAGATCAGGCGGACGAGGGGCGGTCATGCGGGCGGCAGGCAATCCAGGGGCAGCGGAGCTGGGACGGGCGCGCTGAGCTCGGGCCCAGGCCAGCGAGTTCAATGCGCGCCGCACATTATCTTGGCCGCCGGCCACCGCCGCTGGGTGCGGTGGGCGCAGACAAACCCTCGCGGGCGGGAGGTGGATTCGGTTTTTGGCACGAAACAGCCCTTGGGTTTTTTCGTGAGGCCCTGCAGCCCGTGCCGCTGCCAGGCTCATGGTTCCGGGGTCGGCCCTGCCGGGCCGACTTCCCTGTGCTGCTCGCGCCTCGGGGCTGGCGCATAACTCACTTCGCTCCC
>NKIM01000008.1 GCA_002255955.1 Burkholderiales bacterium PBB2 | reverse complement strand
ACATCGAGCACGGCGCGCATCCAGCCGGGCTGCTGCCCCTGAGCGTCAAGCAGAGGCGCCTCGAAGATCAGCACCGGAAAGCGCTCGCCATTGCGGCGCATGAAGACCGTTTCGAAGCCCTGGCGCGGGTCCTGGCCGCCGGGGCTGTTGTCGGCTTTCCAGCGGGCGCTGCGGTCAGCATGGCGGCGGCGGTACTCGTCGACAAACTCGGGCGGCCAGTAAGGCGGCGTGTCGCCCGGCAGGTCGGGCCGCGCACCGTGGCCCAAGAGCTCCTCGGCCTTGAAGCCGACCATGGCGCAAAACGCCGGGTTCACATAGCTGATGCTGCCGGCCATGGTGCGGGCGCGCAGGCCGGTGATCAGCGAGTTCTCCATGGCATGACGAAAGGCCAGCGATTCCGCCAGCGCCGATTCGGCCATGGCGCGCCGCCGGCCATCGCGTGCCAGCAGCAGCAGCAGCGCAAACAGACTCAGCGACAGGCCCAGCACCAAGGCGGTGGCCAGGTTGGGAATGAGCTTGGGCCGGCCGGTGGTGGCGTCCACCTTGAGCTGCAGGGTCAGGCCCGGCAGATCGACCAGGCGCTCGGCCAGGTAGATGCCGGCGCCGCGCGCCAGGCCGGTGCGCGCCAGCCGGGTGCCGTCACCCTCGACAAAGCTGAGCTCGTGCCCGCGTGCCAGGTCTTGCGTGACGGCTTCTTCCAGCAGATGGCGCAGGCTCAGCGTGGCCACCAGATGCGACTGCAGCACGCCGGCGCGCATCAGCGGCAGGCACAGATCCACCACCTCCAGGCCCTCACCGTCGGGCAAGGGGACGAAATAGCTGCGTGAGTAAAGCTGGGTGCCTTGGCGCTGAGCGGCGGCGCAGGCCAGCTCGGTTTCCAGCTGCATCTGGCCGCGCGCCAGCTGGCGGAACAGGGGCGAGACGTAGGGCGATTCGGCCGCGTCCAGCACCTGCAGCTTGGCGTCACGGAACTCGATGCGCAGCAGGGTGCGGGTGCGGCGCAGCAGCTCGGCCGCGTCGTTGAGGCGGCGCAGCGCGCTGGTCTGGGGTTGCTGCTCCTGCCAGAGCAGGGCTTGCAGGCCTTGCAAATCCTGGCCCGCCAGTTGCTTGACCCGGGCCGCCACCTCGGCCGCCACCTGGTCCACATGCTCTTGCGCACGCGCGTCCTCGTAGCTCAGGGTCAGCGCGACCAAGAGGCCTTGCGCCACGACCACCAGGGTGATCAGCGCCCCCCAGAGCACGGCGCGGCGCCAACTCCAGGGCCGCGCCGCCGCATCGCGGGCAGCCGCGGCGGCCGCAGCCCGGCGGCTGGCCGGGTTGAGCGGCGGATGGAGGTGGGCGGAATCGTTCAAGCGCTGCGGTCCCAGGGTCGGCCAAGCCCGTAAGCAGGGTCCGGGCATCAAGAAATGCGTAAAAGCTCAGGCCGGCTGAGTATCCCGGTTGCGTCGGCCGTCGAGATGCGCAGTTTCGCGTATCCCGGCGGCGCCGTTTACCCGCACACTTTGCCCGCACACTCTGCCCAAACGAGACTCCTACAATCGCCGACCGTTTTGCCTGCAACTCGCAGCAGCCGCAGGGGCGGATTCCTCGCGAATGCCCAAGAAAGCCAGCACCATGTCCACATCCGAACAGAAAACCGCCCAGCTGCGTCAAGCGGCGCTGGAGTACCACGAGTTCCCGACCCCGGGCAAGGTGGCGATTGCCGCGACCAAGCAGCTGGTCAACCAGCGTGACCTGGCCCTGGCCTACTCGCCCGGCGTGGCTTTTGCCTGCGAAGAGATCGTGGCCGACCCGGCCAATGCCTTCCGCTACACCTCGCGCGGCAATCTGGTGGCCGTGGTCACCAACGGCACCGCCGTGCTGGGACTCGGGAACATCGGCCCGCTGGCCTCCAAGCCGGTGATGGAAGGCAAGGGCGTGCTGTTCAAGAAGTTCGCCGGCATCGACGTCTTCGATCTGGAAATCCAGGAGAACGACCTCGACAAGCTGGTCGATGTGATCGCCGCGCTGGAGCCTACCTTCGGCGGCATCAACCTCGAAGACATCAAGGCGCCGGACTGCTTCTACGTCGAGCGCAAGCTGCGCGAGCGCATGAAGATCCCCGTCTTCCACGACGACCAGCACGGCACGGCCATCGTGGTGGGCGCCGCCTTCCTGAACGGCCTCCAGGTGCTGGGCAAGGACATCAAGCAGGTCAAGCTGGTGACCTCGGGCGCCGGTGCCGCGGCCTTGGCCTGCCTGGGCCTGCTGGTCAAGCTGGGCCTGCCCAAGGAAAACATCTGGGTGACCGACCTGGCCGGCCTGGTGTACGAAGGCCGTGTGGAGCTGATGGACCCGGACAAGGCCGGCTTCGCCCAAAAGACCGACAAGCGCACGCTCAGCGACGCCATCGAAGGCGCCGATGTCTTCCTGGGCCTGTCGGCCGGCGGCGTGCTCAAGCCCGCCATGGTCGCCAAGATGGCCGCACGGCCCATGATCTTTGCCCTGGCCAATCCGACGCCCGAGATCCTGCCCGAGGAAGTGAAGGCGGTGCGCGACGATGCCATCATGGCCACCGGCCGCACCGATTACCCGAACCAGGTCAACAACGTCCTGTGCTTCCCCTACATCTTCCGCGGCGCCCTGGACTGCGGCGCGACCACCATCAATGACGAGATGGAAATCGCTGCCGTGCGCGCGATTGCCGAGCTGGCCCAGGCCGAACAGAGCGAGGTGGTGGCGGCCGCCTACGCCGGCGCCAATCTGAGCTTCGGCCCCGAGTACCTGATCCCCAAGCCCTTCGACCCGCGCCTGATGATGAAGATCGCGCCGGCCGTGGCCCTGGCGGCACAGACCTCGGGTGTGGCCTCGCGACCCATTGCCGATATGGACGCCTACCGCGAAAAGCTGCAAAGCTTTGTCTACGCCTCCGGCACCACCATGAAGCCCATCTTCAATGTGGCCAAGCGGGCACTGAACAAGCGCGTGGCCTATGCCGAGGGTGAAGAGGAGCGCATCCTGCGCGCGGTGCAAGTGGTGGTGGACGAGGGCTTGGCCCGCCCCACACTGATCGGTCGCCCGGCCGTGATCGCCGAGCGCTGCGAGCGCTTCGGCCTGCGCCTGCAAGAGGGGCGCGACTACGACGTCGTCAATGTCGAGAACGATCACCGCTACCGCGACTTCTGGCAGACCTACCACCAGATGACCGAGCGCAAGGGCGTGACGGTGCAAGTGGCCAAGATCGAAATGCGCCGCCGCCTGACATTGATCGGCGCCATGCTGCTGCACAAGGGTGAAGTCGACGGCATGCTGTGCGGCACTTGGGGCACGACGGCCAACCATCTGCATTACATCGATCAAGTGATTGGCAAGCATGAAGGCGGCTGCCCGCGCACCCCGCAGGACGTGCCCGTCTATGCCTGCATGAACGGTCTGATGCTGCCGGGTCGCCAGGTGTTTCTGGTCGACACCCACGTCAACTACGACCCCACGGCCGAGCAACTGGCCGAAATCACCGTGATGGCCGCCGAGGAAATGGTGCGATTCGGCATTCAGCCCAAGGTGGCCTTGCTTTCGCACTCCAACTTCGGCACCAGCGACCACCCCAGCGCGCTGAAGATGCGCCAGACCCTGGCCCTGCTGCACGAGCAAGCCCCCTGGCTGGAAGTGGACGGCGAGATGCATGGCGACACCGCCCTGGATCCGGTCAGCCGCGCCGCCACCATGCCGCGCAGCACGCTCAGCGGCGAAGCGAATCTTCTGGTGCTGCCCAATATTGATGCAGCCAACATCGCTTACAACCTGCTGAAGACTGCGGCCGGCGGCGGCATCGCCATCGGCCCGGTGCTGCTGGGCGCGGCCAAGCCGGTTCATGTGCTGACGCCCTCGGCCACCGTGCGCCGCATCGTCAACATGACCGCCCTGACCGTGGCCGACGCCAACGCGGCGCGCTGAAAACCCTCGGCAACCCGCCAAGCAGCCCAGCCGGCCCATGGCGCAGTGAAGCGCCGGGGCCGGCCGCGATGGCTTGTCCCGGATTTCGGCTTCGACCACGCACCAAGCCGGCGCAGCCACCCACCCGAGGGCTGAAAAAAGCCCCGCGAAGCGCACCGCAGAGCGCCCCGTGGCACGACTATTTACAAAAGTTTGTGAGAACTCACCAGGGGTCTGCAGCGCTTGGAATTGCTGTGAATATCAGCGCTCGAGCGGCTGTGTGCGCACACTCACAAAACCCTTGAACACGCCGATCCCCGGGGTGCCCGCTTGAGGTTTTCGGGCACTTTCGGTACCATCATGCTTTCAGGAACAGGGTAAACCCGTGTCTTTGCTCTCTTGGCTGCCTCGGCGGCCCACTTGGCGCAGCTCTGGCCTTGCAGCGATTTTGCTCGCTGCTGCGTCGATCAGCTCTCAAGTGCAGGCCAAAGAACCGGTCGCCTCGCCGAATCCGTCACTGGAATCGGTGGCCTTGACGGCCTTGCCCCGCGAAGCCCAAACCACGCACCGTCTGATTCTTGCCGGGGGACCCTTCCCCTACGCCAAAGACGGCACCGTGTTCGGCAATCGCGAGCGCATCTTGCCGCGCCAGGCCCGAGGCTACTACCACGAGTACACCGTCCGCACGCCCGGTGCCCGCAATCGCGGTGCCCGACGTCTGGTCTGTGGCGGATTGCCCCCAACGCGTCCTGATGTTTGCTACTACACCGACGACCACTACAGCAGTTTCAAGCGCGTCCAGCCTTGAAACCCTGCAGCGAGCCGGCGGCGATAAAAAGTTCTGTGACTATATAGGAGGATCGCGACCATGCTTTTGCAGACCGTCCGTCCCAATATCGTGCAGGCCATACGGGCCTACCGCGTAGAGGACTTGATGCACGCCGCACAGGATGCTGGCCAGCATTTTCTGTACGCCAATCTGAGCGAGGCACAGTCCAAGCAGGATGTGCTGGAAGCCATCGCCCAGGCGTTCCTGTTCCCCGCCCACTTCGGCAAGAACCTGGACGCCCTGCATGACTGCATGACCGATCTGGTTCACAAGTCGGGCGCCCAGCCTGGCTTTGTCGTGGTGCTGGAACAGCTGCCCGACAACTCCAAATTCGACCGCGAAGCGCGCGAGCAGTTGCTCGATGTCTTCCGAGAAGCTGCCGATTACTGGGGCGACCGAAAAGTCCAGTTCAGGTGCTTCTATTCTTTTCAGTAGCCCGCTCCCAAGAAAACGGGTCATGGGAGCGGGCTACTGAAGAGGCCTCCAGCGTTGCAGCCAAGCCGGCCGCCAAGAATTCCAAAGCGGCAGCCAATGCCAACTTCGGAATGAACATGCCGATGATGAGCAGCGCCTTCGACACCGCCATGTGGCTAAGCGCCGCCTGAGCCGCGTCAAGCATTGCAAAACCGGATCCGCTCGCGCAGCACCCTGCGCGACTGCGGGTCAAAAAAAGGAGCCCTCGGGCTCCTTTTTTCATGGGCGAAACGCGTGCGGCTGCGGTCTGCGGCTCAAGCCTGCTTGGACAGCTGCTGAGCCAGATCCACATACTCCGCCACCGGCACCTCTTCGGCCCGGCGCTGCAGGTCGAAATGGCCGCTGAAGCCGCGTGAGGTCAGCCAGACGCCCAGGCTGTGGCGCAGCAGCTTGCGGCGCTGCGAGAAGGCAGCGGCCACCATCTCGCCCATCAAGGCGGTGTCGATGGCAGGCGGCTGGGCATAGGGCTGCATGCGCACGATGGCCGACATCACGCGCGGCGGCGGGTCGAAGGCCTCGGGCGGCACATCGAACACCGCCTCGACGGCGTAGCGCCACTGCAGCATCACCGTCAGGCGGCCGTAGTCCTTGCAGCCGGGCGAGGCGGCCATGCGATCCACCACCTCTTTTTGCAGCATGAAGTGGTGATCGACCACATGGTCGACCGCACCGAGCAGGTGGAACAGGATGGGCGTGGAAATGTTGTAGGGCAGATTGCCGACCACGCGCAGCTTTTGGCCCTTGGCGGCCGCCAGGGCCGCGAAATCCACCTTGAGCACATCGGACTCGATCACGTCCAGGCCGGGGCGCTGACGCAGGCGGGCGGCCAGATCGCGATCCAGTTCGATCACGCTGAAGGACGGGATGCGCTCCAGCAGGGGCAGGGTCATGGCGCCCAGGCCCGGGCCGATCTCGACCAAGGCCTCACCGGCCTGCGGGTCGATGGCGTCGCAGATGGACTCGATGATGTGGACGTCGGTCAGGAAATGCTGACCAAAGCGCTTGCGGGCAATGTGTTGGGCCATGAAGTTCTCGAAGCGCCTTCGTCGGTGATCGTTCAATCAATCGGTCGTCAGGGAGGGGCGACCGGCGATCAGTCCAGCCACTCGCGCACTTCGACGTAGGCGCGGGCGCGCAGCTCCTTGATCCACTCCTGGTAGGCCTCTTCGTACTTGCTTTCACGCAGGGCCGCCTTGGCCTGCTCGCGCAGCTGCTTGGGCTCGATCTGCACGGTGCGGCGCTCTTGCACCTGGATCAGGTGCAGGCCGAAACGCGACTGCACCGGCTCAGACAGGCCGCCCAACGGCAGGGCATTCATGGCCTGCTCGAACTCCGGCACGAGCACGCCCGGCGCCATCCAGCCCAGGTCGCCACCGTCGGCAGCGCTGCCATCTTCCGAATTGTCCTTGGCCACCTGCTCAAAGCTGGTGCGGCCGGATTCGATGGCACGCTTGAACTCAGCCAGACGGCGGGCCGCCACCTCGGGCGTCAGCTGCGCCGAGGGGCGCAGCAGCACATGGCGAACCCGGGTTTGCACGATGGAGTTGAGCGACTCGGCGCCCTGGCGCTCCACCACCTTGAGCAGGTGGAAACCGGCACCGCTGCGCAGCAGGGTGTCGGCCACTTCGCCGGTCTTCAAACCCTTGACTTGCTGCACAAAGACGTCGGGCAGACGATCGGCCGGGCGCAGGCCGATCTCACCGCCGAGCTGCTTGTTGCCATCCTCCGAAATTTCCTTGGCCACCTTGGCAAAGTCTTCGCCAGCCTTGATGCGAGCGGCAGCGGCTTCGGCACGGGCGCGGCGTTCGGCCACCACGGCCTCCGGTGCGCCCTCGGGCACGGACACCAGGATCTGGGCCAGATTGAGCTGGCCCGAGGTGGTCAGCTGCTCACGGCGCTTGTCGAGGTAGGCATCGATATCCCCATCGGTGATGCGGATGCGGGCCGGCACCTCGCGCTCACGGGCGCGCTCGGTCATCAGCTGGTCGCGCAGGTTCTCGCGGAAGGTGCGGAAATCCAGGCCATCGGCCTTGAGACGCTCCATCAGCTGGGGCATGGTCAGCTTGTTCTGCGCAGCCACGTTGCCGACCACGCGGTCCAGCTCGGCCTCGTCGACCTTGGCGCCGGTTTCGCGCGCAAAAGTGACCAGCACCCGGTCTTCGATCATGGCTTCCAGCGCCTGCTTGTGCAGGGCGTCCATGTCCGGCATGCGGTCGCCGCGCTGGCGCGCTTCCTCACGCAGGCGGGCCTTGCGCTGGATGACCTCACTGGCCGCCACCACGTCCTGGTTCACCACCACGGCGATGTAGTCACCGGGCTTGAGGTCAGCCGCGCGCGTTTGCGCCACGCCGGACAGACTCGCCGACAGCAAAGCAAGCGCAAGAGAAATGGATCGAATCGACAGGTCAGTCATAGGTGGCTTCAGTGCTTGCCGAGCGCTCAGAGCTCAGTCGTCGGTAACCGGGAATATTGTCCCTCAAGACCTTGAGCGCATTGGAGCCCAGTTGGGACAGGCCCACCAGCTCCATCTGCAGCATCAAGCGCGTGTTCGTTTCGGCGCGTCCGGTGGACAGGCGCTCGGCGCCGACCCGCAGAACCCAGCAGCCGGCGTCGTATTCAAAGCCCAGCACCGAGTCGGTCAGGCGACGATCGCGCAGGCTGTACTGCACGCGGCCGGCGCTGTACCAGGCACCCGAGCAGCTGCTGCCACCGCCGCCCCGCGAAGCCTTGCCGAACAGCGGCCATTGCCAGGCCAGCTCGACCTGCTCACTCTGCTGACGTGCCAGGCGGTAGGCCACGCTGACGGTCTGGAAGGTGCCGGGCGAGTAGCGGGCGCGCAGCACGGCGCGCTCAGAGCGGCCGCTGTCGGAGTTGAACTGCAGGGCGCCGTCCAGCCACCACTTGGGGTTCAGGTGGGCCGCGCCCAGCAGCAGCAGGTCGGAGAAACGCTGCTTGATCGGCACGTTGTCGGGCGTGATGCGCTGGTCGCGGAACTGAAAGCGCTGCACCAGACCCAGGCGCAAGACTTCATCGCCCTCGTTGGAATTGACCCAGCGGCTGGTCGCACCGGCCGTCAGCTGGTGGGCGTCCGACACGCGGTCGATGCCCGAGAACTGGTTGGCCGTGTAGATGGAATCGAAATTGAAATCCTTGGCCGCCGAGTCGAAGCGCGGCAGCTGGTCTTGCGCCCGATATGGCGTGTTGACGTAGAGCAGGCGCGGCTCCAGGGTCTGGGTCAGGGAGCGGCCGAACAAGCGGGTCTCGCGCTCGAAGATCCAGCCATGGTCCAGGCTGAAGGTGGGCACCGTGCGGCCGGTCGAGCGCAGGCCGTCGGCGCCGGGCTGGTCCAGCAGGTAATGTGCGGCGTTGAGCTCCACGCGCGGGATCAACCACCAGGCGGCGCCCCCCATGGGCGCGCTGGCATGGGCCAGCAGGTGCACGCGCTGGCCGCCAGCGCGCGCCTGGCTGGCGGGCGCCGAATCAGGCAGGTCAAAGCGGTTGTACTCCAGCTCCACCGCGCCTTCGAGCCGGGCCTTGCGGCCCCAGGGCCGGAAGCCGTCAAGCACGGAGTCATCGGCCGCCGTGTTCAGGCGCAGGCCGATCTGCGGCGAGCGCTGGTAGGGTGAATCGAAACGGGTCAGCGGATCCAGGCCCTGCAGGGTCTGCCAATGCTGGACGCGGGCGTAGGCATGGGCCTCGCCCCAGGACCACTCACGGCGGCGGTCCACCTGCACATCGGCTTGCAGCAGGCGCTGGGTCTGGCTCTTGATGCGCTCGGGCAGGTCTTTCCAATAGTCGTCGTCGGAGACATGCTCGGCGCGCACGCGGTAGCGCCAGTCCATGGCCAGCTCGCCGTCCTGCAGCACATGGAAGGCCCAGCGCGAGCGCTTGGCCAGGCGGTCGGAGGGCAGCAGGGCCAGGTTCAGCTCGCCGGCATGCTGCGGCTCCAGATAACGGAATTCGCTGTCCACGCCAGCGCCGCGCCGCGTCATCACAAACGGCATCAGCGTCGCGTCACGTTGCGGGGCGATGTTCCAGTAATAGGGCACACCGAACTCGACGCCGCTGCGCTTGTCCCAGCTGATCTTGGGTGGCAACCAGCCGGATTTGCGGTGGCCGGCCAGCGGGAAGCTCAGGGTCGGCGCCGGCAGGATGGGCACGCCGTAAAAGCGCAGCACCGCGCCCGTGGCGATGCCCTCGTTGGCCTCGAAATCCATGCTCAGGCTGCGCGCGCTGATCTCCCAGGCGCGCTGCGGCTGGCCGTCCTCGACCGGGCAGCTGCTGTAGCTGCCGCCCTCGGCCACCATATGCTTGGCGTCGATGAAGCGCAGGCGCTCGGCCTGGCCGCTGCCACCGGTTTGCGAGAAGAAATAGCTGGGGTTGAGAAACTCACCCTCGAAGCGGTTCACATACAGGCTGAGCTCGGGGCCGCGGAACACGCTGCCCGCGCGGCTGACTTCCACCCCGCCGGTGGCGCGAGCGAGATCGTCCACCTGGGCATAGCTGAGGCGCTCGGCCCGTAGCAGCAGCTCGCCGTAACGCAGCTCAGCCTCACCCTCGGCCACCGATTCCTGATCGATGCGGGTGCTGACGCTGCGCGCGCTCATCACCAGAGCGGGCTTGCTGCTGCCACCGCTGCTGACGTTCTCGCCGGTGCCAGCGCTGTCGGAAGCCCGCTTGCTCAGCACCATGGTCGGGCGGAGCTTGGCGCCGGCAGCCGGTGCTTGAGGGGTCGCTGCGGATGCGGCAGATGCAGCCGCCGCAGGCGGCGCTGCCTCCTGCGCCTCGGCGGCCGTGCCGACCGAGAGGCTGATGGGCAGGCAAAGCCAGGCCCAACGCGGCCAGCAACGGGCGACCGCCAGGGTCGAGGGGTTCAGGGACAGGGGGCGCGGCACAGCGTCGGCAGGCGTCGTTAGGTGATGGCAGGAAGATTGAATCGGGGCGCGGCGCAGCCGGCAGGGCACGGCGGCTCGCAAGCCCGGCGCCGAGCCAGCGCTCGCGGTTTGTAAAATCCATTATCCATGAGGCCGCCGCCTGCCACCTGCTGCGGCTGGCCGCGGTCGGCAGCCCCCGGGTCCGTATCGCCGCCCAAGCCTGTTCGGACACCCTGCCGCTCCCTGCCCTTCAACCGCCGACCCGCGCCCTGCGCGCCGCCCTCCCCATGACCACCATCGCCTGGCCCAACCCGCAGCGCCACGACGCATTCCAGAGCTGGCTGACGCAGCTGCCGGCCGAACTCGGGCTGCAGCCCGCCAGCCTGCGCGAGGCCAATGCCGACGCCAGCTCGCGCCGCTACCTGCGCCTGGACGACGCGGCGGGGCGCAGCTACATCGTCATGGACGCGCCGCCCGAGTCCAACGACGTGCGGCCATTTGTGCGCATCGCCGCCGAAATGGCGGGCCACGGCCTGCATGCGCCCGAGGTCATCGCGGCCGACGAGGCCCAAGGCTTTTTGCTGCTCAGCGATCTGGGCAACAGCACCTACCTGCCGGTGCTGCTGCAGGCCCAAGCTGCGGGTGACCAGGCCCGCATCCAGCCCCTGATGCGCGCCGCCAGCCAGGCCCTGGTGCAGTGGCAGCTGCAGATGGATGCCAGCCAGCTGCCCGTGTACGACGAGGCCTTTGTGCGCCGCGAGCTGCAGATCTTTGCCGAGTGGTGCGTGCAAAAGGAGTACGGCCAACAGTGGAACGAGATCCAGCTGAAGTGGTGGGAGCACAGCTGCCAGGTGCTGGTGCAAAACATGCTGGATCAGCCGCAAGTGGCCATGCACCGCGACTACATGGTGCGTAACCTGATGGTCTGCGGCGAACAAAGCCCGGGCATCCTGGACTTCCAGGACGCGGTGCGCGGCCCCATCGCCTACGACCTCGCCTCCCTGCTGCGCGATGCCTTCATCTCCTGGGACGAAGAGCAGGAGCTGGACTGGGCCATCCGCTACTGGGAGCAGGCGCGCAAGGCCGGCCTGCCGGTGAACGAGGACTTCGGCGAGTTCTGGCGCCAGGTCGAGTGGTGCGGCCTGCAGCGCCACCTCAAGATCCTCGGCCTGTTCTGCCGCCTCAAGCACCGTGACGGCAAGCCGCACTATGCCGAAGACCTGCCGCGCCTGTTCGCCTATGCCATCAAGGTCAGCACCCGCTATGTGCAGCTGTCACCGCTGACCCATCTGCTGCAGGACCTGCAAGGCGGCATGGTGGACACCGGCTTCACCCTGCGCTAAAGCCGGCGCCAGCCCCAAAAAACACAAAGGCCTCGCGGCATAGGCTGCGAGGCCTTTGTTATGGAGTCTGCCCGAGGGCGAAAACTCAGGGGTGGGCGGCCATCACCTGCGCCACGGCAGCCGTCAGGCGCTTGCCGTAGGGCACGTGCAGGAACTCGTTGGGGCCATGGGCGTTGCTCTTGGGGCCGAGCACGCCGCAAACCACCATCTGCGCGGCCGGGAAGCCTTTTTGCAGCATGCTCATCAGCGGGATGGTGCCGCCCTGGCCGATGTAGCCGACCGGCGCGCCGAAATGCGCCTCGCTGGCCTCGTTGAGCGCCTGGCTGAGCCAGGGCGAGAGGTCCGGCGTGTTCCAGCCGGTGGCGCCGTAGGCCCCGGCGCGGCCATCGGGCACGAAGGTGACCTTGGCGTTGTAGGGCGCGTTGTCTTCCAGCAAGGCCTTGAGGCGCAGCGCCGCCTCGTTGCCGTCCACCAGAGGCGGCAGGCGCAGCGAGAGCTTGAAGGCGGTGAAGGGGCGCAGCACATTGCCGGCGCTCTTCATCTCGGGAAAGCCGTCCACGCCGGTGACCGACAGGGTCGGGCGCCAGGTGCGGTTGAGCAGCACCTCGACCGGCTCGGCCGTCATCGGCAGCACCGGGCCGCCGTCGGCCCCGCAGGCCCAGGGCATGCGCTTGTAGACCTCGTCCTTGAGGATGGCGGCCGTGGCCTGGGCCTGTTCGACACGGGCCGTGGGAATCTCGCAGTGGAAGCTCTCGGGCAGCAGGCGGCCGGTCTTGGAATCCTCCAGGCGATCCAGCACCTGGCGCAGGATGCGGAAGGAAGACGGCACCACGCCCGAGGCATCGCCCGAGTGGATGCCCTCGCTGAGCACCTCGACCTTGAGCACACCGCTGACCATGCCGCGCAGCGAGGTGGTCAGCCAGAGCTGGTTGTAGTCGCCGGCGCCGGAGTCCAGGCAGACGACCAGGGAGACATTGCCCAGGCGCTCCTTGAGCACGTCGATGTAAGCCGGCAGGTCGTAGGAGCCCGACTCTTCGCAGGTCTCGATGATGCCGACGCAGCGCGGGCGCGGGATGCCCTGCTTGTCGAGCGCCATGATGGCGGTCAGCGAGGCATAGACGGCATAGCCGTCATCGGCGCCGCCGCGGCCGTAGAGCTTGCCGTCTTCGTACTTGGGGGTCCAGGGGCCGAGGTCGTTGCGCCAGCCATTGAACTCGGGCTGCTTGTCCAGGTGGCCGTAGAGGACGATGGTGTCCTGGCAGTCGGCCTTGGTGGCGGGCACTTCGAAAAAGATCACCGGCGTACGGCCTTCGAGGCGAATCACCTCCAGCTTGAGGCCGGCCACCTTCTTGCTCTCCACCCAGCTGGCGGCATCGCGCAGCACCTTGTCGATGTGACCGTTGGCGGCCCAATCGGCATCGAACATGGGGCTCTTGGCCGGGATGGCGATGTACTGGGTCAGCGCCGGGACGATCTCTTCATCCCAGACGCGCGAGGCGAACTCGCCCAGTGCGCTGGCCTGATCGGGCTGCAGGGGCAAGGAGGGGTCGCGAGCGTTCATGGTGGGTTCCTGCTGCTTGTGGCGAAGAAGCCTGCAAGTTTAGGCCAAGGGCCGTGCGGCCCGCTGCCGCCGGGCATGCCCTGCGCCCCAAAAAAGAAATGCGCCCGAAGGCGCATTGCAGACCCGACTGAGTGGAACTCAGGCCGGCTGGCGACGGCGCCAAGCCACCAGACCCACGAGGCCGGCGGCCAGCATCAGATAGGTCGAGGGCTCCGGCACGGCGGCCACGGTATCCAGGGTGCGGCCGTTCAGCTGCACGGTGATGTCACCCAGATTGGAGTTCAGGAACAGGGCGTCCGAGAAGCTCAGCGCGCTGCTGCCCACGGCCGTCACATTGAAATCAATGTGTGCCAGCACACCGCTGCCGTTGGCGCCAGGCACGGCGCTGAGCAAGGTGTTGGCGATGTAGCTGATCTGGCCGGCGGTGTTGTCGATGGTGCCGACGCTGCCGAAGGTGCTGCCGGCGGTGCTCAGGAAGCTGCCTTCCGTCACACCCAGCACTTGCAGGATGGCCGGGTTGAAGTTCAGGCTGAACTGGTAGCCATAGAGATCGCTGATGCCGGAGACCAGGATGTCGATGCCGACGGTCGAGCCCTGCACAGCCGGGTCCGGCGTGGCCAGGATGGACACGCTGGGATCAGCCCAGGCCTGCGAAGCCAGGGCACTCAGCACCAGGGCTGCGGCGGCGCTTTTCTTCAAATTCAACTTTTTCATCAGCATCAATTTCTCCTCTGGCCCGGGGCCCACTGTTCTGGCAGGTTCGATCGGCTCGCGCCCTTGGTCTGGGCCACCGCTAGCACGACCGCTCCCTGGCGGAACTGTATTTGGATGAACAGAACGTGACGTTCTTCGTGATCCGGAGTCTTTCATCAGCGCGAGGCCTTCGATACGGGGGGATTCCCCAGCCCCTGTGCGCACACCCCCTGTTCAAGGCTCAGGGTTGAAGTTCAGGCGCGCTTGCAGGGCCTGCACGGCGGCCTCCAGGCGCAGCAGGGCCGCCGGCTCCAAGCCACTGCGGCAGAACACCTGTTTCACTTCGGCACCACGCTCCACCTGCCAGTTCACCCAGGCGCCATCGCGGGTGTCGGGGTCGTCGTAGCTCTCGGCTAGGGCAAAAAAGCCTTGCTGTTCGAGCAAGGCGGCCAGGGCATCGAAGTCGGCGCGTGCCAATGTGGCACGCGAGTGGCGATCGACACCACCCAGCCGGGCCTTGCCGGTGTGCGTGAGCTGGGCTGTGCCATTGCGATGCAGGCTCAAACGGCTGCTATTCGCACAAGTGATGCAGTCGCGCTCCAGCGTGATCACCTGAATCGGGGGGGCGGACCCATTGCCTGGGGCTTCTCCGGCCGCGGCGGGCCCCTCAGCCAGCAGGCTGCAACAGAGAGCCAGCAGCCCCCAAGGCCAGGGCATACCCGGCCGGCGTGAACGCACAGTCATGAGGATTGACCCTCTATACAGCTCAAGAACTTGTCATCTATCTTCGTGCACTTGTTCACGGGCTGTCGCATGGCCGGTCCTCGGAAATCTTGCGTTACGTGAGTTTTCGAAGTGGATCGCACCCGCGAATCACCCCTACGAACCCCAGCCAGTTTGCCCCGAAAAAGGACACCACATGAAACTGCCTCCGTCTTCCCAGTTCCGCCGCCAAGGCGGCAGCATCCTGGCCCTGAGCATGGCCCTGGCCGGCACCATCGCCGCGCCTGCCGCCCTGGCCGCCCCGATCGCCCGTGACAGCGGCTTGCGCGCTGCGGCGCCCCAGCCCACCGGCGCCTTCTGGCAAGACGCCAAGGTCAGCAAAGCCAAGGTCTCGGCCAAAGGCGCTGTGCCCTATGTCCAGCCCACCAAGTTCCGCGCCACCACGCTGGACCGCAACGGCATGGCCGCTTTCGCGGCCGGCGCGCCGCTGGAGCGCACCACCGCCGGCCAGCTGAGCCCGCTGACCATCTCTCTGCCGCACCCGGATGGTGGTTTCCAGCGCTTCACCCTGGTCGAGTCGCCGGTGATGGAACAGGCCCTGGCCGACAAGCACCCCGAGATCAAGACCTACGCCGGCCGCGGCATCGACGATCCCAAAGCCACCGTGCGCATGGACATGACACCGCATGGCCTGCACGCCTCGGTGCGCACGCCCAAGGGCAACTGGTACATCGACCCCTACTTCCATCAGGACGACAGCGTCTACGCCAGCTACCACAGCCGCGATCTGCCCAAGCCGAACAGCAGCCTGCGCGAGCCCCTGCTGAATGAAGCGCACATCGACCTGACCCGCGGCTTCTACCATGCTGGCGATGCCGTGGAAGTGCGCGGTTTCGGCTTCGTTCCTGGCGCCACCGTGACGATCACCGTGCGCAACCCCGAGACCGACAGCAGCGCCCGCCAGACGTTGACGGTCGTGGCCGATCAAGAAGGCACCGTGAGCACCTCGGTGCAAGCCGATCCTTCGCGCAACCTCGGCGCCTACGAAATCAGCGCCAGCGACGGCCACACCACCGCCACCGCCGCCTACCATGTGGTGGATGAGTCGCAGAGCCCCACGGCCGCCTCGGGCACCCAGCTGCGCACCTACCGCCTGGCCCTGTTGTCCGACCCGGGTTATGCCAACTTCCACGGCGCCGCCAATGTGACGGCCGCCAAGGTCACGCTGATCAACCGCGTCACGCAGGTCTACGAAGACGAAACCGCGATCCGTCTGGTGCTGGTCGCCAGCAACGATGCGCTGAACCTGAACACCGCCGCGCAGTTCTCCGACCCCAACGGTCCTTGCGGCGGCACGGCCTGCTTCCCCTCGACCAGCGTCAGCTGCACCTCGGCCACCCTGACGCGCACCCGCCAGGTCATCGGTCTGCTCGTGGGCGCCAGCAACTTTGACATCGGCCACATCGGTGTCGGCGCCGGCGGTGGTGGCATCGCCAGCCTCGGCGTGGTTGGCGGCAGCGCCAAGGCCCAGGGCTGCACGGGCCTGCCCACACCCGTGGGTGACCTGTTCGCCGTGGACTATGTGGCCCACGAAATGGGCCACCAGTTCGCCGGCAACCACACCTTCAACGGCGTGACCGGCAGCTGCACCGGCGGTAACCGCAACCCCGGCACCTCGGTGGAGCCGGGCTCGGGCTCGTCCATCATGGCCTATGCCGGCATCTGCGGCACTGACAATCTGCAGCCGCACAGCGACGCCTACTGGTCGCAGCGCAGCTTCGATGAAATCATGGCCTACACGACCAGCGCCGAAACCGTGATCAGCGAAAGCCAGATGGCCGTGCTGCGTGGTTTCAACACCAACGGCCAGCAGTTCCAGCTGCGCTACGCCGGCAGTGACAGCGCAGCCATCGTGCGCGGCACCAACTTCACCACGGCCGGTATCAAGGCCGCACTGGAAGCCCTGCCCAGCTGGCCTGCGGGTGGCACCGTCACCGTCAGTGCCCTGACTGACACCGCCTTCACCCTGAGCTTCGGCGGCAGCCTGGCCGGCACCAACCTGCCCACGGTCGAGCTGGTCAATGCCACCGCTGGCGTGACCGGTTATGTCGGCGAACTCGCCGCCGGCGGCTCAACCAACCGCCGCGGCAGCCTGAGCGCCACGGGCAACTCCGCCCCGGTCGTGAACGCCCCCGCGGGTTACACCATCCCGGTGCGCACGCCGTTTGCCCTGACCGGCAGCGCCAGCGACACCGATGGTGACACCCTGAGCTATCTGTGGGAACAAAACGACCGCGGCGCCGCCACCGGCACCGGCCTGCTGACCAATGGCAAGACCAACGGCCCGCTGTTCCGCCAGTTCGGTCTGCGTGCTGAGGTCACTGAAGCCGACACGGTCAAGTACAACTCGCCTGGCGAGAACCTCGTGTCGAACAACCCGACCCGCGTGTTCCCGGATCTGGCGCAAATCCTGGCCAACAACACCAATGCCGAAACCGGCGCCTGCCCGACGGTCTCCGGCACCGCCACGGGCGCGCAGATCGACTGCTACTCGGAGTACCTGCCGACGGCAGCGTATGTCGGCTTCGCAGGCACCAACGCCAGCCCGGCCTCGCTGAACTTCCGCCTGACAGCGCGTGACGGCCGCGGTGGCGTCAACAGCGCCAACACCCAGCTAATCCTGGCCCCGAACGCCGGCCCCTTCCTGGTGACCTGGCCCAACACGGCGCAACAGCTGAACAGCGGCACGGCCTACACCGTGACCTGGAGCGTGGCCAACACCGATGTGGCACCGGTCAACGCCAGCCAGGTGAAGATCAGCCTGTCCACCGACGGCGGCTACACCTACCCGCATGTGCTGGCCGCCGCCGTGCCCAACAACGGCAGCCGCTCGGTCACCCTGCCGGTGCTGGCCGCCGAGAAGGCCCGCATCAAGGTGGAAGCGGTCGACAACGTCTTCTTCGACGTGTCGAATGCCGACTTCAGCATCAAGCTGTACGGCGATGCCAACGGCGACGGCAGCATCAGCTGCGCCGACCTGTCCATCGTGCGCGCCTCCCTGGGCAAGCGCGTCGGTCAGCCCGGCTTCGACCCGCGCGCCGACATCACCGGCGACGGCGTGGTCGACATCCGTGACCTGGTGGCCGTGTCCAAGAACGTGCCCCAGTCCGAAACCTGCAACAAGTAAGTCCTTCGCCCCGCTCAGCGCCGCAGCCCCAGGGCATGCGGCGCCTCAAGGCACCCAGCCCCGCACTGTCTTCAGGCGGGGCTTTTTTCATGCCCGCTTCATGTCCGCGTCATGCCTCCCTCACTCCCGCCAACAGCCGCGCCAGCTCAGGGCAAGAAAAAAGGGCCTTGCATCTGCAAGGCCCTTTTAGTTCTTGAATCGAATGCGCCGTTCAGGCGGCCGGCGGTGCCGTGTCGATGAAGCTGGGGCGGGTGCTGAGCTTGTCGAAATGGCGGGCCAGGTGGGCGTGCTCGCTGCGCCAGTCGAGGGCGGGAAAGCGGAAGTCCAGGTAACCCAAGGCGCAGCCGACGGCGATGTCGGCCAGCGAGAAATGCGTGCCCGAGCACCAGGCGCGCTCGCCCAGGCCCTGGTTCATGGCCACCAGGGCGGCGTGAACCTTGCCCATCTGGCGCTCGACCCAGGCGGCGCTGCGCTGCTCAGGCGTGCGGCCGGCCCAGTGTTCTTCCAGGCGAGCGGCCACGCAGGCATCGAGCACACCATCGGCCAGAGCCTCCCAGGTGCGCACCTCGGTGCGCTCGCGGCCGCGCTCGGGGATCAGCTTGCCCACGGGCGACAAGGTATCGACGTACTCGACGATCACACGCGAGTCGAACACCGCGCCGGTGATCGAGTCCTGGCCTTCCATGACCAGGCAGGGCACCTTGCCCAGGGGATTCATCTTCAGAATGGCGTCACTGGCCCAAACGTCTTCAAGCAGGAACTGATAGTCGAGCTTTTTCTCGGCCATCACGATGCGCACTTTGCGAACGTAGGGACTGGTGACTGAACCGATCAATTTCATAGCGTGTACAAGCCTCTCGGTTTCATTCTAGCCATGGGACTGTTGCAGCAAAGCCTGTACAAACCGGCTCGACTCGGGCAGACAAGGCAGGTCTTGGGGTCCCCAGCATCGCCGCGCGGCCTGCGAACCGAGCCTCGGAAATAACGGTAAAAATGCCGTCACCAGAAAAGCCACAAAACCAGAGAGGGGCGACATGGACGCAGACGCCACAGCCAGGATCGGAACGGGTGAGACCCCCGCCCACAAGCGCCAGCAGGCCTTGCAAGACAGCTTTGGCGCCCAGGCCGGTGGCGTGCCCGCGGTGTTCTCGAGCAAGGCCGGCGACTACCTGGCCGCGCGCCCCGACTACCCCCTTGAGCTGCTGCAGCATCTGCGTGACCGGCTGCCCACACCGACTGCTGGCATGGGCGAAGCACCGGCCCATGTGGTGGATCTGGGCGCGGGCAGCGGGCAGTTGACGGCCGGCCTGCTGGACCAAGGCTTGCGAGTGACGGCGGTGGAACCGAGCGATGACATGCGGGCCCTGGCGGAACAGCGCCTGGGTTCTCGCCCCGGCTTTGCCGCAAGCGCCGGTACTGCCGAGGCCGCGGGCCTGCCCCAGGGCTGCGCCGATCTGATCACCGCCGCCCAGGCCTTCCACTGGTTTGACATCGAGGCCGCGCGGCGTGAATGCCTGCGCCTGCTCCAGCCCGGCGCCGAGGTCGCCCTGATCTGGAACGACCGCCTCAGCGAAGATCCGGCGCAGCAAGCGCTCGACGCCCTGTTCGATGAATTTGGCGGCGCCCGCCGCCAGGCCCAGAAGCAGCACATGAAGCGCGAAGGCGAGTTGCCGGAGCGGGCCGGCCTGGCCGCCTTCTTCGCGGGGCCGGTGCCCGCGAGCCGGCACTGGGACCACGAACATGGGCTGGACCACGCCGGCTTGCTCAGCCTTGCGTTCTCGCGCTCCTACATCCCGGCACGCGACAGCGCAGAGGGTCAGGTCTTGACCCAGCGGCTGGGCGAGCTGTTCGCCCGCTTTGCGCAGCAGGAGCGGCTGACCATGCGCTACCGCTGCCTGGCCGTGATCGGCCGACCCCTGGCCTGATACCTGAAACCCGCGCGGCCCTTGCCGCACTCTCGCCCCATTCACTCCACCCCTTTGCCATGCACACCGACAGCCACACACCCCTGAGCGCCACCACCCGACACCTGCACTGGGTGCTGGCCCTGGCCATGATTGGCCTCACCGCCGTCGGCCTGTACATGGCCGAGTTCGAGGCCTGGGCGCTGTATCCCATCCACAAATCCATCGGCCTGCTGGTGCTGCCCCTGGCGCTCGCGCGCGCGGCCTGGCGGCTCAAGGAAGGCTGGCCGCCCGCTGCCAGCCCGGCCACCGCCCTGCAACAAACCCTCGCGAAAGCGGTCCATGGCCTGCTGCTGCTGTGCACCCTGGCCATGCCCATCAGCGGCATGACCTTCTCGGGCGCCAGCGGCCACGGCTTCGGTATCTTCGGCCTGACCCTGATGCATCACAACGCAGACCCGCAACGCCCGGGTGAGGTCTTGCCCTTGCACGAAGGCCTGAGCCAGCTGGCGCAAAGCGTGCACAGCGCTCTGGGCTATGTGCTGATCGCCCTGCTCTTGCTCCATGTCGTGGGCGCGCTCAAGCACCATCTGCTGGATCGCGATGCCACCCTGCTGCGCATGCTGGGCCGCAGGCGCGGCTGAAGCCGGGGCGGCGCGGCTTTCGCAAGCAAAATGCAGGGCTGATGCCCCAGCTCTGAGCCGTTTTTGCATGCCTGTTTCTTCCGCCTCCCGCCGTCTCTTCATCACCACGCTGTTCAGGCTGGCCGCTGCGGCGGCCCTTGGCCTTGGCCTACTTGCCGCGCCGGCGCAGGCCAAGCCCGCACGCCAGGCGGCCGCCGCTGACAGCGCGCCCGCGTTCCAGCTGCCGGTCAATGCCCGACATGCCCTGGTGCTGGAAAACGGCAGCGGCAAGGTCTTGATGGCCAAGGATGCCGACACCCAGGTGCCCATCGCCTCGCTGACCAAGCTGATGACGGCCATGGTGGTGCTGGACGCCAAGGCCGACCTGAAAGCACGCATCCGCATCCAGCGCGAAGATGTGGACACCCTCAAGCACAGCCCCTCGCGCGTACCCGTCGGTGCGCACATGACGCGTGGCGCGGCCCTGCAGCTGGCCCTGATGGCCTCCGACAACCGCGCCGCCGCCGCCCTGGCCCGAACCCTGCCGGGCGGCCCGTCAGCCTTTGAGCAGGCGGTGCGCGCCAAGATTCGCGCGCTGGGCCTGACCCGCACCGAGATCGCCGAGCCCACGGGCCTGTCGGCCCACAACCGCTCCACCGCAGCCGAGATGGCCAAGATTGCCGCCGCGGCTGCGCGTTATCCCCAGATCAGCAAGCTCAGCAGCGACGTCAAGGAAAAGGTGCTGATCAACGGCCGCCCGGTCGAATTCCGCAACACCAACCGCCTGGTCGGCCGCAAGGGCGGGGACATCCGCTTGTCCAAGACTGGCTACACCGAAGAAGCCGGACGCTGCCTGGCCTTGCGACTGAAAGACAAGACGGGCCGAGACGTGACCGTGGTGCTGCTGGACGCCGACGGCTCGGCCGAGCGCCTGGCCGACGCGGCCAAGATCCGCAAGTCCTTGGAACGAAGCCCCAAGAACGGTTGAGCACCCCCGACGAAAGCGAAAGCCCTGCATGAACCCCAGCCCGTCTTCCAGCCAACTACCCGCCCGCCGGGTGCTGCTGCGCCCGGTCACCGAAGATGACCTGCCACGGTTGGCGGCCCAGGCCGGTGATCTGCGGGATCGCACGGAGTTCGAAGGCTCCATGCTGCGCAGCCCGCAGTTCTTCAAGAAGCGCTTTGCCGAAGACGGCTTCTCCAGCAACGAGGCCGAGCGCCTGGTCATCTGCGAGGCCGAGAGCGGCGAACCGATCGGCTCCGCCTCGCATTTCCTGGCCCACCGCTACTCCAGCGCCCGCGAGCTGGGCTGGAAGATCGATGACCCGGCCCGCCGTGGCCAGGGCTGGGGCACGGCCGCCGCGCGCGCCCTGGTCGATCATGTGTTTCATAACTTTGAAGTCCACCGGGTCTGCGCGGCGCTGGCGCCCGGCAATCTGGCCTCGCGCCGGGTGGCTGAAAAAGCCGGCCTGCAGTTTGAGGGCCGGCTGCGCGGCGTGATCTTCATCAACGGCCAGTACATCGACAGCGAGGTCTTCGGCCTGCTGCGGCCGGAATGGCAAGCGCGCCGCGGCTGAAGCAACGGCGCGCCCTCGGGCAGACCCTGTCCCTCTGAAGAGGGGGTGGCTTGCCGCCCTGCCGGCGCACGGGCACACTGCCGGCGCCTCGCGCGCGCGAGGCTGAAAACCAGGAACAAGCGCCTTCGCTCGAAAGGCCGCACCGAGGGAGAGAACCCGCCATGCTTGAACTGCCCGACGCCGCCTGCGTCTACGCACCCACGCCCACAGCCGGCGCGCAGACCCGGCCCCAGACGCTGAAGATCCAGTTCACCGGCAGCGGCAGCGAGTACTTCCGCATCTGGATCGTCAACCTGCTGCTGACCTTGGTGACCCTGGGGCTCTACTTTCCCTTCGCCAAGGTGCGGCGCCTGCGCTACTTCTACGCCAACACCCGCGTGGGCGGCCAGGCCCTGAGCTTTCATGGCCGGCCTTGGCCCATGTTCCGCGGCTTTGTGCTGCTGCTCCTGCTCGGTGGCGCCTACGGTCTGGCCGGGCATTTTTCGCCGGTCGCTGGCGTGCTGGCCTATCTGCTGCTGTGCGCGGTCTGGCCGGCGCTGTGGCGCTCGGGCCTGCAGTTCCGACTGGGCAACACGCGCTGGCGCGGCCTGCGCCTGAGCTTTCAGGGCGACCTGGCCGGCGCCTACAAAGCGGTGGCGCCGCTCTACATCCCGGCCATGATGTTGATGGCCGGCACCGCCTGGCAAGCGTGGCAAGACCCCACGGCTCGCCTGGGGGCGGGCGGCCTCGTGGGCGTGGTGGGCCTGGTCTGCATGGTGCTGCTCAGCCCGTATTTCATGGCCCGCATCAAACGCTACCAGCATGAAGGCTACGGCTATGCCGATCAGCGCGGGCAGTTCCAGGTGGGCACAGGAAAGTTCTACGGCCTGGTGCTCAAGGGCGTGCTGATGTCCGTGCTGTTCCTGGCCTTGGGCATCGGCGTTGGCGTGGGTTTGGGGGTGCTGCTGAAGCCCAGCGGGCCTGTGAATCCGGCGATCGGCGTGGCCATCGGGATGTTTGGCTACCTGCTGTACTTCATGATGGTCGGCCCTTGGTTCACCGCGCGTCTGCAGAACCTGGTGTGGTCCGGCACGCGCAGCGAGCAGCTGGAGTTCCACAGCACGCTGAGCTTTCGCCGCCTGCTCTGGCTGACGATGGTCAACTGGCTGCTCACCGCCCTGACGCTGAGCCTGTACCGCCCCTTTGCGGCGATCCACACCGCGCGCCTGCGCCTAGAGGCGGTGTCATTGACGGTCCATGGCGATATCGAGGCCTGGCAGGTGCGGGCCCAGCAAGAAGCCACCGATGCCACTGGCGAGGCCGCCGGCGACTTCTTCGGCTTTGACATGGGATGGTGAACCCCGCCCTTGCATCGCTGCGCTGGCGCGGCGAGCCCCGGCTGCAGGCCCGGTGGTTTGATGGCCGCAGTGGACAGGCCCAGCCGATCTGGGCCTGGCTCAGCGAAGACGGGCATGGGCTGCTTCTGCAGGCCCGGCTCACCGATGGCGGCGATGAAGACGGCGACACACACGCGCCGCAACGGGCAGCAGCGCCCGTGCTGGCCCGGCATGCCACTCGCCAGGTGGTCTGGCCCGAACGCCTGCGCCATGGCGAACGCCAGGCTTTGTTGCCCGATGGCAGCGTGCTTTGCGAGGACACGGTGCCCGAGGGCCGCCAGCGCTGGGACGACTGGGCACAGGCCTCCGGCCTGCGCGACAGCCTGACCGTGCGCAGCATGCGCAGCTGGCGCCTGGTCGGCCTGAGCGTGCTGCTGAGTGCGGGCTTGCTCGCATCGGCCTGGGTCTGGGGCATCCCCTGGGTGGCGCAAACCGGTGCGGCCCTGATCCCCAACGCTGTGGAGCAGCAGATCGCCAGCGAGGCGCTGGACCATGTCGACCGCATGTGGCTCAAGCCCAGCACGCTGAGCGAGGCGCGGCGGGAGGAGATCACACGCCGCCTGGCTGCGGCCGTGCGCCGCGACGAGATCCTGCGCGCCGGGCTGGAGCCGCAAGCCTCCGCCATGCCGGCCTATCGCCTGCATTTCCGTGCCGGCCCCAAGGCCCTGGGGCCCAATGCCTTTGCCCTGCCCGGCGGCGATATCGTGCTGACCGATGCCCTGGTGGAGCTGGCCGAGGGCGAGCCCGACATCATCACTGGCGTGCTGGCCCATGAGCTGGGCCATGTGCGCCACCGCCACGGCATGCGCCTGGTGCTGCAGGCTGGCATGGTGGCCGGCGTGAGCGGGCTGCTGGTCGGTGATTTTTCGGCCCTGCTGGCCGGGCTGCCGGCCTGGCTGGCCCAGGCCGATTACTCGCGCGAGTTCGAACGCGAGGCCGATCTGCACGCCCGCCAGATGCTGCGGGCGGCCGGCATCTCACCGCGGGTGATGGTGCGCTTCTTCGAGCGCCTCGAGGCCTTTCAGAAGCAGCGTGGCCAGGACCCGTCGCCCCTGCCCATGGCCTTTGCCAGCCACCCGGCGCATGCCGAACGGATTGCGTTCTTCAACGCGGCGCCTTGAAGAAGAAGGACCGGCGCCGCGCCGAAGGTTCACTCAAGGCCGCACAAACACCACCGCCGTGCGCGCCGGCAGGCTCAGCACACCGCTGGCCGCATCAAAGCTGGCCTGGCGGGCGCGCGCATCGGCTGCACCCGCTGCCAGATGCACCGGGTGCAGCTGCAGGGCATGGCCGAGCAAGCCTGGCACCGTCAGGTGCTTGGACTGCTTGTCCACATTGATGGCATAGACCAGCTCCTGGAAGCCGGCGCCGGCATAGCCCTGGCCGTCGATCTGACCGATCAGCACCGTGGCCTCCTGGGCGGAGCCGGTGTTGTGGAACTTGAGTCGGGCCTTGATGTCCGCCGCCGTGCGCAGGCGTAAGAGGCTGCTGCTCTTGCGGATGGCCAGCAGGTCGCGGAAAACATCGCGGGTCCAGGCGATGTCCGCCGCGGCGGGCTTGATCAGCGGGTCGGCCAGCAGCGGGCGCAGCAGCGGCCAGTTGTCGCCGTTGTCGCGCTGCGGCGGCAGGCCGACGCCGAAGTTGTTGTCGGCATAGCTCCAGTCCAGGCGGTTGAACCAGTCGCCCGAGTCGTAGCTGTTGCGGTCCATGGACTTGCTGCGCAAGGTGTCCACGCCGGCATGGAAGTAGGCCACGCCCTGGCTGAAGGCATTGATGGCCATGCCCAGCGCCTGCACGCGGGCACGGTCTTCTCGGCTGGTTCCGGCGGGCAGCTTGAAGACGTTGTTGTCGAACAGGCTGGTGTTATCGTGGTTCTCCACATAATTGACCACCTCACCGGGCTCCAGCACATAGCCGGCCGGCAGGCCGCCGACATTGATCTGCTCCAGGCGCAGGTTGGCATCCCAGCTGGTCTGCAGCTCGTAGCTGCGGATGGAGCCGGCCAGCGAGGCCTTGATCTGGTCGCCATGCCACATCAGGTCGCCCCGTGTCTTGCCGCCGCCGA
Source organism: Burkholderiales bacterium PBB2 (assembly GCA_002255955.1). Taxonomy (GTDB): domain Bacteria; phylum Pseudomonadota; class Gammaproteobacteria; order Burkholderiales; family Burkholderiaceae_C; genus Paucibacter_A. The sequence continues at coordinate 127,085 of NKIM01000008.1, read as the reverse complement.
AGGCATTGGCGTCGTAGAACAGGCCGTTGATGAAGCCCTGGTTGGCAAACTGGTTGTTGCCGCTGTCAAAGGAGCTGCCGCCGCGCACGGCGTCGCGGATGAAGGGGTTGAAGCTGCCGATGCCGGTGCCGTTCAGGCCCAGCATATCGGCCTGCACAAAGCGGGCGCCATTGGCCACCTCGCCGAAGTTCCAGCCCTCGCCGAGGATCTGCACCGGGCGGCCGCTGGCGCGTTCGACGGCGGCCTTGAGGTCCACCATCACCGAGCGCGGGTGGTGGCCCATGATGTCGAAGCGCAGGGAGCTGATGTGATAGTCGCGCACCCAGACGATGGCCGAGTCGATCATCAACTTGGCCATCATGCGGTTCTCGGCCGCGGTGTTCTCGCAGCAGGTGGAGCGCTCGATGCCGCCGCTGGCGTTCAGGCGGTGGTAGTAGCCGGGCACCACCTTGTCCAACACCGAGGCGCTGTTCAGGCCCGAGGCACTGGTGTGGTTGTAGACCATGTCCATGCCCACACGCAGGCCGGCGGCGTTGAGCGCCTGCACCATGCGGCGGAACTCGACGATGCGCGCGGCCGGGTCGGCTGCGCTGCTGGCGTAGCTGCCTTCCGGCGTGGTGAAGTGGTAGGGGTCATAGCCCCAGTTGAAGCAGTCGCTGCCGGCCGTGGCGCTGACCAGGGCCTGCTGGGCCTCGCCGTCGGCGCTGCCGCTGGGATTGGGCGTCACGCAGCCTTTCTCGGGCACGCTGGCGATGTCGAAGACGGGCAGCAGATGCACATCCGTGAGCCCGCTCTGGGCCAGGGCGCGCAGATGCTTCATGCCGTTCGAGTTGCCCTCGGCAAAAGCCAGGTACTTGCCGCGCTTGTCGGCCGGCACGCTGGCATCGTTGACCGAGAAGTCACGCACATGCAGCTCGTAGATGCTCATGTCCGGCGTGGCCTGAACGGTGGTGGGCGGCTGGCTGGCGTCCCAGCCGGCGGGCTTGAAGCTGGCGCTTTGCAGATCGGCCACCACGCTTTGCTGGCTGCCCAAGGTCAGGGACAGGGAATAGGGATCGGTGACCAGGCTGCGCACCAGGCCGACGCCGCGCACAAACACCGTCACGGCATAGCGGTAGCTGCGGCCGTTCAGCTCACCGGCCAGGCTGGCGCTCCAGGCGCCGGTGGCCGGGTCGCGCTGCAGGTCCACGGTCTGGCTGCGGCTCAGAAAGGGGTTGCTGCTCGGGGCGGTGACGACCACTTGCACGGCCTGGGCCGTGGGCGCCCAGAGCTTGAACTGGGTGCGGCCGTTCTTGACCGTCGCGCCGTAATCGTTCACCTCGGCGGCGGCGCTGTAGAGGTCATCGAGCGCGCCGGCGATTTGCGCGGTGCTGGCGTTCTGCACCTGACCGGTTGCGTTTTCCTGCACCAGCACCAGCTGCTGGGTGTGCAGCTGCGGCAGGCGCGGCAGATCGGCCTCGCGCACCTGGAACACACCGCCTGCGGCCACGTACTTGAAGCGCAGGGCCTCGGCCGCCGGCACATTGCCGCTGAAGGCATCGAGGATGATGGCGCCATCGGCGCCGCTGACCGGCGCATCCTTGGCCACCACGATCTGGCCGGTGGCCGAGTGGTAGAGCTTGACCACCGTGCCGGCCGGCGCCGCAGCCGCGAACACACGCGGCCATTGCAGCAGGCGGCGGTTGAGCCAGACGGCGCGGGCGTCGCTGCTGGAGACCGAGCGCAGATCGGGCGGTGCGGTGTAGACGGTGGCGTCCTGCTGCACCAGCCAGATCTCGCCGACCTGGTTCTGGATCTTCAGGCCGGCGTAATCGACGCGGATGTTGTTGTCGCGGCCGTCCTTGTCGTTCTGGTTCGGCGCCATGCCGTGGATGATGAATTCCAGGGCCTTGCGGCTGGCATCGTCACGCGGGTTGAGCACGGGGATGTCGAAGACGATCTCGCCCGCGCCGGCCGCATAGCCGGGCATGGCATTGAAGGCCACGGGCGCGCCCCATTGGTCGATGGGCAGGCCGGCGGGCAGCGCGGCGACATTGAGGCCGCTGCCGTTCCACAGATGCAGGCCCCAGCTGTTGTAGCCACCGTCGAAGCGCTGGTAGTGCACGCGCACGGTGTGCAGATTCGGCACAGGCAGGCCCAGCGGGTTGCTGGTGTAGGTGACGCTGTCGCCCTCGACGCGCCAGATCTCGTTGGCGCCGGGCTTGAGCACATAGCTCTGGTCGGCACCGCCCCAGTCCTTCCAATCGCCCTTGTGCAGCAGGTAGCCCACCGTGCCGCTGTCGGCGGCCAGGGGCACGTCGTAGATGGCGCCGAAGTCATCGCTGCCGCTGGCGTTCCAGCCGCCGTTCCAGGCTGGGCTTTGCGCCGCGCCCCAGCTGTGCAGCTGCCAGCCGCTGGTGTCGCCATCGGCACGGCGGTAGTGCACGCGCAGCGAGGTGCCGGCTTCGGTGGCCACACGGGCGGCAGCGGCCTTGACACGGCTGCTGGGCTGCACGGCGGGCGTGGCGGGCACCGGGATCAACACCGTCGTTCGGGGCATGGGCGCCGTTGCCGCGGCCGCGGCCTGGCTCATGGACGAGGGGCCGGCCTCCTCGGCCTGACCGCCGCCACAGGCGCTCAAGACCACGCAGGCCAGGCCCACGCAAACGCCGCGGGCCTGATGAGCCAACCACCGGGCCGCGCGGGCCCATTCCAGGTGCATACCCATGTCTGTTCTTCCTTGCGTTCGAGGAGAGCCGCGCGCAGAGCATCGGGCGCGCCATCTGGCCGCTCACTCGCCCTCGCACCGTGCGCCCAGCACCGGGCCACGAGCGTGGCTGGTTCAGGCAGCGCGATGCTAGTGAAGTAAAACTACATTCGATAGCTGGTGGTTTCCCGGTATTTATTCACAATGAGCGCATGCTTTGTAGTCAAAGTACGAAGTCAAAAGCGCGAGCGGCTGCAGCGACTTGACGCCACGCGGGCGGCGGGCACGCGGTTTTCATCGCCCTGTCATCGCCGGTTAAAATCTGCGGGTTTTTCCTGAGCCGGTGGCGGCGCGCACCCTTCTTTGTTTGACGAGGGGTGAGCGCATTTCGCTGCAGCAGTCTGGCCGGCCGGAAGCTCAGCGCCCTCTGCACCTCCCCCTCATCAGCCCTGGCGGCCCGCAGCCGCCCACTGCCATGACCACCCAGTCCAACGCCTCGCTCTCCTCGATCAGCGCCCTCTCGCCCCTGGATGGCCGTTACGCCGCACGCGTGGCGCCGCTGCGCCCGCTGCTGTCCGAGTACGGCCTGATGCACCGCCGCGTGCAGGTCGAAGTCGAGTGGTTCATCGCCCTGTCCGACGCCGGCTTTGCCGAATTCAAGCCCTTGAGCGAAGCCGCTCGCGGCCTGCTGCGCGGCCTGGTGGCCCGCTTCTCGGAAGCTGACGCGCAAGCGATCAAGGACATCGAGAAGACCACCAACCACGACGTCAAGGCGGTCGAGTACTGGCTCAAGGCCCGCTTCGACGCCAGCGCCGAGCTGAAGGCGGCCGGCGAGTTCGTGCACTTCGCCTGCACCAGCGAAGACATCAACAACACCAGCCACGGCCTGATGCTCAAGGCCGCGCGCCAGGACGTGCTGCTGCCCACGGTGGACCGCATCATCGCCAAGCTCGGTGAGATGGCCCATGCCACCGCCGCCACGCCCATGCTCAGCCGCACGCACGGCCAGACTGCCAGCCCCACCACCGTGGGCAAGGAGATCGCCAACGTCGTGGCCCGCCTGCGCACGGCACGCACCCGCATCGCCGAGGTCAAGCTGCTAGCGAAGATGAACGGTGCCGTCGGCAACTACAACGCCCACCTGAGCGCCTGGCCCGAGTTCGACTGGGAGGCGTTCAGCCAGCGCGTCATCGAAGGCCAGCTGGGCCTGACCTTCAACCCCTACACCATCCAGATCGAGCCGCACGACTACATGGCCGAGCTGTTCGACGCGACCACGCGCCTGAACACCATCCTGATCGACTGGTCACGCGATGTCTGGGGTTATGTCTCGCTGGGTTACTTCAAGCAGCGCACCAAGGCCGGCGAGATCGGTTCCTCGACCATGCCGCACAAGGTCAACCCGATCGACTTCGAAAACGCCGAGGGCAATTTCGGCCTGGCCAATGCCTTGCTGACCCACCTGAGCCAAAAGCTGCCCATCAGCCGCTGGCAGCGTGATCTGACCGACTCCACCGTGCTGCGCAATATGGGCGTGGCCATCGGCTATGCCGTGCTGGGCTATGAATCCCTGCTCAAGGGCTTGGACAAGCTGGAGCTGAACGAAGCCGCCCTGGCGCAAGACCTGGACAGCGCCTGGGAAGTGCTGGCCGAGCCCATCCAGACCGTGATGCGCCGCTACGCCCTGCCCAACCCCTACGAGCGCCTGAAGGAGCTGACCCGCGGCAAGGCCATCACGGCCGAATCGATCCGCGAGTTCATCACCGGCCTGGAACTGCCGGAAGCCGAAAAGACCCGCTTGCTGGCCATGACGCCAGGCAGCTACACCGGCAAGGCCGAAGAGCTGGCGCGCCGCATCTGAGCCTGAACCGCTCGCGCCGTGCAAAGCCCGCCACCCGGGCTTTCACCGATCACCAGCGCCCTCCGGGGCGCTTTTTTCTTGGTGTCTTTCCGTAGTGCCGTCGCCGCGCTCGGTGCCATGATGCAGCGTCTGCTTGCTTGCTTCAGCGTCACCCCGGGAGGTATCGCCATGCGTCAGCTGCGCCACTGTCTGACCCTGACCGCCCTGCTGCTGTGCAGCACCGGGCTGTGGGCCCAGAGCTTCAGCAACCTCGACTTTGAGGCCGCGAACCCGGCCGCAGGCCCGGGCCCTGCCCCCGGCCTGCTGAGCTGGGCTGCCGCGGCACCGGGCTGGAGCCACGGCGGAATCGGGGGAAGCGGCGGCAATGGTGACACCGACTACGTCTACCAGGACCTGCCCCATGTCGGGATCAGCCCCTGGTACGCCCTGCTCGATCGGGAAGCGGGCTCAAGCGTGCTGCAGGGGCGCTACAGCCTGTCCTTTGCCAGCGGCCATGCCTCAAGCCTGGACCCAAACTCCGCCTGGGTGCCGGCCTACCTGAGCCAGACCGCTCTGATTCCGCTGGACACACGCTCGCTGCAATGGCTGGGCACGGGCCCGCTGCAGCTGTTCGTGAACGGCCAAGCGCTCACGGGCGTGGCTGGCGCTTCAGGCACCGCCTGGGCCGCCGACCTCTCGGCCTATGCCGGACAGATCGCCGAGCTGCGCTTCCAGAACATGGCCTTGAGTCCGCAAGTACCTGTGACCCTGGACGGCATCGCCTTCTCGACGGTGGCCGTGGTGCCTGAACCCGCTTCGGTGTGGCTGCTGCTGGGTGGATTGGCCGGGTTGATCGTCCTCCGGCGGCCGCAGCGACAGGCCGCTCGCTCCTGAGCCTGCTGCCACCGCGCTGTCAGCAGCGCCGAACTAGCATGTCAATTGCACTGACCCAGAACAGAAAGCAACTGCCATGCTGCCCTCACCGATTGAAACCTGGTTGCAGGACATCCGCCTGCTGAACGAAGACGGCCACAGCATCGCGCTGGCCGTGCGCGCCCTGATGAAGCGTGAGTTCAAGCCTTTGGCGGAGGAGATCAAGTACGGCGGCATCTTGTTTGCGTCCGGATCGCAGCATTTCTGCGGCCTGTTCGTCTACAAGGCGCATGTCTCGGTCGAGTTCGGGCAGGGCGCGGCCATGCCGGACGAGTACGGTCTGCTCGAAGGCAGCGGCAAGCTGCGCCGCCACCTCAAGCTGCAGCGCCTCGCCGACATCGAGGCCAAGCAGCTGGCGCACTACCTGAAGCTCGCTCACCGTCAAGCGGCTCAGGCATCATGACGAGATGCTGAGCACTGCACGCCTGACCCTGCGCCCCTTCACCCTGGCAGACGCCGGCTTCATGCTGCGCCTGCTCAACGAGCCCAGCTGGTTGCGCTACATCGGCGACCGGGGCGTGCACACCCTGGCCGAGGCCGAACGCTATCTGGAGCAAGGCCCACTGGCCAGCTATGGCCAGCATGGTTTCGGTTTCGAGGCCGTGGTCTTGCACGAGACCGGCGAGACCGTGGGCCTGTGCGGCCTGGCCCAACGCGACTATCTGGACGCGCCCGACATCGGCTTTGCCTTTTTGCCCGAACACGCCGGCCGCGGCCTGGCCTTCGAGGCCGCGAGCGCGGCGATGGCGCGTGCGTGCGGCCCCCTGGGCCTGCGCCGCATCCTGGCCACCACGCGCGAGGACAACCAGGCTTCGCAGAAGCTGCTGAGCAAGCTGGGCCTGCAGTTCGAGCGCCGGATCCGCAGCGCCGATGGCAGCCGCGAGCTGCTGCTCTACGCCTGGCAGGAGGGCCCTTCGCCATGAGCCCGGCCCGCATCACGCTGCGCCCCTCCGAGCTCGCCCGCGACCGCGCGGCCCTGCGGCAGCTGAACAGCGAGTACATGAGCTGGGTGATGGGCCAATTGCAGCAGCACCTGGCCTTGTCCACCGAGCAGGCCCTGGGCATGCCCCTGGACGACTACATCGATCTGCATCTCGATGAAATCTGTCTGCCACGGGGCGGTCGCTTTTACCTGGCCTACATCGGTGATGAGCTGGCTGGCATGGGCGGCTTGCGCGCCCTGACGCAAGCGCTGGGCGACCTCAAACGCATCTACCTGCGCCCGACCCACCGTGGCCAAGGCCTGGGCGACGCCCTGGTCAGGCAGCTGATCGGCGATGCCCGTGGCCTGGGCTTGCACCGGCTCTGCCTGGACTCCGCCCCCTTCATGAGCTCGGCCCACCAGCTCTACCGCCGCCACGGCTTCCGCGACGCCGGGCCCTACCCGGGCGCGGAAGTGCCCGAGCACATGCATCCGGGCTGGTGCTTCATGACGCTGGATTTGAGCGGATCGCAAGAAGCGGGCTGACGGCTCGGCCGTCCGAGGCAAGACTGGTCGCTCCACACCCGCGCGACCCACGCGCCAGGAGCCCAAAGCCATGCACCGCACGATCGAACCCGCCATCCACTACTGGGGCACGCCCGTCGTCCTGATCAGCAGTCTGAACGAAGACGGCAGTGCCAATCTGGCGCCCATGTCCTCGGCCTGGTGGCTGGGCTGGAGCTGCATGCTGGGCCTGGACGCCAGCTCGCAGACCTTGCTGAACCTGCAGCGCCAGCGCGAATGCGTGCTGAACCTGGCCGGCGCCGCCAATGCCGAGGCCGTCAACCGCCTGGCCTTGTGCACCGGCACGCCCCAACTGCCCCTGCACAAGCAATGGCTGGGTTACCGCCATGTGGCGGACAAGTTCGGCGAGGCCGGCCTGAGCGCCCAGCCCTCCGAGCAGGTGGCGCCACCGCGCGTGCGTGAATGCCAGGTGCAGCTGGAGGCCCAGGTCGTGGACATCCGCCCCTTCGGCACGCAGGACCCGCGCCTGCCCATCGCCAGCTGCATGGTCGAGCTGCGCCTGCTGCGCGCCCATGTGCACGAGGCCATTCTGCAAGACCCGCAGTCGGAGCGCATAGCCCCCGCGAAGTGGCAACCGCTGCTGATGAAGTTCCGCGGCCTGTACAGCGGTGAGCGCGAAGCCCTGCCCTCGCGCCTGGCCCAAGGGCCGGAGGAGCGCTACGCCCCGTGGAAACAGCGGCCTGCCGCCTGAACTGGGACTGCGAGCGGCCATGAAGGAATCAAAGAGGTCCTCTCTCTGGCCTTCACGGCCCCGCCGTGCCGAGGAGCCATTCGACTGGGTGCAGATGCAGACCTGCACCCGAGATGACACGCACGCGGCGCGCCAGCTGTTGCAGCGGCTCGAGGGTCAGGTCTTGCGCCGCGCGATGTTCCCCGACCGGGTGGCACGCCATCTCCACCTGCCGCGCAGGCGCGCGGCTGCCACGGCGCCTGGCTAGACACTTTAGAGTTCCAGGCCCGCGATTTCTACGAGAAGCAGGGCGACCGCTGCTTCGGCGAGCTGGCGGACCACTCGCAGGGCGACGCGCGCTTCTTCATGCAAAAGGCTTTGCAGCCCGCGCGCTGAAACGCGCCCGCCCGCCTGGCGGGCTTAGTTCTACTTCTGCGCCAGCAGCTGCTCCAGCTGATCGATGGCGCGATCCATGCGGCGCAGCAAGGCGCGGTAGGGCGCGGGCGTGGCCAGGTCCACGCCGGCGGCGCGGGTCAAGGCGTAGGCATCGGCCGAGCTGCCTGATTTCAGCAGCGTGAAGAAGCGCTCACGCAGGGCGCTGTCACCCTGGCCGATGCCCTCGGCGAAGTAGGCCGCGGCGCTGATGCAGGTGGCGTACTGGTACACGTAAAAGTCGCGGTAAAAATGCGGGATGTAGGCCCACTCGATGCCGTAGAGCGGGTCGATCTTGACCACGTTCTGCGCGTCGCCGTGGTAGCGCTTGAGCAGGTCCAGATAGATCTGGCTCAGGCGCTCGCCGGTGACGGCCTCACCCTTTTCCACCGCTTCGTGCGAGGCCAGCTCGAACTCCGCAAACATGGCCTGGCGGAAGAAGGTGCTGCGGATGTTCTCCAGCTGCTGGCTCAGGGCGAAGATCTTTTCATCGCTTGTCTTGGCATTGGCGACCATGTAGTCGGCCAGCAGCAGCTCGTTGGCGGTGGAGGGGATCTCGGCGATGAAGGTCGAGTAGTCGGCCGTCTCGAAGGGCTGGTTCGCGTTCGAATAGACCGAGTGCATGGCATGGCCCCACTCGTGGGCCAGGGTGGACATGGCCAGGTAATCGCCGTTGTAGCTCATCAGCAGATAGGGGTGCACATCGTAGGCCGCGCCGTTCATGTACGCACCCGAGACCTTGCCGCGCTGTGGCACCGAGTGCATCCAGTTCTGCTTGAAGGCAGCGGCCAGCTTGCCGGTGTACTCGGCGCCCAGCGGCTGCAGGGCAGCCAGGGTCAGGGCTTCAGCCTCGGCCTGCGGGTACTGGCTCGAGGGCTTGGCCAGGGGCACATACATGTCCTGGTAGCCCGGAGCTTTCAGGCCCAGCACGCGGCTGCGCAGCTTCAGATAGCGGTGCAGGGTGGGCAGGCCGGCGTTGGCCTCTTGCACCAGGCTGCGGTAGACGGCCTCGGGGATGTTGTCGCTGCCCTGGGCCATGGCCACGCTGCTGGGGTAGTTGCGCGCCCGGGCCATGAAGACCGTGCCGCGCAGATTGGCGGCGTAGACGGCGCCCAGCGTGCGCTCGTAGGCCTTGTAGACGGGCCAGAAGGCCTTGAACACCTGCGCGCGCACTTTCGGGTCGGCATCAGAGCGGTAGGCGGTGTACTGCTCCTGGTCGAGCACCACGGTCTTGCCGCGGATCGTGATCTTGGGCCAGGGCAGGTCGGCATTGCTCAGCAAGCCGTAGATGGCGCCGGGTTGCTGCAGCGGCTCGGCGGCGGCGGCCAGCAGGGCTTCTTCCTTGGGGCTGAGCGTGTGCTCGGCCAGACGCAGCATGGTGCGAAGGCCCTGGCCATGCTTGGCCAGGCCGGGCTCGGCGGCCAGGAAAGCCTCGACCTTGGCGCGGCCGATGGCGCCGACCTCGGCGCTGACAAAGGATGCGGCCTCGCCCAGCTGGTTGCCCACGGCATCGGCCAGCTGGCGGCGCGCCTGGTTGTCGCTGTGCTGGGTGTTCTCGTCGGCCTTCTGGAAGGCATAGGCCTGCAGGCGGTTCAGGCGCAGGCGCAGGGCCGAGATCTGGTCCAGGCCGGCACGCAGGCTTTGCGCGCTCTGGCCCAGCGTGCCCTGCAAGGCCTTGACCTTGGGCAGCTCGGCCAGCAAAGCAAGGCGCTCAGCCTCCCAGGCGGCATCGCTGGGGTAGAGCTGGCTCAGGTCCCAGACCTGGGTGCCGGCCGCGCTGCTGGCGGCCTGTGCTTGCTGGACCGCAGGCTTGGCGGCGGCCTGAGTCGGCGCGGTGGATTGCAGCAGCAGCAGCAAGGCAGCGGCGAGAGCAAGAGCGGTACGTTGCATGGCGATGGGCGGTCCCGGCGCGCCGGGAGCAAGGGAGCTGGCGAAAGCCCGCATTGTGCGCGGCGCGGCCGGGCCGGCCGCAGGTCACAGCGGGAGAACCCCTAAGCCCGCGCGCCAGCTCGGGCGGCGCCAGCGGGCGGGGCGCCGACATAATCGCCATCCAGTACAGCGAGCCGGCACAGATTCAACCAAGCGCCGGCGCCAGGCACAGGCCAGGGAGAGGCTCGATCATTCATGCGTCACAGCAACACACCCCGTTTCACCCTCATGTCTTTCGCGCGCCGCCGCGGCATCCAGCTGGGCCTGAGCGCCCTGGCCCTGCTGAGCGCCGGCTCCATCGCCTGGGCCCAGGCGCCCGCGGCCAAGGCCAAGAAGCCCGCCGCCGCGGCCTCGGCCGTCGCCACCAAGGCGGCCGAAGGCTTCAGCATCGCGCCCGCCCCCGCCTGGGTGCTGCCGCTGCAGCCCGAGGCCAGCACTGGCCTGCCCAGCGCGCCGCTGCAGCTGCTGCTGATCGACAAGCAAACCCGCATCGAGCCCAGCGGCACGGTGCGCTACCAGCATGTGCTGCGCCAGATCAACGAAGCCTCGGGCCTGCAAAAAGGCGCGCAGATCGAGCTGGACTTTGACCCCAGCTTCCAGAAGCTGCAGTTCCACCGCCTCGAGGTCTGGCGCGATGGCAAGCGCCTGGACCGGCTGGAGCGCAAGCGCATCAAGCTGCTGCACCGCGAGCCCCAGCTGGAGCGCCAGATCATCGACGGCCGCATGACCGCCTCCGTCGTGCTGGAAGACCTGCGCGTGGGCGACCGCGTCGAATGGGCCGTCTCCCTGATCGGCGACAACCCCGTGTTCGGCGGCAAGTTCGTCGATCAGGAATGGACCAGCTCCAGCGGCGGCCCAGTCGGCCTGGTGCAGCTGCGCCTGCTGAGCCCGGCCGAGCGCCACATCCAGCACCGCATCGCCGAGCCCAGCGTCGAGGTCAGCAGCCGCGTCGACGGCGCCTGGCGCGAGACCTTGTTCAAGCGCCGCCTGGTGCCGCAGTTCCATTACGAGGAGACCGTGCCGGTCGGCGTCATGGTCAAGGACCAGGTGCAGCTGAGCGAGTTCGCCAACTGGGCCGAGGTGGCCGGCTGGGCCGAGCAGCTGTTTGCCAAGGCCATGCTGCCGGCCGAGGCGCTGGACGCCCGGGCCCGCGAGATCGAGGCCCAGGCCGCAACACCTGAAGAGCGCCTGCGACTGGCCCTGGACTTTGTGCAAAAAGAGATCCGCTACTTCGGCACCGAGATCGGCGCCAACTCGCACCAGCCCGCCCCCACCGAGCAGGTGCTGCGCCAGCGCTTCGGCGACTGCAAGGACAAGGCCGCCCTGCTGGTGACCCTGCTCAAGAAGCTGGGCATCGAGGCCACGCCCGCCCTGGTGGCCGCCAGCCTGCGCAGCGATGCCGCCCAGCGCCTGCCCAGCCCCCTGGCCTTTGACCACGCCATTGCTGCCGTGCATCTGGGCGAGCAAACGCTCTGGCTCGACGCCACCCGCAGCCAGCAGCGCGGCGCGCCGGCCGAGCGCCAATCGGTGGGCCTGGGTGTGGGCCTGCTGGCCAAGGCCAGCAGCAGCGAGCTGAGCCGCCTGCCGCCTGCGCGCGAAGCCCTGCGTCTGGAGACCGTGGACACCTTCAGCTTCCCGCGCCTGGACCAGCCCGGCACGCTGCGCAGCGTCAGCACCTACCACGGCGACATGGCCGAGTGGATGCGCGAGGCCCGCGCCGCCCTGCCGGCGGCTGATTTCCGTAACCTGCTGGCGGCCGAAACCCTGCGCTTCTACCCCGGCCTGACGGTCGAGGGCGAGCCCGAGATCAGCGACCCCGAGGGCCGCAACGCCCTGCGCGTGGAGATCAAGTACCGCAGCGGCGATTTCTGGACCTTCCCCGAAAAACGCTGGCTGGCCGGCCCCATCGCCCTGCCCACCCTGATCGCCCAGCTGCGCCTGCCCGACCAAACCCCGCGCACCCAGCCCATGCGCCTGGCCATGAACGGCCGCTACCTGCACACCGTGCGCTACGAGTTTTCCGAGCCGCTGTACAGCCAGCCCAGCGACAGCCGCTTCGAGGAACGTAACGAGCATTTCGAGCTGCGCCTGCGCTACCGCGGCGAGCCAAAGATGCAGCAGATCGAGGGCGAACTGCGCCTGCAGGCCGAGCAGGTGGCCGCCGGCAAATGGAGCGCCTACCGCGACCAGCTCAACAAGGTGGCACCGCGCCTGGCCAACACCCTCACCGTGCCTGTGCTCAGCACCGAAGACCTGGTCAGCCTGCGCCGCGACATGACGGCCCTGACCGATCGCATGCGCAATGGCTCGCTCAAGGTGCTGACCGAAAACCAGGGCAGCGCCCATGCCCGCCTGCTGATGATGGACCGCATCCTCGCCGCCGGCCGCCTGCCGCCCAAGCTGCGCGCGGCCGCGCTCGTCGAGCGCGCCATCCAGCTCGACCACCTGGGCCAGTCCGACCGCGCCCAGACCTCGCTCTACGACGCCGCCCAGCTGCACGACGAGTCCTCCGAGGTGCACGCGGCCATGGCCGTCAACGCGCTGATGCAGCGCAAGGACGAGCAGGCCGTCAGTCACGCCGATCGCGCCCTGGCCCTGGCGCCCAACGACACCGGCGCGCGCTACACCCGGGTCTACGCCCGCTACTTCGGTGGCCAGCTGCAAGAGGCGCAGAAAGAGCTGCAGGACATCCTGCAATCGGGCAGCGAGGTCGAGCGCAGCTACGGCAGCATCTGGCTCTACCTGACCAGCCGCAAGCTGGGCCAGGACGGCCAAGCCGCCATCCGCGATCTGCGCCCCAGCGCCGACAAGCCGGCCTGGCCCTACCCCGTGCTGCTGATGATGCAGGACCGGCTGGACGTGGACAGCGCCCTGGTCATGGCCCGCGACGGCAAGCCCGAGGCCCAGGCCGACCGCGGCCGCGACTGCGAGCTCTACTTCTACGCCGCGCAGAAAGCCCTGCTCGACCAGGACCTGCCCAAGGCCCGCAACTACCTGAAGAAGAGCCTGGCCACCGGCGTGGTCGAGTTCAACGAGTACAGCATGGCCCAGCGCGAGCTCGATCGCATCGGCGCCCGTTGACCCCCAGCTGCCGCCGGAGCCCCCGATGACGCCCTTGTTCAAGAAGCTCAACCTGGGCGCCCAGCGCCAGCTCACCGTGCTGAACGCCCCGGCCAGCTTCGAGCCCGAGCTGGCCGCCCTGCTGGCGCAAGACCCGACCCTGCTGCTGCAGCGCGAGGCTCATGGCCCGGTGCCCCTACGCTTTGCCCTGGCCTTTGCCATCACGCAGGCCGAGCTGGACGCCGCCTGCCGCGCGCTCCTGCCCCTGGCCGAGGGCGACGCCCTGATCTGGATCGCCTACCCCAAGCAAAGCTCCAAACGCCTGCGCGGCGAGTTCCACCGCGACAGCGACTGGACCCTGCTGCGCGCCGCCGGCTTCGACACCGTGCGCCAGGTCGCCATCGATGAAGACTGGTCGGCGCTGAGGTTCAGGCGGCAGGAATACATCGGCTGAGGCGCAGGCAAGGGAGCAGCGCGCTGCACCGCTCTGCACAAGGCTCCGCTGCGTCTATCATCCCCGCCGACACAGGGACGGAAGAGAGGCGGAACAGCCCATGACGATGCTCCAACAACACCCCCAACAGCAGGCGCTGCTCGGGGCCGACACGCGCGTGGCCGTGCTGGTCGACTGCGACAACACCACCCCAGACATTCTGGAATTCGCGCTGCGCGTGGTTGCGAAGTTTGGCCGCGTGGTGCTACGGCGCGGCTACGGTAACCACAGCACCTTGGCCAACAAATGGCAGGAAGCGCTGGTGCGCCTGGCCTTCACGCCCTGCCTGCAGTACCAGTACGCCGCCGGCAAGAACACCTCGGACATCGCCCTGGCCATGGACGCCACCGAAGCCCTGTTCGACCAGCGCGCTGATGTCTACTGCCTGGTCACCAGCGACTCCGACTTTGCCGGCCTCTGCCGCAAGCTGCGCGAGCGCGGTGCCACGGTGCACATCGTCGGCGAGGCCAAAACGCCCGATGCGCTGCGCAATGCCAGCGACCAGTTCTTTGAGTGGATGCCGCCAGAGCCTGCGGCTGACGCCACGCAGGCAAGCAAGCCTGCGGCCCCTGTGCCACCGAAACCGAAGCTGCGGCCGAGAAATGTGGTCAATGCCGTCAAGCTCATGGCGGCAGACACTTCGGATGGTCGAGTTGCAGTCGGCACACTTGGGGCCTACCTGCGCAGAACCGACCCCGCATTCTCACCACAGACCTACGGCCACTCCGGCCTGGTCAATATGCTCAAGACCTACGACCTGCTCAAGCTCCGCCAAGAACCCGGCGGCCACTGGACCGTGGCCTTGGCCACTGTGCAAGACGGTCCACCAGGCACCGGCGGCGGTGCCTCCGCCCACGGCAGCCCCTGATTCACACCCGCGCCCCTCACCTGCCCCCCATGCTCGACGACATCAAGAAAACCCTCTGGGCCACGGCCGACAAGCTGCGCGCCAATATGGACGCGGCCGAATACAAGCACCTGGTGCTGGGCCTGATTTTTGTGAAGTACATCTCCGACACCTTTGCTGCGCGCCGCGCCGAGGTGGTGGCCCGGCTGGCCGACCCGGCCGATGAATACTTCTACGGCGATGCCAGCCCCGAGGACCTGGCTCTTGAAGCCGATGACCGCGACTACTACACCGCCGTCAACGTCTTCTGGGTGCCCGAAGAGGCGCGCTGGGAGAGCTTGCGCGCCCAAGCCAAGCGGCCCGAGATCGGCAAGCTGATCGACGAGGCCCTGAGCCTGATCGAGGCCGACAACCCCAAGCTCAAAGGCATTCTGGACAAGCGCTATGCCCGCGCCCAGCTGCCAGACGGCAAGCTGGGCGAGCTGGTCGATCTGGTCTCCACCATCGGTTTTGGCGAGAACGCAAACGCCGCCCGTGACGTGCTGGGCCAAGTGTATGAATACTTCCTCGGCATGTTCGCCAGCGCCGAGGGCAAGCGGGGCGGGCAGTTCTACACGCCGGCCAGCATTGTGAAAACGCTGGTCGCCGTGCTGGCGCCTCACCACGGCCAGGTGTATGACCCCTGCTGCGGCTCGGGCGGCATGTTTGTGCAGTCCGAGCGCTTCATCGAGGCGCATGGCGGCAAGCTCGGCGATGTGTCCATCTACGGCCAGGAAGCCAACCCCACCACCTGGCGCCTGGCCGCCATGAACCTGGCCATCCGCGGCATCGACTTCAACCTCGGCCGCGAACCCGGCGACACCTTCACGCGCAACCAGCACCCCGATCTGCGCGCCGATTTCATCCTGGCCAACCCGCCCTTCAACATCAGCGACTGGTGGCACGGCAGCCTGGAGGGCGACCCGCGCTGGCAATACGGCGACCCGCCGCAAGGCAATGCCAACTACGCCTGGCTGCAGCACATGCTGCACCACCTGAAGCCCAGCGGCCGCGCCGGCATCGTGCTGGCCAATGGTTCCATGTCCAGCAGCCAGAACAACGAAGGCGTGATCCGCGCCGCCATGGTGGACGCCGATGTGGTGGAGGTGATGATCGCCCTGCCCGGCCAGCTGTTCTTCAACACGCAGATTCCAGCCTGCCTGTGGTTCCTGGCCAAGAGCAAGCCGGCGGCGCGCGAGGGTCAGGTCTTGTTCATCGATGCGCGCAAGCTGGGCCGCATGATTTCTCGCGTGCAGTGCGAGTTTGCTGACGAAGAAATTGAGCGGATTGCGGCGGTGGTGGCGGCCTGGCGCGTTGAAGCACCAGCCGGCGAGCCCGTGAGTGAGTACGCCGATGTGCCGGGCTTCTGCCGCAGCGTGCCGCTGGCCGAGATTGCCCAGCACGGCCATGTGCTGACGCCGGGGCGCTATGTGGGCGCCGAAGCGGTGGAGGACGACGACGAGGCCTTTGCCGAGAAGATGACGCGGCTGACCGAGCAGTTGGGTGAGCAGATGGCCAAGGGGGCGGAGCTGGATGCGCTGATCCGCTCCAAGCTGGGGGGGCTGGGGTATGAGTTCTGATTGGGAGTTGACCAGGCTGCGAGATCACATCCGCGTCAAGCACGGCTTCGCCTTCAAGGGCGAGCATTTCGCCGATGAACCAACTGAATATCAACTGACGACGCCTGGGAACTTTGCCATCGGCGGAGGTTTTCAAGACGGGAAGGCCAAGTACTACAACGGCCCGATCCCTGCCGAGTTCGTACTGAACCCTGGTGATTTGCTGGTCACCATGACTGACCTCAGCAAGGCTGCGGACACGCTCGGGTACAGCGCTGTCGTACCTAAAAAGAATGGAATCACTTGGCTGCATAACCAGCGGGTTGGTCGAGTGCAACTGTTGCCTGGCAAGTCCACGTCTTTGACGTTTCTGCACTATCTGCTGCGCAGTCCGGACTATCGGCACCATGTTCTCGCTGGAGCAACAGGATCAACAGTCAAGCACACGTCTCCGGACAGGATCCTTGACTTCCAGTTCCTATTGCCGCCTCCTTCCGAGGCTCACCGCATTGGCAATCTTCTGGATGCACTCGACGACCGCATCACCTTGCTCCGCGAAACCAACGCCACGCTTGAGGCCATCGCCCAGGCGCTGTTCAAGTCCTGGTTCGTGGACTTCGACCCCGTGCGCGCCAAGCGCGACGGCCGCGCCCCCAAAGGCATGGACGAAGCCACCGCCGCCCTCTTCCCTAACAGCTTCGAGGACTCGGAGTTGGGGGAGGTGCCGAGGGGGTGGTCGCCCAGACCGTTTTCAGAAACGGTTCATGTCATCGGTGGCGGGACGCCGAAGACTACAGTTCCTGAATACTGGAACGGAAACATCCCATGGTTCTCAGTTGTTGATGCCCCGGCAGCGTCGGATGTCTTCGTGATCGACACGGAAAAGCACATCAGTGAAGCGGGACTTCTAGGCTCTTCAACCAAATTGCTTCCTGCCGGAACCACCATCCTTTCGGCGCGCGGAACCGTAGGCCGCTTGGCGCTCACCAGCCTCGAGATGGCCATGAATCAATCATGCTACGGACTGAAGGGGGTTGCTGGAGACAAGTACTTCACCTTCTTGAGTACAGCTCGCTTGGTTGATCAACTCAAGCGGCGAGCACACGGCTCCGTCTTCGACACGATCACGCGAGACACCCTCGCAGGCGTGAATCTCGTCTTCCCTGCCGATCGGGATGTGATCCGTGTATTCGAGGCGGCGATTGAGCCGCTGATGCTTCGCATCCTGGAGAACCTGCAGCAATCGCGTTCCCTCGCTTCTCTCCGCGACACCCTCCTCCCCCGCCTGATCTCCGGCCAGCTTCGGCTGCCGGAGGCCAAGTCTGAAGCCGCAGCACTGCAAGCAACTCGAGCTCAATCCGGGCAAGAGCCTACTTTCAACTTCGCGCCACATGACAGCGGCCAATAGAAAAATTTGGCAAGCCTTGGGGCGCAATCACTGCCTAGAAAGAAAACGCGGAACGCCATGAACAACGCCCTATCGCCTCGCGAGCGAACCGACCTGAACTGCAAACTTAGACAGCTAAAAGGATGGAACAGCCTCTCGCCCGAAGACCAGGAATGGGGCCGCCAAGCTGCCGTTGTCATCTGTCGTCTGCTTCCAGAGTTGAAGGTGGGCCTGGGCGACAGATGCAAGCCAACAACGCATGATGAAGGCATGTACAAAGCTCTGGTTTTCAGTGTGTCAGATGACCCAGCGTGCCAGAAGGACAGGCGCTTGGCACTTCGGCTAGACCAAGACTCAGGAATCGGTTTGCCCAAAGTTGATAAACGTCGACAGATCCACCTTCGAATCACCGTCAAACACTTAGAGACGCTGGCAGTCACCTCGCCTGAGGTAGGCAAGCACTGGACCCACAGGGTAATAGCTCCCGATCAGCGCGCAATCGAAGCTTGGCTCCGCTCGGTATCTAAACGTCTGCTTCAAATCGAACGACCGGATCGAACTGAAGAGATCGAAGTTCGCGGCGGAGGATTTGGCGATGCTGAAACTCGGAAGGCTGTCGAGAAGGCCGCAGTGGACCATGTGATTGCGGCGCTCAAAGCGAACGGCTTTGACATTGAAGACCGGCAGGCAGAGAACTGCGGCTTTGACCTGCTGGCGACAGGCAATGGGAAGCGTCTTGAAGTTGAGGTCAAAGGCACGAGTGAAATGGCCCGGATTTTCTTCATCACCCGAAACGAGCGCCAGCGCGCAAAAGCTTCAGCAGATTGGCGCCTCTATTTGGTGAGTAATGCTTTGGGGGAAAAACCTCTTTTGCATGAATACACCTGGCCAGAACTTGAGACTGCGTTTGACATGAATGCCCTCGCTTGGCGATGCCAGTTCAAACCGTCCTAGCGCTACAAATTGCCGCCAAGTCGTGCCGCTGCGGAGCGGACGAATGATCAAGGTTCAAAGAAGGGGCCCTGCCATTGCGGGTGATGGAGGCCCCTTACACACATACAGAGGTTCTGGGTCGAAGCTGGCCACTTTGTAGCGAAACGACCTGCCGATGAAACAAGCTCGCTGGGCCGCTTGAACGGGCACACCTCTCGGCAAGACCGCGGGTGCTTCAATTGTTTAGGAAATGCGTTTTTCTAAGCCGATGCGAGCGGACCTGTTCAGAAAAACGCGTTTTCTATGCGCATGCCTTGCCGCACAAGGCGTGCTCGATCCGCTTTGATTGCGCCGGCCCTCATTAAAGAATGCTTTAATAAGCCCGCCGCCCATTCAAGGCCGCTTTCATACCGACCCACACCAGACCTACCCACGCAAGCGAACAAGCAAGCAAGCAGATGCGCAGCACGGGCTCTTACGTCACCTCAAGCACCCTGGGCGAATCCGTTCAGGCCTTTGTGCCGCATGCCTTGCCGCCGCGTGGCCCCGAGCTGGCCACGGAGTCATTCGCAGCGCTGAACCACGCCGCCGAACTGGCGCTGGCGCGGTTGTCGGGCGTGGCGGGCCTGGTGCCCTCGGTGGATTGGCTGCTCTACAGCGCGATTCGCAAGGAAGCGCTCTTGACCTCGCAGATCGAGGGCACGCAGGCCACCCTGACCGATTTGTTCGACGGCGAGGCGGGCTTTGCCGTCAGCAACACCGAGGACGTGGAAGAAGTCACCAACTACCTGCGCGCTTTCAAGCTCGTGCAGGAGAACCTGCGCAGCCCCGGCGGCCTGCCAATCAGCGTGCGCCTGCTGTGCGAGGCACACCGGCTGCTGCTCGATGGTGCTCGCGGCGCGGGCAAGCAGCCGGGAGAACTGCGCCGCTCGCAGAATTGGATCGGTGGCACGCGGCCGGGTACCGCCGCCTTCGTGCCGCCGCCACCGGAGCATGTGGCGGGCTTGCTCGCTGATCTGGAGCGCTTTGTTCATCACGAGCCATCGCCACAGAGTGTCTTGCCCGCGCTGGTGAAGATCGCCCTGGTGCATGCGCAGTTCGAGACCATTCACCCTTTTCTCGATGGCAATGGCCGTATCGGCCGCCTGCTGATCGCCGCCTTGTTGGAGCATTGGGCTTTGCTGCCAGAGCCGCTGATGTATGTCAGCGGCTATTTGAAGCAGCACCAATCGGAGTACTACCGCCGGCTTTCGGCGGTGCGCGAGGGCGGGGACTGGGAAGGCTGGGTGGCTTTCTTCCTGGCGGGGGTAGAGGCTGCGGCCACGCAGGCCGAGCGCGGCATTGTGGGCATCGCCAGCCTGGTGGCGGCCGACCGCCGCCGCCTGCTGGCATCGCCCAAGGCCGGCCCGGCCAGCTACCGCCTGTTCGAGATGCTGCCCATGATGCCGCGCTTCACGGTCGAGCGCGCCCGGCAGAGCCTGGACACCAGTTTCCCGACGGCCAATGCGGCCGTCCAGGTGCTGGAAGGCTTGGGCATCGTGGCCGAGCTGACGGGGCAAAAGAAAAACCGCAGCTACAGCTATCAGCGCTACATCGAACTGCTGGCGCTGTAGGAACAGCAAGCAAACAAGCAAGTAAGAAAGCCAACAAACCAACAAAAGCCTGGGGAGGCTGGTGCGATGACCGAAGATCAACTCGAACAAGAAGCCTTGTCATGGCTGGTGGAGACCGGCTACACCCACCGCCATGGTGCCGACATCGCCCCCGACAGCCCGGCGCCCGAGCGCAGCGACTACCGCCAGGTGCTGCTGCGCGGCCGGCTCAGCGCGGCCGTCCATAGACTGAACCCCGGCATCCCAGCCAGCGCCCGCGAGGATGCGCTCGCGCAGCTGCTGGACCTGGGCATCCCTGCACTGCTTTCGGCAAACCGTACGTTTCACAAGTTACTGATCAGCGGCGTGCCGGTGCAGTACCAGAAGGATGGCGAAACGCGCGGCGATTTCGTCCGTTTGATCGACTGGAGCGATGTGGCGGCCAACGAATGGTGGGCGGTCAACCAGTTCACCATCAAGGGGCCGCACCACACACGCCGGCCGGACATCATCTTGTTTGTCAACGGCCTGCCCCTGGTGCTGATCGAGCTGAAGAACCCGGCCGACACGCAGGCCGACATCTGGAAGGCCTTCGATCAGATCCAGACCTACAAGGCACAGATCCCAGATGTGTTCCAGTACAACGAGCTGCTGGTGATCTCGGACGGCAGCGAAGCGCGCATGGGCTCGCTGTCCAGCGATGAAGAGCGCTTCCAGCAATGGCGCACGATCAATGGCAGCGACCTAGACCCGCTGGGCCAGTTCAACGAGTTGGAAACCCTGGTGCGCGGCGCCTTGGCCCCGGCCATGCTGCTGGACTATCTGCGCTACTTCGTGCTGTTCGAGGACGATGGGCGGCTGATTAAAAAGGTTGCGGGCTATCACCAGTTCCACGCGGTGCGCGCAGCGATTGAGCATGTGGTCGCAGCCAGCCGGCCAGACAGCAACGCGGCGCAGCGTGGCAAGGGGGGTGTGGTCTGGCACACCCAGGGCAGCGGCAAGAGCATCACCATGACCTGCTTTGCGGCGCGGGTGATGCAAGAGCCGGCGATGGAGAACCCGACCATCGTCGTGATCACCGACCGCAACGACCTGGACGGCCAGCTGTTTGGCGTGTTCAGCCTCGCGCAGGACTTGTTGCGCGAGCAGCCGGTGCAGGCCACCACGCGGCAGGAGCTGCGCGCGCTGCTGAGCAACCGGCCGTCGGGCGGCATCGTCTTCGCGACCATCCAGAAGTTCATGCCGGGCGAGGATGAGGACCTGTTCCCCATGCTCTCGGACCGGCGCAATATCGTCGTCATCGCCGACGAAGCGCACCGGACGCAGTACGGCTTTGAGGCCAAGCTGAAGGAGGTGAAGGTTCGCGGCGGGCCAGCAGCAAGCGCCTTGACCACGGACGGCGCGGCGCCAGCACACGCGGCGGGGGATTTTGAGTCCCCCGCGTACAAGACCAAGTACCAGGTCGGCTATGCCCAGCATCTGCGCGACGCATTGCCCCACGCCACCTTCGTCGCCTTCACCGGCACGCCGGTGTCGGCGGCAGACCGCGACACGCGCGCGGTGTTCGGCGACTACATCCATGTCTACGACATGCAGCAGGCCAAGGAAGATGGCGCCACGGTCGCCATCTACTACGAGTCGCGCCTGGCCAAGCTGCGCCTGAAGGACGAAGAGCTGCCCAGCATCGACGACGAAGTGGACGAACTGGCCGAGGACGAAGAGGAAAGCACCCAAGCCAAGCTCAAGAGCCGCTGGGCGGCGCTGGAAAAGGTGGTAGGCGCCGGGCCGCGCGTGGCCAGCGTGGCGGCCGATCTGGTGACGCACTTTGAGGCGAGGGATGCAGCCCAGCGCGGCAAGGCCATGCTGGTGGCCATGAGCCGGGACATTTGCGTCCACCTCTACGACGAGATCATCAAGCTGCGGCCGGATTGGCATGACGCCGATTCTGAGCGGGGCGCCATCAAGATCATCATGACCGGCTCGGCCAGCGACAAGGCGCTGCTGCGCCCGCACATCTACAGCAGCCAGGTCAAGAAGCGGCTGGAAAAGCGCTTCAAGGACCCGGCCGACCCGCTCAAGCTGGTGATCGTGCGCGATATGTGGCTGACCGGCTTTGATGCGCCTTGCGTGCACACCATGTACGTGGACAAGCCGATGAAGGGCCACAACTTGATGCAGGCCATCGCCCGCGTGAACCGCGTGTTCAAGGACAAGCAGGGCGGCCTGGTGGTGGACTACATCGGCATCGGCAACGAGCTGAAGGCGGCCATGCGCGAGTACACGGCCAGCCACGGGCGCGGCCGGCCGACCGTGGATGCGCATGAGGCCTATGCCGTGCTGGCGGAGAAGCTGGATGTGCTGCGGGCCATGCTGCACGGCTATGACTGGAGTGGATTCCTTACGGGAGGGCACAAAACGCTTGCGGGGGCTGCCAACCATGTGCTGGGCCTCAAAACAGAAGGCAACCGCGACGGCAAGAAGCGCTTCGCTGACGCAGCCCTGGCGATGAGCAAGGCCTTCACGCTGTGCTGCACGCTGGACGAAGCCAAGGCCGTGCGCGAGGAAGTGGCCTTTCTGCAAGCAGTGAAGGTGATCCTGACCAAGCGCGAGATCTCGCAGCAAAAGAAAACCGACGAGCAGCGCGAGCAGGCGATCCGCCAGATCATCAGCCAGGCCGTGGTGTCGGACGCCGTGGTGGACATCTTCGATGCGGTCGGCCTGGACAAGCCCAATATCGGCCTGCTCGATGACGAGTTCCTGGCTCAGGTGAAGAACCTGCCGGAGCGCAATCTGGCGGTGGAGCTGCTTGAGCGGCTGCTGGAGGGCGAGATCAAGTCCAAGTTCGCCAGCAATGTGGTGCAGCAGAAGAAGTTCTCCGAGCTGCTGGTCAACGTCATCACGCGCTACCAGAACCGCTCGATCGAGACGGCGCAGGTGATGGAAGAGCTGGTCGAGATGGCCAAGAAGTTCCGCGACGCGGCCTCACGCGGCGAGGCGCTGGGGCTGAGCGATGACGAGGTGCGCTTCTACGACGCCCTGGCCAACAACGAATCGGCCGTCCGGGAGTTGAGCGACGAGACCCTGAAGAAGATCGCCCACGAGCTGACCGAGAACCTGCGCAAGAACCTGAGCGTGGATTGGTCCGAACGCGAAAGCGTGCGCGCCAGCCTGCGCCTGATGGTCAAGCGCATCCTGCGCAAGTACAAATACCCGCCGGATATGCAGGATGCAGCGGTGGAACTGGTGTTGCAGCAGGCGCAGGCTTTGGGAGAGAGCTGGAGCTAGCGCAGCAGATCAATCCGCCCACTGCCACCGATCCCGCCCCGCCGCCTTGGCCTGGTAAAGCGCCTCGTCGGCGCGGTGGCAGAGTTCGGCGAGGGTGTCGCCGGGGCGGGCCAGGGTGAGGCCAGCGGAGGCGGTGTAGTGCAGGCTCGGCTGTTCGACCAGGGGGCTGGCCTGGCGGGTGCGGGCGAGCAGGCGCTCGACCACGGCCTGGGCCTGCTCGGCGCTGACATCGACCAGCAGCAGCACGAACTCCTCGCCGCCCATGCGGCCGAAGCCATCGACGCGGCGGCTGCTGGCTTGCAGCTGGCGGGCGAAATCGCAGATGACGGCGTCACCGGCGCCGTGGCCCAGGGTGTCGTTGATGCGCTTGAAGTGATCGAGGTCCAGCAAGGCCACGGCCAGCTGGCCGGCGCCGATCTGCACACGGCTGAGCTGCTCCTGCATCTGCTGCAGCACATGGGCGCGGTTGCTGATGCCGGTCATGGGATCGGTCTGCGCGGCGCGCAGGGCGCGGTCGCGTTCCTGGCGCAGAGCGCGGCCTTCGATCTTGAGCGCGGTGATGTCACTGGCGCTGCAAAGCATCCAACCTTGCGCGTCCATGGTCTCGGTCATCCAGATCCAGCGTCCATCGATCAGATCGGCCTCGAAGGCGCGGAAGGGCTGCTTGCCACGGCGCGAGGCGGCACCGGCCAGCCAGGTCTCGGGCTCGGGCGCGTTGACCTTGCTGCCGCGGCCGCTGGCCAGGTTGCGGCGCATCATGTCCAGCCAGGTGGTGTGGCCGTCGGGCTGCACATCAAAGGCCTGGCAGAAGGCCTCGTTGGCAAAGCGCAGCACATCGTGGTTGTCGAACAGGGCCAGCAGCTTGGGGCTGGCTTCATGCAGCGCCAGCAGGCGCTGGGCGATCAAGGCCTGTTCGGCATCGTCGCGGGGGAGTTCGGCGGGGTCCATGAGACAGGAAGGCTGGCAGACAGACAGGTGGCTTGGGGCGGATCGAGCGCAAAGGGCGAAACCAGGGAGGCCCCATCATCGCCGCAAACGCTGCCGCTGCAAGTGCGGACCTGTCGCCGCATGTGCACTTCGGCCCGGAAAGCGCAGGCGCGAGGAGAATCAGCCGCATGGACACCCGAGACGATCTATCCGCCCTGATCCTGCACCTGGAGGCCGAGCGCACCCAAGCCCTGGTGCGCAAGGACATGGCCACCGCCGAGCGACTGCATGCGCCCGACTACCAGCTCATCACCCCCGGCGGGCGGTGCATGGACAAGGCCGGCTATCTGCAGGCCGTGGCCGAGGGCAGGCTGAACTACAGGGCCTGGCAGATCGAAGCGCCGCAGCTGCAGCTCTCCGACACGCTGGTGCTGCTGCGCTATGAGGCCGTGCTGAGCTTCCCGGAGCGGCAGCTGCGCTGCTGGCACAGCGACCTCTACGCCCGGCACCAAGGTCAATGGCTGGCGCTGCGCTCACAGGCCACGGCCTTTCCACCGGAGGCAGCGGCGGCGACGCCGCTCACGGCAGGCTGAGGTGCTCCTGCTCCAGGCCCTGAGCGGGGGCTGCCAGGCGCGCCTGGGCGCTCTGCGGCAGCAGGGTTTGCAGGTGCAGACAGATGCGCAAGGCATAGCTGGGCCGGGTCAGCTGGGCGATGCGCTCAAGCACCGGCTCTAGGCGATCGAGCAGCTCCGTTTCGCTGCGGCTGCCGTGCACCAGGGCGGCCAGGGTGGCGGCCTCGGGGCCGCGGATCATGGCCAGCATGTCGATCAGGTACATCTTGGCGGCGGCAGAGGAGCGGCGCTCCAGGGCGGCCGCTTCAGGCGGGGGGTCAGGTCTTGCTGCTGTGACCGCGGGTGCCGCCGAACTGGCGGTCGAGGCCGGCGCCACGGGCGGCTCCAGGCTCAAAAAACCCAGCTCGGCCAGGCGCTCCATGGCGGCCGCGCCGCCCAGGCCGACCATGCCGGCCAGCTCCTGAAACGCGCGCTCGCCATTGGCCAGCACCAGGATCTGGCGGTCGCGGGCGTTCAGCGCGGGGTCGCGCTGGCGCAGGGCCTCGCGGCCCGAATCGGTCTTGCGGGGGTACTTCATGGCAGTGGCGCTCGATGCGGCAGCCGTGCTTCATGCATCAGCCGCCAAGCGTGCCCAGCAGCACGGGGCCGCCAGTCTCTGCCGCGCCTGTGACGGTGCTGTGAAAATGAAGCGCCTGCCGGGCGCTCAGCGCGCCAGTGGCGAGGGCATGGGCAAAGGCAAGGGCAAGGGCAACACCGCCAGCATGTCCTCGCCCTCCTCGTCCAGGCCCTGCTCGACAAAGCCATGGCGGGCGTAGAGCCGGCGCGAGCCCTCGTTCTCGGGGTGGTAGCAGATCTCCACCTCGCGCACCACCGGGTCAGCCGCGATCTCGCGGATGGCCGCCTGCAAGGCCAGGCTGCCCAGACCCCGGCCCTGATGCGGCAGGGCGATCATGAAGCGCCAGATGGACACGCGCTGCGCCGTCACTGGCACCCACATCATGAAGCCCACCAGCTCGGCGCCGGCATGGATGGCCCGCACCTGGTAGCCCGGGTTGTAAGCCGCCTCCAGCAAGGACCAGGTGTTGCTGGCCAGCATGGGTTTTTGCGCCTCGCTCAGGGGCAGGTCACAGATGGCCTCGTAGTTGGCGCGGGTGACGGGCTGCAGGGTGACTTCGAGTGTTGGGGTCTGCATCGGTTTCAGAGGTGACTGTCGGGGATGCCTTGCACGCCGGTGCCTCGGCGAGCAAGGCGCAGCAAGGGCTTGCTGAAGCAGGCATCGGCCAGGCATGCCAGGAGCGGAACCACCACGATCAAAGTCACGGTCACGCCGAGAGCCCATGGCACCCAGTTCATGGGCAGCAGGAGCAGCATGCCCAGGTAGACCCCGGTGTTGCGGTAGTAGGCCATGACACGCAGGCGGGTGGGCATGTGGCGGCGCCACAGAGCTTGCAACAACCAAGGTTTCGGTGGCGGCAAGCCGAACTCACGCCGACGCGCACGATCCGCGCTGCGCCAGCGTACCAGCACGGGCAGGGCGCAGACCAAGGCCGCCGCGGCCCAGGGGACCCAGGCCCACAACCAACCGGCGCACCAACGCAGCGCGCTGGGCTGAGCCTGCTGCCAAGCCTCTTGGGCCCACGGCAGCAAAGCGTCCGCCACCCACCCCCACACACCCTCTCGGCTGAGACTGAGCAGCAGCGCCAGCAGGGCCAAACTCAGAGCCGCCTGCCGCCAAGCTGTGCCCCACGCCGCCAGCAGGCGCAAAAAGCGATGCTGCCCGGCGCGCAGCAAGCGTTCGCGACGGCGCATGGCCGCCTCGTCACGAAACGGCGGCTCGTACGGCGCCGCGGCCTTGTGCTGCCAGCTCGGATGATGCTCCAGCGGCGAGCCCGGCTGACGCAGCGGCGCCAGGTTCTCCTCGGCCTGCAGATAGCCTTGGCGAATCAACGCCTCGGCTTCGAGATCGCTGAAGGCATCGAGATCGGTGCGCAGGCGCGCCAGCAGGCGGCGCTCGCGCTCGTCGGCCTGGGCCAAGGGCAGGGCCGGCTCTGCAGGGCGCTCTCCCGGCGCCCGCTCCTCCAGCATCTGCCGCCCGCGCAACAGAGGCACACCGGAATCGATGCGGAAGTTGATCAAGACCTTGAGCGCACGCAGGCTCAGAAACTCCTTCGCGGTGGAGCCCAAAGACTCCCCCGCAAGCCGCTCCGTCAGACGCACGCGCTCGCGCAACTCATGGCGGAACAGATTGAGCGGCAGCTCGGACAAGATGGCCGTCAGCCGCGCGCTCAGGCCCAGGCGGCCGACGGAGGCCTCTTGCTGCTCGGTCTCGAAAATGCCGCCGGGGTCGCTGGCGATGATGAGATTGCATTGCTCATCCAGCAGCGCCGTCGTGCCCATATTGTCGAAAACGCCACCATCGGTCAGGCCCAGGGTGCGCACGCGGCGGTCGTCGTAGAAGTCCGACAGCAAATAGGGCGGGAACACCGGCGGAAAGGCGGCCGAGGCCGTGACGGCCTGGGCCAGCGGCAGCCGCTGCCATTCCTGGCTGGCCTGCGGGGACACCATCCAGGCAGCTCGCAGGTTGTAGATTTCCAGGATCAGTCGACAGGCCTGCTGCTGCGCCCGCGCAAGACGCATGGGATGGAGCGCGCGCAGTTGGTCCCAGTTGAACTGCGAATCTCGTTGGCCGTCCGGCAGCAGGCTGAAAAACGCTTCGCGCAAGCTGGCGACATGCTGTCTCAGGCTGAGCCCATCGGTGACCTTGGGGCGGAGCCGGCGGCCTCGCAGCAGAAACCAGGCTGGCGTTTTGAGCGCACGCAATCGGCCCGATTCGGCATCGCTGAGCCACTGCACCAGCGTCTCCAACGTCACACCCGGCGCCAACTGGTCCATCAGCGTTTGCAGAGCCCGGCAGCGCTTGCGCAAACCAGAAGCATCACTTCGGCTCCAAACCGACAGCACCGACTCGGCCCATGCCTTGTCCTTCGCGCTCAATGTCACGCGCGGCTTCAAGGCAGTGTCTTCCGGATACAGCAGCACCTTGCGCGGCAAAAGCTCGGTCTCGATCTCGCCGTAGCGCAAATGCCCGAAGTACCACTCACCCAGTTCCGCATGCGAGAACCAGAAGCGCGCGCCAGAGTTGAGCGAGGTGGCGTTGATGATCCAGCGGGTCAGGGCCGAGCCCGGCTTGGCGTCGGCAGCCCCTTCCCACAAGGCCTGGTGGTTGTAGTTTTCCGATCCGCCGGCGCGGGACGATGCCTCCGCCCGCAGGCGCAAAGCCAGCAGGGGGAGGCGATCCGACTCGGGCTGCCCCGTTGTGCTGCGCAGCCGCTGTGCGACATCGTTCAGCAAATGCTCGTCGTACAGCTTGGCCATCGCCGTGGCAAGAGAGTCGGGCCCCAGGCACACCTTGAACAAGGTCCAGGGGTTCATCAGCAAGCGGGTGCGCAGATTGAGCTGCGCGGCACGGCGCATGTCCTGCTCCACGCGCCGCACCAGTTGCAGATAGGCATAGCGGCTGAGCCCGCCCAAACGCGGCGGCAGTTGCGCCAGCATCGGCTGCTCCAGCTCCGCCTTCAGATGCATGAGGTACAGCGCCCCCACCACCGAGCCGCCGGACACGGTGGACAGCACCTCGACATAACGCAAAAGGTCCAGCTCCGCCAGGCGGCGCAACACGCCGACATGAAACAGCGAGGCACGGAAGCCCCCGCCGGCCAGGGCCAGGCCCAGCTTGTGGCGCGGTGGGTGATCTGGCGAAGAAGACAGCTCAGTCATGATGGGTGGGGCTCATGCATCGACTCCTCGGGCCGCGACTGTAAGGCCTGCAAACAGGCACAACAGTCTCCAAGGAAATCACTGAGGGAAATCACGGTTAGCCCTGGCTGGGCCTGCTTCGCTGTGCTGCCGCGTGCCGCGCCATGACAGATCGCCCGCTGGTGGGCTCAAAACAGACATCCAGGCCTGCGCTATATTGCGCCGCACCCCGCCGCCACTTTCTCCCGGATTCGCCCTCCCCGCCCCTGCCCATGGATGCCGCCTGGATCGCCCTGGCCCTGTCACTCAAAGTGGCCGGCTGGGCCACGGCCGTGAATCTGGTGCTGGGCACGGCGGCCGGCTATGGCCTGGCGCGCTGGCGCCGCTTTCCGGGGCGCGAGCTGCTCGATGCGATTCTGACCCTGCCCATGGTGCTGCCGCCCACGGTGCTGGGCTATTACCTGCTGGTGCTGCTGGGTCGGCGCGGGCCGATCGGCCAGTGGCTGGACACCCATCTCGGCATCCAGCTGATCTTCACTTGGCAGGGTGCGGTGATCGCCGCGGCCCTGGTGTCGTTTCCGCTGGTGATGAAATCGGCCCGGGCCGGCTTCGAGGGCGTGGACCGTCAGCTGGAGCAGGCCGGGCGCGTGCTGGGCCTGGGGCCCTGGGCGCTGTTCTTCCGCGTCAGCCTGCCGCTGGCTTGGCGCGGGGTGCTGGCCGGGCTGCTGCTGGCGTTTGCGCGCGCGCTCGGCGAGTTTGGCGCCACGCTGATGGTGGCGGGCAGCATTCCGGGGCAGACGCAAACCCTGTCCATCGCCATCTTCGAGGCGGTGCAGGCGGGCCAGGACGGCAGCGCCAGCTTGCTGGTCGGCCTGACCTCGCTGACCTGTGTGGCCGTGCTTCTGGCCGCCGGCCGGCTGCAACCCTCGCGGAGCGCGGCATGAGCACGACAGTCAGCAACACACCCAGCGCCTGCTTCGATGTGCAGATCCAGCAAACCCTGCGCAGCCGCGAGCGCTCGGGCAGCCGCTTCAGCCTGAACCTGCGCTTTCGCAGCGAGGCCATGCACACGGTGCTCTACGGCCCCTCGGGCGCCGGCAAGAGCCTCACGCTGCAAGCCATTGCCGGCCTGAACCGCCCCGATCAGGGCCGCATCAGCTGCCAGGGTCAGGTCTTGCTCGACAGCGTGCGCGGCATCGATGTGCCGGCGGCGCAGCGCGGCTTTGGCTATCTGTTCCAGGACTACGCCCTGTTCCCGCACCTCGATGTGCGGCAGAACGTGGCCTTTGGCCTGCGCCGCGGCTGGCTCAACCCCAGCCGGCGCTGGCGCGACCCGCGCGTCGAGCATTGGCTGCAGGCCTTCGAGCTGGACGCCGTGGCCGGCCAGCGGCCCGAGCAACTCTCCGGCGGGCAACGCCAGCGCACGGCTCTCGCCCGCGCCCTGGTGGGCGCGCCGCGCGCCCTGCTGCTGGACGAACCCTTCTCGGCCCTGGACCCGGCCCTGCGCGGCCGCCTGCGCGAGGAGCTGGCCGCCCTGCTGCAGCGCCTGCAGATCCCCATGCTGATGATCACCCACGACCCCGAGGACCTGGCCTTCTTCGGCGGCCTGGCCCTGCAGCTGCGCGCCGGCCGCCTGGTGGGCGGCGAGGCCGAGATCGACAGCGAGTTCGAACAAGGGCTGGCCGCGTGAACCTCTTCGTCTCGCTCAAATACCTGGTCGCGCTCGACGACCACAAACATTTCGGCCGTGCCGCGCTGGCCTGCCATGTCACCCAACCGGCGCTTTCCAACGCCTTGCGGGCGCTGGAGGAGAGCTATGGCACGGCCATCGTCAAACGCGGGCGCAGCTTCGCCGGTTTTACCGAAGAGGGCGAGCGCGTGCTGGCCAGCGCGCGCCGCATGCTGCACGAGCAGGAGCTGCTGCAGCAGGAGCTGGACAGCCGCAGCGGCTCGCCCTGCGGAAACCTGCTGATCGGCTCGGTGCCCACGGCCATGCCCATCGCGGCCCGCTTTGTGGCTCGCCTGCAGGCCCTGCATCCGGGCATACGGCCGACGCTGCGCTCGATGAGCTCGGTCGAGCTGGAGGCCGGCCTGGAGAACCTGGCCCTGGACCTGGCCCTGGGCTACACCGAGCGCATGGAACAAAGCCGCGCCCAGCTGCGCGTGCTGCCGCAGTACACCGAGCACTACTTTCTGCTGCAGCAAGCGCCCGCCGAGCAAATCAGCGGCCTGCAGATCGGCACCGAGATGCGCTGGCAGGAGGCGGCCGGCCTGCCGCTCTGCCTGCTCAGCGCCGAGATGCACAACCGCCGCATCGTCGACCGCGCCTTCGCCGAAGCCGGCGCGACGAACGTGCAAGCGGCCATCGAATCCAACTCCACCGTCACCCTGGTCGCCTGCGTGGTGGCCGGCCAGGTCAGTAGCGTGCTGCCCGGCGCCCTGCTCGGTGAACTCCAGGCCTACGGCCCATCCACGTGCGGCCTGCAAGCCAGACCGCTGGTGGCGCCCCAGGTGGCCGTGCCCATCGCCCTGATGCTGCACCAAGGCAGCCGCCCCTCACGCACGCTGGAAACCGCCCTGGCGCTGGCGGAGGACCCGGCCTGGTTGGCGGAGGCGGCGCAGCACAGTGGCTTGTTGCAGGGGGCGGAGCGCTGAGCGTCGGCGCCTTGCCGGCGCAGCAAGTGCCAGACTCCCCGCTGCCACCACGTTTTCGCCCGCACCCTGCTCTTCTTCGGACACTTCACCCGAGGCGCCCACCTCAGCCCCAATGCCTGCGACCCAGCGCCGGGCTCATTTCCTTCTGCATGGCGCGCCACACACGCTCCAGGCCCGCACACATCCAAGGCTTGCCGTCACGATAGACCCGCCACTGCCGGACATCACGCAAACTGGGCTCGAAGTGGAGTGACCACGACACGCCACCACACGAGAACGTCCAATCGAAAGGCAAACGGCCATCCACATCCACCGCCGCGCCCTCACCCCGACTCGCGCCCCGGCTCTCAGCCCGCGCATCGCGTTCTGCACTGGTGGCATGACGGCAAGTTCGCATGGTCAAATGTTAGGCAAAAATCGTTAACGATCGACATACAACGCGTTAGGCATCCCATGTCAGCGACTCAAAATTTCACCAGCTCGATCTGGTTTGTCGCCCTTGTTGCTCTGCTGGTCTCGCTGGGTTCGCAAGTTCTTTTCGGCGCCTTGCCAGTAACTACTTTCGACTGGATTGACAACGAAGATCGGAGTGGTCTTGTCGTACTCGTCGCGGGCGAGACTTCTTTCTGGCGCGGAGATGCGATCATTCGCGGCATCTCATTCGGACTGGGGGCGCTGATTGCATCACTCCTCGCAAGCTCAAATTCTTGGCGGCTCATCGCCACTTTGGTTCTGATCTCAGTGATTTCCACTGTGCTTGCGCAATTCCCAAGGCCAGCCAACCCAGTCCAGCTGACGGTTTGGTCTGCTTCGGCACCCGTTGCAACTTTCCTCGTCAGCGTGCTCATCCGTGTGTGGAGAGGCTATGCCTAACCCTGCGCTCGAGCCGACTCGCAACGGCTGCTCTCTTCAGGCCCTCATTTCATTCTGGGCCTTCCATTCCCAGCCGTCGCTCGCGGCTCAGCTCCAACGTTGGGCGTCAAAGCATGCGTAGGGAAACTGCGACGCTGGTCTCAGCCGCAATTTCGGTTATTCCGGTCGGCTTAGTTGCAATGCTAGGTGATGGGCGTGCCCAGTATGGTTTTGGGCTTCTTCTAATTGCATTGCCGTTCTACTGCATTGTCGTTGCGGCTCTCGTTTGGCTGATCGGAAGGGTCACCTACGCTCTAGGCTTCAACTCTCTAGCCGCCTATCTTGGAGCTGCGTTTCTGGTTTCACTGCTTTTGCCTGGTTTGACGCTTCCAGCCTATGGCGGCTGGGTCAGCACACTAGCTGGAGCATGTGGCCTTCTGACCGCATTTTTTCTTGTGCCAATTCTTGAATCAAAGGTGCGTCATGAGTCGTAGACGCCCAACTTATCATTCCAGCGGATCGCCTTGGGCGACCGCTGAATTAAAACGTTAGCCATGACAGACGCTCAAGCATCGTTCCCCTTCTTCGTTTCGTCGGATCCTCGTTCGCTGAGCGCTCAAGAGCGAGCAATTGTTGAGAGGCTTCTTCGCGAACAACCACTCCGGTATTCAGAGCAAGCAGGCGCACTGAAGGTTGTCGGCAGATGCGGCTGCGGTTCTTGCCCAACGGTCTTCTTTCAGCCTGACAACGATGGCGACTGTGAAGCAGACCTGGTAACCATGGCTGGCAAAGATGACGCCGACGGCTTGGTTGCGGCGGTTCTTTTGGAGAAGGAAGGTGTACTTTCGCAACTCGAGTTCTACTCGGTTGACGGTCATGATCCTTGGGGGATTCCGAAAGTCGAGACCTTGGAGCCGTAGTGCCTCCATGGCTAACTAGTTTTTCCAGCGGACCGCCTGCGGCGGCCTCTGAATGCCAACGTTCGCCCTCACATGCACAACCTTGAGATTGAACCACCGGAGAAGAAGGGTTCTTGGCTGTACGCAGGCAGCACATCTTGCGAAGTCCGCATCGTTCGACATCACACGCTGTACGGCACCGGTGACTATGAGGATCCGCCAGATATCGCCGAAGATAGAAGCGTCGAATGCTTCTATGTGATTTACAGCACGCCCGCGGGCCAACCGAAATGGGTAGGCGGAGGCGCCGCGCTCAGCCTCTCGGGCGCCGTTGCGGTGGCGGAGGAGAAACTTGGCCCATCGTTGGTCTGGGGTACATAGAAATGCAGTTCTTCTCGCACTGGTCCTCGCGCGCGCAGTTGGCACGGTGCCGGCGAACCCTTTGCTGCAGCGGGCAGCTACGCCGCCCGCTGAGCGAGAACCCTCGATCGCTGCAATGAAGCTGACCATCATTCGTGCTTCTGATCCAACGAGGGAACAGTACTCTTTGGAGATTGAAGAAATCGCCCCTGTCACACCAGCCTCGCGCTTGCTGTGGCACATCGCGCAGCTGCCTGGCGTGACGGTTCTGGCTAAGAAGTCATGGGCACTTACTGATGACTTTGAAGCGTACTTCGCCTATAAAGGCCAGCTGTTTTGCTTGCAAACTCCTTTCGTCAATGCCTGCCTTGTCATGCGTGCGCCAGGCGACCCAGTGGTTTTTCAAGAGATTGAAGACCACATCAGTCAGTACCGTGTGCCAAGTGCTCTGGTGTCCTTGCTGGCCGTGCTGAGGTACTTCGTACTTCCTTTTGATCTAAAGCCTGGGCTTTGGCCGCACTAGCGAAATGACCCCTGCCTACAGCCCGCGCTCTAGTTACTCCATCGAGGGGACATCCAAAGGCGAATATGTTCTGCGCCTTTTGCCAGAGCATGCTCCACCGTCGTCTGCCCCTCGTGTCAAACGCTAGGCCTTAGATGAGACTCTCCACGCTACAAGTTGAACCCGAGCCTCTTGCTGCGTTGGCTGTTGAGGCTAGCCGTTTGCTGATTGCCGGCCAATTCTCAGACCTTGCTAGCACGTTTGGGTATGCCGTCGCGCTCAGCCGCAATCCCGCGGCAGCAATTCAAGAAGATCTGAGCGCCAGCTTTGCTTGTCCTGAAGCGCAGCTTGATCCAAATTCTGAGCCCACCGCTAGGGTCAAGTACTTGGTGCCAAGTGAGCAAAGCCTCTACGCCGTCGCTGAGTGCACATTGGCAACATCAAGCGGTTCCGGAGTCCGCGTAGAGTTGGTCATCTCCAGCGCGGGAAGCGAATTTCATGCAACCCTCGAGCAGATTGGCGCTGCGGACTAACCCCTCTTTCAAGAGTACTGTCGTGCGGTCAGCCCCATACATCGAACTGTACCCGGCTCACTTGATGCGCAAGCTTTTCCTGTCAGCAGCCTTTCTGTTGTCTGCGCTCACCGCAAACGCTCAAGTCCTATCAGCCGAAGAGGCGTTCCAGCGCGGCGCCGATTTGGCGGAGGCTGGTGAACACGCGAGGGCCTTGCCTCTATTTCAGGCAGCCCTCCGAACGTTTCCCGACAATCCGTCCATCCTGTGGAATCTTGGTGTCTCTAGCTCGGAGCTAGGTGATCACGTGCAGGCACTGAACTACTGGAACTCTTACCCCGCCCAAAGCCAAACCGACTGGCGAGCTCACGCCAAGCTTGTGCAGGTTTACCAGGCTTTGGGAGATCTCCGGTCGCGAGATCCGGCGCGCAGCAAACTGCTGGAAATGCGCCAGACCGCTGAGGCAGGGTCCGATTTGGCGCAAGCCACGGTTTTCTGCAGGGAACAGACCACGATCCGCGGGCTCCGCGTCATGGCTTTCGAAACCTTCGAGCCGACAGGAGACCGGAAGGTCTTCTACACGTTCTATGCGCTCAACGCCGTGGGCAAAGAGTCGTTTCGCGTTTCACTCGGAAGCTATGAAGTGACCAACAAGATCGCTTGGGAGATTGGTGATTTGCCCCGAACCAAGCGTCTCTTTCACCTCGACCGATACGAGGGCACAAGCCACATGACGCTTGGATTTTTCGAGTCGATGCCGAGCTACGACTCGATTCGAACGCTCTTCCTGCAAGCCAGCGACGGAAAGATCCAGCCTCTATCCGCGAGTACGCGCAGATAGCGCACGCGCGATGACACCCTAGCGCTCAGGCCAACGCTCAAGCAGCCCGCAAAAGTGTTCAGCGGCCAAGATTCATTCAGTCTGCACTGTTACCGACCTGCCGCTGCAGCCCCTTGAACTCAGGCGGCGCACGAGCTCTTGCCAGCTGTGAACCCGGTGCCTCGTGCGCCAAGCGGGGCACGGCGGCGCCCATCACCAAGGTCAGTAGGCCGCCCGCAAGGCCGCCATCTCGCTCGGCGGGCCTGGTCTGGTCAGCCCTAGCTGCTGGCGCGCAATCGGCTCAACTCGCTGGCTTG
Source organism: Burkholderiales bacterium PBB2 (assembly GCA_002255955.1). GTDB lineage: Bacteria > Pseudomonadota > Gammaproteobacteria > Burkholderiales > Burkholderiaceae_C > Paucibacter_A. Next base: position 91,721 of record NKIM01000008.1, on the reverse strand, counting down.
CGCCGTGCCCCAGCCCGGGCTAACCCTGATTTTTCAAACTGATCGCCCCATTTCCCGAATCAATTGGACGGGCGATGGCCGCGCGGCCAACACTGCGCCCGCACCGACGATCGAATGAACGAACGATCGAACGAGTGCACAAGCAAAAAAATACGGAGACACAACTTATGTCCACTGTGATGACAGGCGAGCCCGGCCGCCTGAGCGGGGCCGAACCCGGCTTCCTCGACAAAGAGCGAATCATTGCCGCCCCCGGCTTCAACCGCTGGCTGGTGCCCCCGGCCGCCCTGGCCATCCATCTGTGCATCGGCATGGCCTATGGCTTTTCGGTGTTCTGGCTGCCGCTGTCCAAGGCGCTGGGCATCAAGGAGGCGATCAAGTGCGGGCCCGATGTGGGCTTCTTCCAGGAGCTGTTCATCAGCAGCTGCGACTGGAAGATCTCCACCCTAGGCTGGATGTACACCTTGTTCTTCGTGCTGCTGGGCAGCTCGGCCGCCATTTGGGGGGGCTGGCTGGAGCGGGCCGGCCCGCGCAAGGCCGGCGTCGTTAGCGCCGTGTGCTGGTGCGGCGGCATGCTGATCTCAGCCCTGGGCGTGCACCTGCATCAGTTCTGGCTGATGCTGCTGGGCTCGGGCGTGATCGGTGGCATCGGGCTGGGCCTGGGCTATATCTCGCCGGTGTCGACCCTGATCAAGTGGTTCCCGGACCGCCGCGGCATGGCCACCGGCATGGCCATCATGGGCTTTGGCGGGGGCGCCATGATCGGCTCGCCGCTGGCGGCCGAGCTGATGAAGCAGTTCGCCACCCCCACCGATGTGGGCGTGACGCAGACCTTCATCGTCATGGCCCTGGTGTACTTTGTCTTCATGATGGGCGGCGCGCTGTCCTACCGCGTGCCGGCCTCGGGCTGGAAGCCGGAAGGCTGGACGCCGCCCAAGGCGCAGGCCAGCAACACCATGATCACGCAGAACCATGTGCATGTGAAAAAGGTCTGGGGCATTCCGCAGTTCTGGCTGATCTGGATGGTGCTGTGCATGAATGTGTCGGCCGGCATCGGCGTGATCGGCATGGCCAGCCCCATGCTGCAGGAGGTCTTCGGCGGCAGCCTGATCGGCCTGAGCGGCGAGGCTGCCAAGTTCGGCAATCTCGACAAGACGCAGCTGACGGCCATCGCCGGCGTGGCGGCGGGCTTTGCGGCGCTGATCAGCCTGTTCAATATCGGCGGCCGCTTCTTCTGGGCCAGCCTGTCGGACAAGCTGGGCCGCAAGATGACCTATGTGGTCTTCTTCGTGCTCGGCGGCCTGATGTACGCCAGCATCCCCGGCAGCGCCATGGCCGGCAACAAGCTGCTCTTTGTCGGCGCGATCTGCATCATCCTGAGCATGTACGGCGGCGGCTTTGCCACGGTGCCGGCCTACCTGGCCGACCTGTTTGGCACGCAGATGGTGGGCGCCATCCACGGCCGCCTGCTGACCGCCTGGGCCACCGCCGGCGTGCTGGGCCCCATCGTCGTGAACTACATGCGCGACTACCAGCTGGGCCTGGGCATTCCGCGCGAACAGGTCTACAACCAGACCATGTACATCCTGGTGGGCATGCTGGTGAGCGGCCTGATCTGCAATCTGCTGGTGCGGCCGCTGGACCCCAAGCACTTCATGAGTGCGGCGGAGCTGGCAGAGGAGAAGCGCCTGGCCCATGACCGCGCGGTCGCCTCTGAGGTGGGCAATGTCACCATGACGCACCACAAGAGCAGCGTCGCCCTGGTGTTGCTGGCCTGGGCCGCGGTCGGCATTCCGCTGGCCTGGGGTGTGTACCGCACGGGCCTGAGCGTCACCAAGTTCTTCAACTGAAGCGGGTCGCAGATGAACTGGAGCGAGACGAGCCCGACATGACGAGCCGCCGACCCCACCGGGTCGGCGTCAACTCAGCCGTAGGCGGGCTCGCTCGCTTTCTGTCTTTCTTTCTTCTCTCTCCCCGTTCTGCGATTGTTGTCTTTCCTTTCTTGCTGTTTTTGCTTTACCCGACAATTTCCCCATGGACGAATCAATACACGAACTGCTGGCCGCGCACCCGGCCCGAGACGGCGCCCTGCTGCCCCTGCTGCATGCCGTGCAGGAAGCCCTGGGCCATGTGCCGCCGGCCGCCGTGCCCCTGATTGCCGAGCACCTGAGCCTGTCCCGGGCCGAGGTCCATGGGGTGATCAGCTATTACCATTTCTTCCGCAGCTCAGCGCCGGGCAAGCAGGTGCTGCAAGTCTGCCGCGCCGAAGCCTGCCAAGCGCGTGGCGCTGATGCGCTGCTGGCCCATGCCGAGACACGCCTGGGCTGCGCCTCGCACCACACGCGGGCCGATGGCGCGGTGACACTGGAGCCGGTCTACTGCCTGGGCCTGTGCGCCTCGGCCCCGGCCCTGCAAATCAACGAGCGCCTGCACGCCCGCATGACGCCGGCCAAGCTGGACGCCCTGCTGGCCAAGGAGGGCCTGTGATGACGAGCGCCATCGTGAAAGTATTCGTGCCGCGCGATTCCGCCGCGCTGGCGGTGGGCGCCGACGAGGTGGCCGAGGCCTTGCGCCATGAGTGCCAATGCCGCGGCCTGAGCATCGAGCTGGTGCGCAATGGCTCGCGTGGCCTGTTCTGGCTGGAGACCCTGCTTGAGGTGCAGACGCCGCAAGGCCGCATCGCCTACGGCCCGGTCGAGGCCGCCGATGTGCCGGGCCTGCTCGATGCCGGCCTGCTGCAGGGCGGCGAACACCCGCTGCGCCAGGGCGTGACCGAGCAGATCCCCTTCCTGGCGCTGCAGGAGCGATTGACCTTCCGCCGCGTCGGCGTGATCGACCCGCTCTCGCTGGCCGACTACGAAGCCCACGAGGGCTGGGCCGGCCTGCGCCGCGCGCTCAGCCTGGACGGCAGCGCCATCATCCAGGAGATGCTGCACTCGGGCCTGCGCGGTCGCGGCGGCGCGGCCTTCCCGGCCGGCATCAAGTGGAAGACAGTGCGTGAAGCGAAGGCTAGCCAGCAGGAAGCGCCGGGCCGCCCCAAGCTTCCTGACGCCCCCTCGGGGGGCAGGACGCCGACAGGCGGACGTGGGGGCGTGCAGAAATACATCGTCTGCAACGCCGACGAAGGCGACTCGGGCACCTACTCCGACCGCATGACCATGGAGGGCGATCCCTTCATGCTGATCGAGGGCATGACCATCGCCGCGCTGGCGGTGGGCGCCATGCGTGGCTACATCTACATCCGCTCCGAGTACCCGCATGCCATCGCGACGATGAACGAGGCCATCGCCCGCGCCACCGCGGCCGGCTTCCTCGGCGACAGCGTCTGCGGCAGCGGCCACGCCTTCCATCTGGAGGTGCGCAAGGCGGCGGGCAGCTATGTGTGCGGCGAAGAGACCGCCATGCTGGAGAGCATCGAAGGCAAGCGCGGCGTGGTGCGCGCCAAGCCGCCGCTGCCTGCGCTCTCGGGCCTGTTCGGCCAGCCGACGGTCATCAACAACGTCATCACCTTTGCCAGCGCGCCCATCATCCTGGCGCGCGGTGCCCAGGCCTACCGTGACTTTGGCGTCGGCCGCTCGCACGGCACCCTGCCCTTCCAGCTGGCCGGCAATATCAAACATGGCGGCCTGGTCGAAAAAGCCTTCGGTCTGACGCTGCGCGAGCTGCTCTACGGCTTCGGCGGCGGCACGGCCAGCGGCCGGCCGATCAAGGCGGTGCAGGTCGGCGGCCCGCTGGGCGCCTATGTGCCCGAGTCGCAATGGGATGTGCCGCTGGACTATGAGGCCTACGCGGCCATGGGCGCCGTGGTCGGCCACGGCGGCATCGTCGTGCATGACGACACGGCCGACCTGTCCCAGCTGGCCCGCTACGCCATGGAGTTCTGCGCCATCGAGTCCTGCGGCAAGTGCACGCCCTGCCGCATCGGCTCGACCCGCGGCGTGGAAGTGATCGACCGCATCCGCAGCAACCAGAACCGCGCCGAGCAGGTGATCCTGCTGCGCGACCTCTGCGACACCATGACCCACGGTTCGCTCTGTGCCATGGGCGGCATGACGCCGTTCCCGGTGCTCTCGGCGCTGAACCACTACCCGCAGGACTTCGGTCTTGCCGCGCCCGACCAGGCCGCGGCCTGAACTGGGCCCGCTCAGGAGCAGATCACCATGTTGGATCATCTCAAGCAAGACATCGACCACGGCACCCCGCGCCGGGAATCGACCGAGGAAGTGACGCTGGAAATCGACGGCTTCCCGGTCACCGTGCCCAAGGGCACCTCGCTGATGCGCGCCGCCGTGGACGCCGGCATCAAGGTACCCAAGCTCTGCGCCACCGACAGCCTGGAGCCCTTTGGCTCCTGCCGGCTCTGCCTGGTGGAGGTGGAGGGCCGCAAGGGCTTCCCCGCCAGCTGCACCACGCCGGCCGAGGCCGGCATGAAGGTCAAGACCCAGACGCCTAAGCTACAGGATCTGCGCAAGGGCGTGATGGAGCTCTACATCTCGGACCACCCGCTGGACTGCCTGACCTGCTCGGCCAATGGCAATTGCGAGCTGCAGGACATGGCCGGCGTGACGGGACTGCGCAATGTGCGCTACGGCGTGGGGGCCGCGGCCGGCGCCCACCATTGCGACTCGAAGAAGGACGAGTCCAACCCCTACTTCACCTACGACCCGAGCAAGTGCATCGTCTGCAACCGCTGCGTGCGGGCCTGCGAAGAGACGCAGGGCACTTTTGCGCTGACGATCTCGGGCCGCGGCTTTGAGTCGCGCGTCTCACCGGGCCAGGACCAGCCCTTTATGGAATCGGAATGCGTGAGCTGCGGCGCCTGCGTGGAAGCCTGCCCCACGGCCACGCTGCAGGAAAAGTCCGTCATCTGGCTCGGCCAGCCCGAGCACAGCGTCATCACCACCTGCGCCTACTGCGGCGTGGGTTGCGGCTTCAAGGCCGAGATGAAGGGCACGCAAGTCGTGCGCATGGTGCCCTGGAAGGACGGCAAGGCCAACGAGGGCCACAGCTGCGTCAAGGGCCGCTTCGCCTGGGGCTATGCCACCCATCAGGACCGCATCACCAAGCCCATGATCCGCGCCAGCATCCAAGACCCCTGGCAAGAGGTCAGCTGGGAGGTGGCGCTGAACCATGCGGCCAGCGAATTCCGCCGCATCCAGGCCAAGCATGGCAAGGATTCGATTGGCGGCATCACCTCCTCGCGCTGCACCAACGAGGAAACCTACCTGGTGCAGAAGCTGATCCGCGCGGCCTTCGGCAACAACAACGTCGACACCTGCGCCCGCGTCTGCCACTCGCCCACGGGCTACGGCCTGGGCCAAACCCTGGGCACCTCGGCCGGCACGCAGACCTTCAAATCGGTGGAGAAGGCCGATGTGATCATGGTCATCGGCGCCAACCCCAGCGAGGCGCACCCGGTGTTCGCCTCGCGCATGAAGCGCCGTTTGCGCGAGGGCGCCAAGCTCATCGTCGTGGACCCGCGCCGCATCGACCTGGTCAAGTCGCCGCACATCCAGGCGGCCCACCATCTGCAGCTCAAGCCCGGCACCAATGTGGCGGTGATCACCGCCCTGGCCCATGTCATCGTCACCGAGGGCCTGGTCAACGAGGCTTATGTGGCCGAACGCTGCGACCCGAAGAGCTTCAATCAGTGGCGTGAGTTCGTGGCCCGGCCCGAAAACTCGCCCGAGGCGCTGGAGGCCGCCAGCGGCGTGCCGGCGGCCGAGCTGCGCGGCGCGGCGCGCCTGTATGCAACGGGTGGCAATGCGGCCATCTACTACGGCCTGGGCGTGACCGAGCACAGCCAGGGTTCGACCATGGTGATGGGCATTGCCAACCTGGCCATGGCCACCGGCAATGTCGGCCGCGAAGGCGTGGGCGTGAACCCCTTGCGCGGCCAGAACAATGTGCAAGGCAGCTGCGATATGGGCAGCTTCCCGCATGAGCTGCCGGGCTATCGCCATGTGTCGGACAGCACCGTGCGCGCGCAGTTCGAAGCGGCCTGGGGCGTGAGCATCAACCCCGAGCCTGGCCTGCGCATCCCGAATATGTTCGATGCAGCGCTGTCGGGCAGCTTCAAAGGCCTGTACTGCGAGGGCGAAGACATCGTGCAGTCCGACCCCAATACGAAACACGTGGCCGCGGCCATGATGGCCATGGAATGCGTGGTGGTGCAGGACATCTTCCTGAACGAAACCGCCAAGTACGCCCATGTCTTCCTGCCCGGATCGAGCTTCCTGGAAAAGGACGGCACCTTCACCAATGCCGAGCGCCGCATCAGCCGCGTGCGCAAGGTCATGCCGCCGCTGGCCGGCTATGCCGATTGGGAGGTGACGCAGAAGCTGGCCCAGGCCCTGGGCTACCCGATGGATTACAAGAACCCCGAGGAGATCATGGCCGAGATCGCCGCGCTGACCCCGACCTTCGCCGGTGTCAGCTACGAGAAGATCGAACGCCTGGGCAGCGTGCAATGGCCTTGCAACGAGCACACCGAAGAGGCCGGCACGCCCATCATGCACGTGGACAAGTTCGTGCGCGGCAAGGGCCGTTTCATCATCACCCAGTACGTGCCCACCGATGAGAAAGTGACGCGCAAGTTCCCGCTGCTGCTGACCACCGGCCGCATCCTGAGCCAGTACAACGTGGGCGCGCAAACCCGGCGCACGCCCAACAACCAGTGGCACAGCGAGGACCGCCTGGAAATCCACCCGCACGACGCCGAAGAGCGCGGCATCAAGGACGACGACTGGGTGGGCATCGCCAGTCGCGCCGGCGACACCGTGCTGCGCGCCACCGTCACCGAGCGGGTGCAGCCGGGCGTGGTCTACACCACCTTCCACTTCCCCGAGTCCGGCGCCAACGTCATCACCACCGACAACTCCGACTGGGCCACCAACTGCCCCGAGTACAAGGTGACCGCCGTGCAGGTGATGCCGGTGCAGCAGCCGTCCGACTGGCAGCGCGAGTACAGCCGCTTCAACCAGGCCCAGCAAGACGCGCTGCAACAGGCCCGCCAGCCCGAGGGCGCCCATGGCAAGTGAGCACAGCGGCAAACCGGCAGCCCCGGCCCCGGCCCCAGCCCTAAGCGCCGGGGCGGGCGCGGCGCGGCCCACGTTCTGCGAGGGCGCTCGCGTGCTGCCCGTGCAGGGCGTGCGCGCGGGCGCGGCCTTTGCGGTGGACGACTGGGTGGCCGAAGAGGTGCCGGTGGCCCTGGAGTACAACGGCATTTCGCATGCGGTGATGCTGGCAACGCCGCTGGACCTGGAAGAGTTCGCGCTCGGCTTTTCGCTCAGCGAGGGCATCCTCAGTGCACCGCATGAGCTGTTCAGCGTCGAGGAAGAAAGCAGCGAGCAAGGCATCACCCTGCACCTGCGCATCGCCGGCGAAGCCTTCGCCCGATTGAAAGACCGCCGACGCTCCATGACCGGCCGCACCGGCTGCGGGCTCTGCGGCACCGAGAGCCTGGCCCAGGTGGCGCGCCATCTGCCGGAGCTGGCCATGCCAGGCCAGGGCCGGCTGTTCAGCCGCGCGGCGATTGCGCGGGCCATGGGCCAGTTCGTCGAGCACCAGACCTTGCAGCAGGCCACCGGCGCCGTGCACGCGGCCGCCTGGTGCTCGGCCGAGGGCGAGGTGAAATGGCTGCGCGAAGACGTCGGACGCCATAACGCCCTGGACAAGCTGATCGGCGCCCTGGCCCGGCATGAAGTGAAAGCCGGTGAAGGCTTCATCGCCGTGACCAGCCGCGCCAGCTTCGAAATGGTGCAGAAGACCGCCAGCGCCGGCGTGCCCCTGCTCGCGGCCGTGTCCGCCCCCACCTCCTTCGCCGTGGCCACCGCCGCGCGCGCCAACATGACCCTGGTCGGCTTCGCCCGCCGCCAGGACCTGGTCGTCTACTGCCACCCCGAGCGGCTCGACCTCCACGACTCCGAACCTCAGCTCAAGCCCTCCCATGGACATTGAAAAACTCGTCCGCATGGCCAACCAGATCGGCACCTTCTTCCAGGCCATGCCCGACCACGCCGAAGCCCTGGACGGCATCGCCACCCACATTCAAAAGTTCTGGGAGCCGCGCATGCGGCGGGAGCTGCTGGCGGCGATGGAGGGCTCGGGGGCAGCCAGCGAACTCCTGCCAATCGTCAAAGAGGCGATTGAATTGCGCCGGGCGAGCTTGGCCTGATCGAGAAGCACGGTCAACCGGCTTTCATCTGCAACGTTCTTGAATCACCAGCTCCATGTTCTTGAGCCGGAAGTTCGAAGCAACGATTGAAAGAAAGCCAAAGCACCATGACCACGCTGACCCTCACCTTCAACGGCGCTCCGCTTCAGGCTCGCCAGGCCTTGGGTGAACTGCTCTTGCGCTTCAAGAGCGCCTACTTCGTTGAGCGCAGCAGCACCGAGTTCCTGGTCACCGCCGATGAAGCCACGGCGTCGGAACTGGCCCGGCAAGCGCAATGGTCGAGTGCGTTGGCCACCGGCCCCGTGTCGAACCCTCGGTCCCACTGATTGACGCACGGTTGGACGGATGGCTTGAGGGGCGGGCTGCTGCGGGCAGCAAGCGGCTAAGCTGGGCGCCGGTTTGTGAGGTCGGTCGTTCACACCCACACGCCGCCCTGCTTTGCTCTGCTCTGCTCTTCAAGCCGCTTCCATGACCGCCCCTCGTTTCAGCAACTTCATCGCCTCCATCCCCAGTTTCGAATCCGAGCGTCTGCGGCTGCGACCGTTTGCCGAGGCGGATTTTGAGGGCATGGCCCGGTTCTTTGCCGACCCCATGTCGGCCACCTACGGCGGGCCCTGCGGGCGCGATGAGGCCTGGCGCAAGTTCGCGGCCTACTTCGGCCACTGGGCCTTGCGCGGCTACGGGCCCTGGGCGCTGGAGCGCAAATCCGACGGTGTGTTTCTGGGCCTGTCCGGGCTCTGGTTCCCGGAGGGCTGGCTGGAGCCCGAGATCACCTGGGCGCTTTTGCCCGAGGCCCAGGGCCAGGGCTATGCCACCGAGGCTGCCCGTGCGGCGCTGCGGGCCGCGTACCACCACTTCGGCTGGCAGACGGCGGTGAGCGTGATCGCAGCGGGCAATCGGCCATCGGTCCAGGTGGCTGAGCGCCTGGGCGCCACGCTGGAGCGCAGCATCCCATTCCGCGGCGGAGAGGGCTTGGTGTACCGGCACCAAGGACCAGCAGCGCTGGATGCCGCTCAGCCGCGCTGAGCCTGCTGCCAGCTTCCCGCCGTCACATCTCGTCAAAGTCTCGGCACACAAAGGCCACGGACAAAGCCGGCCCAGTTTTTGACAATGCGTGTCCCTGATTCCTGATGCACGCAGCGGGTCCACGTCGTGGGCGACATGCGTGCGGAGACACCGCATGAAGATCCTGACCCCCCACCACAAGCAGCTCGATTTTTCCTGGGCCAAGCTGCCCGCTCCAAGCCGCAACACGCTCGCGCTCATCGCCGCCGCGGTGGCCTTGTCGGCCGCCTCGGCCGTCTGCGCCCTCTTGCTCTTCAGCAAAGTGGCCCATGCCTCAGACGTTCAAGGTGCCGAGAGGCCGGCTCTGGCCGCAAGTTCGGAGCCCTGAGCCGCGAACTCAAGCGACGCGGCCAACTCAGGACAGTACCAGAGACATATGCACCTTGCCCTTGAGGCCCGCCTCGGTGCGAATCGCCTGCGGCTGAACACCCCAGGTGACAAAGCCCACCGAGCGATACAGGCGAAGGGCCGGCTCATTGCCCTCGGTCAGGGTCAGGTTCAAAGCCAGGATCTCAGGTCGCGACGAGGCCGCCGCCACAGCCGCCTTCATCAGCGCCAGACCCAAGCCCTGGCCCCGCTGCGCCGCCTGGACATACATGCCCAGCACCAGCGCGGCGTGCCGGGTCTTGGGCTTGGCCGAATACTCGAGTGCCACGGTGCCGACCAATACATCGTCTTGCCAGGCCCCCAAGGTCGTGGCCAGGCCGTCAGCGCTGCCGATCCGCCGGATCCACCAGGATTCGGGTTGCGCGCGGCGCTCGGCCACCGTGGCCGTGAACGCATCCGGCGCTTGCTCGTAGGCCTCGAGCATGAGGCTGCGGTAGGCGGAGGCGTCAGCGGCGGTGAGGATGCGGATCGGGTACATGCCGGGCTCGATGAAATGCATGGCGGAGACAGGGAACCCACGAAGCCCCCTGCAAACTTGGGATCTGTGCAGAGGCCTAGGAAATCCGGATCCGAAACTCGGATTCGATCTCCTGGTCTGCTGCTGCAGGCACGCACTCGTAGGCGCGGATGGCGTCCGCAATGGCACGACGGAAGCTCTCGGGGCCCTTGCCTTCCACCGTGATCTGCTCGATGGCACCGTCGGCCTTCAACAGAAACCTCGCCGTCATGAAGAACTCGCCGTTCGGCAGCCGCTTGTCGCTCAGCTGCGGCGGCGGCATGACCGGGCAGCGCCCGCGGTCCAATTTGGATGGTGCCGCGCTGGCCGCCGAGGCCTCCGCGCTCAACATCACGGCCATGACAAATTCAAAAGCTCTCATCTTCTCTCGTCCTGCAACCTCGCTTCGCCAGGCGTTTCCGCGGCGAAACCCATCCCTGAGATGACGCCAGCATGGCGCCAGATTCTCACGGGCATTTGAGCATGAAACCTGGGCTTCACCGGCAACCCAACGCCAAGATTGAGCGGCATATCAAGGCGGCAGCGGCAAGGCGTGGCAGGTCTTCAATACGCCCCTCAGTTCGGCGCGGGCTCCCGGAGCCGCAGCAAAGCACGCTCCAACTCCACAAACGCTTCGGCGCTGCGCAGGGCACGGCGGCCGGCGGCTTGCAGCTCGCGCACATCCGCGGCTTCGATGGTGAAGGCGGTGGGCACGCGCAGCAGGCGGTCGCGGATGCGGTCGTCGCGCTCGTCATGCAGGCTGATGCTGACCACCTGCAGCTCTGTGTCGGCTGCGAAAGGGCTGCCCGGCTGGCCACGGCTGCGCTGCAGCTCTTCGCGCCAGCGGCGCAGGTCGTCGCCGAGGATGCCCAGGGTGATCTGCGACTCTCGGGCACCGGCCCCAAAGATCAGCGACTCCAGCACCTGGCCAGTGCTGGGCACGCGGTCGCTGCTGTCGATACGCTCGGCCAGGCCCCGCTCGGAGTTCACCGTCACCAGCACCAGCTGGCGGATCGATCCCGGCGGCGCGTCGGCAAAGTTGGCGTGCATGGAGCCACGTGCCACCAGGCGGTCGAGCAAAAGGCGCACGCCCAGGTTGTCGGTCACGCCGCCGTCCACCAGATGGATGAAGGGCCGCTCGGCAGCGTTGCGGTAGCCCTCGACCGAGCGCTTGAGCAGCTCGGCGCGGTAGCTGCCCGCCGCCCCCTCACTGGCCAAGGCAGTGCGCGCGGTGCCATCGGGGCAATGGCTGGCATGGTTGCGCACCGTCATCGGTGACAGCAGCAAGGGCACAGCCGAAGAGGCGGCCACCGCGAAGGACAAAGGGGTGCTGTCAAGATCGGAACAGATCAATTCGAACTGCTCGGCGGTGAAATCAAAGGGCGCGCCGGTGGTGAGATCGGTGGCGGTGATCATCAACTCGGGCGCACCAGGGCGGCGGCGGACATCGGCAAAACTCATGCCGCGGTACAGCGCGTCCAGACGCTCAGCCAGGATCTGACTGCGCCCGTACCAGGGCGAGCTCAGCTGGTAGAGCCGCTGTGGCCAGAGCAGCTCCTGCAGCAACCGGCCCTCGAAGGGCGCGAGCAGAAAATCATGCTCGAAGCGGGCCAGGCTTTCGTCCCCCAAGGCGGCGTAATGGGCGGCCAGGATGCTGCCGCCGGACACCCCGCTGATCAAGCTCACCTCGTCGAGCAGGTTGGTGCGGCGCCCCGGCAACTCGAACTCGGTCGCTTTCAAGGCCTGCAGCACGCCCAAACCAAAAGCCGCCGCTCGAGCGCCGCCGCCCGAGAGCGCCACGGCCACCACCACCGGCCGCGCCGGGGCGGATGCCGGCGCGTCCAGCGCGGCGGCAGTGGGCGCCTCTGGGGCGCTGGGCAAGCGCACCTGGTTGATCCAGGGCCGGTAGCTGGAGCAGGCACTGAGCAGCAAGGCACCGGCGAACATCGCCGCCGCCCGTGCAGCGCGCCATCGCCAGCCTGCTTCTTGGAGGAACCCTGCCATGCCTCAAGCCGGCTGCCAGGCGCCCAGGGCCAGCTGCACCTGCACGAAGGCCTGCAAGGCCTGGGCCTGTTGCGACAGGCTGCGTTGGCGCGCGTCCAGGCGCTGGGCCTCGGCAGTCAGCGCCTGAATGGCCGGCTCCAGCCCGGCACGCTGGCGCTCTCGGGCATAACGCGCTGCCTCGGCGGCTGCGCGCTCGGCCGCCTGGGCTTCTTCCCAGCCGCGGGCCTGAGCGTTCCAACCGCGCAGCGAGGATTCGCCCTCGGCCAGGGCCTGCAGCACCGTCTGCTCGAACTGGGCCCAGACCCGCTCGCTGCCGGCCCGGGCTGCAGCCTCGCGTGCCTGGCGGCGGCCGGCATCGAACCAGTCCCATTGCAGAGCCGGGCCGGCGGCATAGCGCAGGGCGCCCGCCTGGCCCAGACGCGAGGCGCTCTCGTTCAAGCCCACCGTGGCCGCCAGGCTCAGGCGCGGCAGGTGGGCGCGCTCGGCCAGCACCTGCTGGCCCAGGCTGGCGCGCAGGGCGGCATCGGCCCGCGCCACCTGGGGCAGCTGCTGCAACCAGCCCTCGCTGAGCTGCACGCTCTGCTGCAAGGGCAAGGCCGGCAAGGCCTGCGGCTGGCGCAAGGCGGCCAACTCACGATCCAGGGCCGCCGGCGCATGGCCGCACAGCAGGGCGATGGCGGCCAGGGTTTGCTGCAGCTGGGCTTGCAGGCCGGCGCGCTCGGCGCTGCGCTGGGCCTGCTCGGCCTCGACCGCGCGCAGCTCGCGCGCATCGGCCAGGCCGGCGGTCACACGCGCCTGCAGCTGCTGGCGGCGCGTCTCGGCCAGCTCCAGCTGCTGGGCGCTCAGGGCTTCCAGTTGCTGGCTGGCGCGCAGCTGCACATAACGGTTGACCAGCTCGGCCTGCACCAGGGCGTGAGCGGCATGGAGATCGGCGCGGGCCATGTCCAGCTCGCGCTCGGCCACGGCCTGGGCGGTGGCCACGCGGCCGAACAGATCGAGCTCCCAGCTCAGGCTCTGGCTGAGGCCGATCAGGCGCTGCTCGGGCGGGCGGGGTTGGCCGCTGCGGTAGGGGTCGACCTCGGGCATGGAGGCGCGCGAAACCTGGGCGGTGGCGCCCAGGCTGGCCTGCGGGCCACCCTCGCGGCGGGCCAGGCCGGCCAGGGCGCGGGCTTGCTGCACGGTGGCCAGCGCGGCCTTGAGGTCCAGATTGCGGGCTTGCGCCTGCTCGACCAGGGCATTCAGCTGCGGGTCTTGCAGCGCCTGCCACCAGGCGGTGCTGGCCATGGGGCCGGGCTGCTGCCCGGCGGCGGCCGGCAGGCGGCTGTCATGGCGGGCTTGCAGGGCCGGCAGCTGGCTGGGCGGCGCCACGCTGGCGCAGCCGACCAGGCTCAGCGCCAGCAGCAAGGGGAGAAGAGGCGTTTTCATCGACAACATGGCAGGCAAGTTCAATGGCTGGCCGTCGCCTGGGGCGCCGGCACGCGGTAGAAGGCGGCATACAGGGCCGGAATCAGGCCCAGGGTGATCAGAGTGCCCAAGGCCAGGCCGCCCATCATCACCACGGCCAGGCTGGTCCAGACGGCGCCGCCGAACAGGTAGAGCGGCATCAGGCCCAGAATGCAAACCGCCTTGGTCATGACGATGGGGCGCAGGCGCTTGGAGGCCGCGTCCTCGATGGCGGCGGCGGGCTCCAGGCCATGGGCGATGGCCTCGTCGATGGCATCGAGCAGCAGCACCGCGTTGTTGACGATGATGCCGGCCAGGGCCAGCAGGCCTAAGGTGCCCACAAAGGTCAGCGTCGTGCCCGTCAGCTTGAGCGCAATCGCCGCGCCGATGCTGACGAAGGGGATGCTGGTCATCACGATCAGGCTCTTGCGCAGGCTCTCGAACTGCCAGACGAAGAGCAGGAACATGGCGACGACGCAGGCCGGCAGCAAGGCGGTGATGGCCTGGTTGGCGCTGGCGCCCTCTTCGATCTCGCCGCCCAGCTCGATCTGCACGCGGCCGTCTTTTTGCAGACGATCCAGCTCGGGCTGCACCGCATCGGCCAGGCTTTGCGCCGTCCAGCGGGCATGGCGGGCGCTCAGGGTGACCACGCGCTTCTGGTCCACGCGCTGCAGCACCGAGGGCTGGCCAGCCAGCTCGACCCGAGCGATCTGGCCCAGCAGCACGCGGCCTTGCCCATCGGCCCGTTCCAGCGGCGCTGCCTGCAGCTGCTGCAACCGCTCTCGCAGCTCCAGCGGGCCGCGCACCAGCACCGGCAGCAAGGTGTCACCTTCGCGGAACTGCGTGACCGCCTCGCCCGAGAGCAGGCGCTCCAGGCTGCGCGCCACCTCGGCACTGCTGATGCCGGCGGCGGCCGCCTTGACCTGATCCAGCTCCACGGCCACATGCAGGATCTGGCGTTCGGCATCGCTGCGCACTTCCACCATCTCGGGCAGGGCATTGAGGGCTTGGCTCAGCTGCTCGGCGGCAGCGCGGTGCGAGTGACCGTCGCTGCTGCTGATCCGGAACTCGGCCGTGCCCGATTCGGTCGAGCCCATGGAGAAGCGCTTGGGTTCAAAACGCACCTCGGGGAAGAGCGCAGGCAGCTCGCTGCGCAGGCGTTGCAGCGCCTGCTCATGGCTGTAGCCGGGCGCCAGGGTCAGCACGGCATAGGCGCGGTGGCTGGCCGGCGTGGGCGGGTTGAGCGCCAGGATGAAACGCGGGCCCCCGTCGCCCACGTAGACGGCCTGGCTTTGCAGCTCGGGAAAGCGCTTGTCGTCACTCAAGGCCTGGCTGATGCGCTGGGCCGTGGCCAGGGTGGTGTTGCCACTGGTGTCGGGCGCCAGCTCGATGGCCATCTGCAGCTGGCGGCGCTCGGAGGCCGGCATCAGCTCGGACGGCACATGGGCGAAAAGCCAGCCAGCAGCGGCCAGCAGCGCCACCATGGTGCCGATGTAGAGCGTCTTGTGGCCCAGCACCCAGCGCACCTTGCCGCGGTACCAGCCGGTCAGCGCCTCGACGGCACGCGCCATGCGGCTCAGCTCGGCATGGTGGTGGGCGAAGCGCTGGCACAGCAGCGGCGTCACGGTCACCGCCAGCAGCAGGGACAGCAGCAGGGCAATCGCCATCACCAGGCCCAGGCTGCGCAGGTATTCGCCCGTCTCGGTCTGGCTCAGCACCAGGGGCATGAAGGTCAGGATGATGGCCAGCGAGGACACCAGCAAGGGGATGAACATGGTGCGGCCGGCCGCAGCGGCGGCCGAGCTGCGGTCTTCGCCCAGGGCGAGGCGGCGCTCCATGTCCTCGGCCACGACGATGGCGTTGTCCACGAACAGGCCCAGGGCGATGATGATGGCGCCGATCGAGATGGTGTGCAGCTCGATGCCCAGCAGCTTCATCACCACCAGGCTGCCCAGCACCGTGGTGGGCACGATGGCGCCGACGATCAGGCCCGTGCGCAGGCCCAGGAAGAGCACCACCACCCCCATGACGATGATGGTGGTCTCCAGGAACACCTGGCTGACCTGCTTGAGCTGCTTGGTGACGATCTGCGCCTGGTCGGTGATGGGCACCAGCTGCATGCCGGCCGGCAGCTGGGCCTGGATCTGCGCCACCTCGCCGCGCAGGCGTTCGGCAAAGCTGATCACATTGAGGCCGCTGTCCATGGCCACGGCAATCACCGCGGCCGCTTGGCCATCGACAAAAGCGCCGGTGGACGCCGGATCTTGCGGCACGCGCTCGATGCGCGCCAGCTGGCTCAGCGGCAGCCAGCCGCCGCCGGGCAGGGCCACAGGCGTGCGGCCCAGATCGGCGATCTCCTGCGCATCGCCGCTGACGCTCAAGCTCAGCTCGGCGCTGCCCACCTGAGCGCGGCCGGCCGGGGCCAGCACATTGCGCTCGGCCAGAGCCTTGGACAGGGCCGCGATCGACAGGCCTTTGGCCTGCAGGGCGGCGATGTTGGCCACCACCTGCACCTGCTCCTCGCGCAGGCCATGCAGGCTGACGCGATCCACACCGTCGAGGCGGTAGAGCCGGTCGCGCAGCTGGCGGGCCTGTTCGCGCAGCTCGCCGGCGCTGTAACCGGGGCCGGTCAGGCCCAGGGTCAGCACGGCGACACGGCCGAACTCATCGTCCACCAGCGGGCCGGTGGCGCCTTGCGGCAGGCGCGGCTGCAGCTCGGCCATGCGGTTGCGCAGGCGCTGCCAAACAGCCGGGAGGGCCTGAGGGCTGACCTCGGGCTTGAGCTCCACATAACTGAACACAAAACCGGGTCGCACCGTGGTCTTGATGCGCTTGACCTCGGCGATGCTGCGAATGGCTTCCTCGGTGGGGCGAGCCACCAAGGCTTCCATGCGCTCGGTGCTGGCACCGGGCACCAGGCTCAGCACGGTGGCCGTGCGGATGGTGACTTGCGGTTCTTCGGTGGACGGGAAATCCAGCGCCAGCCACAGGCCCGTGAGGACCAGCAGCAAGGCGGCGAGGAAAGCAAAGCGGGGGCGCTTGAGTGCGTAATCGGAAAGGCTGCTCATGACCGTGTTCCCCACTTCAGCGCAGGCTGCTGACCGGCTTGACCCGGGCATCCGGCGCCAGGCTGTGGCCACCGGCCAGCACCACCCGCTCGCCGGCCTTCAGACCCGCCAGCACCTCGACCTGATCGCCTGCGGTGGCACCCAGGCGCACCTCGACACGCTCAAGGGATTGGCCGTCGGCCTTGAGCCGAAGCACCTGGGCGGCCGTCTTGGCGCCCGGCCCCTCAATGGCGCGCAGCGGCACCCAGACATGGCTGCTGTCGCTGGCCGCGCCAGCCAGCAGACGCAGGCTCAGGGTGTCGCCGACACGCGCGTTCTCCGGCAAGGCAAACACCGCGCGCCGCGCGCCGCCGGCCTCCTGGCGCGCCGACAGGCGCAGCAGGCGGCTGTCCAGCTCGCCCTCGGGCGTCAGCAGGCGGGCCGGCTGGCCCAGGCTCAAACCTTTCAGGCCCGCAGGCAGCAAGGCCCAGAGCTCGCGCCCGGCACCGTCCACCGTGATCACCGGCAGGCCCGAGCCCACGGCCTGGCCCACTTCCAGCTGGCGCGCGGCCACCACGCCGTCAAAAGGCGCGCGCAGCTCAGCCTGGGCTCGGTTCCAGGCCATGCTCTCGCGCTGCGCTTGCGCGCTGGCCAGGGCCGCCTCGGCCATGCGCAGCTCGGCCTGCGCGCCGGTCCATTCGGCTTCGCTGGCGGCTTGGCGCTCGTGCGCCGCCTGCAGGCGCTGCTGCTTGCGGCGGGCTTCGTCCGCCGCCGCCTGCAGGCGCTGGATCTCCGCCTGGGCCGCGCCCAGCTGGGCTTGCGCGGGCGCCAGGTCCAGGGTGGCCAGCAGCTGGCCGCGCTTGACCACATCGCCGGGCTCCACCAGCACCTGGCGCACCAGACCCGGCTGGGCAAAAGCCAGTTCGGCACGCTGGCGCGCACGCACCTCACCGATGAACTCGGGGTCCTGGCTGGCCGAGCTTTGGGCGCTCGCCACCAGCACGGTGCGCGGCAGCGGGCTGGCCGCCGCACCCGCATCCTTGGCTGAGGGGCTGCACGCAGCAAGACCGAGCGACACCAGGGCCAACAGGCACCAGGTCGGGGGGAAAGAACGGCGGGGCGTGCGCAGAACAGGCAAACAAGGACGTGACATGGCGGAGCTGCTTCGAATTCAAAGTCGGAGGCGATGAGCCAGAAGCTCGATCGTGAACGGGGCGAACTCTAGTCAAAGCCCTTCGCTTTGGAAGGAACTCTTTCGGCCACAATGGGGTCAGTTTCGGACAAACTGAGTGACCAAGCCGTCACAGGGCGAACTGCAAGCACATTGCGACAGTTGTTTGAAATTTCATATGAAATTAACGGATACCGGCAGGCCGCGCACCGGAGAATTCGATGAAGCCGAGGGACACAGGGCCAAGTCCTGTGGCACAAAATCGGCCAGACATGGTAAAAATTACCTTCTTTCTACAGGCCTGCTTCACGAGCCATTTCCCGATCCCACCTCATGAGTTTCAAAAGCACGCTGACCGAGAACGAGGCCCACGCCGATCCGCGCAGCCAGGCCAATCTGGTGCCCTCGGTGGCGCGCGTGCTGCTGGCCCTGGCCGAGGAACGCGGTCTGTCCAGCGAGCGCCTGTGCCGCGGCTTGGGCCTGACGCCGCAAACCCTGGCCGAGGAAGACGTGCGGGTCTCCCATCAGCAAACTCGCACCCTGATCCTGCGCGTGCAGCGCGAGCTGAACGAACCCGCGCTCGGCCTGGCCGTAGGCGCACGCGAGACCGCCGTCTCCTGGGGCTTGGCGGGCCTGGCCATGCTCAGCTGCGAAACCCTGGGCGAAGCCGTCAGCTACGGCCTGGAGCGCCAGACGGCGATCGGCTCCATGACGCCGCATTTGCTCAGCATCGACGGCGAGCGCCTCTACCTCAGCGCCACGCCGCACATCTTCGACCGCGAGATCGAGAGCTTTCTGATCGAGGAGTCCTTCGCCGGTGTGGTGGCGGTGATGCGTTCCATGGTGGGCCCGAACTTCAAGCCTCTGCGGATCGAATTTGCCTACACCTGCCCGGCGCAGCCGCGGCTCTACGAGCGATTTTTCCGCTGCCCGGTGCATTTCAATGCCGACGAGCACCGCATGACAGTGGACGCCCAATGGCTGCAGATGCGCATGCCCGGCTATGACCGGCTCAGCAGCGAGGTGGTGCGCAAGCAGCTCAACCGTCTGCTGCCCGCCCCCATCGGCCGCGACGATCTGCTGGCCTCGGTGGTCAGCCGCATCCGCTACGGTCTGCAGGACAGCCCCTCGCAGCGCGGTCTGGCCGCCCAGGTCAACGTCAGCGAACGCACCCTGCGGCGCCGCCTGGTGGCCCAGAACGCCAGCTACCGCGATCTGCGCGACGAGGCCCGCTACGAGCGCGCCCGCGACCTGCTGATCAACTCCGAGCTCAGCATCAGCGAGGTGGCCCAGGCCCTGGGCTATGCCGACCCGCGCTCTTTCCGCCGCGCCTTCAAGCGCTGGTCGGGCGAGCTGCCCACGGCGTTTCGTCAGGGCTGAGCGCGGCTCGCCCATGGCAAGATCAGCCCGCCCACCTTCTCAAGCCAAGGATTCCGATGAAAGCGCTGACCCTGACACTGAGCCTGCTCCTCGCCCTGCGTGCGCTGCACGCCGCCCCTGCCGCGGCGGCAGACGCCCCGGCCACCTCGGCTCGCTTCATCCTGCTGGGCGAGGTGCATGACAACGCCGAGCAGCACCGCCTGCGCGCTGCCGAGCTGCTGGCCTTGATGAAGGACGGACGGCGCAGCACGGTGGTGTTCGAGCAGATCCCGGCACAGCGCACGGCCAACCTGGCGGCGCTGCCGCCCGAGGCACGCAGCGACGCCGAGGCCCTGGTGGAGCTGGCCCAGTTGGACAAGAAGAACTGGCGCTGGCCGCTGCACAAGCCGCTGTTTGAAGCCAGCCTGCAGGCCGGCGCCACGGTGGCCGGCGGCAACCTCAGCCGCGAGGAGCTGCGCCCGCTGATGAAGGGCGTGTCGGCCGAGACCTGGCCGGCCGATCTGCGCCGCCTGCTGGAGCAGACACCCTGGGGCGAGTCCCAGCAGAGCGCCATGATCCGCGCCATCGACGAAGGCCATTGCGGTGCCCTGCCTGCAGCCATGCAAGCCCCGATGGCCCTGGCCCAGCGCGCCCGCGATGCGGCCATGGCCCGCGCCATGCTGGCTGCGCGCGAGGGCGGTGCCGAGCGCGTGATCCTGGTCGCCGGCAACGGCCATGTCGACCGTGAGCTCGGCGTGCCGCGCTACCTGGAAGCGGCCGGCGTGCCTGCCCGCGAGATCCGTGCGATCGGCTATCTGGAGCAAGGCCAGGAAGGCCCGGGGCGTTTTGACAGCCGCGTGCTCACCGCGCCGGCCGAACGCGAAGACCCCTGCAAATCGCTGCGACGCTGAGGCAGAGCCTCGGGGCATAGAGGGCCGGACGGTCACAGACGGTCAAACTCGGCGCACGCAAGCGCCACAGACGTGGAGGCCCGGGTTTCTGACAATTCCGTTCATCGACAACAGATCCATCCAGCGATCCGCAACGGAGACCGAAACCATGCAATACGCCCTGGCCGCCACCCTCAGCCCCTTCCAACGCAAGTTCAACAGCCGCCGCGCCCGCCCTGAGGTGCGCCCGCTGCAGCAGCTGCCGACCCTGGCCGAGCAAAGCATCGCCGAACGCAGCCCGGCCCAGAACCTCGCCGCCAGCGCCCTGGCCCTGGGCTTGAGCGCCGTGCTCTTCGCCGGCCTGCCGGCCGAGGTGCGCGCCCAATCCCTGGGCCCTCAGGCAAACAGCAGCACCCTGGTGCGGGTGATCTCGTCGACCCCGAATCTGGAGCGCATCACCGAGACGCGTCAGCAATGCAACTATGAAACCCAGCAGGTGGTGCAGCCGCCCGTGGCCAGCCAGGCCGGCATGAGCGGCACCGGCGGCGCGGTGCTCGGCGCCCTGGCTGGTGGTCTGCTGGCCAGCCAGATCGGCAAGGGCAATGGCAAGCATGTGGCCATCGCCGCCGGCAGCGCCACCGGCGCGCTGATCGGCAAAAGCATGGCCGAACCCTCAGGCTCGACGGCGAGCTATCCCAGCTACAGCCAGCAGCAGGTGCAGGTCTGCCGCCCGGTCAGCGTGCAACGCGAGCAGGTGCGCGACTACACGGTGCGTTACGAGCACCAGGGTCAGGAGTACCAGGTGCAACTGCCTCAGCAACCGGGCCAGTGGCTCAAGCTGAACATCAGCCACACCGTTCAGCCGGTTTGAGGCCGACGCTCCGGGGCTCACCAGCCCGGCGGCAGCTTCTTCAGCAAGACCATGCGCCGGCCCTGGCGCTCGATATAGCCGCCCTTGACCAGCTGCTGCAGGATGCGGCTGATCATCTCGCGCGAGGCGCCGACGCGCTCGGCCAGGTCTTGCTGGGTCAGCTTGTGAGGCACGACCAGGCGGCCGCTGACATCGGGCTCGGCCATTTCCTGCAGCAGCTTGGCCAGGCGGGAATAGACATCGTCCAGGGCCAGGCTCTTGACGCTGTCGGTCGAGCGGCGCAGCAAGGCGATCAAATGGCGGATCAGGTGCAGGGCAAAGTCAGGATGCTGGCCCAGGAACTCGCGCATGTCGGTGCCGCGCACCATCACGCACTTGACCGGCTCCAGGCATTGCACCGAGGCCGAGCGGCTGGAGCCGTCCAGGCTCAGCTCGCCGAAATACTCGCCCGGGCCCATGGTGTTGTAGACCACCTCACGGCCCTTGCTGTCGGTACCAAAGACCTTCACCCGGCCCGAGAGCAGGATGTAGAAGGCGTCGGTGGTGTCGCCTTCGCGCAGCAGAGTGCTGAGCGCCGGGAAGGCGCGCACATCGCCGCGCCGGGCGATCTCGCGCAGCATCTCGTCCTTGATCACATCGGTGTAGGGCGTCAGTGTCAATGTCATGATGGGGTGGGTTGAAAAGGCGTGGTGCAGGATGGCAGGGCGGGCACGCAATCCGTCCCTATTGTCCGTCAGGCCAGCGCATCAGCAAGCGAGCGCCGGCGAGGCTGGGGGCTTGTTGCATCAGCGCCTCACCGCCCAGGGCCTCGGCCACGCGCCGCACGATGGCCAGGCCCAGCCCGAAGCCGCGGCTGCCGCGCTCCTTGGGCCCGTCCAGCCGCTTGAAGGGGGTGAACACGGCCTCGCGCAGCGCCTCGGGCACGCCCTCACCGTCGTCGTCCACGGCCAGGCAGATGCGACCGGCTTCGTCCTGCCAGGCCGAAAGGCAGATGTGCTCGCGGGCATGGCGGGCGGCATTGCGCAGGCCGTTGCGCAGGGCATAGGGCAGGAGCCGGGCGTCGAAATGCAGGGGCTGCGGGCCGAGGCGGATGTCGGTGCGGCGCTGCTTGCCGTCCAGCAGCGGCGCCAGGCTGGCCGCTTCCTGCTGCAGCAGCGCCGCCAGATCGCCCGGCGTCTTGCTGACTTCCAGCGCCCCCATGTCCAGGCGGGCCAGCATCAGACTGGCATCGATCAGAGCGTCCAGCTCGTCAATGTCGCGCTCGCAGGCCTGCACCGCCAGCTCGCGCCGGCCGGCATCGTCTTCGTCGACCAGGGCGTCGATGGCAAAGCGCAGGCGGGCCAGCGGCGTGCGCAGCTCATGCGAGACCGCACCGGTCAGCTCGCGCTGGGTGGCAAGCGCCGTGGCCAGGCGCTCCAGCGTGGCGCGGGCGCCGGCGGCCAGCGGGGCGAAAAGGCGGCTCTCGGGCTCACGGATGGTGATGTCAAAGCGGCCCGCCGTCATGCCCTCGGCCGCCAGCTGCAGGGCCCGCATGTCCCGCCAGACCGGGCGCAGCAGCCAGACGGCCAGGGCAAACACCGCCAGGCCCAGCAACAGGGATGCCGCCAGCTGCAGCCAGACCTCGCGCGGCACCTGCAGCCGACCGGCCGGGTGCCCATCGGAGTTCAAAGGCCCCAGCAGCAAGACCTGCCCCCCAGGCTCGTTCAAACCCGGCAGCGCCGCATAAATGCGCCGGTTGAAGCCCTGCACCACCAGCTCGCCGCGGCTCAGGGTTTCGACATCCTGAGGCCGCAGGCTGGCGGCCGGAGCCAGGGCCACCGGGTAGGCGAACAGCTCGTCCAGCACCTTGACCCGGCTGGCGCGCTGCGCCGGGGCCAGTGGCGCCAGCTCGTTCTGCAGCATGTCCACCGTGCCGCGCATGAAGCGCCGCACATAGTCGTCGGTCACCCCGTCCACTGCCAGCATCAGCAGGCCTTGCACCAGCAGAACCAGGGTCAGCACCGACACCCCCAGACCCAGGGCGACCCGGGTCATGGGGGAGCGCATGTTCAGGGCAGGCATGGCCGGCAGCGCGCGCTCAGTCGCGGGCGAACAGATAGCCCTGGCCGCGCACGGTCTTGATGCGCTCGGCGGCCTGTGGGTCGTCGCCAATCTTCTTGCGCAGGCGCGAGACGCGGGCATCGATGGCGCGGTCCAGGCCGTCGAACTCCAGGCCACGCAGGCCTTGCATGATGTCGTCGCGGCTGACCACCTGGCCCGCCCGTTCGGCCAGGAAGAGCAGCAGCTCGTACTCGGCCGTGGTCAGCTCGACCCGCTCGCCCGCGCGCAGCACATCGCGCGCCGCCGGGCGAATCAGCAGCTCGCCAAAGCGCAAGTCGGCGTCTTCGTCCGCCTCGCCGGCCGGCGCCACCTCGCGGCGCAGCAAGGCCTTGAGGCGGGCCAGCAGCACGCGCGGCGCCACCGGCTTGGTGATGTAGTCGTCGGCGCCGCCCTCCAGGCCCAGGACCTGATCGATGTCGTCATCGCGCGCGGTCAGCATGACGATGCGGCCATGGAAGACCGGCCGCACATCGCGCAGCACGTCGAAGCCGTCCTTGCCCGGCAGGTGGCCGTCCAGCAGCACCACGTCGAAGGGCTGCTCGCGCATCAGGCGCTCGCCCTCGGGGCCGGTGGCGGCCAGGCTGACCTCGTAGCCGGCTTTGCGCAGGGCCTCGGCCACCAGTTCGGCCAGGCGTTCGTCGTCTTCGACAAGCAGGATGGAGGAGGCCATAGTTCGGAGGCTTCAGGGCAGGATGTCTTGAGTGCCCGAAGTGTAGCCAGCCCGCTGCAGCTGCTGGGGCGGACTCAATCCCGGTCTTGCCAGGCGATGGCGGCAATCTTCCAGCGCCGACCGGGCTTGACCAGCTGCACGGTTTTCTCGCCGCCGCCCTCGAAAGCCTGGCCGTCCAGGATGCCGCTCTTGCGGTAACGCAGCCAGACCTGGGCCACGCGGCCGCTGATCTGCACCTGCTGCTCGCTCACCCACTCGGAAAACTCCTGCAGGCGGCCGCCCGGAGCCAGCATCTGCACGCGCGGCTCGACAAACTCGCGCACGCTCATGCGCTGCACGCCGGCCGGCTCAGCGGGCAGGCTGGCGCGGCTGATCACCGCCTCGGGCAGGAAGAAATAAGGCAGGGCCGCCAGCGGCGCATGGCGGCCGATGCGGTTGTCGAAGACGGCAAAGAAACGGGCCAGCAGATCTCGCACCTGCCCGTCCTCATTCAGCCGGCTGGACTCGCCGACGCCGTAAAGGTGGCTGTCCTCCGTGCTGTCGCCCAGCGGTCCGGTGGACAGGCGCTGCATGCCGATGGCTTGCAGCACCCGGCCCGAGGCCTCGTTGAAGGTGGCCGTGGTGCCAAACAAGAGGGGCTCACCCAGCACATCATGGGCATAGGCCCGGCAGGCCTGAGCGGCCTCGCGGGCGTAGCCGGCGCCTTCATAACGCGGCAGCAGGGCGTAGCCGATGTCGGGTGCCTGCAGGTGGTCGCGTTGCAGCAGGCCGCACATGCCGACCACCACGCCGTCGCTGAGCCGCTCCATGGCCCAGAGGCCCAGGCCCTGGGGCCAGTACCAGTTGAAGAGCTTGGCCGCCATCCAATCGCGTGCGGCGGCCAGGTCGTTGACGCCCGGGTCGCTGATATTGCGCTTCCAGCCCGCTTCGCTGATCTGTTCCAGCACGTAGTCCACATCGCTGGGTTCAAACCAGCGCAGGCACAGCCTTTCCGTCTTCAAGACCCGCATGTTTGGGCTCCCGGATTGAAAAATTGGACAATATGCCACCCTGCCCCGCCACCATCTCAAGGTCATAGCCCCCATGAACTTCATCCAGCAACTGCACGCCGCACAAACCCTGAACGACTCGCTGCTGTGTGTGGGGCTGGACCCGGAACCGAGCAAGTTCCCGGGCGCCTGGAAGGGCGATGCCTCGCGCATCTATGACTTCTGCTCGGCCATCGTCGACGCGACCAAGGACTTGGTGATCGCCTTCAAGCCGCAGATCGCCTACTTCGCCGCCCACCGCGCCGAGGACCAGTTGGAACAGCTGATGGCCCACATCAAGCGCGTGGCGCCCAGCGTGCCCGTCATCCTCGACGCCAAGCGCGGCGACATCGGTTCCACCGCCGAGCAGTACGCCCGCGAGGCCTTTGAGCGCTACCAGGCCGATGCGGTGACGCTCTCGCCCTTCATGGGTTTTGACTCGATCGAGCCCTATCTGCGCTACCCGGACAAAGGTGCCATCCTGCTCTGCCGCACCTCCAACCCCGGCGGCAGCGATTGGCAGAACCAGCGCCTGGCCGATGTGGCCGGCCAGCCGCGCCTGTACGAGCACCTGGCCCGTTTGGCTCAGACCAACTGGAACCAGAACGGCCAGCTGGGCCTGGTGGTGGGCGCCACCTACCCGGCCGAGATCGCCCGTGTGCGTGAGCTGGCGCCGACCGTGCCCCTTTTGATCCCCGGTGTGGGCGCCCAGGGCGGCGACGCCGAGGCCACGGTCAAGGCCGGCTGGCGCGCCGGCGCCGGTGGCCGCGAAGGCCAGGGCGGCCCCATCATCGTCAGCAGCTCGCGCGCTGTGCTCTACGCCAGCGCCGGCGAAGACTTTGCCGCCGCAGCCCGTCGCGTGGCCCTGGCCACCCGCGAGACCCTGAACGCCGCACGCCGCTGAGGCCCCCCCGCGCGACTTCCTGCACGCTGTTCGCACGGCAGGGGCCTGGCGGCGAAATAGCGCCGCTTTACCGGTGCAGTCCCGATGTTCAGCCCGCGCGGAGTCGGGGAGACTGCGGTGTTTGTCGGGGGCAGGCCCCGTCGTGTGCGGCACGTTTTCATGCCGCCAAGCCAGGGCGCAGACGTGAGCAGCAGCAGCGGTACCGATTCCCTCGATGATTTGAGCAGCCTGGTCGGCCAGGATCTGAGCCCGGCCGAGCAACAGGCCGCGATTGAACGCAAGGTGCGCTGGCATGCGGTGCGCCTGTTCATGATGACCTGCGGGCTGATCATGCTGATCGGCTCCCTGGTCCTGATGCTGAGCCGCCCCGGCAACGAACCCCTGCAAGGCCTGCTGCCGCCGGCCGCCTGTTTTGTGCTGGGCAGCCTGAGCCTGCTGAGCCTGTGGAAGCTGCCGCGCCAGCATGGGCCCAAGGCCGTGGTGCTGCTGCTGTCTCTGGTGATCGGGGTGGCGGTGCTGATCGCCGTGTCGCGCGGCGTGGGCCTGTATTCGATTGCCCTGGCCGTGGTCGGCCTGATCGCCGCCTTCGGCACCGGCATGCTGGGCCTGCGCATCGGCCTGGGGCTGGCGGGCCTGGGCCTGCTGGCCATCCTGGGTCTGGGCTGGGCCGAGTACCAGGGCTGGCCGGCCGGCACCGGCGCCATCGAGCCACTGGGCACGCGCATCGCCATCCATTGCCTGCTGCTGTTCTCGGGCCTGCTGGTGGGCGTGGCGACCGAGCGCATGGTCAAGCGCTCGACCAAGGCGGCCAGCGACCGCAATGCCCGCTTCCGCGGCCTGCTGAGCATGGCGGCCGACTGGTACTGGGAAATGAACCGCGACTACCGCTTCACCCACCTGGCCGAAGACAAGGCCGGCAGCTCCGGCCTGGACCTGCAGGCCCGCCTGGGCAAGACGCCCTGGGAAGTGGATCAGATCGGCCTGAACGACGAGGACATGGACGCGCACCGCGCCGACCTCGAATCGCACCGCGCCTTCCACGGCCTGGTGGCGCGCCGCCGCGCCATCGATGGCAGCGTGCTGTATGTGTCGATCAGCGGCGAGCCGCGCTTCGACGCGCAGGGCAATTTCCGCGGCTACTGGGGCGTGGGCCGCGATGTCACGGCCGAGGTGCAGGCCGAGCAGGCCATCCACGCCACCGAGACCCGCTACCGCGAGCTGTTCCGCCGCTCGCCCAGCCCCTTGGTGCTGCACCGCTGGGGCCGGGTGCTGGACGCCAACCCGGCCGCCATGGCCATGTTCGGCTACACCCAGCGCTCGAGCATGATCGGGCAGGATCTGTTCTCGCATTACGAGCCCGGCGATGACGAACGCGCCCGCCAGCGCGCCGCCAAGATCGAAGCCATGCCCGTGGGCGGCATGCTGCCCATGGCCGAGTTCCGCCTGCGCACCCTGTCGCGCCGCCACCGCCTGGTGCAGGCCACCAGCGTGCGCGTGGATGCCGCCAGCGGCCCGGCCACCCTGTCCTTCTTCATCGACCAGACCGAGCAATCGCGCGCCCAGGAAGCCCTGCGCCGCAGCGAAGGCCTGCTCTCGCATCTGGTGGCCACCAGCCCCGACGTGATCACCCTGACCGAGATCAGCTCCGGCCGCTACGCCATGGTCAACAAGACCTTCGAGCGCCTCAGCGGCTACAGCAGCGAAGAGGTGCTGGGGCGCAGCGCCGAAGAGCTGGGCATCTGGAAAAACCGCGCCGAACGCGACCACATGATGGAGCTGCTGCGCACCCAGGGCCGGGTCTCGGAGCTGCCCGTCACCTTCGTCAGCAAGTCGGGCGAATCGCTGTCCATGCTGATGTCGGCCGCGCCTTTTGCGCTGGACGGCCAGCAGTATGTGGTCATCAACGCCCGCGACGTGACCGAGACCGAGCGCACCCGCCTGGTTCACCAGGCGATTCTGGAGAATGCCTCGATCGGCATCTCGCTGACCCGCGAGCAGCATTTCATCCAGGCCAACCGCCTGATCGAAACCATGTTCGGCTGGCCGCCGGGCGGCCTGATCGGCCAGCATGGCAGCGTGGTCTGGCCCAGCGCCGAAGACTATGCCGCCGTCGGCCGCGACCTCGGCACCCGCCTGGCCCTGGGCGAGCAGGTCGAGACCGAGCGCCCCATGCGCCGGCGCGACGGCAGCACCTTCCTCTGCCGATTGCTGGCCCGCGCGGTCGACCCCAACCACCCCAGCCGCGGCGGCACCATCTGGATCATGGAAGACGTGACCGAGCGCCGCCGCGTCGAAGCCGCCCTGGCCCAGGCCAAGGACGAAGCCCAGGCCGCCAGCCGCGCCAAGAGCGCCTTCCTGGCCAACACCAGCCACGAGATCCGCACGCCGCTGAACGGCCTGCTGGGCCTGGCCCGCATGCTGCAGCAGCCCGACCTGCCCGAGGCCACGCGGCGCGAGTACCTGGACCAGATGCTGGACAGCGCCGAAAGCCTCTCGGGCCTGATCTCCGACATCCTCGATCTGTCCAAGATCGAGGCCGGCCGCCTGACGCTGGAGGCCTCGCCCTTCGCGCTGCGCGACATGCTGTCCACCATGCGCATGGCCTACCTGACCCTGGCCCAAGCCCATGGCCTGGCCTTCAAGATCGACGTGGCGCCCGAGATCCCCGCCTGGGTGGTGGGCGACCAGGTGCGCATCCGCCAGATCCTCAGCAACTACCTGAGCAATGCGCTGAAGTTCACCGAGTCGGGCTCGGTGGCGGTGCGCGTCAGCACCCTGGACGGCGAGCGCGTGCGCATTGAAGTGAGCGACACCGGCCCCGGCATCGCGCCCGAGCTGCACGAGCGCCTGTTCGAAGCCTTCACGCAAGCCGATGAATCCACCACCCGCCGCTACGGCGGCACCGGCCTGGGGCTGTCCATCTGCCGCGAGCTGGCCACCCTGATGGGCGGCGAGGTCGGCGTCAACAGCCAGCTGGGCCAGGGCTCGACCTTCTGGGCCGAGCTGCCCCTGCCCGCCGCGCCCACCCCCATCAGCAGCCAGCCGCGCGAGGCGCGCGACAACCAGGACCTGCAAGGCCTGCGCGTGCTGATGGTGGAAGACCACCCGGTCAATATGATGATTGCCGTGGCCCAGCTGCAGCAATGGGGCCTGGAGGTCTCGCAGGCCAATGACGGCAGCCAGGCGGTGGAAGCCATCTTTGCCGCCGCCAGCATGGGCCGGCCGTTTGACGCCGTGCTGATGGATGTGCAGATGCCGGTGATGAGCGGCCACGAAGCCACCCGCCATGTGCGCCAGCGCTTCAGCGCCGAAGAGCTGCCCATCGTCGCCCTGACCGCCGCCGCGCTCGTCTCCGAGCGCGACGAGGCCCTGGCCGCCGGCATGAACGATTTCCTGACCAAGCCGATCGATGCCCCCAAGCTGCGCGCCACCCTGGTGCGCCTGATCGGCCATAAGGACAACGACCAGACGCGTTCCTGAGCCGCCAGCGGGCGGCGGCAGAGCGAGGGACAATCGGCCCATCATGAATACCCCGCAACGCTCCCAAGCCCTCGCCCTGCTGCCCGACAAAGGCCTGCCCGATCTGCTCTTCCTGCTGCTGCACGGCGCCGGCGGCGATGCCTCGCAGATGCGGCCCCTGGCCCAGGCCTTGCGCGGCCAGTACCCGCAGGCGGCCGTGGTGTCCATCAACGCACCCGAGGCCTTTGACCAGGTCACGGATGACGCGGCATCGGCACGAGGCCACCAGTGGTACTCGCTGCAAGGCGCCAACGACGACAACCATGCCCAGCGCGTGGCCGAGGCCCTGCCGGGCTTCATCGCCACGGTGCGTGCCTGGGCCGAGCAGTTCGACATGGCCTGGGAGCGCGTGGCTCTGGCCGGCTTCTCGCAAGGCGCGGTGATGGCCCTGGAGGCCGTGCAGGCCGAGCCTCAGCTGGCCGGCCGCGTGCTGGCCTTCTCGGGTGCTTACGCCACGCCGCCGGCCCATGCGCCGCAAGAGGTCAGCGTGCACATCCTGCATGGCCAGCGCGATCCGGTGCTGCCCTTCCAGGACCAGGTCACGGCCGCGCGCCGCCTGGTCCATCTGGGCGCCGATGTCACCGCCGATGTGCTGCCCGATCCCGGCCATGAGCTGCACGCCGAGCTGATCGAGCGCGCCCTGCACCAGCTGCGCACTTTCGTGCCTGCTCGCATGTGGCGCGAGGCCATGCAGGCCGCCGCTGACGAGGACGCTCAGCCTCGGCATTGAGCGATGTGGGTGTAGCTGCAAGCTGGCGCAAGGCCTGAGCCTCGTGGCACACTGGCCGCCACAGCGCCCGCCGGGGCACTGCTGGATCCGCAGACAGGCCCGAGGCCACCCGGTGCGGCGTGAACCACGCCGAGCTTCAGCGCTCAGCATCCCCCTTTGTGCGGCCCAGTCGCGCGGATCACGGGCATGAACTCGCATGGAGGACAGCCTTGAACACCCCCCAAGCCCTGCGGCCCCAGCTCCCCGAGAGGCCCGATCTGCAGCAACTCAAACGCCGCGCGCGCGAACTGCTGCGCGCCTGGCAGGCCGGCGAGGCCGACAGCCTGGCGCGCGCCGCGCCCTATTTTCAGCACCCGACGACGGGCCAAACGCCCAAGCTCAGCGTAGCCCAGCTGGTGATCGCGCGCGAGCTGGGTTTTGCCAGCTGGCCGGCCCTGCAGCGCGCCGTCATGGCGCAGGCGCAAAGCCGGCAGCTCGACCAGGCCGCCCTGATCACCCGCGCCCTGGCGCTGGCCCTGGGCCGCGGCTGGGACAGCCCGCAGCCGGAGCGTGCCCTGGCCTTGCTGCAAACGGTGCTGATGAAAGCCGGTGCCTGCCCGCCCGAGCTGCGACCGGCCGTGGCCCTGGTGCAGGGCGATCTCGATGCCCTCGGCCCCCTGCCCGCGGCGATGCTGCGCCTGCCGCCCTTCGACGCACCGGCCCTGGCCTACGTCTGTTTCTCCAGCCTGCATCGCCTCGGCGAGCCTTGGGCTGGACATCTGCGGCAGAGCGCGCAGACCCTGCTGGCCGGCACCCCGCGCGAAACGCTGAACGGCTTGCACATGCCGGACGAGGAGCCCGGCACTGCCACGCCGCTGCAGCTGCCCCTGCTCTACGGCGCCATCGCCCGCGCGCGCAGCCCCGAGCTGGCCGCGGCCCTGCTCGCCGCCGGCGCCGAGCCCAACGACGGGGAGTCGCTGTACCACGCCTGCGAAGACCCCGAGCGCGGCCGGGCAGCGCAGCAAATCCAGCAACTCTGCGCCCACGGCGCGCGCTGGACCGGCACGAACGCCCTGTTGCGCCTGCTGGATTTTGATGACCCCGAAGGCCTGGCCCTGGCCCTGAGCCTGGGCGCCGAGGTCAACGAGCCCGGGCCGCAAGGCGGCCACGCGCTGCACCACGCCTTGCGCCGGGGGCGCTCAACGGCCTGCCTGCGCCTGCTGCTCGATCAGGGCGCCGACCTCTCGGCCCGCGACGCGCAAGGCCACACGCCCGCCACCCTGGCCGCCCTGCTGGGCGAGACCACCGCGCTGGAGCTGCTGGCCGCACGCGGCGCACGGCCTGAGCTGCCCTCGGCGCGCACGCGCTTTCTGGCCGCCTGCGCCGCCGCCGATGCGCACCAGGCCCGGGCCTTGCTCGAAGAACAGCCCGGGCTGCTGCAAAGCTTGAGCGCGCAAGCGCTGCGCTTGCTGCCCGATCAGGCGCAACGCCGCGCCCGGGACTCGGTGGCGCTGATGCTGTCTCTCGGCTGGCCGGTTGCGGCGCCCGGCGATTGGGACGCCAGCGCCCTGAACCAGGCCGCCTTCAACGGCGATGCGGCCTTGATTCAACTGCTGCTGGCGCATGGCGCCCGCTGGGACGAGCGCAATGGCTACGGCGGCGATGTGATGGGCAGCCTGCTCCATGCCGCCGCCCACCTGCCCCAGCCCGGTGGCGACTACCTCACCTCGCTGCAGCTGCTGCTGGCCGCTGGCGCGCCCCGACCGGACGCGGAGGAGCAAGAAGACCTGCCGGAGGCGCTGCAGGCCTGGCTGGACGAGACCGAGCCCCCGCCAGCGCCCGCGCCCGCCTGAGCCGACGCATGCCAGCCACCAAGCGCTTGCGCAACGGCCCCTAACTCGCCGGCTCGATGCAGCGCGGCCATCGAAGCCACCGTGATCGCCCTGGACTGACTGACCCGGACTTGTGGTCAGTCCTCGCTGCGCGCTCAGCCCGCCCGCTGGCAGGCGGTCGGGCCCTCGATCGGCGTCGGACAAGCCACTTGGCTTGTCCTCGGCCCGATCTCAGTCCAACACCACCTCGGTGCGGACGGTGCCGGCGCGCTCGGCGCTGGCGGTGAGGGCCAGGCGCGTGCCCTTGGGGGCGCGCACCACCCACTCGCCGATGGCGCGGTCGGCGGTGAGTTCCCGGCTGGACAGGAAGGCGAGCTGCGAGCTCTTGGGCGCATGGCCTTCGAGCTGCGGGCCTTCCATGCGCTCCTTGCCGCTGACCAGGCTGACGGTGGGGTCGGCCGGCGGCAGGTGGATCTCGAACATGACGCCGCGCACGACCTTGCGTTCGAGGGCGCGCTTGGTGACGTAAGCGGGCAGGTAGCCGCTGTTGGCCACGGCCATGCGGATGCGCCAGCTGTCTGGGCCGAGGGCGCGCACTTCCGTGCGCAGCAGCTCCAGCTTGGGCAGGCTGAGCGCGATCTGGTTCATCCAGGCCGGGAAACGGGCGGCCTCGCGCTCGCGCAGGGCGGGCGGCGGGTTGCGCCAGTAGTTCATCTTGTCCCAGCCGCCGATCTCGACCTGGCCGAGCTGCGGGTGCAGAAAGGGCTTCCAGTCCACATGGGCCTGGCCGCCGCATTGCTCATCGCTCCACTTCAGCAGCTTGAGGTCGTCCTCGACGGGATGGTCGCGGTACCAGTCGATCCACTTGTAGCCCTCGATGCCGGCCTCCTTGTTGGGCGACCAGAGCTCCACCACCCAGAACAGGGCGCCGAGGTGCTCGTAAACCCAGTCTTGCGTGCCAGTGATGACTTCCTTGGGGTGGTACTTGAAATCGTGCCAGATGCTGACGGCGGGATAGCCGCTGAGCTTCTCGCCCAGGGCCGAGAAGCGCTTGTAGCTCCACAGGTCCTCGGGGATCATGTCCTCGTCGCTCTGCGTGCCCATGGGCCGCAGGATGACGCCGCTGTGGGTGTGGAAGCTGATGGCCGCGCCGATGTTCGGGTGGCTGCTGATGAACTCCACCATGGCCCGCACCTCGGGCTCGCTGGTCGGGAAGGGGCCGGCGCCCAGCTGCTTGTACTCCTGCCGCCATTCGCTGGGGAAGTTGCGGTTCAGGTCCAGGCCTTCGCGGTCCTTGTTGACGGTGACGGTGAGGCCATCGTGGTTCTTGATAAAGCCCTCGGGGATCAGGCGGTAGTAGTCGCCGCCGAACTCGCCGGGTTCGCGCGCCACCATCAGGCGCGGCTCGGTCGGGTGTTTTTTGTAACTGCCATGCGGGTCGGGCACGCGCATGCTGAGGATGCGGCCGTCGCCGTCCACGTCTTCCGGCGTCAGGCCATCGACCGGGTGCTCGTCGTAGGGATAGGGCCGGGTGCTGGAGCGGATGTGGCGAGGCCGGTCGGCCAGCGCCAGCTCGGCGCCATCGGGGTTGAGGCGCGGCACCATGTAGATGACGCGGCTGTCGAGCAGGTAGGTGATCTGTGGGTCGACCGCAAAACCGCTGAGCAGCTGGTGCAGGTAGTAGAGGCAGGTGGTCGAGGCGGTCAGCTCGGCGGCGTGGATGTTGCCGTCCAGCCAGAAGGCGGGCTTGTCGATGTCGGCGCCGCTGGCGGTGTTGGTCAGCACCAGCACCCAGATGTCGCGGCCCTCATGGCTGCGGCCGATGGAGCGCACCGAGACCAGATTGGGCCGGGCTTCGGCGTAGGCAAACAGCAGCTCGGTCAGCGCGTCGTAGCGGTAGAACTCGTCAAACTTCGGGGTGGGCAAGGCGGCCATGGCTGCTCGTGGAGGTACGGGTGCGGGCCATTGTGCCGAAAGCCCCGAGGCCCTGGCCCCGGGACTGACCCTGCCACGGCGACTCACCTCGCCCCGGGGCTCACTGCCCCTTGAACAAGCCCTGGAACTGGCGCGAGACCGGCAGCTTCTCCTCGCGGCCTTTGAGCGTGATGTGCATGGAGTTTTCGTCCACGCGCACGGCGCTGGCGATGTGGCGGCTGTTGACCAGCACGCTGCGGTGCACCTGCCAGAACAGCTCGGTGTCCAGCGTCGTCAGCAGCTCCTTGAGCGGGGTGCGGATCAGCGCGTCGCCGCCGTCGAACACCACCCGGGTGTAGCGGTTGTCGCTCTCGAAAAAGATCACGTCCTCGGGGGCGATCAGCTTGATCTCGCGGCCCAGCGAGGCCTGGATGGGCTTGGGCTTGGGGGCCGCCACGGCGGGCAGCAGCTGCTTGAGCAAGGCATTCAGATCGGGGCCGCTGCCACCGTCTTTTTGCAGGCGCGCCTTGAGCCGCTCGATGGCCTGGCCCAGGCGGGCGTCATCCACCGGCTTCATCACGTAATCGACCGCCCCGGCATCGAAGGCCGAGAGCGCATGGTCGCCAAAGGCGGTGACGAAGACCACTTGCGGCGGGCTGGCGGTGGCGGCCATACGGCGTGCCACCTCGATGCCGTTCAGGCCCGGCATGCGGATGTCCAGAAAGCAGACTTGCGGCTCATGGGCCAGGAAGTCATCCCAGGCGTCGACGCCATGCTCGCTGGCGGCCACGATCTGCAGTTCGGGCCAGAGGCGCTGCAGCGCGGCGCGCAATTGCTCGCGCGGGCCTTCTTCATCGTCGGCGATGAGGGCGGTGATGGCAGATTTGGCGATGTTCATCGAAAGTCCTCGCAGGGTTTCATCAGGTTCGTGATTGAGCGTGGGGCGGTGACGTGCGCACACAGACCTGGGCCCGGCAGCCCCCCTCGCTGCGGTGGCTGAGGCTCAGCTCGGCCTGGTCACCAAAGGCTTGCCAGAGGCGCAGGCGGCTGTTTTGCAAGCCCAGGCTGGCCTGGGCGTCGCGCAGCATGGCGGCCGGGTCCAGCGGTGGCAGCTGCAAGAGCGCGTCCGAGGGCCCGGGGCCATCGTCCAGCACCTCGACGCACAAGCCCCCCTCGGCCGGCAGGTAGGCGCGCAGCTGCAGCTCGCCACCGCTGAGCTGGGGCTGCACCCCATGCTCGACGGCATTCTCCACCAGGGTCAGCAGCACACCGGGCGGCAGCTGGGCGGTGGCGGCATCGGGCGCGATGTCGAGCACAAAGCGCAGGCGGCCGCCCAGGCGGGCCTGCATCACCTCCAGGTAGCGGCGCACGGCCTCGGCCTCTTCGCCGACCGAGAGCAGGGGCCGGTCAAACAGGGGCAAGGTGGCCCGCAGGTAGGAGGTCAGCGATTGCAGGAGCGGCGCGGCGCGATCGTCCTTGACCGCCACCCAGTGCTGCAGCGAAGCCAGGGAGTTGAAGAGAAAGTGCGGCTGGATCTGCGCGCTGCTGAGGCGCTGGGCCAGCTCCAGCTTCTGCTCGCGCAGGGCTTCGTCGTGCAACCAATCGGCCATGAACTCATTGCGCCACATGGCCACGGCCCAGATGGCCATGGTGTAGACGAAACCGATGGCGCAGCCGCGGATCAGCAACTCATGGTGCCAGGGCTCTTGCAGCCACCGCTGAGGCTGGGACGCCATCATTAACCCGAACACCGCGCCGAGCGGAACGGCGCTGAAGCCATAGGCCCGGTGCAGGCGCTTCTGGGTCGGGCGGCGCCAGAGATCGGCACTGACCCACAAGGTCACCAGCCCCAGCAGCAGCGTGCCGCAAAAGACCAGACGTGCGATCGGCCAAGGCAGCTCCAGGGCGGCCACCACGGCGAGCGCCAGCACATTCACCACGGCCGCCACCTTGATGGTGGGCGAGATGCCCGGCAGCCTATCGAGGCGCTGCCAT
This sequence comes from Burkholderiales bacterium PBB2, assembly GCA_002255955.1. Taxonomy (GTDB): domain Bacteria; phylum Pseudomonadota; class Gammaproteobacteria; order Burkholderiales; family Burkholderiaceae_C; genus Paucibacter_A. The sequence goes on along the minus strand of NKIM01000008.1, from coordinate 56,141 downwards.
TGCTCGGGCGTGAAGCGGTGGCGCGGGCCCAGCAGAAAGACCAGGCGCCAATCCACTTCGCGGAAGAATCCGCGCAAGGTCGCCCACGGCTTGTTCATCATGACGCGGCCCTCGTGTCCGGTGACCAGGGCAGCTGCAATTCGGCGATGCAGCCGCCCAGCTCGGCATTGCGCAGGCTCAGACGGGCCGCCTCACCATAGGTCTGCGCCAGGCGCAGGCGGGAATTGCTCAAACCCACGCCGCGGCCGGCGCGCACGGGCTGAGCCGGCGCCTCGGGCAGGCCGGGGCCATCGTCGATGACGCGCACCAGCAGCGATTGATCCTGTTGCTCCGTCTCGATGCGCAAGAGGGCAGAACCGAGCTTGGGCACAACGCCGTGTTCGATCGCGTTCTCCACCAAGGTCAGCATGAGCGCCGGCGGCAGCTGCACCGAAGCCACCGCCTCGGGCACCTCGATCTGCACCTGCAGTCGCTGGCCCAGGCGCACCTGCATCACGGCCAGGTACTGGCGCACGGCTTCCAGCTCTTCACCCAGGCTGAGCAGCTGGCGGTTGAACAACGGCAGGGTGGCGCGCAGATAGGCCGTTAGGGCATCCAGCAGGGTGGCCGCACGCTCGTCGCGGCTGCGCACCCAGTGCTGCAGCGAGGCCAGGGAATTGAACAAGAAATGCGGCTGGATCTGGGCGCTGCTGAGCTGCTGCGCCAGGGCCAAGGCCTGCTGCTGCTGCTCGTGCTCTCGCAGCCAGCCGGCCAACATCTCATTGCGAGCCATGGCCAGCACCCAGATGCCGGCCACGCCCAGCAAGACCAGAACCAGCGCCAACTGTCCGGCTTCTTCCTTGCCGATGCTCCCCTCGAGGCGCATGGCGCCGGAGAAGATGCCCATCAGAAACGTGCTGACGAAGGCCATCACGCAGACCCAGACATAGCCCAGGTACAGCGTGCGCATGGTCGGCCGACGCCACAGGCGGGCGGCCAGCCAGAGCAGAGCCAGCGCCATCAAGACGCCGACCACAAAGCCACCCAACTGCAGCGGCGCCGGCATCTGCCACGCGGCCAGCACGCCCAGCAACAGCGCGTTGAGCCAAGCACAGAGCTTGACGCTGGGGGTGATGGCTGAGCGTTGATCGAGCAAGGCCCACTGCGCCTCACTGAACTTGTGGCGCGGACCGAGCATGAACACCAGATGCCAGTCCAGCCCCGCCACATCGGCCCAGGCCCGCTGCAGCCGCGTCTTCCAATTCCGCGTCATTCCCATCCTTGTTGTTTGATTCATCCCTCACGCCAGGGGCGTGGGTGGCATGGCCATCGCCATCGGCAGGCGCAGCGTGGCGACGCAGCCGCCGGTCTCGGCGGAGTTTTCCAGGCTCAGGCTGGCCTCGTCGCCAAAGCTCTGGGCCAGGCGCAGGCGCGAATTGCTCAGGCCCACGCCGCGCCCGGCGCGCGCGGGCGGCAGCTGCTCGGGCAGGCCGGGGCCGTCGTCGATGACGCGCAGGCAAAGCACTGGGCCTTGCTGCTCGGCCTCGATGCGCAGGAACGCGGCGCCGAGCTTGGGCACCACGCCATGCTCGATGGCGTTCTCCACCAAGGTCAGCAGCAGCGCCGGCGGCAGCTGCACGGCACGCAGCGCCTCGGGCACCTCGATGTCCACCTGCAGCCGCGCACCCAGGCGCGCCTGCATCACGGCCAGGTACTGGCGCACGGCCTCCAGCTCTTCGCCCAGGCTGAGCTGGCGGCGGTTGAACAGGGGCAAGGTGGCGCGCAAATACGCCGTCAGCGCATCCAGCAAGGGCGCCGCGCGCGCGTCGCCCTGGTGCACCCAATGCTGCAGCGAAGCCAGGGAGTTGAAGAGGAAGTGCGGCTGGATTTGCGCCTGCGCCAGCTGCGCCTGGGCGGCCAGGGCCAGCTCACGCTCGGCCAGCTCGCGCTGGCGGGCCAGGATCTGATGGCGGCGGTAGATGGACACAAAGCTCACACCGCCCATGACCGTCACGCCCAGGCCCATGAAGACCAGGCGCAGCCACTCGGCCTCATCGGCCGATGCACCGTGGCGTATGACCAAGGCCACCAGCACCATGCCCACCGCGCCCGACAACGAGCTGCGAAACACGCGCGAGCTGCTGGGCCAGGCCCAGACCCAGCGTGCCAGCCATGCAAAGCCCAAGCCGGCACAGGCCAGCATGAACAAAAGCAGGGCTCGGCCCTGTGCGGTCTGCAAGGAGCCCAGCGAACTGAGGGCCAAGACGGTCGAGGTGAAGCCGATCGGCCACCACAGGGCGAGACCGCGCAGCGGCTGCAGGCCCAGGCGACGGATGCCGGCCTCGTCGGGCAGGCGCTCCGCCGCCGCTTCACAGGGCATGAAGCGCCCGCGCACGCGACGCCAGGCCGTCAGCCACAGCTCGGACGGGCTCATGCGACGGGCACTCCCGCGACCGCAGCCCAAGGAATCTGCACCTGCGCGAGCGCGCCCGGCGCGCGGGGCAGCAGGCTCAGGCGCGCCTGCTCGCCATGCAGCTGACGCAGGCGATCGCGGGAATTGCTGAGACCCAGGCGCTCGACCGGCTCGACCGAGCTCAGGCCCATGCCATCGTCCTCCACCTCCAGCATCACCTGCTGATCCTGGCGCCAGGCGCGCACGACCACGCGGCCGCCGCGCAGGGCCGGCTCGATGCCATGGCCGATGGCGTTCTCGGCCAGGGTCAGCAGCAGGCCCGGCGGCACCGGCAACCCATCCAGGCCGGGCTCGATCTCCAGCGCCCAGCGCAGGCGCTCGCCCAGGCGCGCCTGCATCACCTCCAGATAGCTGCGCACGATCTGCAGCTCTTCGGCCAGGCTGAGGCTCTCACGCTCGAACATGGGCAGTGTGGCCCGCAGGTACTGGGTGAAGGCGCGCAAGGTGCTGCCGGCGCGTGGGTCCTGCGTGTCCACCCAGTGCTGCACCGAAGCCAGGGTGTTGAACAGGAAATGCGGCTGCATCTGTGCCGAGGCCAGGCGGCGGGCCAGCTTGAGCGCATGGGCCTGCTCGTCGAGCTCGCGCAGGCGCGCTTCAATTTGCTGCACCCGCATGACGGTGAGGAGCAGGAAAGAGGTGTAGGTGACCAGGAAGGCCGACAGGCCGAACATGGCCACGAACTTGACGGCCTCGCGGTGTGCCTTGAGTCTGGCGATCAGCTCGGGCGAGGCCAGCTCGGGGTGCGAGATCGGCAGGGTGGCCAGCATGAAGGCCAGCACCACGGCATAGCTGATGAGGTTCAGGCGCCGCCGGCTGGGCCGGCGCCACAGGGTGCGCGCCAGTCCCAGCACCAGAGCCAGGACGGCGAGCACGCCGGCACTGATCCAGCCCGCCCACTGACGCGGCAGCTCCGGAAAATTGATGGCCAGCAGCACCAGCACATTGCTGAGCACATACAGATCGATCGACACCGGCCAGGGCTGCTGGCCGGCACGCGCCAGCTCCTCCTCGCTGAAGACGCGACGCGGACCGGGCCAGACCCATTGGGTCCAGTCCAACGCGAGATGAGCGGGGTGATCCCGGGATGACGGCGCTTGCTGCATGGGCGGCAGTCTAGGCGAGGCCGAACGGCGAGGCCGGGCTCAGGCGGCGAATGGCAGGATCTTGCGGCGAATGGCGGGCGGCCCGAGGGCGGCGACGGATCAAGTGAGCAGCTCACCGCCCACAAAGACCTTGAGCTCGCCGGGTTGGAAGGCCACCCAGGGCTCGTCGCGGGTGAGCGGCTGGGTGGCGATCATGGCCACGCGGTCCTGCTCGGTGGTCTGGGGCGCGAAATCCACGCTCAGGTCGTCATCCTGCAAGTGCACGCGACCGAAGGGATGGCGGCGCAGCAGGTAGTGCAGGTGGGTGGAACCATGGGCCCAGAGCGCCTGGCCATTGGACAGCAGCATATTGAAGGTGCCGTAGGCGTTCAGCTGCGGCATCAGCTCGGCCAGGGTCAGGCTCAGCTCGGCAATGCTGGGCACCGTGCAATGGGCCTTGGCCAGCTCTTGCATCAACCAGCAAAAGGCCAGCTCGCTGTCGGTCTGGCCCACGGGGCGGAAGGCGGCATGCAGGCGCGGCTGGAAATCCTTGAGGTTGCCGTTGTGGGCGAAGACCCAGTAGCGGCCCCAGAGCTCGCGCACAAAAGGATGGGTGTTCTCCAGCGAGACCTGGCCTTGCGTCGCCTTGCGGATGTGGGCAATGACGTTGTCGCTGCGGATCGGGTAGCGCTGCACCAGCTCGGCCAGGGGCGAGACGCGCGCGCTGTGGTGGTCGACAAAATGGCGCAGGCCGCGGCCTTCGAAAAAGGCAATGCCGAAGCCGTCCTTGTGCTCATCGGCGCGGTTGGCCAGGCCGGTGAAGCTGAACATCACATCGGTCGGCACATTGGCATTCATGCCCAGCAGTTGACACATGGCGCGAATCCCGGGGCCGCGCGGGCGGCCCATCCTGGCTTGGGTTGAGGAAAAAGAAGAGGGCTGAGACCGGAGGCCGAGCGCCCGACCTCACTCGAGGAACAGGCGCTTGAAGCCTTTCAGGCTGATCAGATTGCCCGGGTTGCTGGTTTCATTCAAGACCCCGCTCATGCGCTGCACCAGGCGCGGGCTGCGCTTGGCGCGCCAGATCAGGAGATCGACCAGCCAGGGGTGAGCGTTGACGCGGTTGGCCCGCTCGTACAGATCGAACTTGGGCTTGAGGCCACGCAGGCTTTCCTCGTAGGCGGCACGGACCTGGGCATCCTGCCAATCGCGGCTGCGGCCCAGCAGCACGGCGTCGGCCGCCAGCATGCCGGTCTCCATGGCCTTGCCAATGCCTTCGCCGGTGAAGGAGTAGGTGCTGCCGGCCGCTTCGCCGGTGACCAGCAAGCCCGGGCGGCTCCAGCGCGCGCCGTTGAGGGTGCAGCGCAGCGGCGCGCCCTTGAGCTCGCCCACCAGTTCGCCCTCGCGCATCAGCTCAGCGGCCGGTGGGTAGTGGGCGACGAAGGCGTCGAAGATGGCGCGCAGATTGAGCTCTTTCTTCTCGCCCTTGCCGCCGACGGCCTTGTGGCTGTCGGTCACACCGACGCCGATGTTGAAGCAACCATCGGGCGCCGGGAAGATCCAGCCATAGCCCGGGCGCACCGACTCATGCCAGACCACATCCATGGCCTTGATGCGCCCCACCATCGAGGGTGCGCGCACATAACCGCGCAGAGCCACGCCACTGGGTGTGTGGCGCTCGCACAGGCCTGCCGCGGTCAAGGCCTTGGGCACGGCACCGGTGGCCAGAATCACCCAGTCCGCGCGAATCTCGTGCAACTGATCGCCGATCTTGAGCCGCGCCCCGCAGACCCGGCCCTGCTCATCCTCCAGCGGCGCCTCGAAGCGCGCCGGCGCCAGAAAGCGCGCGCCCGCGTCCTGCGCCGCCTGGCACAGCATTTCATCGAGCTCACGCCGCGGCAGCACCGCCAGCGTGCCCGGCACCTCGATGCGCCCGCCGCGCGGCCCGATGCACGCCACATGCTGCACCGGCTGCGCCCGCGCCATCACCTGATCCAGCAGCCCCAGGCGCTTGAGCGCCGCATGGCTGTCCGGAATCAAGCCATCCCCACAAATCTTGTCCCGCCCTTGTGGCTGCTGGTCCACCAGCACCACATCCAAGCCCGCTTGAGCGAGCACCCGCGCGCAGGCACTGCCGGCGGGGCCGGCGCCGATGATGAGGATGGAGCAACTGGATGGGTTGATGGCTGGCATGGATGTAAGGCGCAATCCAGGCGGACATCCAGCACCGGTGCGAATCTAGGAAGAGTTTCGAGCGGCATTCTAGTCAGCAGGAAGGAGGGGCAGGCCGATTGCTCAGCGACCGATTTGCCAAACGCGTGGCACACAGATTCGCTGTCAAGTTGCAGCATGAACCGTTTGTCTGCGACACAGCTTGCCTGGCGCCGCACAGCCAGAGTGCGTGGCGAGTCGCGGTTTCAACCATGTCGAGACTTTGGCAGGACACCCGTTGCCGTAGTTCCACACGTGCGAACCCTAGTGCGCTCCATTTCAAAAGGCTCAGGCCAGCGCCATCCAGCACAAAAATCTTTGTTTTTCAACAACTTACGAAAAATCCTCAAGAAACTCACGGGGTTAGGTGCCGATTGCCATTTGTCCTCAAGGACTTCCCCTAATCGGTGAACGCACGCACGAATCAACAATCGCCCGGCGCATCTGCCTTTGTAGCGTTCCGGCGACCAAAAGGACCGGAGCTTTCGAACGAGTTGTTCTTTACCAAAGAAGTGAGGGCTTTCATGTCGAATCGAAATCAACCCATGTCTATGAATCTATTCGTGAAGCGGTCAGCCGTTGCTGCCGCTGTCAGTCTGCTCGTCGCGACCGGAACGGTCTACGCGCAGTCCAACGCGACCGGCAGCATTTACGGGAGCACGCAAGTCTCCCCAGGCTCAACCGTGGTGATCGAGAACCCGGCAACGGGCTTCCGTCGTGTCACGACCCCGGATTCAACCGGCCGCATTCAAGTCACCAACTTGCCAGTTGGTACTTACAAGGTCACGCTGATGCGTGATGGCAAAGCTGTCCAAACCCGCGAAGGCATTCAAGTCCAGATCGGCCAAGGCGCTGAAGTGAACTTTGGCCAGCAACTCGAAACCGTGACGGTCTCGGGCACTCGCAAGATGCTGGACGTGACCAATGCCGACAGTGGCGCCAGCTTCACCGCCAAGCAACTCGACGCACTGCCGACCGCTCGCAACCTCGGCGCCATCATCGCCCTGGCACCGAATACCACTCACGCTGACCCCCGCTATCCCGGCGGCGCCAGCATCGGCGGCGGCGCAGCATCGGAAAACTCGTACTACATCAATGGCTTCCCGGTGACCAACCCGCTGAATCAGCTGGGTTCGTCGGAACTGCCCTTTGGCGCCATTGAGCAAGCCCAGATTCTGAATGGCGGCTTCGGTGCGGAGTTCGGCCGCTCCATCGGCGGCGTGGTCAACGTCATCACCAAGAGCGGTTCCAACAACTGGGAATACGGTGCCCAAGCAAGCTTTTCCCCGGCCAGCTTCCGCAGTGCACCGGTCAATCGCTTTTACGGCAATGCAGGCGTCGCTGCCACCGACGGCAAACTGCGTCTGCTGCGCGAGAAGAACACACTGAGCGAAACCCAGCTGGGCGCCTATGTTGGCGGCCCGCTGATCAAGGATCGCTTGTTCATGTTCGTGTCTGCGGAACAGCGTACGGTCAAGTCCGGCAATATGGACGCAACCAACGGGAACACCTCGGTTCCTGCGGCCGCCGCAACCAGCGGATGGAACGATGACAAGACCGTCACGACCCGTGTGATGGGTAAGTTCGACTTCAACATCGTTGACGGCCATCGCCTTGACCTGACCCTGATTGGCGACACACCCAAGCTGACTCGCACCGTTTCAGGCGTCAACGCTGTCACCGGCGAGCGCAACGGTACCGTCGACCACATTGAAAAATGGAAGAATGACGAAGACGGCTTGACCGCCTCGGGCGCCAACGTCCAGATCTTGCGTTATGTCGGCGAACTGACAGACAACCTGACTGTCACCGCGTTGGCAGGCCAGAGCAGCACTCGCCGCGAAGCTTCCACAAGCGGCATCAACACTCTGATCCCCAACGTGGGCTTCGAGAACGGCGTCAGCTCTCAAGCTCCTGGCGTCAGCTACCCCCAGCTGAACACCTTCACGGGCCAGCTCTACCCTGCAAACAACGAAGACAAGGTCAAGGGCTTCCGTCTGGATGTCGAGTACAAGCTCGGCAAGCACACGATCAAAGTGGGCCTGGATGACAACAAGATGTCCACCCTCAACGGCGGCAAGGAAGCGCCTCCGGGAGGCCGCAGCATCACTTACTCCGGCGCACTGGATGCCGCTGCCATCGCCAACAAGGATCTGATCCTGTCTCAGTCCGGCGGCACCAAACTCTGGATCGGCAACCCTGCCAACGGCGCTTTGGCCGCCAAGGGCTTCTATGGTGTCGAGAACGTCAACTCGACCACCAGCAGCGCTTACTCCAACCAGACCGCGCAATACATTGAAGACAAGTGGGCTGTGACCAAGGGTCTGCAGCTGACCTTCGGCCTGCGTCGCGAAACCTACGAGAACTTGAATTCGGACAAGGTTGCCTTCCTGAAGATCAAGGATCAGCTGAATCCTCGCTTCTCGGCAGTTTGGGACGTGTCGGGTGATTCATCGACCAAGGTGTTTGGTAGCGCCGGGCGCTACTCCATCCAGATTCCGACCCTGATCGCTCTGCGCGGCGCCAACGGTTCGACCAACACCACCCAGGTCTTCACCTACACCGGCGTGGATGCCAACGGCATGCCCACAGGTCGTATTGACCAAGCCAAGGCTTATTCCTCCAACAGCGAATACGGCCAGCCGAAGGATCCTCGCAGCGTGGCGGCCATCGACATGAAGCCGGCCTACCAAGACGAAATCATCCTGGGTATCGAGCGGGCTCTCAGCAAGAGCTTGACGGGTGGTGTGAAGCTCACCCATCGCACCATGAAGTCCACGATTGACGACACCTGCGACGCTCGCCCCTTCAGCAAGTACGTCAAGGACAACCCGCAACTGGACGCCAAGCCCTGGCGCGATTTCATCGCCCTGGCTGATGCTGGCGACGGTGATGCTCACGCCCCCTGGAGCTGCGCTTCGTTCAATCCGGGCCGGTCGAACACCTTCGACATGAACTTCAACGGCGACGGCAAGACCTACACGCGAGTGACGTTCTCGCCGGAGGAGATGGGCTATGGCAGCGTCAAGCCAAAGCGCACCTACACCGCCCTCGACTTCTTCTTGGAGCATCCGTTCCGCGACGGCTGGTACGGCAAGATGACCTACACCTACTCGAAGAGCAAGGGCAACACCGAAGGTCAAACCCTGTCTGACCGCGCTCAACGTGACGTGTCGGCCACCATGACCTGGGATCATCCCGAACTCATGCAGTATGGCGAAGGCTATCTGCCCAATGACCGTCGCCATCAGATCAAGGCCTATGGCTACTATGAAGTGACCTCGGCAGTCCAACTGGGTGGCACGTTCACTTATGAGTCCGGCCGCCCCCGTAGCTGCCTGGGCACTTACCAGGGCAAGCATGAAGGCCTGCCTACCGCTTGGAACAACCCCAACTGGTGGGCTGCGGGTAACAACTATGGTTCGAACTATCACTATTGCTTCGGCCAACCTTCACCGCGTGGCGCCGTGGGCCGCCTGGCTGAGAACTCACGCCTCAATTTGAGCGCGACCTTCAAGCCGAGCATGGTTCCCGGCCTGGCTCTGACTGGTGAAGTGCTGAATGTGTTCAACAACCAGGCCGTTTTGGCGGTTGAAGAGCGCGGTGAAACCAACGGCGGCGGCAAGCGCAACATCTATGAAATGCCTGTCGGTAACGCCGCTCCGCGCAGCATGCGCTTGACGGTGACCTACAACAAGCCGTTCTAAGACGCTTGATGCAACCGATGCCTTGACGCGTCAAAGCACGCGTTGAGGGCACACACGGCCCACTGGTGCAAGCCAGTGGGCCGTTTCATTTTCGAGCGGCTGGGTTCGCCTTCGAATCCGAGCAAGACTGTTGCAGCCATGCCACCCCAAGCACACATCACCAGTATCGAACGACCGCCAAAGCCGGCCAGCCTCGAAGCCAAAAACCCAATTGAATCAAACTGTTACGCCTGACAACTCACCCGACTGAGTGATATCCATCGTGACGAACGGCACCTGCCATTAGGCATACCCCTAGGGGCGGCAATCGCCCACACAAGGAAACTCAGGCCGGGCCAATTGCTTACCACGCGCTCGCGGGAATGCAGTGGCCACCTCCATGCATTCAACAAACAGAGGGCATCAATGGGAACTAGCAATCGAACAGGCGCGATCCGCCTGACCTCCAGAACGGCAATCGCCGTCGCCACCAGCCTGCTCATGGCTTCCGTTGCCATGGCACAGAGCTCAGAAGGCTCGATTTACGGAACAGCCAAGGCCGAAGCGGCCGTGGTGGTGAAGAATCTCGACACCAACCAGTCGCGGACCGTCAAGGCGGACAGCAACGGCTCGTTCAACTTCTCCAAACTGCCGCCCGGTCGCTACGTCGTCACGGCCAATGGCATCACACGCGAAGTGGCGGTGCAGATTGGCTCGGGCACCCAGGTCAGCCTGGCCGACTCCAATCAACTGGAAACGGTGACCATTCAAGGCCGCGCCACGCGCACCAAGATCGACCTGAACACCTCTGAAGTCAACTCCGTCTTCACCTCGCAGCAGATCGCCGCGCTGCCGGTGTCGCGCAATGTCAATGCCGTGGCCTACCTGGCTCCGGGTGTGGTGCAAGGTGACGACGGCCTCGGCGACGGCAAGCTGCCCTCGTTCGCAGGTGCATCCGTGGGTGAAAACGGTTACTACATCAACGGGTTTGATGTCACCAACATCCGCAACTTCCTGTCGTATGCCAACCTGCCGTTTGAAGCGATTGCCGAACAGCAGGTGAAGTCTGGCGGTTATGGCGCCGAGTACGGCCGCTCACTGGGTGGCGTGGTGTCCCTGGTGACCAAGCGCGGCACCAATGAATGGAAATCGGGCGGCGCCGTGTACTTCTCGCCAGCTCAGCTGCGCTCGAAAGGTCAAAACGTCCTGAACAAGGAACCCGCTGGGCCCAACCTGCCCCCCGAGGGCTACACCTTGTTCCAGCGTGACGACAAACGCGACCTGCTCAGCTACAACGTCTTCACCGGAGGCCCCATCATCAAGGACAAGCTGTTTGTCTTTGCTTTGGTGGAAGGCCGTGAGGACGTCACCACCAATTTCGAAGCCACGCGCGGCACACGGAGTGTGTCCAACAAGCCGAACGGCATGATCAAGGTGGATTTCGCGCCGAACGAAATGTTCAACTTTGAGCTGACCGCCGTCAGCAACAAAGAACGTTACGAGCTGAGCGATTACCAAAGTGCGCGCCCGTACTCGACCAGCCTGGATGGAACCGCACAGGCCAGCCAGCAAACCCAGGGCGGCAATGTCGTGATCGGCAAGGCGACGGCCTACCTGACCGACAACCTGACCGTCTCCGCACTGGTCGGTACCACGGAAAACCAACGTCTGAGCACCACCGGCGCCCGTGCTGGCAATGCCGAATCGCTGAAGTGCCCGCCGGTGGCTGACACGCCGACGACCTTCACCGAAATCGGCTGCTGGGGCCCACCGTACAACTTTGTCGGCGTCCGTGATCCCCTGGCACGCCCAGTGGATACCGACAAGCGCAAAGCCGGCCGTCTGGACCTGGAATACACCCTGGGCAACCACACGATCCGCGCCGGTCTGGACAACCAGAAGTTCACCTCGTACGAAGCCGGTACGGCCTGGCAAGGCGATGGCTACTACTACCGCTACTTCATCGTGCCGGCCAGCGGTCGGGTCAACGGCGTCGCGGGCTTCACGCCGGGAAGCCAATACGTCCGCCGCCAGCAAAACAGCTCGACCTCGGGCGAGTTCGAGGTGGTGAACAACGCGGTCTACCTGGAAGACAGCTGGAAGATCAACAAGCAACTGTTGGTCTACGGTGGCCTGCGCAGCGAGTCGTTCAACAACAAGAACGCGGATGGCGTGTCCTTCGTCAAGGCAGATAACCTGTTGGCTCCGCGGTTTGGTGTGTCCTGGGACTTGGCCGGCGATGGCTCGACCAAGGTCTTCACCAACATCGGTCGTTACTACATCCCGGTGGCGGCCAACACCAACATCCGCGCGACCCGTTCGGAATCCTTCATCCGCGAGTTCTTCACCTTCGCCAGCCGCGATCCGAAGACGCAAGCGCCTGTCGGCTTGGGTGCCTCCATCGGCTCGCCCCAGATCATTCAGAGCGGCAACCTGCCTGACCCCGGCACGATCGCAGACACCAAGCTCAAGCCCATGAATCAGGATGAGTTCATGGTGGGTATCCAGAAGTCGCTGAACAAGGAATGGACCCTGGGCGCCAAGTACACCCATCGCAAGATCAACGACGGCATGGATGACTTCTGCGGTCATTACGCCATGGAGAACTATGCGGCGGACAAGGGCTACACCGACGCGTTCAGCACCATCGGCTTGGCTCAGTGCATCATCGTGAACCCGGGTCGTGATGTGACGCTGAAGATGGACTTGAAGGGCGATGGCAACCTCGTCACCGAAACCATCCCAGCCAGCTATCTGGGCCTGGCCAAGTACGAACGTCTGTACGACGGCCTGGAACTGACCCTGGATCGCCCCTTCGACGGCAAGTGGGGCTTGAATGCCTCGTACACCTTGTCCAAGAGCCGCGGCAGCGCCGAAGGTTACGTTCAGTCCAACCTGAACCAGGAAGACGCCGGCATCACCCAGGACTTTGACTACGGCTCCTTCACGCATGGTGCATTCGGCCCCCTGCCGAATGACCGTCGCCATGTGATCAAGGTCTATGGCAACTACGCCCTGAGTGACACCCTTCGCGTTGGCCTGAACACGGTCTTGGCCTCGGGCCGCCCGAAGAGCTGCATCGGCTTTGTGCCTGATACCGTGGCCGACTATGCCGAGTCGAAGAACTACACCTCGGCATCCAGCTACTACTGCGATGGCAAGTTGAGCAATCGCGGCAGCGCCGGTCGCACGCCCTGGACCTCGACCTTCGATCTGCAGCTGGCCTACACCCCCAAGCTGGAAGGCAAGACCAAGCTGACCCTGCAGGCCGACGTGTTCAACATCTTCAACTCGCAAGGTGTGACCGAGACCAACGAAGTGGGCGACTACGCTCGCAATGACACCCGGGCAAGCCTGAACTACGGCAACCCGAGTGCATTCCAGTCGCCGCGCTCGGTGCGTCTCAGCGCACGCATCGACTTCTGATCCAGGCCGGGTCGGGCCACCCGACCCGCTGGCTCGGAACACAGTCGAACCGCCCGCAGGCGAAAGCTTGCGGGCTTTTTTATGCCCGCTCTCCCAGCCCATCGCGTCGCAGCGCACCGCATCTCTCACTCCTACACTCGGGCACCATGACCGCCGTAGACCTGACCCGCTCGCTGCAAGAAGCCGTCCTCGCCCACCAACAAGGCCGCCTGGAACAAGCCGAGACAGGCTATCGGCAGGTGCTGGCGCAACAGCCGCAGGCGGTGGATGCCTGGCGGCTGCTGGGTTTGTTGATGTTGGCGCGAGGACGTTGGGCGGAAGCAACCCCGATCCTGGAGCAATCCCTCCGCCTCAAGCCGACACAGGCCGACGCTTGGCATGGCTTGGGCGAAGCGCGAGAGGAGCAGGGCCAGTGGCCCGAGGCCGAGCTGGGCTACCGACAAGCAGCGCAATTACAGCCGGGCTGGGCGCAGGCGCATTACAACCAGGCCCGGGCCTTGCGGCAGCTGGGCCATGGTCAGGCGGCCCATCAAGCCGTGCAGCGCAGTCTGAAACTGCAGCCGCAGTTTGTTCCGGCCTGGCAGTTGCAAGCGCTGCTCGAACAGGATGCTGGCGAGTTGGCCGCCGCACTGCACAGCCTCGATCAAGCCTTGCGCCTCGCACCGGACAAGGCAGCCCTGCATCACAACCGCGCCGTGGTCTTGCAGCGCCTGCATCGCCACCGCGAAGCCCTGCTCGCCCATGAGCAAGCCTTGCGCCTAGGCCTGAACGTCGCAGACGCGCACTACAACCAGGGCAACACCTTGCAAAGCCTGGGCCGCAGCGACGATGCCGCCCACGCCTACCGGCGCGCGCTTGCGCTCGATCCCCAACACGCTCTGGCCTTGTACGACCTGGCCAAGCTGCGCTTCAGCCAGGGCGAGGCCGAGTTCCTGTCCGAGCTGGAAGCGGCCGAACAGGCGGCGCCGCAATCGGCCGTGGCCACCGGCATTCGCGCCCAGCTGCTGCTGAAAGCTGAGCGTGCGGACGAGGCGGCAGTGGCCTACCGGCGTGCCTGCCAGCGGTCTCCGCAAAGCCCGGCTTACTTCGACGGCCTGGGCCAGTCCCTGTGCCAGCTGGGCCAATTCGACGAAGCGCTGCAGGCACATCGGCAGGCCTTGGCGCTGAACCCCAGGGACCCGCACCTTCACAACCACCTGGCCCGCACGCTGCTGGCCGCGGGCCAGCCCGCAGCAGCGGCTGAGCAGGCCCAGACCGCCCTGGCACTGGCGCCCGATGATCAGCTGTCGGTGGCCCTGCTGGGCCTGGCCTGGCGCCTGCTGGGCGACCCGCGCGAAGCCTGGCTCAATGACCACGCCCGCCTCGTGCAGGTGTTCGACCTGCCCACACCGCCGGGCTGGCCGGACAGCGCGAGCTTCCACCAAGCCCTGGTCGCCGAGTTGAACGCCTTGCACACCGACCGCGAGGCCCCGGTGGACCAAACCCTGCGGCACGGCACCCAAACCCGGGACAACTTGCTTGACCAGGACTGGCCTCAGGTACAGGCCCTCAAACCTCTGTTGCAGGCGGCGATCAACCGTTACATCGCCGCCCTGCCGAGTGACACCCAACATCCCTTCTTGTCGCGGCGCAGCGAGCGCGGCTGGCACTTCACCGATTCCTGGTCCTCGCGCCTGCGCAACAGCGGTTTCCACACCAACCATGTCCACGGCCATGGTTGGATCAGCGCCTGCTACTACGTGGCCCTGCCGGACGCGGTGCAGGACCCGACCCAACAGCAGGGCTGGATCAAGTTTGGCGAGCCCGACCTGGACCTGGGCCTGCCGCCGGTTCGCCTCGAGCAACCCCGGGTCGGCCGCCTGGTGCTCTTCCCCTCCTGCCTCTGGCACGGCACCACGCCCTTCCATGACCCCGAGCCCCGCCTGACCATCGCTTTCGACGTCAAGCCGGCTTGAGAAGCACCTGATTGAAGGGGGCTGACAGAGGCCTTTTCAGACCCTTCTCCCCTGTCAACTGCAAGGTCTTACGGCTTTTGTCGCGGAGATGCGACGCGGATCACGCCGTCCGCAGCTCGCACAGATCCGGCGAAACCCTAGGTTTTCGCCCCAACAGGGGGGGTGCATCCCTAGAACAAGGGTTCCATTGGGGACTACCCGGAAATGGCCTGCCAATGCCAAAAGTCACACTGCTGCGGCGGATTCACCTACCGCCCGCGGATCGGTCCGGGGTGGCCGGCCACCTCCCACATCACAGACCCCAATTGCCCTCACGAAGGAGCTTTCATGTTCAAACGCAACGCCATCAGTGCTGCCGCGCTGGTCACGCTGGGCGTCATCGCAGCACCCGCGATGGCCCAGGAAGTCCAAGAAAAACTGGAACGCGTGGAAGTCACGGGTTCGCGCCTCAAGACCATCGGCAACACGTCCTCCAGCCCGATCACATCGGTGGGCAAGGAAGACATCAACACCACCCAGCCGGTGGCGGTTGAAGAACTGGTGCGCGGCCTGCCTTCGTCCTACCCGGCCATCGGCCCGGCTGTGAACAACGGCTCCAACGGCACCGCCTCGATCGACCTGCGCGGCCTCGGTTCGAACCGCACCCTGGTGCTGTTCAACGGCAAGCGCATCGTGCCGGCCACCCTGGGTGGCGTGGTTGACACCAACAACGTGCCGGTCTCGCTGCTGGAGCGCGTGGACCTGGTGACCGGCGGCGCCTCGGCCGTGTACGGCGCCGACGCCGTGTCGGGCGTGGTCAACTTCGTGACCAAGCGCAATTTCACCGGCATCGAAGCGACCAGCCTGTACAGCATCTCTGAAAAGGGTGATGCCGGCCGTCGCAAGAACGACCTGACCATGGGTGCCAACCTGGCCGATGGCCGCGGCAACGTGGCACTGCACATCGGCACCACCAAGACCGACCCGCTGCGCCTGGCCGACCGCGATTACTCGCAAGTCGTGATCAGCTCCGCCTCCGGCAAGCCGGGCGGCTTCTCCGGCACTGCTGCGCCCTCGCAGTTCTCCGGCATGCCGGGCGCCATCAGCGGCAGCCAGGTGATCGATGCCACCACCGGCCTGCTGCGCCCGGTCGGCAGCGGCACGGAAGACTTCTACAACACCAACCCGCCGAACTACTTCGAAACCCCGCTGACCCGCACCCAGGCCACCGCGCTGGGCCATTTCCGGATCAACGACAACGCCGAAGCCTATGCGGAGCTGTTCCACACCCGCAGCAATGTGACGCTGAACCTGGCGCCCTCGGGCACCTTCGGCGCCGGCTTCAACGTGCCCATCGGCAACCCCTTCATCTCGGACAAGGTGCGTGGCCAGCTGTGCGCGGCCTACCTGGCCAATGAGCTGGCCAAGAAGCCGGCCGACCAGAGCGCCACCCTGATCGCCGGTCTGCAGCCCGACAAGTGCGTCGCCGGCAGCGCCACCGAGGTGCGCATGGCCATCGCCCGCCGCTTCGTCGAAGCCGGCCCGCGCATTTACAGCTACGACAACACCACCACCCAGTACACCGCTGGCCTGCGCGGTGACATCCCCTTCCTGGACAGCTGGAGCTACGACACCTACTACCAGTCGGGCCGCTCGGACCAGATCCAGCGCACCGGCAACGGCTTCTCCTCGAGCAAGACCCAGCAAGCCCTGCGCGCCACCAGCGCCACCAAGTGCACGGTCACCACCGGCGGTTGCGTGCCGCTGAACGTGTTCGGTGCCGCCGGCAGCATCACGCCGGAAATGCTGGCCTTCATCGCCACCCCGACCTTCCAGACCACGCGAGTCGAACAGACCGTGCTGTCGGCCTCGGCCAGCGGTGAAATCGCCGTCGCCAAGAGTCCCTGGGCCCGCGCCCCGCTGGGCCTGGCCCTCGGCCTGGAAAAGCGCACCGTCTTCGGCGCCAACGCCTCGGACGCCGTGGTGCAGACCCAAGGTGAACTGCTGGGCAGCGGCGCCCCCACCCCGGACCGCAGCGGCAAGCTGACCTTCAACGAGTCCTATATGGAAGCGAACCTGCCCCTGCTGCAGAACCTGCCGCTGGTGCAATCGCTGAACCTGGGTGCCGGTTACCGCGAAACCAAGCTGTCCACCTCGACCGGCGAAAGCCAGAGCTACGGCAGCTGGAAGGGTGGCCTGGACTGGACCCCGACCAAGGGCCTGCGTTTCCGTGGCGAGCGCCAGCGCGCCACCCGCGCCCCCAACATCAACGAGCTGTACGCCCCGGTCACCACCGGTCTGGCGACCCTGGCCATCGACCCCTGCCAGGGCAACAAGATCTCGGCTGCGGATGCAGGCAAGGCCGGTACCCTGACCAACCTCTGCCAGCTGACCGGTGTGCCGAGCTCGCAAATCGGCACGGTGGCAGCCCCCTCGTCCAGCCAGATCAACAACACCGGCGGCGGCAACCCCGCCCTGGGCCCAGAGAAGGCCAACACCACCACCCTGGGCGTGGTCTGGGAGCCCGCGTTCGTCGACAACCTGTCCCTGAGCCTGGACTACTGGCGCATCAAGATCAGCGAAGGCGTGTCCAGCGCCACCGCGGGTCAAGTGATGTCGGGCTGCTACGACGCCACGCTGAACCCGGGCCTGACCAACAATGTGTTCTGCCAGTCCATCCAGCGTGACCCGCTGAACGGCGGCCTGAACGGCACAGGCAGCAAGGGCGTGGTCACTCAATCGTCCAATCTGGGCGCCTATGACTTCTCCGGTATCGATGTGGCTGCGGCCTACCGTCTGAACCTGAAGTCGCTGGGCATGCCCAAGCTGGGCCGCGTCGATTTCAGCCTGCAACTGAGCCTGCTGAACAAGGCCGACTTCAAGTCCCTGCCCTCGGTGGCGACGCTGGAGCAAGCCGGCTACTACGGCACGGACGTGGGCACGCCCTACTCCAAGACCCGTTTCAGCCAGCGCGCCACCTGGACCTTCGGCGACTACTCGCTGGGCTACAACTGGCGCTACATCGGCTCGGCCAGCCTGCAGAAGGACAAGCTGGCGTCCAACCTGCCGGAGTACGCGACCATCAAGGCGGTCAGCTACGTGGACCTGAACGGTTCCTGGCAAGCGCTGAAGAACCTGAAGCTCTCGCTGACGGTCAACAACGCTTTCAACAAGCAGCCTCCGTTCACCGCCACTGGCGTGGGCCCTGGCACCGCCAACTACGGCAACACCATGCCGGGCGTGTACGACGTGATCGGACGCCGCTACACCCTGAGCGCCACGGCAGCGTTCTGATCGGCCTGTGTAATCCCTGCCTTCACGGCAGGGCGCCAGGCGCCAACACAAAGCGGGCCCTCGGGCCCGCTTTTTTCATGCCCCTTCGAAAGGACGTGAGCTGGGATCAGGCCCCACCCGCCTTGACCTTCAAACGCCAGGCATGGAGCAGAGGCTCGGTGTAGCCGCTCGGTTGCTCCAGGCCCTTGAACACCAGGTCCAGCGCTGCGCGGTAGGCCGCCGAGGTTTCGAAATGGCCGGCCATGGGCTGGTAGGCCGCATCGCCGGCGTTCTGGCCGTCCACCACCGCCGCCATGCGCTGGAAGGTCTCGTGCACCTGGGCGGCATGGGTCACGCCGTGGTGCAGCCAGTTGGCGATGTGCTGGCTGGAGATGCGCAGGGTGGCACGGTCTTCCATCAAGCCGATGTTGTGGATGTCAGGCACCTTGGAGCAACCCACGCCCTGGTCGACCCAGCGCACCACATAACCCAGGATGCCCTGGGCATTGTTGTCCAGCTCTTGCTGGATCTCGGCTGCGCTCCAGCTCGCCTGCTCGACCACCGGGATCTGCAGCAGGCGGTCCAGGATGGCGTCTCGCTCGGCGTCGGCATCGATCTGCTCCAGCTCCTGCTGCACCGCCTGCACATGAACCTGGTGGTAATGCAGGGCATGCAAGGTGGCGGCGGTTGGCGAGGGCACCCAGGCGGTGTTGGCGCCGGCCTTGGGGTGGACAATCTTTTGCTCCAGCATGGCGGCCATCAGGTCGGGCATGGCCCACATGCCCTTGCCGATCTGGGCTCGGCCACGCAAGCCGCAGCCCAGGCCGGTCAGCACATTGCTGCGCTCATAGGCCTGGATCCAGGCGCTGGTCTTCATATCGCCCTTGCGGAACATGGGTCCGGCCTGCATGGCGGTATGCATCTCGTCGCCCGTGCGATCCAGGAAGCCGGTGTTGATGAAGGCCACCCGGCTGGCCGCTGCGGCGATGCAGGCCTTGAGGTTGACGCTGGTGCGGCGCTCTTCGTCCATGATGCCCAGCTTCACCGTGCTGTCCGGCAGGCCCAGCATCTGCTCGACGCGGGCGAACAACTCGGCCGCAAAAGCCACCTCGGCCGGGCCGTGCATCTTGGGCTTGACGATGTAGATGGAGCCGGCGCGCGAGTTGCGGATGGCACGGCCCGCCTCGCCCTTCAAATCATGCAGTGCGATCGTGGTCGTAACGACGGCATCCATGATGCCTTCAGGAATCTCGCGGGTTTGACCCTGAGCGTCGGTGTAGAGAATCGCCGGGTTGCTCATCAGGTGGCCGACATTGCGCACAAACATCAGCGAGCGGCCGTGCAGGCTCAGCGTGCCGCCTTCGGGCGCGGTGTAGATGCGGTCGGGGTTGAGACGGCGGGTGATGGTCTTGCCGCCCTTGCTCAGCGTTTCGGTCAGCGTGCCTTGCAAGATGCCCAGCCAGTTGCCGTAGGCCAGCACCTTGTCCTCGGCGTCGACCACGGCCACCGAGTCTTCCAGGTCGAGGATGGTGGACAGCGCCGCTTCCAGCACCACATCGCTGATGCCGGCCGCATCGCTGGCGCCGATGGCCGTGCTGCGATCGATCTGCACATCCAGATGCAGACCGTTGTGGCGCAAGAGCACCGAGCGTGGCGCCGCAGCCTCCCCTTGATAACCCACGAACTGCGCGGGATCGGCCAGACCGGTGCTGGCGCCATCGATCAAGCCGACCACCAACTGACCCGCCTCTACCCGGTAACTGTTCGCCTGGGTGTGCGAGGCGCCGGTCAAGGGTGCGGCCTGATCCAGCACGCGGCGTGCATAGGCAATCACCTGGGCACCGCGGACCGGGTTGTAAGCCCCGACGCGCTCGGCACCACCGGTTTCAGGAATGGCATCGGTGCCGTAGAGCGCGTCATACAAAGAACCCCAGCGCGCATTGGCGGCATTGAGGGCATAGCGCGCATTCAGGATCGGCACCACCAGCTGCGGCCCGGCCTGCAGCGCCAGCTCGGCGTCAACATTTGCAGTGCTCACCTGCACCGCGCCGGGCGGCGCCACCAGGTAGCCGATCTCTTCCAAAAATGCCCGGTAGGCCGCCATGTCGCGGATCGGTCCCGGATGAGCGCGGTGCCAATCGTCCAGCGCTGCCTGCAAGCGGTCCCGCTCGGCCAGCAAGGCCAGGTTCGTGGGGGCGAGGTCCCGGACGATGGCGTCGAAACCCGTCCAGAAGCGCTCGCTGCTGAGGCCCGTGCCGGGCAAGACCCGGCCCTCGATGAATCGGAACAACTCGGTCGCGACCTGAAGGCCGTGAACCGCCGTGCGTGCAGGGGTGTGGGGGGCGTTCATGAAAGAGCTCCTCGGCAAGACAGTGAATCGGGATGCTCCGCAATTTAGCGCCAAAGCGCAGCGCGATTCAAACCCAAAGCAAACTCAATCACCTGAGAAATCCGCAGGAATACGAAGGAAAACCAGATGGAATCGGCATAAAAAAACCCGGGCCAGGCCCGGGTTTCGACGCTTACTCTGAAGCTGCCCGAAGGCAGCCTCTGAACGAACAGCAGGTGCTGCTTAGAACTTGTAGTCCATGGTGACCTTCACAGCGCGCGGACGCAGCGAGAAGCCATCGCGCAGGCTGATCGGGGCCGGCTCGTCGAACAGGTTCAGCACGTTCAAGCCCAGGTTCAGGTTCTTGAAGCCGCTGTAACGCACGCTCAGGTCGGTACGCAGATCACGCTGCTGGATGCAAGGATAGGTGCCCGAGGGGTTCAGGCGCTTGCGGCAGGCTTCTTCGCTCCAGCTGGCTGCATCGGTCTCGTCGTTGTTGAGCGCACGGGCCGTGGTGTAGTTGAAGCGCAGACCGGCGCCCCAAGGACCATTGCTCCAAGCGGCGCTGAACACGGCGCGGACGCGCGGCTCACCACGCAGGCCGACACGGTTCGGACGGTACTCGTTGGCGTCGATGTCCCATTCCTTGGCAGTCAGGGCGTAGGTGGTGGTCAGACCCAGGTTCAGGTTGCCCAGCTCACCCAGACCGATGCGGCCCTTGACGTCCACGTCGATGCCCGAGCGCTGGGTCTTGCCGAAGTTCTCGTACTGCAGCAGCAAGGTGGTCAGGTCACCGGCAGCCCAGCTGATCTTGGCGGTCGGGTCCAGTTCGTTGGCGCGAGCCGCACGAGCCAGGTCGGTGCCGCTGATGGCTGCACGCGAGATCAAGCCGTCGTAGCCGGCTTGGCCTTCACGGGCCAGGACGTAGTCAGGATCACGTGCGCTGATTTCGTTGCGACGCTCGATCTTGTAGTAGTCCACGGCGATCGACAGGTCCTTGACCGGGTCGAACACGAAACCGAAGGTCAGGCTCTTGGACAGCTCAGGCTTGATCTCGGGGTTGGCCGAGATCATGGCCGGGATGGACACCAGGCAGCCCGAGTTGAAGGCCGAGGTGGCATCGGCCTTGTCATTGGCGTTGCCGTTCTTCAGGATGTCGCGGATCTTGGTCGCGGTTTCGCAACGCTTGGGGTCCACCATGCTGTTGTAGAAGCCGGTCAGACCGACTTTGCCCATGGCTTCAGGGATGTTGGGCGCGCGGAAGCCACCAGCCACCGTGCCACGAACCTTGAAGTTATCAGCCACCAGATAAGTCAGGCCCAACTTGGGGGAGACGCGGCTGCCCGAACCCGAGGCCTTGTCGAAGCGAGCGGCGATATTGGCTTGCAGGCCCTTGGCCAGCGGGGCTTCCACTTCGGCGAATGCGGAACCCAGCTTGCGGCTGCCTTCCACCCACACCGAACCGTTGCCGATGATCTCGGCATTCAGCAGGTTCTGGCCCGACTTGACCAGCACGCTTTCCGAGCGGTACTCAACACCGAACGCGCCCATGGCCATACCGGCAGGCAGCTTGTACAGCTCGCCGCTGACCTTGGCATCGATGAAGTTCTGGTGGTTGTTGCCGTTCAGCTCGGTGCTGCGGAACATCTTGTTCAGCAACTCGGCGCTGTTGCTGCCACCGACCTTGTATTCACCGCTGCTGATGGCGTTGATGAAATCGGTGCGGTGCGCACCAATGCCGGTCTTGGTGCCGTCAGCACCAACGCGGCCGATCGAGGTTTCCCAGTCCCAACCTGCGGTCGAACCCTTCACGCCAACCAACACGCGATACTGGCTGGCATCACCGGGGGTTTCCCAGTTCATGCCGGGGTCCATGAAGCGGTATTCCAGACCCGCCACATCACCGGTGGTGTTGGCCGGGTTGTTGGCCGCCAGCACGGGCTTGGGCACGATCTGGATCTTCTTGGCATTGCCATCGAACCAGCGGTAGGGCGTGGCCGGTGCGTTCATGGCGAACGGCGCAGCCAGGTATTCGGTCTTGGTCTTGGAGTAGCTGGCTTCGGCGAAAGCTTCCAGGTCGTTGTTCAGAACCACACGGCCGCTGACGAAGGCATTCACGCGCGAGGCCGGGTCATAGGTCTGGTTCAGACCATTGATGTCGGTCACGCAAGCGCCGGCAGCATTCTTGTTCGTGCAACCGGCCATCGGCACGCGGAAGTTGCCCGTTGCTTGAGAGAAGGAGCCACCGACCAGCTTGCCCTTGATCAGGTTGCCGGGGTAGGAGTTCAGACTCGGGTCACCGAAGGCGGGATTGACGATTTCCTTGTGCCACGGGGCGAAGGAGGGCAGCACGTCAGCGATGGTGTAACCCTCGCGCTTGTACACCTCAATATTGCCCAGGACATTGAACTTGTCCTTGTTCAGGTCACCGAAACCGGCGACCACGGCGGCCGTCGCTTGCTTCTGCAGCTTGGGCTCCACGCCGGTTTGGTAGGAGGCGCTGATGCCGACGCCGTTGTACTCGTTGCGGGTGATGATGTTGATCACACCGGCCATGGCGTCAGAACCGTAGACGGCGGAGGCGCCGTCCTTCAGGATTTCGATGCGCTCGATCACGTCAGCGGGGATGGCATCCACGTTGACGAAGTTTTCCTTGGCGCCATCGGCCAGGGCGTAGTACGCCACGCGGCGGCCGTTCAACAGCACCAGGGTCGCGCCCTTGCCCAGACCGCGCAGGGACACGCCCGATGCGCCAGCGGCGAAGCTGCTCGAATTGCCGTTGTCCACCAGCTCGGAGGTCGAGGTGGCGGTGATGGTGTCCAGCACCTGACGCACGGTGTTGGCGCCGGTCTGCTTGATGTCGGTGCGGCTGTACACCTGCACCGGCGACGCGGTCTCAGCCGAAACGCGCTTGATGTTCGAACCCGTCACTTCCACGCGCTCCAGGCGCTCCGACGGAGCCTGAGCTTGCGTCTGGGCTTGAGCCGAGACAGCCACCATGGCCAAAACAGCCGCGCTCACGGCGCTGAACTTGCAATTCCTCAACATGTCGTTTCCTATGCTTTGTGGCTTTTGAAACAGGGGCGCCTGACGCTGGCTTGTGAGCCGTGCCGTCAGGCGCAACAAAAGTCAACAAAGTCTAGGAACACCCCCCTAAGTCAAAAGTAAGGGTTGTCCACGGTATGTATAACCCTAGCAACGACTTGATCGTCATATCGCACACGCGTGCATACCCAAACGCATCCATGTCTTTTGGTCATAACCCTAGTCAAAACCACTCAATCACTAGTTTTTTCCATCAATTCAAACCTTAAACCCGCACAATCACCCGATGGACCGCCTCAAACAGATCGAATCCTTCGTCTCCGTCGCCACCAAAGGCAGCCTGACGGCGGCGGCTCAGCTGGAAGGTGTGGCGCCGGCCGTGATGGGGCGTCGCATTGATGCGCTAGAAGCGCGGCTGGGGGTGAAGCTGCTGCTGCGCACCACCCGGCGACTGAGCCTGACGCATGAGGGCAGCGCGTTTTTGGAGGACTGCCAGCGCCTGCTGGCCGAGTTCAACAGTGCTGAAGCCAGTGTCAGCGCGGGCGGGGTCAAGGCCAGCGGGCACTTGCGCATCACGGCGCCGGCCGGCTTTGGCCGCCGTCATGTGGCGCCGCTGCTGCCGGAGTTCCTGGCCAGTCACCCGGACGTCAGCGTGTCGCTCAACCTCAGCGACCGGGTGGTGGACATCGCGGCCGAAGGCTTTGACTGCGCCGTGCGGGTCGGCGATCTGCCCGATTCCAGCCTGATCAGCGTGCGTCTGGCCGACAACCGGCGCCTTTGCGTCGGAACCCCGGCCTATCTGAAGCGCGCCGGCGTGCCCCAACACCCCTCGGAGCTGGGCCGGCATGCCTGCCTGACCTTGAGCTCGGATGCCAGCCAGACGCGCGGCTGGGCCTTTGCCATCGACGGCGCGGTGCAGCACCTGCGACCCAATGGCCGCCTCGATTGCAGCGATGGCCAAGTCCTGCACGACTGGTGCCTGGCCGGCCTGGGTCTGGCCTGGCGCAGCACCTGGGAGGTCGAGGGTGACATCGCCGCCGGCCGCCTGGTCAGCGTGCTCGACGATTTCGCCGCGCCGCCCAACGGCATCTACGCCTTGTTCCCGCAGGCCAAGCACCTGCCGCTGCGGGTGCGCTTGTGGATCGACTTCCTCAAGGCGAACTACGGCAGGCCGGACTATTGGGTCCGGCAGGCCTGAGGCCCATCACGCCACACCGGGCCAAAAGAAAACCCCGGGAGGCAGGGGCGCCACCCAGGGCTTGGCAGGCGAGGCGGCTTAGTTGGCAGCCGCAGCGTCAGCCACACACTTCTTGGTGAAGCTGGTCTTGGCGGCGCCGGCCAGCTTCTTCTCGGCCGCCTTGGCCTCGCAGCTGGCTTGCGCGTCGTTGGCCGCCGGTGCGGCCGCAGCGCCTGGGCCGCCGTCGGCATTGCACTTCTTCAGAAAGCTGTTCTTGGCCGCGCCGGCCAGCTTCTTCTCGGCGGCGGCAGCGTCACAAGCGGCATTGCCTGCAGCGGCGGCCGGGTTGTCGGCATTGCACTTCTTCAGGAAGCTGGTCTTCGCAGCACCGGCGAGCTTCTTCTCGGTCGCCTGGGCATCGCAGCTGGCCGCAGCCTGGGCGAAACCGGCCACCGCGCAGAGCGTCAGGGCCAGCAGGGATTTCAGCGTCGTCGTCTTCATGTGCAGAGGTCCTTTAAGGGCTTCAATTGGGGGCTTCAGACAAGTGGAGAGGGATGGAGAGGAAAGCACCAGCATCCCGTCAGCCACTGATTCCAGCACGGCAACGCGACAGCCTCAAGACGGGTTTACATGATGCGGCGCGGATGCGCCAAAGCCTCGTGTGCGGCATGCAAGCGGCGCACCAACACCTGGATGAAAGCGCGGTCGAACCGGTGCTGGCACTCCGGGCTGAGCAGGCCCAGCGATTCCGGCGTAAACGAGATGGTGATGCAGACCTCGCTGACCCGCACATCGGTGCTGTGGCGGCGCAGGTCCGGGTTGGGCGCCAGATAGGCCATCTCGCCGACCGAAGTGCCCTGACCGAGGGTCGCCACCTTGTTGCCATCGCGGAAGACATCGACCGCCCCCTGGGCAATGATGTGAAAGGTGTTGCCTTCCTGGCCGCGCTTGTAGAGCGCATGGTCAAGCGGAAAACGCCGCCAGCGCGCCCGGTGAACCACCTCCCAGAGCTCCACATCGCCAAAGTCGGCGAAGAACTCCAGCTCGCGCAGCATATTGAAGCGCTCCGAATCCTTGACTTCATAGAGCCGCGCCAGAGGCACCAGCTGCTTGGACACCAGCTCCGACAGTGCCTTGGCAAAAGCCTCCCAATCGGCATAGCGCTCTTGCGGATGCTTGGCCAGGGCCTTGAGGATGACCGCCTCCAGCTCCGGTGTCACCCCACCCCGCAGGCCTTGCAGCGGCGGTGGCGCCTGGTGGTAGATCTGGTGCATCAAGGCCATCTGGCTTGGCGCATCGAAGGGCGCACGCCCGGCGACCAGGTGGTACAGCACGGCGCCCAGGGCGTAAACATCGGCGCGGCAATCGACGTCGCCCCCCTCGATCTGCTCGGGCGGCATGTAGGCGAGCGAACCAACCCGGTGCACCTGGGTCGAGTCGGAATGCAGATTCAGCGCGCTGCCGAAATCACTGACCTTGACATCGGTGACCTGGCCTTGGGCGTCGAGCACGGCCAGCAGATTGGCCGGCTTCACATCGCGGTGAATCAAGCCCTGGCGGAAGACATAACTCAAGGCCATGGCGCACTTGAAGCCGAGCTCGACAATCTGGTCCAGCGGCAGCAGGCGGTCGCTGCGGCAAAAATGCTTGAGCGTGACGCCCGGCACGTACTCCATCACCAGATAGGGTGCGTCTTCCTCGGGCACGGCATCGAGAATCTGCACCACATTCGGGTGCTGCAGTCGCCCGGCCAATGCCGCCTCAGCAGCGTAGAAGCGCAGGCTGAAATCGCTGCCCTGCCCGGCGCGGCTGACGGCGGCCCAGGCGCGCATGCGCTTGATGGCCACCTCGCTGCGGTGGAACTCGTCCACAGCCAGGAAGACATCGCTGGTGGCGCCCTCGCCGAGGCGGCGCAAGACCTTGTACTTGCCGATGTGGGCGGGCAGGTCCGAAGCGCTCTCGAGGACGGGGGCTGAATCCAGGGACATGCCGAACATCATACTGACGCCCGCCCCGTAGAATTCGCCCATGATCCAAGCCAAGCAAGAATTGCTCGCCGCCCTGGCCGAAGCCATTCAAGAACTCAGCCCCGGCACCGACCTGGTTGCCGCCTTCGAATCTCCCAAGCAAGCCGCCCATGGCGACTTCGCTTGCACGGCCGCCATGCAGCTGGCGCGACCGCTGAAGAAGAACCCACGCGAGCTGGCGCAGGCCCTGATTGAGGCCCTGCAGCGCCGCCCGGCCTTCCAGCGCTGGGTCTCGGCCCTGGAGATCGCCGGCCCCGGCTTCATCAACATCCGCCTGACCGCCGCCGCCAAGCAGGCCGTGGTGGCCGAGGTGCTGGGCGCCGCCGATCGATTCGGTCAACAGCCCGCCAATGCGCAGCATGTGATGGTCGAATTCGTCTCGGCCAACCCCACCGGCCCCCTGCATGTGGGCCATGCCCGCCAGGCTGCACTCGGTGACGCCATTTGCAGTTTGTTTCAAACGCAAGGCAGCCAGGTCACGCGCGAGTTCTATTACAACGACGCCGGCGTGCAGATCGCCACGCTGGCCAATTCGACCCAGTGCCGCCTGATGGGCCTCAAGCCCGGCGACGCCGGCTGGCCCGAGAGCGCCTACAACGGTGACTACATCCAGGACATCGCCGACGACTTCCGCGCTGGCAAGACCGTGGTCGCCGACGATCGCCAATTCACCGCCTCGGGCGATGTCGAAGACCTGGACGGCATCCGCCAGTTCGCCGTCGCCTACCTGCGCCACGAGCAAGACCTGGACCTGCAGGCCTTCGGCCTCAAGTTCGACAACTACTTCCTCGAGTCCAGCCTCTACAGCTCGGGCCGGGTCGAAGACACGGTGGCCAAGCTGGTGGCCAACGGCAAGACCTTCGAAGAAGGCGGCGCACTCTGGTTGCGCAGCACCGACTACGGTGACGACAAGGACCGCGTGATGCGCAAGTCCGAAGGCGGCTACACCTACTTCGTGCCCGATGTGGCCTACCACATCGACAAGTTCCAGCGCGGCTACACCAAGTGCATCAACGTCCAGGGCACCGACCACCACGGCACCATCGCCCGGGTGCGCGGCGGCCTGCAAGCGGCCGATGTGGGCATCCCGCAGGGCTTCCCGGACTACGTGCTGCACAAGATGGTCACGGTGATGAAGGGCGGCGAGGAGGTCAAGATCTCCAAGCGCGCCGGCTCCTACGTCACCCTGCGCGACCTGATCGACTGGACCAGCCGCGATGCCGTGCGCTTCTTCCTGATCAGCCGCAAGGCCGACACCGAATTCATCTTCGACGTCGACCTGGCGCTGAAGCAAAACGACGAGAACCCGGTGTTCTATGTCCAGTATGCGCACGCCCGCATCTGCTCGGTGATCCGCAACTGGGTGGCCCGCGGCGGCGACGAAAGCACCCTGGCTCAGGCCGACCTCAGCCTGCTGACGGCGCCCACCGAAGCGGCCCTGATGCTCAAGCTGGCCGAGTACCCGGCCATGCTGTCCGGCGCGGCCGCCGGCCTGGCCCCACACGATGTGGCTTTCTATCTGCGCGATTTGGCCGGTAGCTATCACAGCTACTATGCGGCTGAGCGCGTGCTGGACCAGGCGCCCGAGCTGAGCGCAGCCCGGGTGGCCCTGCTGGCCGCCACGCGCCAGGTCCTGCGCAATGCCCTGGCAGTTTTGGGGGTCAGCGCACCCGAGGTGATGTCCCGCGAAGCGAACCCTGAAGCGACGGAGAAGGCATGAGCACGGCTCAATCTGGCAGCAGCAAAAACGGCAACAACAAGAGCAAACAACAACGGGGCGGTTTTGTCCTCGGCCTGATCGTCGGCTTGCTGCTGGGTCTGGCCGTGGCGCTGGGCGTGGCGCTCTACATCGCCAAGGTGCCCATCCCCTTCATCGACAAGGTGCCCCAGCGCACGGCCGAGCAGGATGCCGCCGAAGCCCAGCGCAACAAGAACTGGGACCCCAACGCCCCCCTGGCCGGCAAGGCCAGCGCCAAGGCGGCCAGCGGCGTGGTCAGTGGCGCCCCAGCGCCCGCGCCGGCGGGGGTGGCTCCGGCCGCCCCTGCCGCCGTGACAACGCCTGCGCCCGCTCCAGCTGCCTCCACAGCGGCAGCGCAGGCCACCAAGCCTGCTGACAAGGCCGCCGACAAGGCTGCCGAGAAGGCCACCGACAAATCCCCGGCCGACAAAAGGGCCGAGGCCAAGGCAGCTGCCGCCAGCGCCGCCGCAGCCGCGGCCGATCCCAACCTCTACTTCGTGCAGGCCGGCGCCTATGTGAAGAACGAGGACGCCGAGCAGCAACGCGCCCGCCTGGCCTTGCTGGGCTTCAGCGCCAAGGTCATGGAAAAGGAACAATCGGGTCGCACCGTGTTCCGCGTGCGTATCGGCCCCATCGACAGCCGCGATGAAGCCGAAGGCATGCAGCGCAAGATCGAAGCCGCCGGCATCGAAGCCAACCTGGTCGGCGTCAAGCGCTGATCGTCTGTCCATCACCCAGGGCCTGCCGAGGGCTCTTTTGTCCACCGAGATGAACGAGAAGATGAAGATGATGAAACGTCGCGAGTTTTCTGCCCTGTTGTCGACGCCTCTGGCTCTGGGCGGCCTGAGCCTGGCCCCGCAGCTGGCCCTGGCGCAAACCGACCCCTTTGCCGGCAAGTACCAGACCCTGGCCCAGGCCCTGCCCGTGGCCGTGCCGGGCAAGATCGAAGTGGTCGAGTTCTTCTGGTACGGCTGCCCGCATTGCTATGCCTTCGAGCCGGTGCTGGCGCCCTGGATCAAGCAGCTGCCGGCCGATGTGGCCTTCCGCCGCGTGCATGTGGGCTTCAACGCCATGATCAAGCTGCACCAGCGCCTGTTCTACGCCCTGGAAGCCCTGGGCAAGGCGGCCGAGCTGCAGGACAAGATCTTCAACGCCTTCCATGAGCTGCGCCTCGATCTCAACGACGAGAAGAGCATCACCGAGCTGGTGGTGAAGCTGGGTGTGGACGGCGCCAAGTTCAAGGACGCCTACAACGCCTTCGGCGTGGTCACCAAGGCTGGCCAGGGCTCCAAGCTGTCCGAGGCCTACCGCATCGACGGCGTGCCTGCCCTGGGCATTGGCGGCCGCTACCTGACCTCGCCGTCGATCGCCGGCCTGCGTGGCGACAACGAGCAGGCCAACGGCCGCCGCGCCCTGGCCGTGGCCGACCACCTGATCCAGCTGGCCCGCGCCAGCAAGGGCTGATCGCCCCTCACCTGGCTGAACCCCGCCCCACCCGTGCCCGCTCTGACATGAAGACTTTGATCTCTCGCCGTGATTTCTCTTCAACCCTCGGGCTGGCCCTGGCCGGTCTGCCGGCCCTGAGCCAGGCTCAGGCTGCGGCGCCGGTGGAAGGCAAACACTATCTGCGCCTGGCTCAGCCGCTGCCGAGCACGCCAGGCAAGATTGAGGTGATCGAGTTCTTCCTCTACACCTGCCAGCACTGCTTTGCCTTCGACCCACAGGTCAGCGCCTGGGCCAAGCAGCTGCCGGCCGATGTGAGCTTCCGCCGGGTCCATGTGGGCGTGGGCGCCATGCACAAGCTGCACCAGCGCCTGATGTTTGCCCTGGAAAGCCTGGGCCGCCTGGGCGATTTCCACGAATCCGTGTTCAAGGCCATCCATGTCCAAGGCCTGGCGCTCAGCGATGAGAAGGCCATCACCCAGTTCGCCGTCAGCCTCGGCCTGGAAGAGGCCAAGTTCAAGGCGGCCTTCAACTCCTTCACCGCCAACAGCCGGATGACGCAGTCGGCCCAGTTGGCCGCAGCCTACCGTGCGGAAACCGTGCCAGCCCTGGGCATCGGCGGGCGCTTCCTGACCAGCCCCAGCATGGCCGCTGGCCCGGGGCAGAGCGCTGCGGTGGGCCATCAGGCTGCCCTCGCCCTGAGCAACCAGCTGATCCAACAGCTGCGCAGCGGCAAGGCCTGATGAATGGATGGCACCGGACGCACTGCGGCGTGATGCTCGCGCTTCACGCACGGCGGGTGCTCCGGGCTGCCCCAGGCCCGTACTAGAATGACCTGCAAGTTTTGTGCCGCCTTCACGGGCGGCGAATACGTGCTCGCTTGATTCGATTGCCCGGCCTGCCCCTCCTCCATTCCTCCTGCTGCTGCCCATGAAGCTGTCACCGCGCTCTTCCGTCTTGCCCGGCTTGCTGGCGGCCTTGCTGCTGGGCCTGGGCGCCACGCCGGGCTGGGCGGAAAAAGGCGACCGGGCCAAGCCGCTGAACATCAGCTCCAAAAACGGCGGCAGCGTCGAAATCGCCAAGCAGCGCACCGAGTTCAACGGTGATGTGGTGCTGAGCAAGGGCAGCCTGGTGCTGCGCGCCGAGAAGCTCGATGTGCGCGAAACCGGCGACGGCTACTACCAGGTCTATGCCAACGGCCAGACCGGCAAGCAGGTCAGCTTCCGCCAGGCGCGCGATGTGCCGGGCGAGGCCATCGAAGGCCTGGCCGACCAGCTCGAATACGACACCCGCAGCGACACCGTGCGCTTCATCGGCAATGCCGTGGTGCGCCGCCTGCAGGGCACGACGGTGGCCGACGAGGTGACCGGCGCAGTCATCCTGTTTGACAACCGCAGCGAGGTCTTCACCCTCGAGGGCGGCCAGACCTCGCCCCACCCGAGCGGCCGGGTCCGTGTGGTGATGATGCCGCGCGGCGGCGCGCCCGAGGCCGCCTCGGCACCCGCGGCCGCGGCCTCCGGCGTGCAACTCAAGCCCAGCACCAGCCTGAGCCCCCGCAAAGCGCCATGAGCAGCAGCAGCAACAGCAGCGTCGCCAGCCCCCATCACGCGCCCGTGGCCGCCCTCGAATCCGGCCCGCGCAGCCGCCTGGAAGCCGAGGGCCTGGCCAAGAGCTACGGCGTGCGCCGCGTGGTCAAGAACGTGCATCTGGGCGTCAACAGCGGCGAGGTGGTCGGCCTGCTGGGCCCCAACGGCGCCGGCAAGACCACCAGCTTCTACATGATCGTGGGCCTGGTGCGCGCCGATGCCGGCGAGATCCGCATCGACGGCCAGTCGGTCGAGCACCTGCCCATCCACCAGCGCGCCCGCCTGGGCCTGAGCTATCTGCCGCAGGAAGCCTCGATCTTCCGCAAGCTCACGGTGGAACAGAACATCCGCGCCGTGCTGGAACTGCAGCGCGACGAGCAGGGCCGCGCCCTGAAAGAGCCGCGCATCAAGGAACTGCTGGAAGCGCTGCTGCACGACCTCAGCATCGAGAAGCTGCGCGACAGCCCGGCACCGGCGCTCTCGGGCGGCGAACGCCGCCGCGTCGAGATCGCTCGCGCCCTGGCCACGCAACCGCGTTTCATCCTGCTGGACGAACCCTTCGCCGGCGTGGACCCGATCGCGGTGCTGGAGATCCAGCGCATCATCGGTTTCCTGAAGGCGCGCCAGATCGGCGTGCTGATCACCGACCACAATGTGCGCGAGACCCTGGGCATCTGCGACCGGGCCTACATCATCAGCGAGGGCTCGGTGCTGGCCGAGGGCACGCCGGACGAGATCGTGGCCAACGCCGATGTGCGCAAGGTCTATCTCGGCGAACATTTCCGCATGTAGAGCCGGCCATGGATGCCTACACGCCCGCTGCCACGGCAGCCCCGCGCGGGGCTGATGCTGGGATTCCTGCATCTCGCGACTGCCCCTGAGCCCGCGCCATGAAGCAGTCACTTCAGGTTCGACTGAGCCAGCATCTGGCCTTGACGCCGCAGCTGCAGCAATCGATCCGTCTGCTGCAACTGTCCACGCTGGAGCTGAATCAGGAAGTCGAGCAGATGCTGGCGCAGAACCCGCTGCTCGAAACCGAAGAAGACTTCTCCGTCGCCACGCCCGAGCTGCGCCCGGCCAGCGCCGCCGAGGACAGCGGCGCCGACCGTGAGCTGGGCGGCGGCGCCGAGGCCGAAGCCACGCCCGAGCTGCAGGCCGAAGACTTCGGCAGCACCGAACGCGAGGACTGGGAGAACGGCACCGAGGGCGACGATTTTGACGGCATCCGCGAACTGCCCAGCAACAGCGGCAGCGGCTCGGGCAGCAACGACGAAGACGGCGAACGCAGCGACCAGGAATCGGCCGAGATCAGCCTGCAAGAGCATCTGGTCCAGCAGATGGCCGGCATGCACCTCAGCGATACCGACCAGCTGGCGCTGCGCCTGCTGATCGATTCGCTCAACGAGGACGGCTACCTCGAGGACAGCCTGGAATCCATCGCCGAGGCCCTGGTGCCGGACGGTGACGAGGACAGCGCCGCCGAGCGCGAGGAGCTGCTCGACCACCTGCGCATCGCCCTCAAATGGCTGCACCACATGGACCCGCCAGGGGTCGGTGCCCGCGAGCTGACCGAATGCCTGGAGCTGCAGCTGCGCCAGCTGCCGCGCAGCGCGCCGCAGGTGATCGCCATCATGATCTGCAAGAAGCACTTGGACCTGCTGGCCAAGCGCGACAGCCGCCGCCTGATGCTGCTGACCGGCGCCGACGATGCCTTGCTGCGTGAGGCGCAAGCCCTGATCGTGGCCCTGGAGCCCAAGCCCGGCCGGCGCTTTGCCCGCGGGCAGGCACCGGCCGTGATCCCGGACGTGATCGTGCGCAAGGTCGGCCGCGACCTGCGCGTCATCATCAACCCCGAGGTCGCGCCCAAGCTGCGCATCAACGAGCTCTACGCCAACGCCCTGCGCCAGACGCGCGGCGGCATCAGCAACAGCGCCCTGGGCGGCCAGCTGCAGGAGGCACGCTGGTTCATCAAGAACATCCAGCAGCGCTTCGACACCATCCTGCGCGTCTCCACCGCCATCGTCGAGCGGCAAAAAGGTTTCTTCAGCCACGGGGCCGTGGCCATGAAGCCTCTGGTGCTGCGCGAGATCGCCGACGAGCTGGGCCTGCACGAATCGACCATCTCGCGCGTGACCACGGCCAAGTACATGGCCACGCCCTTCGGCACCTTCGAGCTCAAGTATTTCTTCGGCTCGGGCCTGTCTACCGAGGCTGGCGGCGAGGCCTCCAGCACCGCTGTGCGCGAGCTGATCAAGCAGTTCATCGCCGCCGAAAATCCGGCCAAGCCCCTGTCCGACAGCGCCCTGGCCAGCATGCTGGAAGAGCAAGGCATCCAGGTCGCGCGCCGCACCGTCGCCAAATACCGCGAAGGCATGCACATCGGGACAACGACGATGCGGCGGGTGGTTTGAAGGTTGAAGCTTGAGTGAACGGGTGAATCAGTGAACTGGTGAACCACACACCACGATTCACCATTCACCTGTTCACCCGTTCACCCCCAAACGTGAACACGCACACCGATTTCAGGTGATTCCCATTTCGAGACATGCCATCATGCCGCCGACTTGGATCGTTACTTGAAAGGTCTGCCGTGAACACCACCCTCCGCTCCCCGGCCGTCGTTCGCCTGCCCGCCCTGCTGATGATCGCCGCCAGCCTGGCCTGGGCCGCGCCTGCCCAGGCTCAGAGTCCGGTCACGAGCAGCACCGGCACCAGCTACAGCCGTGTGATCGCCTTCGGCGACAGCCTGTCGGACAACGGCAACTTCTACCGCGCCACCGGCGGCACCGTGCCCCAGCCGGGCAACTACTTCCAGGGTCGTTTTTCCAACGGCCCGGTGGCCGTGGAGCACCTGGCCCAAGGCCTGGGCGTCAGCCTGCAGGACTATGCCTGGGGCGGCGCCCAGACCGGCTGGCTCAACGGCGCGGCAGTGGCCGCAGGCGCCCCGGCCGCCTTGCAGAACACCGGCATGCTCTCGCAGGTCGGCACCTTCCAGGCCGGGCTGGCCGGCACGGCCGCCGACAGCCAGGCGCTGTACCTGCTGTGGGGCGGCGCCAATGACTTCCAGTACCAGGGCTTCTCGCAGGCCACGGCACAAGCGGCCATCCAAAACCTCAGCAGCGCGGTCCAGACCCTCTACGGCCTGGGTGCGCGCAACTTCCTGATGCCGGGCCTGCCCGACCTGGGGCAGACACCCGGCGGCCTCTCCTCCGGTCTGTCGGGTCAGCTGCATCTGCTGTCCCTGAGCTTCAACCAAGGACTGAATCAAGCCATCGGCCAGCTGCGGGCCTTGCCCGGCATCGACATCCGTTACTTCGACATCCTGGGCGCGCAGCAAGCCCTGGTCGACAACGCCGCCCAGTTCGGCCTCAGCAATGTCACCGAGGCCTGCTTCACCGGCTATGTCGGCCAGCCCGACGGCAGCACCTGCAGCAACCCCGAGGCCTATATGTACTGGGATCGCATCCACCCGACGGCGCTCACCCACAGCGTGCTTGGCCAGTCCATGCTGGCTGCGGTGCCAGAGCCGGAAAGCTGGCTGCTGATGGGCCTGGGCCTGCTCGGCGTGCTGGGGCTGAGCCGCCGCCGGCGCGCCTGAGTCAGGGCAAGGCGGCCAATCCTGGGACAATCGGACCCATGGCCGCCAAAGAATCCCCCAAAGACCTTCACTACCTCTTCGTCTCCTGCCCCTCGGGCGTGGAGCGCCTGCTCGACGAAGAAGTGCGGGCCATCCTGCCCAAGACCCATATCGAGGTGCTGCGCGGCGGCATCGCGCTGAAGAGCGATCTCGAGGGCGTGATGAAGCTCAACCTCGAGTGCCGGCTGGCCCAGCGCGTGCTGATCGAGCTGGTCTCGGGCGGCTACCGCCACGAGGACGACATCTACGCCCTGGCCCGCCGGGTCGACTGGAACGAGTGGATCACGCCGGCCGAGACCATCCGTGTCGACACCGTGGCCCAGCGCTCGCCGCTGCGCAGCCTCAACTTCGCCACCCTGCGTGTGAAAGACGCGATCTGCGATGTGCTGCGCGACGCCACCGGCGAGCGGCCCAGCGTCGACACCCGCTTCCCCGACCTGCCGGTGATGCTGCACCTCAGCGAAACCGATGCCACGCTCTACATCGACACCTCGGGCGAACCCCTGTTCAAGCGCGGCTGGCGCGAGGACAAGGGCGACGCGCCGCTGAAAGAAACCCTGGCCGCCGCCATGCTGGCCGCGGCTGGTTGGAAAGGCACGCCCGAGACCGGCGGCGCCCTGCACGACCCCTGCTGCGGCTCGGGCACCATCGCCGTCGAGGCCGCGCAGATCGCCTGCGGCATGGCCGCCGGCATGCAGCGCCGCTTTGCCTTCGAGCGCCAGCTACCTTTTGTGCCCCTGCGCGGCCGCTGGCAGGCCATCAAGCAGGCCGCCAAGGACCGCGAGCATGCGCCCGCCGTGCCCATCTTCTGCAGCGATGTAGCCTTCCGCATGGTCGATTTCGCGCGCCGCAATGCAGAGCGCGCCGGCGTCGCCCAGTACATCCAGTTCAACGGCGGTGATGCGCTTGAGCGCCCCGCGCCCGAGCTGCCCGAGGGCATGCCCGGCACCATCCTGATGAACCCGCCCTACGGCGAGCGCATCGAGGTGCGCGGCAAGGCCGGCAATGTGCAGATGAGCCGTGATGCCGGCGGCTCCGAAGCGCGCGACGCCGGCGACGACTTCTTCCCCCGCCTGGCCGCCCACTGGAAGCGCGCCTACACCCAGAACGCCGCCGGCTGGACCGCCTGGCTGCTCTGCCCCGACATGAAGCTGCCCAGCAAGATGCGGCTGAAAGAGTCGCGCAAGTTCCCGATGTGGAACGGCCCGATCGAATGCCGGCTGTTCCGCTTCGACCTGATCAAGGGTTCGGCCCGGAAGGACAAGGGCGGCGTGGACGAAGCCAGCGCCGAAGCCTGATCGCGCGGGGGCTCAGGCCTCCGACAGCGCCAGCCAGCCCAGCACCGCCAGCGGCGCCGTGTCGGCGCGCAGGATGCGCGGGCCCAGCTGAACGGCGACGAAACCCTGGGCGCGGGCTGCGTCTTCTTCGGCAGCGCTGAGGCCGCCCTCCGGGCCGCTGAGCACCAGGGTGTGGCTGGCCTCCGCCTGCGCGGCCGCTAGGGCTTGCAGGGGCTGGGCGGCCGTGGGGCTGAGCAGCCAGCGGCGCTGCGTGGCTGGCTGTGGGCCCAGCTGGGCCAACCATGAAGCCAAGGACTGCACCGCGCCGATCTCGGGGATGCAGGTGCGGCCGCATTGCTCGGCCGCGGCGATGGCCACACCGCGCCAATGCGCCTGCTTTTTCTCGGCGCGCTCGCCGCTGAGGCGCAGCACCGAGCGCTCGCTCATCAAGGGCTGGATGGCGCTGCCGCCGAGCTCGGTGGCCTTCTCGACCACGCCGTCCATGCGGTCATTGGCCGGCATGGCCAGGGCCAGGCTGATGTGCTGACGCAGCTCACGCTGCACCAGCTGGCGAGCTTGCAAGTGCACGCGCACCTCGCTGCGGCCCATGGCCGCCACTTCCGCCTGCCACTCGGTGCCGCTGCCATCGAACAGGGTCAGCGGGCTGCCCGGCTGCAGGCGCAGCACCTGCACATGGCGGGCCGCGCTGGGCGGCAGGCTGAGCTCGCTGGGCTCACTGGACGAGGTGCCCAGGGGCTGGTCGACAAAAAAACGCGGCGGCATGGCAGGCAAAGACGGACAAGAAGTCGCAAGTGTGCCAGCCTTCAAGCCCGCCCTTTTTCATTCATTCTTTCATTCATTCAGTCCAGGCGCCCGGCGGCCGCCAGCGCAAAGACGCGCGCGCAGCGCATCCACACGAGGGCCAGCACCAGCAGCTGACCCATCGCCAAGGCCAGCAGCTGGCTGCCCGCCCCCACCGGCGCCAGCTGCACCCGCAAGAGCCCGATCAGCGCCGCCGCCAGCAAGCCCAGGGCCGTGATAAGCAGATAGATGCCGATGCGGCGCGGCTGGCGCCAGAGGTCACGCGTGGCCAGACGCCAGGCCTTGAACACCGAGCGGCGCTGCGGCTCCAAGGCCAGGCGGGCGCGCGCCGCATCCAGGCTGGCATGCACCAGCAGGAACAGCAGGCCGGTGAACAGCATCACCGCCTGGCTCCAGCGATCGGCCTCGGCCTCCAGCTGCATCAGCGTCGCTTTCTCGCCCACCCAGTGCATCAACCCACCGCCCAGCGCTGCCACCGCGCCCAGCAGGCACAGCGCCCAGAGCCAGAGCCGCGTCATGCGGCCGTACTCGCGCAAGCCGCCCTGCAGCAAGGCCGAAAAGCCCAGCGGCAGTGGCGAGCGCACCACGGCGATCAAGCAGCCGCTGAGCCAGGGCAGCAAGACCGCCAACAGCAGCACGCTGCTGAGCAGGGCCGAGGCGCCAAAGCCGTTGGGGCCCAGGCCGGTCACAGCCTCGGCCAGCACCGGCAGCTCAAAGCCATCCACCAGGCGCTTTGCAGCCAGCGACTGGTCCAGCTGGGCCGCCAGGGCACGCCAGAGCGGCACCAAGGCCAACAACCAGGGCAAGGCCAGGGCCAGCAGCCAGAGCAGCAGCAAGCGCCATTGCGAGGCCAGGCGGGCACCGGTGCGCAGCTGGCCGCGCAGATCGGGAGCGGAGGTCAAGAGCGCCGGCATGTTCATAGCGTGGCCACCAGGGCGAGAAGGGTTTGCAACAAGCTGCCGGCATCGCTGGCGATGCGGCGGGCGGCCCGACCGTCGCTCTTGAGGGCGCGGCTGTTGTCGAGCTGGTTCTGATCCAGGTAGTGCAGGCGTTCGGGGTCCAGCTCGGCGGACACGGCCTTGACCGGCTTGACCCAGCTGAAGCGGGCCCAGGATTGCTGGTCGTCCCAGCGCACCGTCTCCACGCTGCCATCGGCAAAACGCACGCGCAGCGTTTGCGGCACCGCCGCGCCGCGCCGGCGCAAGACGACCGTGGTGCGGTAGGGGAAAGGCCCGGGCTCGGCCAGCACTTCGCCGGTCTGCGGGTCCTTCTTGGCCTCGGCTTTGGACGACGAGGCCGGGTGGTCCTTCTTCCACTGCGCGCGCAGCTTCTCGACCAGCTCCTCCTGTGCGTCCTTGTCCAGCTCGCTGCGCCGGCCATCGGGGCCGATCTGCAGGCCCAGCAGGGGCAGTTCTTCCACGCTCTTGAAGCTCTCCACCCGGTCATCGACCGAGCGGCTGGCGTAGATGTGCTGATCGAACAGGCGTTGCACCAGGGCCGGCTGGCCGCTGACCTCGGCCAGCACCTCGCGCAAATCGGCCGTGCTCGGGTGGCGGAACTTCCAGCGCTGGTAATAGGTCTTGAACGCCAGCTCCAGCTTCTCGCGGCCGATCTGCGCCTCCAGGTCGCGCAAGGCGGTGGCGGTGCGGGAGTACACCGTGCCATAGCTGCCGCTGGAATGGCGGTGCCAGCTGTTCTGGCCCAGGCCGTCCGGCGGGTCCTTGAGGCCGGCGCCCAGGCGCTCGCCCTCGAACACATCGACCGTGGTGCCCACGCCCAGACGCTTGAGCGCGGCCGTGGTGGCCGGCGCGCGCTGGCCACGCGCGTGAATCATGCGCTGGTCCCAGAACTCATTCAGGCCCTCGTCGAGAAAGGGCTCTTCGAACTCATTGGAGGCCAGGATGCCGTAGAAGTAGCCATGGCCGAACTCGTGGATGGTGACGAACTCCTGGCCGAAATGGGCCAGGGTGCCGGGGGTCTGGTCGGCATAGCTGTCGGCGGTGAAGAAGGTCGGGTACTCCATGCCGCCCGCTTCCTTGGCATTGAAGGGCGGCACTACGGCCGTGACCGTGCGGTAGGGGTAAGGCCCCAAGGTCTTGGAGAACCAGGCCAGCGCGTCCAGCGTGGCCTTGAGCACCACCGGCGCGTTGTGGGCGTACTCGGGTGGGTACAGCACCTGGACCTGCACCTTGGGGCTGCCCTCGCCCTCGTAGACCGCTTTCAGCGGCGGAGCAAAGCGCTTGTCGGCCGTCCAGGCAAAGTCATGCACATCGCCCTGCACATAGTGGTGGACGACACGCCCGCCCTGCTTCTTCGGCTCGCCCTGCAGCTCGCCGGTGGCGCCGACCGTGTACCCCTCGGGCACGTCGATGCGCACCTCATAACGCCCGAAATCGGCGTAGAACTCGCTGTGCAGATGGAACTCATGTGCGTTCCAGCGCGGCGCAGTAGCGCCCCGCTCGCCGGGCAGCTCCAGCACGGCCATCTTGGGGAACCACTGGCCCACCAGATGGAAGCTGCCGAAATAGCCGGTGCGGGCCAGCACGCGCGGCAGCTGGTCGAAGAAATCGATGTCCAGCGTGGTGCTGCCACCGGGTGCCACCGCCTGCGGCAGGTCGAGGCGCACCACGGTGCGGTCGGTGGCCGGTCCGCCATCGGGCTGCACAAAGTGCCAGGGCACGGCCACGCCGGCCTGCTGCACCTTCTTCAGCTCGATAAAGCCCCAGTCGCCCTTCTTGATCGGCACATCGCTGCGGAAGGCAAAGCCCAGGCGGCGCTGCTCGCTCATGAAGGTGCTGCCCTCACCCTCAAAGGCATTGAGGTAGAGGTGCAGGTAGACGGAGCGCACCGGCACGGCGCTGCGGTTGCGCCAGCTCAGGCGCTGCTTGCCCTCGATGGTGTGGGCCTCGGGGTCGAGCCGGGCTTCGATCTGGTAGTCCACCACCCGGTCGGACAGCGTCGGCTCCTGGCCGCCGCGCGGGCCGCCCCAGGCTTGGGGGCTGCTGGGCTGGCGCACGGCGGCGGCGTCAGGCGCGGCCAGGGCGATGCCATCCAGCGAGGGCGGCACGGCCGAGGCGGCAGCCGCCACGGCAGGGCTGGCCGCGGCCGAAGCCCCGCTGGCCGGCGCGGCGGCACCGTCGCTGGCCCCGCCGTTCTGGCAGGCACTCAATGCCAGCAATGAGGCCAGGACCCCGGCCCACAAGGCGACCGAAGAGCCGGATCGGCGCGAAAGACGTGCAAGCATGGCTGGCGCTCAAAAGTGGCGAACGCGCGATGGTAGGCGCGCGCTGGCGCGGCGCCAGCCCGTGGAATCACCGAGTCAGGCCGCCGGGCGGCGTGCCAGCCAGGGACAGCCCTGCCATCCCGACGGGCGAACACCGCCCGTCCGCAGCATGGCCGCTACAGGCCCATGGACTGGCGAACCTTGAACGCCACCGCATCGCCCTGGGCCTGGCGCACTTCATCCACAAAGCGCAGGGCCAGCTGCTGCAGGGCCGGGAGGTCGCCACAGCGCTCCACATCCAGCACCCAGCGGTAGCCCTTGATCAGGCCCAGGTGCTCACGCGCGGCACCGGTGAGGTAGGCGTACAGGGCCTGGTAGTCCAGGGTGGGCAGCGCCGTGGCTTGCGGGGCGGCGGGCGCCACCCCGGCTGCGGATCCAGCCCGGGCCGTGGGCGCGATCAGGCCCTGGTCGATCAGAAAGGCGATGTCCGCCGCCGTGATGCCCTGCACCAGGCCCAGCCATTGCTGGGCACTCTTGCTGTCATCGATGACCAGCAGGAGGTTGCGCAGGCTGCGCGACAGCGGCAGCGCCCGGTTCTTGATCTCGGCGCGGCCTTGTTCGGTCTTGGTGTAGGCCTGTTCCAGCATCACGGTTTTTCCTTCCTCAGGGGCCCGACTCTAGTGGAGAGTGGGCCTCGAGAGGCAGAAACCCCGCCCGCGACACACTCAGGTTTTGTCGCGCAGTTCACGCCGCAGGATCTTGCCGACCGGAGTCTTGGGCAGTTCATTGCGGAACTCGATGACCTTGGGGCGCTTGTAGCCGGTCAGGTGCGCCTCGCAGTAGGCGCGCACATCGGCTTCGCTGACTTCCTTGGCGGCGCCGGGCTTGCGCACGATGGCCACCTTGACCGCCTCGCCCGCTTTCGCATCGGCGATGCCGACGGCCGCGCATTCCAGCACGCCGTCCATCATGGTGATCACGTCTTCCACCTCGTTGGGGTAGACGTTGAAGCCGCTGACCAGAATCATGTCTTTCTTGCGGTCGACGACGCGGAAGTAACCTTTTTCATCCACGGTGCCGATGTCACCGGTCCGGAAGAAACCGTCGGCCGTCATGACCTGGGCGGTTTCGTCCGGGCGCTGCCAGTAGCCCGCCATGACCTGCGGGCCGCGGATGGCGATTTCGCCGGTGGCGCCGGGCGCGGCCGCGTTGCCCGCGTCATCGAGCAGGCGCAGCTCGGTGCTGGGCAGGGGCAGGCCGATGGAGCCGGTGTACTGCGTGCTGTCGGTCGGGTTGCAGCTGGCCACGGGCGAGGTCTCGCTCAGGCCATAGCCCTCGCAGATGGAACAGCCGGTTTTCTCCAGCCAAAGCTTGGCCGTGGCCTGCTGCACCGCCATGCCTCCGCCCACCGAGATGACCAGATGGCTCCAGTCCACGGTGTTGAAGTCCTTGTGGTTGGCCATGGCCATGAACAAGGTGTTGACGGCCGGGAAGCAGTGGAAACGGTGCTTGGCCAGTTCCTTGAACATGGCCGGCAGGTCACGCGGATTGGGGATCAGCACATTGCAGCCGCCCATGTGCATGGCCAGCATCATATTGGTGGTGAAACCGAAGATGTGATAAAGCGGCAGGGCGGCGATGCCCACCACCTGCTCACCGGCCGGCACTTTCTTCAGCGCCGGCATGTACCAGGCCTCGGCCTGCATCACATTGGCGACCAGATTGCGGTGCAAGAGCACGGCGCCCTTGGACACGCCGGTGGTGCCGCCGGTGTACTGCAGCACGGCGATGTCGTTGGGGCCGACTTTGGGTGCCTTGTAGGCCAGGCCGCGGCCCCGCGCCAGCGCCTCGCCAAACTCGACCGCGCCGGGCAGCTCAAACGCCGGCACCATCTTCTTCACGCGGCGCACCACGTAGTTGACGATCAGGCTCTTGGGGAAGCCCAGCATCTCGCCCATGGAGGCCAGGATCACATGCTGGGTCGGCACCTGCTTGATCACCTGCTGCAAGGTGGCGGCGAAGTTCTCGAGGATGACGATGGCCTTGGCGCCGGCATCCTTGAGCTGATGTTCCAGTT
This sequence comes from Burkholderiales bacterium PBB2, assembly GCA_002255955.1. Classification (GTDB taxonomy): domain Bacteria; phylum Pseudomonadota; class Gammaproteobacteria; order Burkholderiales; family Burkholderiaceae_C; genus Paucibacter_A. The sequence continues at coordinate 13,696 of NKIM01000008.1, read as the reverse complement.
CACGCGGGGTGTAGAGCGGGTTGACGTTCACCACCACATAGCCGGCGCGCAGGATGGCGGCCACGGCCACCGGGTACTGCAGCACATTGGGCATCATCACGGCGACCCGATCGCCTTTTTCCAGACCCAGGCTTTGCAGATGGGCGGCCAGGGCACGCGAGGCCTCGTCCACCTGGGCGAACTTCATGGTGCGGCCCATCATGGTGTAGGCCGCCAGCTGCGGGTACTTCTTGAAGGCCGAGTCCATCAGGTCCACCAGGGACGGATATTGCTCGGCATGGATCTCGGCAGGAACTCCCTCGGGGTAGCTCTTGAGCCAGGTCTTGTCCATCTTATTTGTCTCCATTCGATGCCCCGGATTCTGACCGATGGAGACCCCTGGTCTCATCAGGGGATTCGATACGAGACTCTAGACCGGCACCCGCGTGCCGCCCGCGGCCTTTTCACTCGATCGCCTTGACCATGTCCTCCACCACCTTCTTGGCGTCACCAAACACCATCATGGTCTTGTCCATATAGAACAACTCGTTGTCCAGGCCGGCGTAGCCGGCCGCCATCGAGCGCTTGTTGACGATGATGGTCTTGGCCTTGTAGGCCTCGAGGATGGGCATGCCGTAGATGGGGCTGCCCTTGGTCAGCGCGGCCGGGTTCACCACATCGTTGGCACCCAGCACGATGGCGACATCGACCTGGCCGAACTCGCCGTTGATGTCTTCCATCTCGAAGACCTGGTCGTAAGGCACTTCGGCCTCGGCCAGCAGCACATTCATATGGCCGGGCATGCGGCCGGCCACCGGGTGGATGGCGTACTTGACCGTGATGCCCTTGTGCGTGAGCTTCTCGGCCAGTTCCTTGACCGCATGCTGGGCGCGCGCCACGGCCAGGCCGTAGCCGGGCACGATCACCACCGTCTCGGCGTTGCCGAGGATGAAGGCGGCATCGTCGGCGCTGCCGCTCTTGACCGTGCGCTGCACGGCGGCACCGGCCGCTGCGCTGGAGGTGTCACCACCAAACCCGCCCAGGATCACATTGAAGAAGCTGCGGTTCATGGCCTTGCACATGATGTAGCTCAGGATGGCCCCCGAGCTGCCCACCAGCGAGCCGGCAATGATCAGCATGCTGTTGTTCAGGCTGAAGCCGATGCCGGCGGCCGCCCAACCCGAGTAGCTGTTCAGCATGGACACCACCACCGGCATGTCGGCACCGCCGATCGGGATGATGAGCAGCACGCCCAGCGCAAAGCCCAGGGCCAGGATCAGGCCGAAGTCCAGCCAGCTCTGCGAATGCCAGAAGCCGAAACAGAAGAACAGCGCCGCCAGGCCCAAGGCCAGGTTGAGCTTGTGCTGACCCGGAAAGGACACCGGCGTGCCCTGGAAGAGGCGGAACTTGTACTTGCCCGAGAGCTTGCCGAAGGCAATGACCGAGCCGCTGAAGGTCACCGCGCCGATGAAGGCGCCCAGCGCCAGTTCGATGCGGTTGCCGCCCGGAATTGGCTCGCCCTTGGCCGTGATGGCAAAAGCCCAAGGTTCCAGCACGGCGGTCGCAGCGATGAAGACCGCGGCCAAGCCGATCATGCTGTGCATGAAGGCGACCAGTTCGGGCATCTTGGTCATCTCGACCTTTTGCGCCATATAAGCGCCGATCCCGCCGCCGAGCACCAGGCCGGCCAGCACATAGGCCAGGCCCAGGCTCTGGCCACCGGCCAGCTTGAGGATCAGGGCCACCGTGGTCAGCGCGGCAATGGCCATGCCGACCATGCCGAAGAGGTTGCCGCGGATCGAGGTGGTCGGGTGCGAAAGCCCCTTGAGCGCCTGGATGAAGCAGACGCTGGCGACCAGATACAGGAAGGTGACGAGGTTCAGGCTCATGAGCGCGCCTCCGCCTTGTTGCTCTTGTCGGCGGGCTTGGGCGTCTTCTTCTTGAACATCTCCAGCATCCGGCGCGTGACCAGGAAGCCGCCGAAGACATTGACCGCCGCCAGGGCCACGGCCAGGGTGCCCATGAGCTTGCCAGCGTCGGTCTCGGTCAGGGCCGCGGCCAGCATGGCGCCGACGATGACGATGGCCGAGATGGCGTTAGTCACCGCCATCAGCGGCGTGTGCAAGGCCGGCGTGACCGTCCAGACCACGTGGTAGCCCACGTAGATGGCCAGCACGAAGATGATCAGATTGGTGAGGGTGGGACTGACGAGTTCCATGGCAATCTCGGGTTAGCTGCGCTTGACCTCGCCGCCCTGGCTGACCAGGCAGGCGGCGACGATGTCGTCTTCCAAGGGCACGCTGAGCGTGCCGTCCTTGGCGAGGACGAGCTTGAGGAAGTCCAGCACATTGCGGGCATACAGGGCCGAGGCATCGGCCGCCACCAGGGCCGGCAGATTGGTCTCGCCGACCAGGTTGACGCCATGCTTGACCACCGTGCGGCCAGCCTCGGTCAGCGGGCAGTTGCCGCCGATGCCATCGGCGCCACGGCCGGCGGCCAGGTCGACGATGACCGAGCCCGGCTTCATGCTGCGCACCATGTCCTCGCTGATCAGCTGCGGCGCGGCGCGGCCCGGGATCAGGGCGGTGCTGATCACCACATCGGCCTGCGCCACGCGCTTGGCCACCTCGGCGCGCTGGCGGTCCAGCCAGCTCGGCGGCATGGGCCGGGCATAACCGCCCACGCCCTCGGCAGCTTCACGCTCCTCTTGGGTTTCGTAAGGCACATCGATGAACTTGGCGCCGAGCGACTCGACCTGCTCCTTGACCGCCGGCCGCACATCCGAGGCCTCGATCACCGCGCCCAGGCGCTTGGCCGTGGCAATCGCCTGCAGACCGGCGACTCCGACGCCGAGAATGACGACGCGCGCCGCCTTGACCGTGCCGGCCGCCGTCATCAGCATGGGGAAGAAGCGCTGGTAGCGCTCGGCCGCCATCATCACCGCCTTGTAGCCGGCGATATTGGCCTGGCTGGACAGCACATCCATGCTCTGGGCACGCGAGGTGCGCGGCGCGGCTTCCAGGGCAAAACTGGTCAGGCCGGCCGCGGCCAGGGCCTGCAGGCCGGCGCGGTCGAAGGGGTCCAACATGCCGACCAGGGTGGCGCCCGATTTCATCTAGGCCAGCTCCTCGGCCTCGGGCCGGCGCACCTTAAGTACCAGATCGGCGCCCAGAGCGGCGGCCTGCTCAACGATGTCGGCACCGGCCGCGAGGTAGGCCTCATCGGTGATGCTGGCGGCCAGGCCAGCCTCGCGCTCGACCAGCACGCTGTGGCCTTGCGCCTTCAGCTTCTTGACCGTCTCCGGGGTGGCAGCCACCCGCGTCTCTCCGGCCGCGCGCTCGCGCGGAACACCTATCTGCATGAGTCCCTCCTCGGGTCAAACAAACCATGTGACTGTTCAGCTTGCGTCGAGCTTACACAATCGAGGTGACACTCCACCCCCGTAGACACCCCTGGAAACGCGGAGCAAACGACAGATGACAAATCACGAACGCTGGAAGCCTTCGGTCACGGTAGCGGCCGTGGTTGAGCGCGATGGCCGCTACCTGCTGGTCGAGGAAGAGACGCCCGAGGGCCTGATGCTGAACAACCCGGCCGGCCATCTCGACCCAGGCGAAACGCCGCTGCAGGCGGTGGTGCGCGAGGCGCTGGAGGAAACCGCGCGAGCCTTCACACCCGAGTCCTTCCTGGGCTGCTATCTGGCCCGCTTCCAGCGGCCAGCGCGGCAGGAGGATGTCACCTACCTGCGCCTGGCCTTCAGCGGCAGCGTCGGGGAGGAGATCGCGGGCCACGCCCTGGACCAGGGCATCGTGCGCACGCTCTGGCTCAGCCTGGACGAGCTACGCGCGACTTCCGCGCGCCACCGCAGCCCCCTGGTGCTGCGCTGCTGCGAGGACCATGCCGCGGGCCGGCACCTGCCGCTGGACGCCGTGTTCAGCGATGCGTCGCTGCTGGAGCCTCAGATCAAATCTTGAGGTCGTCGACTCAAGTTCTCAGAGCTGCGTCAGCGTCTCGATGACCGGCAGCTCGCTGACCCACACCGCCAGCTGCAGCTGCAGGCCCACGTACATGGCATCCAGCATGGCGAATTTTCGCTTGACCTCGGTTCGCTTGCGCGAAGGCACCTCTTCCAGCACCGGCTGGGGCACCTCGTCGCAGCGCAGTTCAAAATTGCCGCAATCGCTGGGCCGCGCACCGATCTCGCCCCACAAGGCGTCGTAGTTGGAGCTGATCTTGCGGCGGCGCCAGGGGTTGAGCGCCACACGGTCGCGGTTGCTGATCAGGATCAGGCGCTCGCAACCGAGCGAGGCGCCGATCTGCCGCACCGCCTGCACCAGCACCACGCCGGGGCGGCAGCCGTAGAAATCCTTGGTGGCGCGGCGCACCAGCTCGCGCGAGCCCTCGCAGCGCCCGCCCTGCAGGCGGCCGATGGCCACGCAAGGCTTGCCGTGGCGGCGCATGAAGACAAAAGAGGCGCTGAACACCATCTCGCCATCCAGCATCAGGCGCAGGCACAGGTCGCCCTCGCGATGGCCTTCGTGGACGGCCGAAAGTTCGACCTGGAAAGTCGCGCCCGACTTGCCCTGCAGCTGGCAGAGCACCAGGTTCTCGCGTGCCGCCCGCGCCAGCACCGGCTCCAGGCCCTGTTCAAGCATGAAACCGTAGTGGTCCATCAGCAACTCCACCCGGCGCGCACAACCGAGGCGGCGCGAGAAGTAAGGGCGGTAGATCTTGCTCAGCAGCTTGGGGTGCTCGCGCACCGCCCCCATCAGCACCGGGTGGGCGCTGACAAAGTTCAGCCAGCGTTGCGTTTGGGTCGGGTGCAGCAAGGCGCCCAGATAGATCTTGAAGCGATCTTTGGCGCTGATGCGTTCGCAGTGAGGGGTGATTCGAAAAGGATGCAGCTTCATGGCCGGCGCTCGCGGGGCGCAGAACGCCGCCGATTCAAGGAAAAACAGGGAAACCACAGAACGGCGCGGATTGTAAAGTTCTGTTAATGACGGTTTGCCCCGCATTTGCGGGTGTCAGGCACCGCCCCAAGCCGGTGCGAAAGCCGGCACCGGGGCGGGGTGCCCGCCCCTTGCGGGACAATCGACCCCATGAACTCCAAGCAACGCATCGTCGTCGGCCTGTCCGGCGGCGTCGATTCCGCCGTCACCGCCTACCTGCTGAAAAAAGCCGGCCACGAAGTCGTGGGCATCTTCATGAAGAACTGGGAGGATGACGACGACAGCGAGTACTGTTCCTCCAACATCGACTTCGTCGACGCGGCCGCCGTGGCGGACGTGATCGGCATCGAGATCGAGCACGTCAACTTCGCCGCTGACTACAAGGACCGCGTCTTCGCCGCCTTTCTGCGCGAGTACCAGGCCGGCCGCACGCCCAACCCCGATGTGCTGTGCAATGCCGAGATCAAGTTCAAGGCCTTCCTCGACCACGCCATGCGCCTGGGCGCCGAGAAGATCGCCACCGGCCATTACGCTCGGGTGCGCCAACGCAACGGTCGGACGGAGCTGCTCAAGGGCGTGGACAACAGCAAGGACCAGAGCTACTTCCTGCACCGCCTGAACCAGGCCCAGCTGGCCAAGACCCTGTTCCCGGTCGGCGAACTGCACAAGACCGAGGTGCGCCGCATCGCCGAGGAGATCGGCCTGCCGAACGCCAAGAAGAAGGACTCGACCGGCATCTGCTTCATCGGCGAGCGGCCCTTCCGCGAATTCCTGAACCGCTACCTGGCCCACCGGCCGGGGCCCATCAAGGACGAGCGCGGCCGCAAGCTGGGCGAGCATGTCGGCCTGTCCTTCTACACCCTGGGTCAGCGCCAAGGCCTGGGCATCGGCGGCGTGAAGGAAAAAGGAACGCCGCGCGGCGGTGGCGAACATGAGCCCTGGTTCGTGGCGCGCAAGGACATGGAGAAGAACACCTTGATCGTCGTGCAAGGCCACCAGCACCCGCTGCTGCTGAGCCAGGCCCTGGTCGCCGACGACCTGTCCTGGACCGATGCCCAGCCCGCCTTTGGCGGCTTCGGCGCCAAGACCCGCTACCGCCAGGTCGACGCCGCCTGCGCCTTCCACCCCGACACGCCGGCCGCCGGCCACTGCCGCGTGGACTTTGCCCAGCCGCAATGGGCCGTCACCCCGGGCCAGAGCCTGGTGCTCTACGACGGTGAGGTCTGCCTGGGCGGCGGCGTGATTGCCGAGGCCATCGCCGCGCCAGCCGCGGGCTGAAGCGCCGGTCCCGCCCCCTGCTTCGGTGCCCGAGGGCGGCTGCATGACCAAACACACATGCCAGAAGCGATGCCGCTGTGGCACCCTGCACACTCGCTGAACAAAGTGCCCCCTTGCAGAATCCGCTGAACCCCTCTCCGCTGCGCTTGCTGGACCAGCAACTGGACCGCATCCTGGCCCGCGTGGCGCAACCCAATGTGGTGCTGCGGGTGGCCGCCCTGTCAATCTGCCTGCTGGAGCTGGCCGCGGCCATCGCCGGCCTGCTGGGCTACCGCACCGATGCCTACGACGGCGCCGTGCCCGCGCTCTATCTGCGATGGGGCGGCAGCAGCAACGATCCCATCCTCCTGATCGGCTGCTTCAGCCTGGTGCTGCTGTTCGCCTGGGGCTACTGGCGCCTGGCCCGCGAAGGCCGCGCCGACCAGCCGCCGCCGAATACCCTGCTGCGCCTGGTGATGATCGATCTGCTCGCCATCGCCGTCACGCCGGGCCTGCCCTTCCTGGTCACCGCCCTGGCCGCTGTCTTGCTGCGCGCGCGCACCGCCTTCCTCTTCGCTCTGGCCCAGATCGGCATCAACCTGGCCATGAACTGGCTGCTGCCGCTGGCCGAGGTGGTAACGCCGGGCAGCAGCGGCGTGCCCAACTGGCTGGACAATATGGGCCTGCTGATGGCCATGGTGGCCCTGCATGGCATGGCCTTCGGCCTGGGCCGCATGGCCGCCGCTGAGTCCGAAAAGCGCCGCTGGCTGCAAGCCATGCTGGCCGAGCGCCTGAGCGCCGAGCAGCTGCAGGCCGAGCAGCTGCGCTACAACGAGCGCACCCTGATGGCGCGCGAACTGCACGATGTGGTCGGCCACCACCTGACCGCGCTGAACCTGCAGCTGCAGTTGAGCAGCGCCCTGCTGCAGCGCGCCGATGGCGAGGGCGCCGCCCTGGCGGTCGACAAGGCGCGCCAGAGCGCGGCCAATCTGCTGGCCGATGTGCGCCAGGCTGTCAGCCAGCAGCGCAGCTCGCAGCGCATCGACCTCAGCACCGCCTTGCAAGCCCTGGTTGACGGCATCGCCAGCACCCATATCGAACTGACCATCGCCCCCAGCGCTCGCGACCTGAGCCCACGCGTGGCCCATGCCCTGCTGCGCTGCGTGCAGGAGGCGGTGACCAACAGTGTTCGTCACGCCCGCGCTTCGCGGGTGAGCATCGAAGTGGCCATCGAGTCGCACGACACGAGCCTTGGCACGGACGTCTTGCCACAAGGGGAAGTCCGCGTCAGCATTGACGACAACGGCCTGGGTGCCACCCACCTCAAGCCGGGCAATGGCCTGCAAGGCATGGCCGAGCGCATGAGCGAGCTGGGCGGGCGCATGGAGGTGCAGCGCAGCCAGCCCGGTTTCCGAATTGAATTGCGGTGTCCAAGGACAGCATGAACAACCCCATCCACAACATCCCCCACTTCAAGCCCGGCAGCGCCGCCGACGGGTCGAGCCCACGCGGCATCCGCCTGCTGCTGGTGGAAGACCAGCAGCTGGTGCGCGACGGCCTCAAAGGCCTGCTGGCCCTGCACGAGGACATCCAGATCGTTGGCGAAGCCAACGACGGGGCCGACGCGCTGGAACAGATCACCCGCCTGGGCGGCGAGCCGCCGGATCTGATCCTCTCGGACATGCGCATGCCGCGGCTGGACGGCCTGGGCCTGATCCGCGCCCTGGCCGCGCGCGCGCTCAACATCCCCGTGGTGCTGCTGACCACTTTTGACGATGCGGCTGTGTTCGACGAGGCCGTGCGCGCCGGCGCCCGCGGCTTCCTGCTCAAGGCCATCAGCACCGACACCCTGGTGCAGGCCCTGCGCGATGTGGCCGAGGGCGGCACCGCCCTGCGCCCCTCACTGACCACCCGCATGGAGCGCCCGGCCAGCACGGCCGAACGCGCCTTCCTGGCCACCGAGCAGCCCGACCCGCTCTCGCCAAAGGAACTGCAGGTGCTACGCCTGGTCGCCAGCGGCCGCAGCAACACCGAAATCGCCGCCCTGCTGGGCAATAGCGAAGGCGTGATCAAGAACCACTGCTCGGCCATCTTCTCCAAGATGGGCGTGCGCGACCGCACGCAGGCGGTGTTGCGCGCGATCGATTTGGGTTGGATCTGAACCTCACCCCACTCCAGCTTTGGCTTGAGCGTTTTCGTCGCGAGCGGCTGTCAGGCGAGGCGGACGGAGCACAGGAACCGGAACGTACTTCCTGTACGTGAGGATTCTGAGCACCGGACCAACGACGCATGGCAGCCGCGCAGTAGGAAACGCTCAAGCCATTAAGGTTCGACCGGGCGGCCGAGGTGCAGCACCCAGTAGCGGTCATAACGCCCTGGGCCGACGACACAGGCCAGGCCGGCGTCGATAAACTCGGCCTGCATCAGGTTTTCGCAGTGCGTGGCGCTCAGGGTCCAGGTGGCCAGCACCTCGTCCAGACTCTCCTGGCCCGCGGCCAGGTTTTCACCGGCGCGGCGCATGACATAGCCGCTTTGATGAAAGCGCTGGCGCAGGCTGCTGCCCTTGAACCCGAAGTGGCTGATCTGGTCGCCCTGCGAAAGCTCGCTGGCAAAGGCCAGGGCCGAGGCCTCCAGCCGGGCATCCCAACGCAGGGCCGGCGCAGCCGGCACGCGGTGGGCCCCGCAGGACTGAGGCAGGGCACGGAAGGCATTGAGCCGCGCCAGCTCGGCCTGGAGCTCCGCCACACTGGGGCAGGACTTCGCCGCCCCCGCTTCGGCCGCCTGGGCCAGCGCCAGGCCCAGTCCCGCCAGAGGCAGAACCAAGCTCAATCGCCCCAGCAAGTGCCAGGCGCTGCGTGCGTGGGAGGAGAAAAAATACGGGCGTTTCATGGGCGTGCGCATCCTACCCAATCCCAGGGCCGCCTCGAAGGACTAAGCTGGAAGCTCCTCAGCTCGGAGCCCGCGATGAAACACCCCCTGTCTTTCGCCCCCTTCTCCTCAAGCCGGCCGCGCGCCCGGCAACTGACCCTGCTGATCGCCCTGCCCCTGGCGCTGCTGGCCGGCGCTTGCAGCAGCGCCCCCGCCAGCCACACCGCCAGCAACAAGGCCGCCAACACACCTGAAAGCCTGCGCCTCCTGAAATCGCTGGAGGCCGAGATCGGCGAGGCGCGCTGCAGCAGCGATGCCCAATGCCACAGCCTGGCCGTGGGCGCCAAGGCCTGCGGTGGCCCCGAGGGCTACCGCGCCTGGTCCAGTCAGCACAACGGCGATGGCAAGAAGCTCCAGGCCCTGGCCGATCAACAGGCCGCGGCGCGCCGGGCCGAGCAAAGCCAGGGCGGCATGATGTCCAACTGCGCGATCGAACCTGACCCGGGCGCGCGCTGCCAGGCCGGGCGCTGCGCACTGCGGCCGCGCCCGGCGGCCGGAGCCTCGGCCATGTGAACGATGGGCGCAGCGGGTTGCAGCGCTCGGCGCTCAGCGCAGGGGCAGGCTGTTGTTGTCCAGCATGGGCTCGCTGGCTGCGGGATCGGGCGTGGCCGCGCCCTCAGGGCGGGCGCGGAAGACCCAGTCGCTGGCCTTGGCCAGGGGCAGACCATCGGGCCGGCTTTCGCGCAGCAGGCCTCGCTCCGAGCGGCTGTGCACGGCGCTGAAGCGCTCGGGCTGGCCCGGCTCGGGCACCAGCACCCAATCGGCCTTGCCGGTGAAGGGGTCCACATAGGCCCGGCGCAGGTGGTGGCGCGGCTTGACGCCACGCCGGTCCACCAGCAACTCTTCCAATGTGCGCGGGTACTGGGCCGAGTTGCCGCCTGTGACCTTGAGATAGCTCTGGATGGCACGAGCGATCTCCTCGCCGCGGAACTGCAGCTCGCGCTCACGCTCACGCTGCGCCGCCGTGCTCCAGGCCTGACCGAGCGCGGCCAGGGCCGCCGCCGTCAGCGCCACGAAGAACAGCAGGCCCAGGTAAGTGAAGCCGCGCGAGGCGCGCTGGCGAGCGAGGCGACGCATCAGCAAAAGCCCTCCCAGCCAGCCACCCGGTTCACCAATCGGCAAACAGCCGGCCATCGCTGGCCCGGCCAGCGGCGCCACTGCGCACATCGTAGAGCTGGCCATTGGCCTGCATATCGCCCGGCGGCGGCAGGCTGACCCAGGCCTCGCGGCTGCCGGTCAGCGGGTCTTCGGGGATCTCGCGGATGTAGCGCGCCGTGGCGAGCTCTTCCAGCGAATCGGGATAACGCCCTTTGTCGGCGGCAAACTGGTCGATGGCATCGCGCATGACATTGAGCGAGCTTCGCAGCGCCGTCTCGCGCGACTTCTGCAGGCTGTTGAAGTAACGCGGTGCTGCGATGGAGGCCAGCAGGGCGACGATGGCCATGACCACGATCAGCTCGATCAGGGTGAAACCACGGGGACGGTGCAAGGGCTTCATGGCACGGACTCACCAATCACGCAAGCGCGTGCCGTCGAGCGCGCGACGGTCGGAGCGGGAATAGACATCGAACACATCCTTGCCCGAGCGCGGCTCGTCGGGCGGGCTGTCGGCCGCACGCAGGCCCCAGGTGTCGGCGGCCGGCAGGGCCGGGTCGGCAAAGGGGTCGCGCGGCAGGCGGCGCAAAAAGTAGAGCTTGCGGCTGTCGGGCGTCTTGACATCGACCACGCCCTTGACCAGAGACTCCAGATCGGGCGGATAGCCGCTGTCCTCGGGGCTGCTGCGGATCTGCCCGCCCTCGACCGCCTTCTTGTAGGCGTCGAGTGCGCCGCGCAGCTGGCGCAGGCCCGAGCGCAGCTCATGCTCGCGCGCGCGCTGCACCGACATCTCCAGCAGCGGCCGCGCCGCCGTGGCCAGCACGGCCAGCATGGCCAGCACCACCAACATCTCGATCAAGGTGACGCCACGTCGGAGCGGTGTCTTGGGCATGGCGGCGTTCACAGCGGGCGCTCAGACAGGGTGGTCGGGCGCGCTCAGCGAGCCGCCTCCACGGTCACCAGGCCCGAGCCTTCCAGGCGCACCGAGCTGCTCTCGCCGTTCGGGCCGGTGGCTTGCACGCTGCCCAGCTCGATGGAGGTGACCTTGCCGGTCGAGGCAGGCAGGGCGCGCATCACGAACACTTTGTCGCCGCGCGCGGGGAGCTCCACCGGCAGGCGGCCCGGGGTGGTGCCACCCTGCATGGACTGCAGCAGATTGGCGTCGTACTCGACCTCGCCGCGGATGCTGAGGCCCGATTCGTTGCGCAGCGTCACCGAGATGGTGCCACCCGGCGTGACCTGGGGCGTCACCTCCAGCCGCACCGTGGCCTCGGATGCCGGCGCGGCGGCCGGCGCAGCGGGCGCGGCCTGCACATCGCGCGGCGCGGCCAGCGCGGCGGGTGCGGCGCCGCCACCACCGCTGGGACCCACACCCACCTTGGCATTGGGGCGCAGCAAGCCGCTGAATGCGCCCGGCGAGGCATCGGTGCCGCCCGGTGTGCGCGTCAGGCTGGCCTCGGGCAGGGCCAGATTGCGCACGATGCGCGGCGTGATCAGGAGCACCACCTCGGTCTTGGCGCGCGTGTCATTGCGCGAGCCGAACAGGCTGCCCAGCACCGGGATGCCCGAGAGCCCCGGGATGCCGCTGGCGGTGCGGCGGTCTTCGTCGTTGATCAGGCCGGCCAGCACCTGGGTTTCGCCATCGTTCAGGCGCAAGGTGGTGGAGGTGGTGCGCTGGCCGATCTCGTAGGCCGTGGTGCCGCCCGGGCCGGTGACCTGGCGGATCAGATTGCTGACCTCCAGGCCGACCTTGATGACCACATCGTTGTCGAGCTGGATGGTGGGCTCGACATCGAGCTTGAGGCCGATGTCCAGATAGGACACGGACGCCGCCACCGAGGTCTGACCGGTGAAGTTGGTGGTGGTGGTGAAGACCGGCAGCTTCTGGCCGATGTGGACCTTGGCCTTTTCGCGGTTGCGCACGCGGATCTTCGGATTGGCCAGCAGGTTGACATTGCCGCTGCTGCCGCGCAGATTGGCCACCACGCCGGGGTTGGCGACAAAGCCACGGAACTCATCGCGCTGGCCGATCGGCACCTGGCCGGTGGCCAGGCCACCGCCCACTGCGGGCAGGCCGAAGCTGAGCTGCTCGGGCCATTTGAGGCCCAACTCGTCGACGCGGTCGGTGGCCAGCTCCATCACCTCGACATCGAGCATGACCTCGGGCTCGGGCAGATCGACCGAGGCGATCAGGCGCTCGACCAGGCGCAGCACCTCGGGCGTGTCACGCACCACCATCAGGTTCAGGCGCTCGTCGACATGGATGTCGCGCACCTTGGCGATGGTGCGCACCATGGCTTGCACCTGCTTGACATCGGCGTTAGCCAGGTAGAGCGTGCGGGTGATGAGTTCCTGATGCTCGCGCTGCTTGGCGCTGGTGTTGGGGAAGATCAGCACCGAGCTGTCGTTGAGCAGTTTGCGGTCCAGCTGCTGGGTGTTGAGCACCACGCGCATGGCTTCGTCCAGAGTCACATTGCGCAGGAAGATGGTGATGCGGGTGTCCGAGCGCACGTCCTTGTCGAACACAAAGTTGATGTTGGAACTGCGCGAGAGCGCCTCGAAGACCTGGCGCAAGGGCGCGTCACGGAACTCCAGCGTCACCGGCTTCTGGAAGGCTGGGCCCAGCTCCAGGCTGCCCTGCTGTTCGAGCGGGCGCGCCTGGGCGACCTGGCTGAGCAGCTGGCGGGCGCCGGGGTGCTGAGGCGATTCAGACAAGATGTCGCGCGCCAGCGCCTCCACCCGCTCCAGCTTGCCCTCGCGCAGCAGGCTGCGCGCGGTCAGCAGTGTGGCTTCCTGCTTCTGGCCGCGTTGCAGCTCGCTCTCGAAGAAGGCCAGGCGGGGGTGCTTGGGGTCGATCTCGCGCAGGCTTTGCATGGCCGCCTGCGCCTCGGCCCAGCGGCTGCTCGCGCGCGCGCCTTCGATCTGCATCAGCAGGCGGTTGCTCAGCTGGGTGCGCACGCGGATCTGGGCAGCGCGCAAGGCATGGTCCTGCGGCTCTTTCTGCGCCGCAGCGTCGAGCACGGCATAGGCCTGGTTCAGCTGGTTGGCACGGCTGAGCTCGTCGGCTTCGCGCAGGGCCGGGTGGGCGCAACCGGCCAGCGCCAGCACCACAGCCAGGGCCAAAGCCCCGGGCTGCGGCCACGCGCGGCGCGTGGACGGCAGAGAAGAGGTGGAGACTTGCAGCTTCATGGGGTTGCGGCTCGGAAGTTGACGCTCTGCGTGAGCTTGGCGGGCAGCCAGGTCAGGTTCAGCCCGCGTTCATGGATTTGATCGACGCGCCACTGGCCGTCGATCACCTCGCCGGTCTTGACGGCCAAGGTCTTGGCCGGGCTGGACAGCAGGGCCACGGCGCCCTCGGCCTCGACCAGGCGGCCGATCAATTGGTAAGGAAACGGCGGCGCCACCGGCTCGGCCGGGGGCGGTGGCGGCGGGGCCGGCGGCGGCGGCGGTGGGGCGGGCGGCGCCCAAGCGGCGAACTGGCTCTCGGC